>JBDHJU010000050.1:0-34393 GCA_039586755.1 Gemmatimonadota bacterium | reverse complement strand
CTGAAGGCCACCTCGCCGTCGCTAAGTTCCCGCGCCTCTCGGAAGACCTCCCCGAGGCCCGTATCGCGCCAGGGTCCGTCGTCGAGGTTCGTGCCGTAGTCCTCTTCCTTGAAATAGGTGTAGAGGACATCGCCTGCAGGGTCGACCAACAAGAGGTCATGGTACCCGAGGACTGTCAGGAAACGCTCGGCTCGCCAGTGGGCGGCGGAATGAAACTGAGTGTATGCGGAATTGTCCGGGGCTCGCGTGTACTTGTGCCGCTCGGCTTCGGGGAACGGGTTCTCGGTGACATAGAGACGACGGAGTTGATCACCGGCGGTTGGCCCAAGCTCGTCCCAGGCAACCGCCGCCAGGCTGAGCGCCTCGCGCGGCGGTCCATGGTCGCTCCACAGCAGGACCTCGGACTGCATGGTCTCCAACTCCTGCTCGAGCGAAGAGACCTCGAGCTCCACCCGCAAGGCGAGCTCTTGCTCGACCTCGCGGACGAGATTGCGCGTCACCCGTCCGTATGCCAAGAGCCCCACGGCCAAGGCAATGAGGGACGTCAAACCCAGGAGAACCGCCAGCTCCCGGTCGAGACGGAGCCAATCTGGCGACCTCATCCGTCGGGCCCTCGCCGCCGCTCGGTCGGAACACCAAGGAAGAGCCGGTCGCGGATGGACTCGTGGACCGACTCCCAGGTAAACGAGAAGATGTTGAAGCCTTCGGCGGTGATGCGTCCCTCCTCCGCGTCATCGACGACTTTGCCGAGCACGCCCATCAGCGTGTCGCGATGTCGGAGCAGCTGATCGCGGTCGTCGGTGTCCGCGGCCAGATGCCAGACGGCGAGCAGCTCGCGGTTGTAGTCATCGAGGCGGGCCTTTCGCCTTTGCGAGGTAAGACGCAACAGGCCAGAGCCGACGAGTATCAGGAAGGTGAGTCCGAGTGCGATGGGCTCGGCGTTCTCCTGGATGAACGACGGCTTCTCGCGGTCGTAGTAGCGTTGGGCTCCGGGATGGATTGGCAGGAAGACGCCGACGGTCAGGTCGGGCGCCGTGATGAAGCCGGCCAGCGGTGTCCTGCTCACGAGGTCGCGGCGTCGCTCGAACAGCACTCTGGTTATCGTGGCCACTACGCCGGGATCTAGATCGGCGGCGGCGATGAGCAGTCGCGGTACGTCGGCGGTGGGCAGATCGGCGTCGGGCAGCGGCGGGTATCCGCGGTACGACCCTTTGGGAATACTCCCCGTTTCGAGGGAAGGGCGCCGCAACCGCATCGCCGAGCCCTGGTCGATGGGGACCAGACGCGTAGGGATCCGCTCGATTATCCGGCGAATCGCAGTGTTGCCCGGTGCGCGCACCCTGAACACGGCGTCGACGGCGCCCACCTCGAGGGCGAGGGCCGCCGCCTCGGGGGACATGGGGAGCGCCGTCAGGTCGGACGGCTCGAGGTCGTAGTGTTCGGCCAGAAACCAGAACGATTGGTATTGGCCGCCGCCCCGGGGTGGCAGGGCGATCTTGCGGCCACGCAGGTCTGCGACGCTCTCGATCCGCGAGCCTTCGGCAACGAGCAGTTGGAACGCATCGGGATACAGTGGAGCGATCAGACGTGCGGTGGGAGCGGTCGTGTCCGCCTGTACGGTGGCGAGGTCGACCCGGCCGCTCTCTAGGAGCGCCATGTTCCGGCCGGAGCCCTGGGTCTCCAGGACCTCGATTCGCATCTTCGGATTGTAGCGGTGCGTAACCTCGGCGATCGCCACGGCGAGGGTGAAAGCCTCGCCGTCGGTGGGGCCTGCGGCCAGGGTGAGTACGCGCTCGCGGCCGCGATCGTACCGCCAATAGACGGTAAGCGTGGTCAGCACCACGAGAGCTACGGCCATGAGGATCTTGAACCGGAATGACATGGGGGAAGGCTGGGGATACCGGGTTCCGAGGTCAAGAGTAGCCCGTGCTCGGTGGCCGGTGGCCGGTAGCCGGCAGCCGGTTGGGGCCATGGTGGAGGCCGCAGCGCGCAACCATCTTCTGCTACACTGTGTCATATGGACGGAAGCGGGCGGACCGGTCATTCCGGCGAGGGAGCTAAGTGGAAGAGCACCATTTAGTTAGACGGGTTCTAGAGGGAGATCCGGCGGCGGAGCGCAGCCTCTACGAGGCGCACGTCGACCGAGTCTACCGGCTGACCTACCGGATGACCGGGGATGACGACCTGGCTCAGGAGCCGGGCTTTCGACCGCTTGAAGCAGTTCCGGGGTGATGCGGCGCTGTCGACCTGGCTGCACTCGATCGCGGTCTCGGTGGTCTACAACGGGATGAGGAAGGTGAAACGGTTGCACAAGCGGCAGGTCGATCTGAAAGAGACGGGCGAGATGGCGAGATACCCTGTGGAGGCGGAGCCGGATCTGAAGGAGCGGCTGGCCGCGGCGATCGATGAACTGCCGCTGGGATATAGAACGGTGTTCGTAATGCACGACGTTGAGGGATACAAGCACGAGGAAATCGCAACGGCGCTGGGCGTGTCGAGCGGCACGTCGAAGGCGCAGTTATCGCGGGCGCGGGCCAAACTGAGGAAAGCGCTCGCAGACTTTGCTGAGGAGTGGGCGTCATGATGGAAGATCGCTTCGATGAGCTTCTGATCGAGGCGGCGCGGGACTATAACGAGCCGCCGGAGACGCCGCGCGAGCTCATGTGGGCGCGGATCGATGCGACGCGCCTCGAGCGGGCACGGCGACGCCAGCAGCTTCGCGTCCTTTACTCACCATGGACTCGATGGGGGATGGGGATTGCGGCAGCGCTGGCGATCGGGGTCGGCATCGGTCGCTATACAAGCAATCGCGCTAACGAAGTGGCGCCGCCCGTGGCGGTGGCGCCGGGTCCGGAAGTCACGACGACTCCGGCCGGCGCCCGATTGGCCTATCGGGTGGCGGCAACCGAGCACCTAGTCCGAGCGGAGACATTTCTCACATCGTTTCGCACGGATGCCCAAGCCGGTCGCGCCGACGCAGAGTTCTGGTCGGGCGCCGGTGAGCTGCTGGCGAGCACGCGCCTGCTGATCGACTCGCCGGCGGCGGAGGACCCCGTGTTCCAATCGCTGCTCGGAGAGCTGGAGCTGGTGCTCGTCCAGATCGTACGGTTGTCCGCGGAGCGCGGGAATGGTGAACTGGAGCTGGTAACCGAAGGACTCGAACATAGAGCGCTGCTGCCGAGACTGCGCTCGGCGATTCCCGCCGGGCCGGTGGTGGCTATGGAAGGAGCACTGTGATGGGTAGGAAAGATCTGATGAAATCGATGATGGCGACGGCGATCCTGCTCGGCGCTGTCACACCGGTCGCCGCGGCGCCTCAGATGGGTAGACCCGATGAGGCCATCCCGGAGGTCGGGAGCTTCTATCAGCAAGATCCCGCCGATGAAGCCTACCGTGCCGCGCGCGAGCGACTGAACCAGGGCGAGTACCGGCGCGCCGCCGAGATGTTCGCCGAGGTTTACCGACGGTATCCGTCGTCCAGCTACGCGGCGCAGGCGCTCTACTACCAGGCGTTCGCGCTCTACCGTAACGGCCGCGAGCGCGACCTACGGGCGGCCGAGGAGGCGCTGCGGCAGCTACAGAACCGGTATGCTGATGAAGAGGTGGCGCAGCGAGACGCCGAGGAGCTACTGGCGCGCGTAGAGGGGGCGCTGGCGCAGCGCGGCGACTCGCGGGCGGCCGAGAGCGTGGTCAGGGCGGCCCAGGAGCCCTGCGGCGGCGAGGATGAGCTCCGCGTCGCGGCGCTCACCGCGCTGTTGCAGATGAACTCGGAGCAGGCGTTGCCGATCCTCGAGCGGGTGCTGGCCGATCGCAGCGACGACGCCTGCAGTGTGGAGATGCGACGCAAGGCCGTCTTCCTACTCTCGCAGCACGTCGACGAGGAGAACGTCGATATCCTACTCGACGTTGTCCAGAACGATCCGGACGCCGAAGTGAGGCATCAGGCAGTGTTCTGGCTCTCTCAGGTGCCCGGCGAGCGGACGGTGGACGCGTTGGAGAACATCCTCCAGACGTCGGACGATCCGGAATTGCAGAAGAAGGCGCTCTTCTCGCTGTCGCAGGTGCACAGCGACCGTGCGGGTCAGATGCTGCGCGACTACGCGATGCGGGAAGACGCGGATCCGGAGCTCAGGGCACAGGCGATCTTCTGGCTGGGGCAGTCGCACGGAGAAGAGAACGCGGAGTTCCTGCGGGAGATCTACGCGAGCACCGAGGAATACGAGATCAAGGAGAAGATCATCTTCTCGCTGGCACAGGTTGGCGACGATGAGAGCGCGCGCTGGTTGTTGGATGTGGCAGCCGATGCGAGCGAGCCGCTGGAGATGCGGAAGAAGGCTCTCTTCTGGGCGGGCCAGTCGCATGCCCTGTCGATCGGACAGATGGGTGAGCTCTACAACCAGATGCCGGAACGCGAGATGAAAGAGCAGATCATCTTCGCGCTGTCACAGAGGCACGACGATGAGGCGGTCGATTGGATGTTGGAGATCGCGCGGACCGAAGAAGACGTCGAGCTGAGGAAGAAGGCGATCTTCTGGCTGTCGCAGTTGGACGATCCGCGGGTCGCCGAGTTCTTGCTCCAGCTGATCGAAGGTGGAGGATCATGAAGAAGCTAGTCGTGATCGTCGCCGGGGCCGCAGCGCTAATGCTGGCCCCGGCGGCCTATGGGCAGTCGATCGCCGACGCCGTGGAGGATCTCGGCGACGGTAAGGTGCGGATGAGCTTTGCGTCGCGGCCCGGTGTCTGTGGCGACGGTTATCATAGCATCTCGATGGACGGTGGCCGCGGCTGGCATATGCGCCGCGGCCACAGCGACGATTGGGATGTCGAGTGCGAGCACGGGCCGGTGCGTGTGGTGCTCAGGGTACGCGACCGGGGAGTTACCGATGTCGACACCTACGTCGGCGGCCGCTGGCGCGAGCCCGGTTCGAGCACCGTGGATCTGGGTACCGTGCCCGTCCGGCAGGCCACCGATTACCTGCTGTCGCTGGCGCGCCGCGCAGGGGATGACGCGGGCCAAGAGGCGATCTTCCCAACGCTGCTGGCGGACAGCGTGACCGTGTGGCCGGAGCTCCTGGACATGGCGCGCGACGGGTCGCTGCGCCGCGATACGCGCAGGAGCGCCGTCTTCTGGCTGGGCCAGACCGCGGCGGAGGCGGCGACCGAGGGGCTGACCGGGATCGTCTACGACGACGAAGCCGAGCTGGAGATCCGCAAGATGGCGATCTTCGCCCTGTCGCAGCGCCCGGCCGATGAGGGTGTGCCGGCGCTGATCGAGGTCGTACGAACCACGCACGACCCCGCTCTGGTAAAGAACGCCCTATTCTGGCTGGGCCAGTCGGATGATCCGCGGGCGATAGAGCTGTTCGAGGAGATTCTCCTGCGGGGTGAAGATTCTTGAATTGCTGACCAATAGAATACTTTAACAAGAGAGCCTTCGAAGGGGGAGTCGGCGGTTGACCGGCGGACTCTCAACTCGAAGGCTCGAGTTCTGGATTCCCAACAACCTCTAGCTCGGCCAGTTCCCGTTCCCCTTCCGACACTATTTCCTAGCTGCTTACCCGAATACGGTTGAAACTAGGGGTTGGCGGGTGCGTAGTGAGTAGCAACCTTACCATCACCATCGCGAGGGCTTGTCAGCGGCCGAAGTACAGGAGGAATCATGAGAAGGGCAGTTGTTTTGTTCGCTCTCGTGCTGAGCGCCGGGCTGGTCGTTGGGTGCGATGACGACGGTGGGCCTGGCGCCGTTACGCTCGCGGACCTGGTCGGTTCCTGGATCGGCCACGAGTTCGAGTTTACCAACCAAGCGAACCGGGCGGAATCCGTCGACCTTGTAGCGGCCGGCGCCGTCGTGACCATGACCGTAGCCAGCAACGGCAGGTACACGATCGGGGCGGCCAATCCGTTCGGGAGCGGCGCCGATTTCATCAAGGGATCTATGCTGGTCGAAGAGGGCATCCTGCTGGTGACCAACGATGATGAGCCGGGAGAAACGGCGGCCTTTACCGCCCAGCTGTCGGCGAACAGCCTGACGATTTTCACCGACGAGGTGGACTACGATTTCGATGTCCCCCCTGACGGCATTACCGAACCGGCGGACCTGCGGGCGGAGTTCCAGTTTGCTACGGGCATGACTGCGGCTGACCTCGCCGGCACATGGGAGGCGACGGAGTTCCGGTTCGTCAGCACTCCGACGCCGACGGACACGATAGACGTGATCGAGGGGGGCGGAGGTCTTAGCGTCACGGTCGGAGCCGATGCGAGCTATGAGCTGACTCTGACGCTCCCGGCCAAACTGCCCGAGATACAGTACGGGGTCGTGCTGCTGTTCGGGGACATGATCGTGATGATCGATGAAGTGGAGCCGGCGGGCTCGATAAGGTTCGAGTATGGGCTGGCCGGGGGTACGATCACACTACGCGGCGAGGACACGGCCGACTTCAACGTCCCTCCGGATGGAATAGAAGATCCGGCGATGGTCGAGATCGTCATGGAGTTGCAGTAGAGGGGGCGCCGGCCTGCCGCGAAGACGACCGGCGATGTAAAGAAAGGGGTGAGTCCGATCGGGCTCACCCCTTCTATTCGACGGTTACCGTAGGGGCCGGAACTCGGTTGCTGATGCGAGTAAACTCTGGCCCGAGCAGAGTGCTGGGGTCGAGGGCGGCGCCCTGCAGGTAGAGTCCCCAATGGAGGTGCGGGCCGGTGACCCGGCCGGTTGCGCCGATCCTTCCGATGAGCTGGCCTTTCTCCACCCACTGACCTTCCGTTACCTCGTGTTTCGAGAGGTGGAAGTAGCCGGTGAGGATGCCCAATCCGTGATCGATGTAAACTGCATTGCCGGTGTAGAATAGGTCGCGGGCCAGGATGACGCGCCCACTGTTTGCTGCGTATACCGGGTCGCCGGTGCGGCCGCGGATGTCGAGCCCCGTGTGCCGGCTCCTCAGTTCGTTGTTGAAGAGGCGGCGCTGACCGTAGGGGCTGGTAGTGGCGTCGTCGCGCGGCATGATGAACGCGCCGTTCCACAGTGGCACTGTGGTTACCGTCGCCAGGGCGGCGCGGACGATCGCGCGCTCGCGCCTGATTCGCTCGACGGCCCGCTCGTCGGGTGCGGTGAAGCGGCTCGCGACCCGCAGGCGCGTAGCCGGAAAGTCGAGCGTCTCGACCAGCAACGTTAGACGCCGCGCAATCCGGGTGCCGTCGATGAGCGTGATGGTGATATCGACCGGCACCTCGGGGACGCCGAGCGGCGCGGCGACGAGACCGAAATAGGCGCCGCCGTCGAGCGACGACAGCACGACGTCCCTGTCGCGGGCGCGGGCGCGTATCTCGAAGACGGGCAGGCCTCTGGGCTCCGGTTCCAACGTCAGGATGACGAAGGTGCCTTCGCCGGGGACCGCCGGCGTCCAGTGGATACGTGGCGCCAGTCGGCCGGGCGGCTCGATCTCGCGGAACCGCTCGTCAAGCCTGACCTGGACGACGGGTATCTCTTGGGGCGGCGGCACGGCTTCCGGCGGTTTGGGCACTCCAGCGCAACTTGCTACGGAAAGCAGAGCGAGAGCGCAAAACGGAGCGTAGAGCACGCGGTCGGTACGGTGCCAGCGGCTCACCCGAGTCCCCCTTGGAGGTAGGAAGTCTTCATCTGATCGCGCTTCGCCCATGCGTGTCCTCGCTGTGGCGCCGCAGCGCCGACCTGGCTACGCGAACAATACGCGCCTTGGCGGGAGCCACAAGGCGCCGGCGTGCGTTGATTGATTAGGTGGCTTGCGTCGATTAGTATTCGACCTCGTTCCCCGTAACTGGAAATATCCGGCTCGACCGAGCTGTGAGCTTGCAATGGTAACCGAAGATCAAGTCAGGGAAGCGCTGAAGCAGATCGAGGACCCCGAGGTCGGCCTCAACATCGTTGATCTCGGCCTTGTCTACGATATCGAGATAGAGGGCGACAGCGTGCACGTCCGCATGACGCTCACCAGCCCCGGTTGCCCGGTAGGCCCACAACTCCTCAACGGGTCGCGGATGGTCGTGCAGGATCTCGAAGGCGTGGAACATGTGGAAGTTCAGCTCGTCTGGGAGCCCTTCTGGACGCCCGACCGCATCAATCCCGAGTACCGAGCGATCCTAGGTTTCTAGCGAGGGTCGGCTCGGGGGCCCTCTGGCTGCACCGCTCGCGTGCGCCGGCGGAAGGCGTAGCACCAACGCGCCCGCTCGCGAGTTTCGCTCGTAGGCCCCCCTGCGCCTCCCAACAACACCGGCTACCGGTCACCGGTCAGGGTGAGTCGCAGACGATGCGCTCGGAACTGGTGGCGTAACCCAGCGGTGAGGAGACGTCGCGGCCGACGTAGAGCTCGCAGCGCTCGGCGGTCGCGTCCATTCGGGTCCAGGCGGCCCAGCCTCCGGCGTGTGCGTCGGTGATGGTGATGGCGCTTTTGGGGCTGGGGTTCATGCTTTCCCTGACGAGAGCCACGTCATCGGCGTACGTCATGTGCTCCCGATAGTAAATCTCCTGGGCGGTGGCGAGGTTGCGGAGGTCCGACATCATGGTGGCCTCGAGGGCCTCGTCGTACGACTTACTGAACTTTCCCCAGGCGATGACCGTTAGTACGGCGAGTAGGGCCAGCGCCGTCATGACCTCGACGAAAGTGAATCCGCTAGTGTCGTTGCGTTTCATCGGCTAAGCGCACCCTCACCGCTGCGAAACTCGTCCGGGGCGCATCTGTGGAGGGGAGAGCCAGGAGGCCGAATCCGAATCGGGCTTATCACCCGACAGGGTAATGCCAATTTAGCAGGAACTTACGGCGCTCTCAACCTCCCGGGGGGAGAATGCATATACTCGACAAATGCCGCAACTTCACACGTGCTCGTGAGGTTATGGCATCGGGGTACTACCCCTATTTCGTGCCGATCGAGGGCTCGTCCGACACCGAGGCGTACGTCGCGGGCGAGAAGAAGATCATGATCGGCTCGAACAATTACCTCGGTCTCACCCATCACCCGTGTGTCGTCGAGGCGGCGCAGGCCGCGATCAAGCGATACGGCAGCGGCTGCACCGGCAGCAGGTTCCTCAACGGTAACATGGATCTCCATGAGCAGCTGGAGGCGCGGCTGGCCAAGTTCATGGGCAGCGAAGCGGCGCTCGTCTTCAGCACCGGCTACCAGACGAACCTGGGGGTTATCGGGACGTTGGTTGGCCGGAACGACCGGGTGTACCTGGACAAGCTGGACCACGCCAGCATAGTGGATGGCAGCCGCCTGGCGTACGGCGAAGTGGCACGTTTCAGGCACGGCGACCTGGAGGATCTGCGCCGCCAGCTCGAGGCGCGGGTCGAGACCATCGGAGACGAGAGCGGCCACATGGTAGTCGTGGACGGCGTGTTCAGCATGGAGGGCGATATCGCCGACCTGCCGAACCTGGTGCCGCTGTGCGAGGAGTTCGAGGCCGTGCTCGTCGTCGATGACGCGCACTCCATAGGGTACCTCGGCCCGACCGGTGCAGGGACGGCCGAGCACTTCGATCTGACGGACCGCGTCCCGCTGACGGTCGGGACGTTTAGCAAGTCTTTCGCCTCGATCGGCGGTTTCGTCGCCGGCCCGGAGTCGGTGATCCACTACCTGAGGCATCACGCCAGGAGCCTGATGTTCAGCGCCAGCATGCCGCCGTCGGCGGTGGCCACCGTGCTGGCCGCCCTGGACATCATCGAACAGGAGCCGGAACGGCGCGAACGGCTCTGGCAGGTCACCCACCGGATGATGGATGGGTTCCGCAGCCTCGGGTTCGAGATCGGTCCAACCCAGACGCCGATCATACCGATCATGATTGGCCCGATGGAGAAGACGTTTGTCTTCTGGAAGGCGGTCTTCGACGCCGGGATATTCACGAATCCGGTCATGCCGCCGGCGGTCCCGGAAAACAGCTGCCGGCTGCGAACGAGCTATATAGCGACGCACACGGACGACCAGCTGGACCACGTGCTCTCGGTGTTCGAGCAGGTGGGCAAGCAGCTGGCCGTCATATAGGTCGAGTCACTCACCGTCATCCTTATTTCCAGCGAGCCAGTAAAGTGAGCGTCCAGACCAAACCCGTAGAGACGCGGGCTGAGCGGCGAGCGTTCGTTCGCTTTCCGTGGCGGATCTATCCGGGTCGCTACCCGGCGTGGGTACCTCCGTTATTGGGGGAGGAGCACAAACGTATCGACCCGAGGAAGAATCCGTTCTTCAGCCACGGCGCGGTGCAGCTCTTTCTAGCCTACAAGGACGGGCGCATCGCGGGCCGCATCGCGGCGATCGAGAACACACTCCACAACGAGTTCCACGGCGACAAGATCGGCTTCTTCGGGCTGTTCGAGTCGGTGGAAGATCAGGAGGTCGCGGGCGCCTTGCTCGACAGAGCCGCCGAGTGGGTCGGCGGCCGCGGACTCGATACACTGAGAGGGCCGGCCAACTTCTCGACCAACGAGGAGTGCGGCGTGCAGATCGATAACTTCGATTCGGCTCCTTACGTGATGATGACCTACAACCCGCCCTACTATATCGACCTGCTGGAGGGTTGGGGGCTGAAGAAGGCAAAGGACCTGCTGGCTTACGAGGTTACGTACGAGGGGTTCGACGTACCGCGCTTCGCCAAGCTGCAGAAACTGATCGAGCGGTTCGGTCGCGATATCTCGGTACGATCGCTGCGGATGGACCGCTTCGAGGAAGAGGTGGCGCTGGTCCGCAAACTGTACAATTCGGCCTGGGAGCGTAACTGGGGTTTCGTGCCGATGACCGACGCCGAGGTCGACCACATGGCGAAGCAGCTGAAGCCGGTGGTGGACCCGGACCTGGCGTTGATCGGTGAAGTCGACGGCGAGCCGGTCGGGTTCGTGCTAGCGCTCCCCGACGTGAACCAGGCGATCCGCCACGCTAACGGGCGGCTGTTCCCGTTCGGCCTGATCAAGTTTCTTTGGCACCTTCGTCGGGTGAGCAGGATCCGGGTCATTACGTTGGGTGTGACGGCGCAATACAGAGGCGGCCCGATGGCACCGATGTTCTACCTCGAGATCTTCAAGCGCGGCAGCCGCAAGGGTTATCGGGTGGCGGAGAGCTCGTGGATTCTAGAGGACAACCAGCCGATGCGTCTGGCCGTGGAGAAGATGGGATTCAGTCCGTACAAGGTGTATCGGTTGTATGACAAAGCGATTGTCTGACGATCAATAGACATGCCTGCTGACAAAACTGTCCTGGTCACCGGCGGTACCGGCTTCGTGGGAAGTCACGTCGTTGATCTGCTGCTCGAGGCCGGCTACCGCGTGAGGTGCACGGTGCGGGCGACCAGCAACCGGCGCTGGTTGGAGGGCAAGCCGGCCGAGTTGGTCGATGTCGACCTTCAGGAAGACGGCCTCGAGGAAGCCGTGGCCGGGATCGACGCCGTCGTTCACTGCGCCGGGCTCACGCGCGGTTCGCGACGAGCGCTGTACGCAGGGAACCGGGACGCGACGGCCGCGCTGGCCGATGCCTGCTTGGAGACAGGGCGAACGATCCGCTTCGTCTACTGCAGCAGCCAAGCGGCGGCGGGCCCGAGCTCGATTTGGCGGCCACGCGAGCTGGACGAGCCGCCGCAACCGGCGAGCGATTACGGACGGAGCAAGCTGGCGGCTGAGGTCGAGGCACTGAAACGATCCGAGGGGCTGCAGGTCGTGGTACTGCGGCCGGCGGCGGTGTACGGACCGCGAGACGAAGACACACTGCCGTACTTTCGGATGGCGAGGCGCGGTGTCGTCGTGGTGCCCGGGCTGTTCACCCGGCTGGTGCAGGTCGTACACGCCCGGGACGTGGCGCGGGCGCTGCTCCTGGCGATCGAGCGACCGGAGGTCGTGGGTCGGACGTATTTCGTCGCCCACCCCGAGGTGATCACGTGGCGCGAGCTCGCCGCGGCGATAGGAAGAGCGGTGGGGCGTCGCGCCGTGAGGATCCACCTGCCGGCCTGGACGATGCAGCTGGCCGGGGTCCTCGCCGGGCTAGTGGGTAGCGGTCGCCGGCCGGGTCAGCTCGATCGGCGGCGTGCCTGGGAACTGACTCGGCGCGCCTGGACCTGCCGAGTGAACGAGACGGTGGAGGGGCTGCGCTGGATGCCCGAGTACGACAGCGAGCGCGGACTGCGGGCGACGGCGGAATGGTATCGGGAGGAAGGATGGCTCTGACTGGGTTGAAGGGGAGGCTGGCGGCGGCACAACCAACCGACATCGTCTTCATAGGATACGTTTCGCTCTCCGGTCTGGCAGTTTTGCTGTTCGGCTGGAGGCTCTCGACCGGGCTCTGGGTCGGTCTCACCGTCTCTCACCTGGCGCTGATTGCGGTGGCACTCTGGTTCGCTGCCCGGCCACTTCAGTACCCCTCGTTCGGTGGCATCATCCGCGACATCTACCCGCTCTTCGCCATCGTCTTCCTCTACTGGGAGCTCCGCTACCTCGCCCTCCTGTTCAGCAGCGGCTATAACGACCCGCTGATCCTGCGCCTCGAGGAGTGGCTCTTCGGAGCACAACTGGCCATGACGTTCAGCGAGCGGTTCCCCTACATGTGGCTCAGCGAGGCGATGCACTTCTTCTACGGCCTCTACTGGGTGCTGCTGCCATTGGCGGTGGCCCTCCTCTACGCCAGGCGGCGGCCGCAATGCGCCCGCGAGCTGGTCTACGTCGAGCTCGTCGTCTTCTTCGGCTGCTACCTCGTGTTCCTCTTCTTCCCCGTCCAGGGGCCCCACTACGAATTCCCGGTGATCGGACCCCCGCTAGCCGATGGGCCCATGTATCGGTTCGTCCATTGGGTGCTGGAGGACGGCGGCAGCAAGGGGGCGGCGTTCCCCAGCTCGCACGTGGCGGTGGCGGTGGCGATCCTGCTGGTGACCCGGCGCTGCGACCGGTTCGTCTGGTGGCTGATGCTGCCACTTGTAGTCGGCCTTACAATTGGCACCGTTTACGGCCGGTTTCACTACGGGATCGACGCCGCGAGCGGGATCGTGGCGGCGGTGGTACTTTACGGGATAGCCCAGTATCTAAGCCGCTGGCTGGATGGGCGGCAGGGGCAGGGGTCGGAGCGTTCGGAAACGGGCAACTCCGGCGGTGCCTTACCCGTCTAATCGTACGGGAGCCGAGGGAAGGAAGGACCTATTGGTCGAGCTGACTGAAGCCAGCTTGGTCCGCAGGGCCCGGTCGGGTGAGCTCGAGGCGATGCGGCAGCTGTACGAGTTGCATGCGTCGCGGGTATACACGGTAGTGCGGCGGTTGGCGGCGGACGATGAGATGGCGGCAGATCTGGCTCAAGACGCGTGGTGCAACGCGTTTCAGAAGATCCGGGAGTTTCGGGGTGATGCGGCGTTCGGGACTTGGGTACACCGGATCGCGGTGAACACGGCGCTGACGCGGTTGCGACAGCGGTCGCGGCGGCGGGACCTGGAGCAGGGATTCGATGGGCGCACGACGTTGGGAAACCCGGACCGGCAACCGGCGAGCGCGGCGGTGGAGCGGGTGACGGTGCAGCGGGCGCTCGATATGCTGCCGGACGGGTACAGGTCGGTGTTGTGGTTGCACGACGTGGAGGGTTTTACACACGAGGAAATCGGTGCGCGGCTGGGGATAGCGGTCGGCACATCGAAATCGCAGTTATCGAAGGCCAGGGCGAGGTTGCGGGCCCTGGTGATGGAGTCAACAACTGAGGTAGTCGATCATGGTGCATCTCAGTAACGAGACGCTCTCGGAGCTGCTCGACGGCAGCCCTGCGCCCGGAGTCCAGGAGCATCTGGCCTCCTGTACGGTGTGCCAGGGCGAGTTGGAGGGTCTGAGGCGAATGCGAACACAGCTGCGCGATCTGCCGTTGCTGGATCCGCCGCCGGATCTCTGGTCGCGGATCGAGGAGCGGCTGCCGTACGGCGGTGCTGGGCGCCGGCTGGGCAGGCCGGGCCGCGTAGCGCTGCGGGTAGCGGCGATGGCGGCGGTGTTCGTCATCGGGCTGGCGCTGGGTCAGGCCTTCCAGCGCGGCGAGTCGGGGAGCGAGCTCGCCCAGCCCCTGGCGGGCGTGTCGCCAGCGGTGAGCGAAGTCAGCGAGCCGGGGACCCCGGCTTCGCTGGGCGAGCAGATGGCCGAAGTGCGGCGATTGGCAGCCGAGTACGACGCGGCACTGATGGTCCTGCAGCGCATGGCGGAGGGGCGGGGCACCTCGGACCCGTCGCCGCTGGTGCGGCAGCGACTGGCGAACCTGGAGGCGCTGGTTGCGGCGTCGCGAGCGGCGCTTGCCACGGACCCCGCCGACCCGGAACTCAACTCCTATCTGTTCACGGCGATGGCCGAGCGTGACGCCCTGGTGAGACAGCTCAACTCGGCAAGCGGCTCGCAGTCCAACGTGGTGTGGCGATAGCGTAGGTGTTCGACGAGGTAACGATGAGGAGCAATAGATTGAAATCCGCTGGCCGATCGCTGCTTCTGGTACCGGTTCTCGGTTTGGGGCTGGGCACCGGGTTGCAGGCCCAGGAGGAGAAGGGGTGGATCGGCATAACGTTCGAGGATGCGCACTGCCGCGGAGAAAAGCGTGACGAAGGCAGAATCGAGGTCTGGATTTGCTCTGAACCTCCGGTGATCGTCAAAGTCGCCGACGAGGGACCGGCGTTCGCCGCCGGGATGAGATCCGGCGACGTCATCGTCGGGGTCAACGGGCTGGAGATCACCACGGAAGAGGCAGGACGCCTGTTCGCCAACATCCGCCTGGGCGTCCCGCTGACCTTCTGGCTGCGCCGCGACGGTGAAGAGCTGGCGCTGTCGGTGATGCCGACGACCAGAGAAGGGGCGTTCGGTGAGGATGCCGAGTGGGTCCCGATGGGCCCGGGTCTCGAAGACTCGCTGGCCGTCCAGATGAGGCTGCTATTCGAAAACCAGGTGAGGCTGCAGTACGCGCTCAAGGATGCGGAAGTCGCGCTGCGCCGGGCGGAGTCGCGGCTACGCGAAGACCCGAGCGAGCAACGACGCGCCGAGGTGGTGGAGCTGCGCCTGCAGATCGACTCGATCCACACGAAGTTGCTCCAGTCGCAAACAGAGATTCGACTGCAGGTCGACTCGCTGGCCAGCCGAGCGTGGCTGAAGGTGCCCGATAGGAGAGAGGAACCGCGACCGGAAGCTTGGCGGCTCGAGCCGTATGAGGGGGGAGTCGTCTCGGTCTACGGTGACGCGGTGGCGGGAGCACGCTTCGAGAAGCTCGACGAGGAGAGCCCGTTAATCGACTACTTCCCCGGTGTCGAGGCGGGCTTGCTGGTCATCGATGTCGCTGCCGAGACGCCGGCCGCACTCTGCGGGCTAAGGCCTGGCGACGTTGTTCTCGAGGTGAACGAGGAGCCGGTGGGAACAGTTGCCGAACTGCGATGCCGGATGCGTGGAGAGGTCGTAATCACGTTTGTCCGGCGGGGAGGTAAGCACTTCTGCACGATTTTGTCGCGCTGAGCGGTGATCCAGCACCCGATAAAGAGGGGCCGGTCTCGTCGGACCGGCCCCTTTCTTCATCTAGACAGCGACCGATCTGATGACGGTTTCGACGCGGTCGAGCGCCTCCATCAGCTCGGGCCGCGGCACCCCGAAACCGATCCTCATGAAGCCGTCCATGTTGAAATGGTCACCGGGAACGATGAGTACGCTCTGCTCGTCCTTGAGGCGCTGGGCCAGTTCGCTGGAGTTGATCTCGAGCTCGTAGCGGGCGTAGCAGATGGCGCCGGCGCGCGGCGGCAGGTAATGGAAGACACCTGGGCGCTCGGACAGCCACTCCTCGAGCGGCCCCAGGTTCTCGTTCAGAATGCCGCGGGTGCGCTCGTAGATCTTCGGCCGCGCCTCGGGGCTGAGGGCGATGCGGGCGCATAGATCGCTGAGCGTTCCCGGTGCGATCGAGGTGTAGTCCTTGTAGGACCAGAGGTTAGCGATGAAGTCGGTCGGCCCCACGGCCCAGCCGATACGGAGGCCGGGCAGGCCGTAGGCTTTCGAGAGCCCGGCTGTGATCACGACGCGGTCGTAGCGGCCCCAGAAGCTCGGCGACCACGTACCGTCCAGCTCGGCGCCGGCGTAGATCTCGTCGGCTATGATCCAGGCGCCGGCCCGCTCGGCGATGGCCACGATGCGGTCGATCTCCGCCTCCGTCAGGATGGCGCCGGTGGGGTTGTTCGGATTGGTGACGATGATGAGCTTGACGTCGGCGTCGACCCGTTCCTCCAGTTCGTCCAGGTCGGGCGCCCAGCCGCGCTTCTCGTCGAGATGGAACGGTCGCACCTCCCGGGCGAACGCCTCTGCTTCGCCCCAGATCTGCATGTAATTGGGCACTTCCATGACGACCACGTCGTCCGGGCCGACGAGGCTCCAGGTCGTGACGTAGTTCGCCTCCGAGCCGCCGTTGCTCACCAGAACGTTGTCGATGGTCGCGCCGGGGTAGATGGCTGCGACGAGCTGGCGCAATTCGTCGGTGCCGTTGGACTGGTTGTATACCAGTCGCTGATTCAACAGGGCCTGTGAATCGGCGCCGGCCAGCTCCAGCAGTTCGGTGGGCGTCATCGGGTGAACACCGCTCTCCGAGAGGTTGAAGCGGACGCGGTTCTCCCACGTCGACTGCCAGCGTTCCATCCGAAAAGGGTTGATCTTCATCTTCGTCAACGTCTCCGGGTTTTGCGGCCAGGTTCGGCTTGGGTACGCGGGTACAAAAGAACCAGTGCAGAGGCGATGGCTACCTCGATGGCGAAGTCGATCCAGAGCCCGCTGACTGCGCCCATGCGAGGCAACCAGAACAGGCTGACGATGCCGATAGCGCCGGCTACGGCTGCCCCCAGCATCGTCGGGTAAGGGCCGGGCGGCTCACGGCGCGCCGCCTCGATGAGACTGGCGCCGATGACGATGATGACGGCGGCGAATGCCTGTGCCTGGAACGGGATCACATTCAGCGCGACGAAACCCGCGAAGCTATCGAAGTGGATTAGCGGCCAGAGGCCGCTGAGCACATAGTATACGCCCTGAGTCAGCAGCACCCAGCGGCGCAAGCGGTCGCGACCGCCCTTCAGCTGTGCCCGCAGCCTGACCGCGCTGCGACTAGCCACCGTTATCCTCTCGTGATTCGACGTTCAGCAATTTCAGCAGCTGATCGATTGACTCCAGCCAGTAGTTCGGCCGGCCCTCTGCCAGGTGCCGGCGCTCGAACGGACCCCAGAGAGCGGCGGCGGTGTCGACGCCGGCGGCACGCCCGGCCTGCAGATCGTAGAGGCTGTCGCCAACCAGCAGGGCGTCCGCTGCGGGCAATTCTAGGCTCTGCAGGCCCATAAGCACGGGTTCCGGGTTGGGCTTGGGCCGCTGGACGTCGGAGGCGCTGACCAGGCCGTCGAACAGGCCGTCGAGCCCGCAGGTGCGAAGCTCGCGTTCCGCGTTCGGGCCTAGCTTGCTGGTGACGATAGCCAGCCGGTAGCCGGCGCTCCGCAGCGCTACGGCGGCCTCGCGCATTCCCGGGAACGACCGGATCAGCCGCTCGTGGTTGGCCTCGTTGTGTTCGATATAGGTGTGGAACATCGATTCGGCCTGCTGCGGCGAAGAGGCGAAGCTCTTGAGCTGCGCGCGGAGCGGTGTCCCCATGGTGCTCTTCCACTCCTCATCGGGCGGGATACGGCCCAGGTGGGTCTTCATCGTGTGACGGTAGGAGGCCAGGATCAGGTCGAGGGAGTCGACCAGCGTGCCGTCGAGGTCGAATAGGATGCCGCGGTAGCGGGAGGTCAATGGAAGACCCCCTCTCGCGGGCGCGCCGTCTGTGCGTCGGGGCTGAGGACGATCCTTCCGGGGCCCCGCACCTCGTCCAAACGGTCCAATAGCACCTGCCCGTCGGCGATCACCAGGTAGACGGCGGCCGTCGCGCGGATATCGGAGACGGGGTCGCCGGCCACGGCGATGATGTCGGCCAACATTCCGGGTGCGATGGAGCCGAGGCGATCGGCGACGCCGAGGTGTTGGGCAGCTACGGTCGTGGCGGCGGCGATTGCCTGTCGCGGTGTGTAGCCCACTTCTACCAGGTTGCGTAGTTCTTCGTGGAACGTGTAGCCGAGCGTAGTGCCGGGGCTCGGGGCGTCGCTGCCCACCACAACCGATACGCCGGCGAGCCGCAGTCGGCGCACGTTGTCGCGGGCGCGACGCGCCGATGCGGTATCGCCGTAGAGTTCGCTCAGGTGCTGCTCGATCGCCTGCAATGTCGGGTCGACCGTGATGCCGCGCTCGCGCAGCTCTACCAGGCTGAGCGAGTCGATCGCCTGATCGTACGGGATGTGCTCGATTCCGTTCACCCCAGCCGCCAGAGCGAGCGCCAGGTCCTCGAGCGTGCTGACGTGTGCGAGGACCGGGAGAGCGCGCTCGCCGGCAGTCGCGCAGATCGCGTAGAGCACCGACGGTGCTAACCTGGGAAGCTGGGGTTCGCCACGCCGCTCCAGCGTCACGCTGACGAAGTCCACGCGATTGGCGATTCGCTTCACAGCTGTCGCAGCCTCGCCCGGCCCGATCACCTGGCGTGTCACCTGCGCGATGAATGACGTGTCACCCTGGCCGGCCCGGCGCAGGCGTCCCACGGGATAGCCACCGGGTGCCGTGAAGGTGGGGCCCCCGGCAAATACCCGCGGCCCCGCCAACTCGTGTCTCTCGATCCGCTCGGCGAAACTCACCACCCACGGATGGGGATCGCCCAGGCTTTTGACCGTCGTCACGCCGTGCCGGATCAGCGTCCGGCGCCGCTCGGGAAACCGTCTGATGAAACGCCACAGGTAGCGTAGCCAACCCAGTTCGCGCGAGCCGTCCGGGATCCGCGAGCGGATACCGCTCAGGTGAACGTGACTGTCGATGAAGCCGGGGAGCAGCGTCAGTCCATTCACATAGAGGACGCGCGCGTCGTCGGGGATCGGCTCGTCCGCGCCGACCGCCACTATGTCGGTTCCGCGAACGATGACCGTCGCCGGATCGATCAGCGAGTCGCTGGCCGGGTCGTACACCCGGCCACCGACCAGCGCGATGGGCGACCCATCCACCGGGTGGCCCGGGAACTGTCCCTGGGAATAGGCGAAGGCGATTCCGGCACCGCCGATAATGAAAGCGCCGAAAGCCGACCATCTGAGGACGGACGCTACACGCATGCAGTCAATATCCTGTTGTTCAGAGCCTATTGCCAGTGCAGGCTACCGGGAATGGGCGTCGGGACGAGTCCTCGCGCTTCGGCATCCGGGAGCTGGGCATCGGGACGGGTCGTCTCGCTTCGGCCTCCCCCGCGCTCCCGGCTGCGCCGGGATCGCGGGGTCGCTAAAACCAGCTCCGCTCGACGACCCGCCCCGACGCCTGCAACCCGTGGGTGAGCGCAGACCGATGGTCACCAGTCTCGATCACAACCGGGAGGAGCCGGGTCGGCCGGAGCGAGCGGTCCCCGGGATCCGACCCCCGGCCTGTGATCATTACTCTACCAATACCAGATCGCACCGCGGATAATGAGTCCGCCGAGCAGCGCGAAGAGCATCGAGCAGAGGCTGGCTAGGATGGACGACCAGGTGAGCGGCTTGTTAGCCGTGCCGTGCTTCACGTGGAGCTCCCAGTTCGGGATGATCTTGAGTACGATCCAAACCATCATGGCGACGGCAGCACCGGAGATGTTGAAAGCGATGATGACCGCGAAGAAAAGTCGCTCGCTGACGCCGATCAGCCAGTTAGGCAAATCACGGCCCGAGGGTCGGGCTATTTTCAGGTAGGAGCGAAGCCGGCTCAGGAACCAGCCCGTAACCACGCCGCCTACCGCCAGCGCCACGAAAAGGCCAACGACCCAGCGAATCAAGATCTCCACCGCTCACACTCCGGGATTGTGATAGGCCGGCCACCGATGCTCGACTCCAATTGAACTCAGAACGGGGGATCGGACAAGCGGCGTACACCAAGCGTGGTGGCTAAGGCTGGTGTCGCGGCAACAGAAGTAGCGTGACCACCTCGCTGGCCCGCTCTCTCTGATGGGATGCGAGAGATCTCAGAAGGCCGTCGAGTCGCGCCAGGAAACTCGGCGTGGGTTGAGTCGGGAGCTCGGCCGCCGCTGCGGCGAGCGAGCGCTCGTCGGCTACCGTGAAGCGATGCCCCAGGCGATCAAGCAGGTCGTCGATTTTCACCTTCTCGTCAGGTGTCAGGCGGTGAGCGGTGGTTTGGAAGCTCCGACTCAGCCAGGCGGCGATGCGGCACTGGGGCAGGCTCGGACTGAGTGCGTCGCCGGCGATGCGCGCCGCCTCGAGGCGCGCGACTAGATCGCGAGCGTAGCGGGCACAAGCACGCCGTGCCCGCGCCAACAACTCTTGCGGCGGCTTGTGCTGCCTTTGGGCTCGAGCGCTCCGGAAGGAATCGAGGGCGGCGACCTGGTCCTCTGTCACACAACCGGTCTCGATGTCGCAGACCAGCCAAAGCCCACGAACCTGCCCGCCAGTGTAAAGGCTCCAATAGGAAACGGCTCGTGGCGGCCCCCGCCCTTCGATGACCGCGGTCGCGGCGGAAGCCCCCGTCTGCTTCGCTGCTGCCGCACCGTTCACTTGGGCCGCGTAATCGAGGTAGGCCTGTTCCTCCGGGTCCAGTGGCCCTTCGACCTGTTGTTCGACACGGTCATAGCTATCCGGATCGCGGGCGAGGAGGCGGATCTGCTCGAGAGTATGCTGCCGGCCGTCCGGCCTTGCTAGCACGGGATGATCGAGGCCAAGAGTTGCCGAGATCGTGGTGACCTTTCCCTGCAAGCGGTCCATGAGTCCCAGTAGGCGGTCGAGATCGTCGGCCGGAACGAAGTGGTGCAGTTCGACGTGCTCGGACACGGCACCGAGGCGATCGACCCGGCCGACCCGCTGCATCAAGCGCACCGGGTTCCAGGGCAAGTCGTAGCTCACGACGACCGAAGCGTCCTGGAGGTTGAGTCCCTCGCTGAGCACGTCGGTAGCGATCAGTAGCTCGACCCGCTCGCGCTCCGTCGGAACGGGCAGACCGTTGGAGCGTGGTGCGAAGCGCTCGATAACGTCGCTGCGGCCGGCACGTTCCGATCCCAGGCGCGCCCCGCCGCTGTCTATCTGGGCGATGTGAGGTCGCATTCGCAGCTGGTGATGGAGGTAGCGTGCCGTGTCACGAAACTCGGTGAAAAGGAGAATCTTCTTGCCGGCGAGTGGTCCGTCGAGCAGCTCGACGAGCTTGCGTAGCTTTTGGTCGCCGGACGGACCAACCGCGACGAGCGCGTCGTGGATACGGGCGAGTATTGTCGCATCGTGCTCAAGCGAGCGGCGAAGGGTGGCGATCCGTCGGGGCTCGATAGAGGGAGCGGGCAACATAAGCTCGAAGAAAGCCAACTGGCTGCCCGGATCGTCGGCGGGTCCCTGAAAACTGGCCCGATAGTCGGGTCTCGTCAGAACGCGTCCCGCATCAATGGCGCGTAGCGCCGTGTTGCACCAGGCGAGTTGCTGGACGACGGTCGAGCGGAGAGCCTCGGTGCTCGACTCGAGCCGCTTGAGCATGATGATCTTGATCAGCTCGCCGGGCCCGGCGACGGGCTCGGTGGTCTGTGTAGCGGTCTCTTCCGGCTCGATAGCGGGGAAGTGCAGGTCCTCCAGCCAGCTCTCCAACCCGGTATGCAGGTCGCCGTAAGTGCCCGCGAGGTCGTACGCCACGGGCACCGGTGGCAGGCGCTTCGGAAAGCGCAGCTCTATGTCCTCGTCGCCGCGCGGGTCGCGGATGTGGACTCGGCCGTAATGTGCTCTGAGAAAACGGCGCGTGCGTCGCAGCACGCAGGCGGAGATGACCGTGCGCAGGTCGCCGTCGCCCGTGTGCCCGCGGCTGAACACCTCGCGGTAGTCGGCGATGCCCAAATGTCGGAAGGCGCCCGGTGCGGCGAACAGGTCGATCAGATGCTGAAGGTCGAGTATCGTGTTGTTGATCGGCGTCGCGGTCAGTAGGGCGACCTTCGTGTGGCGGAGCAGAGCGGCGAGATTTCGGTAGCGGCGCGTAGTAGGATTTCGGAAGTTGTGCGCCTCGTCGACGAGGACGAGATCGGCACCACGCTGCGCGACCGGGTCGAAGTCACGCCGGCCCAGTGACTCCAGCGAGAGGAGGCGTACGTCGCCTGTGGGGTCTTCCTTGATCCAGAGATCGAGGTTCTCTTCTGTGTTCCTGTTCTCCCGCTTCCGTCCGCCAGTGGCCGGTACGCCGGTGACCGGTACGCCGGTGGCTCCGAGGTAGCGAAGCTCCCGTGCCCACTGTTCTCTCAGTGCTGCGGGCACGATGACCAGGCCGCGGCCCCCTGCTTCCAGCGCCCGTTCCAGCAGTCGCAGGCCGATGTACGTCTTGCCGAGCCCGACCGCGTCGGCGACGATCACGCCGCCGTAACGATCGAGGATATAGCAGGCGCGTTCGTAGGCCCGTTGCTGGTGAGCCGCCAAAGCCGGCGCCGACTCGGGCCGGCCGGCCGCGTCGCACTCTGCATCGCTGAAGTGCGCGGTGAGCACTCGACGGTATAGCTCGGCCGCCGTGACGAGCTCGACGTCCGGACCCGGTGAAATTCGCGTGGGTCCGGGACGGGTGTGTCCGGCCTCCTCGCGGATCGATGAGGTTGGGATGACGACGCGCATACCGCGCGGGATAGACAAGAGCTCGAATTGCTGGCGCAGTCGATGCAGGACTATGGGTCGGCGGTGGAACGTCAACCAGCCGTCGGTCGGGTCTCCGGTGAAGATGAGGGCGCTCTCTGGGAACGCACTGCCGCTGCCGTAGAAGAGCAAAAATTCGGGCGACGGGGCCTCGCCGATGATCGTCCAGCTCCAGCGGTCGGGCCGTCCGGCGAGGGGGAGCGCTCGCGTGACGACGTTCACAGCGCTCGGTCCGCGGGTTCCCGCCTCGCCGAGCAGCTCCAGCAAGTGCTGCGCTTCGGCGATTGCGACATCGACCCGGGCCGCCCGTGCCCAGAACCCGCGTACGATGGCGACGGCCGCCTCATCGGACGCCGCGGCGATGGGTTCGGGCCAGCCCGAGGTGCTCAAACGTCGCCCCTGTTGGACAGCCTGGCGTCGAAGGAACGGAGTGTGTCCAACTCGCCCGACCCGAGCCGGTAGAGTCGAGCGACGAGCTCATCGAGCCTGCGCCGTTCATCTGGACTCAAGCGGACGGCCCTATGTGCGTGTCGGCTCAATTCGATACAGCTCACTCGTACAGCCGCGTCGGGTTCTTCGGGAAAAGGCAGGAGAGCAACCGTCCAACCGAGGAAACGGAAGTAGCCTCCGGTTGCCCGTTCAGCGATCGCTTTGAGGTAGGCGCGGGCGACGGTCGAGTTGAGAACGGCGGCTAAGAAGTGCGCATCCTCATCCGACGCGACTGGTATCTGATAAACGGTGTTGAGGCTGATGAGCGGCACGGCGCTGTCGAGGAACGGAACGCGCGAAGGGATGACGACCGCCCCGGGCTCGGGCGCGATATCGCGCCACGCTACCCTTAGCCCCCACTTCTCCGGTCGCGCGCGGAAGAGCGTCCAGAACGGCTGGCCCGGCCTGAGATCGATCCGCTTCTCCAATGCGCGCACGTGGCGGCTCAGGTAGTCCCGAGTCGCTGGTGGTAGTTTTGGGAGTGGGTGTCCGGCCTCATCGTGAGTCCACAGGAGTGCCCGGGCCGGTGAGAAACGCCACGCCTGCATGTCTTCGCCGCGCAGGGCTGGGCGCAGTCGTTCGATCTCGATCTCCACCGGCGAGCCGGGAAAGTCCACGGTGACAAGGCCTGCTTCCGGATGCTCGCCGGTCACACGCCCTACGAAGAGATCGTTCACCCCTGTCACGATGCCGCGATGCGGCCGACGACTATCGTGGGCGCCGAGTTGCGAACCGGCGGCACCCATTCGCTCGAGGACCGCGCGCACGCGAGGCGGCGCCAGCGCCCAGGGCGCTTCCGGGTCATCGATGAGTGGGAGGCGTGCCTGGGGCAGGCGGAACTCGAGCGGTGTGTCGCTCCGATCGTGGACCCGGATAGACACTTGTAGGTTGGCGTCGGGCTCGCCGCGGGTGAGCAGTAGTGCGAGGGGGTAGGTCGTCGCCTCGAACAGCCGTTCTGGAGCCAGGGCACAGTCCTCGAGGGAGATTATCCGTGTCCCCGTCGCCAGCCGGGCACGCAGGGCGCCGGCGGAGAGCGTCCGGGTCAGCTTGGCGGGAAGCAACAGGCCGAGGGCGCCGTCCTCGGCCAGGAGCCCCAGTGACCGCTCCAGGAACAGGGCGCTGAGATCGAGTTGGGCGGCGAACCCACGGCCGGCGCCTGCCAGCCGGCTGCCGACGTGCCAGCCCGCGCCCCGCAGGAACCGAAAACGCTCTTTGAGACGCTGTCGGGATAGTCCGGACCAGTGATGGGTCCGAATCCAGGGCGGGTTGCCGAGGACCACGTGGAATCCGGGCTCGGCGCTCTCGGGGTCGGCGAAGTGGATGGGGAAGGAGAAGAAGGGCAGCTCTTCCTCATCACGTATCTTTATCAGCAGACGGCGCAGCTCGCCCCGGCGTTTCTTCAACGTCGCAGCCGCCTTCTTCTGTGATCGCGACAGCCCGGCCCGTCTGCCGAAGAGGTCTCGGCTGCGCGCCACCGAACGCAGGTCGGCCCGTCGCACGTCGATCGCGGCAGCCAGCTCCGCCAGGTAGCTCACCGCCAACTCGCGCTCGGCTCGCTGCAGCCCGCGAAGTACGCGACATTTGCCGGAGCCGCTGGTGCGGAAGTAACGCTCGCGCCGCTCGCTCAGGCGCTCGACCCGCCGCCGCCAACGACTCGCCACGAGACCGCGATCGAGGTCGCCGTACTGCAGGAGAAAGTCGATCGGGTCGACCAGCGCGTCGCCCTGACGAACGTTGATGTCGAGGTTCGGCAGGGCCGGCACCTGAGAGATGTCGTCCACTTCGAGGTCGACGACGAGGGCGAGCCAGAGTCGCAATTCGCAGAGCCTAACGGCAGCCGCATTGATGTCGACGCCGTGAAGGTTCCGCCGGATGATCTCTTGCCGCCGCTGGAAGCGAGCGAACGGGTCGCGCGGCCGGCCCTCGAGGGCATCGCGTAGCGATTCGAGCCTGTGCAGCGCTGCGAGAAGAAAGGCGCCCGACCCTACGGCGGGATCGAGAACGCGCACCGCTCGCACACGTTCAGCCAACCGTGTGCGCTGCGATGTCTCCAGTGGCTGCGAGCCTCCGGAAAGTAGCTCGCTCACCAGATCTCGGTCGCATTCGGCGGCTAGGGCGAGGTGTGCACAGAGTGCGCCGTCGACAAGGCGATCGACCAGAGCCCGCGGAGTGAAAAAGGCGCCGGTGGAGCCGCGCAGCGAACCTGCCATAAGCCCCTCGAAAACTCTGCCCAGCATCTCCGGGTCGACGGCGACGTCCCGGTCGACAGGTTGGTCCTCGCGCAGCGTGAACTGGTACCTGTCGAGTAGGTTCTGGAAGATCGGCGTGAAGCATTCGTCGGGAACGTCGAGGTGTGGATGTTTGCGCTCCAGCGCGTCCCGCTCGAACAGCCCACCGTTCAGGTAGGGTAATTCGCCGAGCGCTCGGGCCGCGCGCCCACGGCGTGCGGCCGGGCGATTGAGCGCGCTAAAGAAGAGGGGCTCGAGCCGGTGCCGAAAGAAGGGCGTGCCGGTGGCGAGCGCGTCCTCAAAGGTGCGGCGCAAGTATGAAGTATCGCGGTCGAGCCATCCCTTTCGTTGCAAGAAGTAGAGAAACAGAAGGCGACTCAGCAGGATGAGCGCGAGTTCGAATCGGTCATCCCCGGCACCATCCGGGATGCCCGTCAGCCCGGCTGCCAGCGCTGCACGCTGACGCCGGAACTCGGCGAAGAAGCGGTCGGTGACCTGTTCGCGATCGAGTGCTTGGACGTGGGCGAGTGCCAGGTCGCTGGCCGTGGCGGCACCGTTCGCCGAGAGCGCGGCCAGGATGTCGAGCTCCGAGCGCCGCGGCGCTTCGAGCTCGATCCACAGCTTGCGGAGCCGCAGCGGCCCCGGCCCCAACCCCCAGCTCACAACCACCAGGCGCGGTTCGTTGCGGGCCTCAAAAATCAGTAGCGCGCGCCGCGCCGGGTTGTGCCGATAGAGTGCCGAGGCCACACGGCGGATCGTTTCGGGGTCGAGGCGCTCTGTTAGGGCGATCCGGAAGACGTGAAAGCCCGCGTGACGGGCGGCGACGTCCAGGGTGAGCGCCTCCGATGGGTCGAGCCCGAAGTCGGCCAGGGCCGCGTCCGGGACACGCAAGCCCAGCGGCTCGAAGCCGAGCGCCGACAGCAGGGTCTCGGTGTTCCCTGCTCGCCAATCCTGGAGTGCCTCCTGCAGTCGGCGGGTTTCGTCCACCGAGCGCCCCCCTCGTTCTGGACGTTCCGTTGGTTGTGCTGGAGTGATGCTGTGGTCGGGGCGTCAACAGATCGGCATCGCGGGGCGCGGGCGTGCCCTTGACGCGGGGGGTCGATGGGCCGACCATGAGGCGCGCCTTCACGCCGAAGACGACTTCCCACCCCGAGGATGGGTGAACGAACAACAGGAGGTCCTGTGAGAAGACTGCTACTGATGCTCAGCCTGCTGGCTATTGCGCTCGTCCCCAGCAGTGCCGCGGCCCAGGTGTACGTCGGCGCCCAGGGTAACTGGAGCGATCGCTACGACTGGGGTATCGGCGGCCGTGTCACGCTTGACCTGACGCCGAAGTTCATCCCGCTGATGATCGCCGGATCGTACGAGTACTTCTGGCCCGGTGAGACCCTCACGAGAGACTTCGACTACTGGGAGGTAAACGTGAACGCGCTGTTCGTGCAGCGCGTCTACGGTGCAGCTGCCCGGGCGCATGCGTCGGGCTATTTCGGTGTCGGCCTCAACCTTTCCCATCCCACGGCGACGGTGAAGGGAACCGGAGAAAGCACCTCAGAGACCGACGTGGGTGTCAATATCTTGGCCGGGACGAAGTACAGGACGGGGCGTGTCGCACCGTACTTCGACATAGGCTTCACCCTCTGGGGGCCCGAACACTTCAAAATCACTTTCGGGATCGATGTAGCGCTGGATAGAGACTTCTAACCCCGCGGTGAAGGGTCATGAAAATCGAGCTCAAAGGCTGGAAAGCGATCGCGGCGCTTGCGGTCATCGCGGTCGTCCTGTTCGCCACGTTCCGCGCCGAACGGTCTACCCTCGAGACCGAGGCGGCGGACGAGCTCAAGCTCTGGATCCGCAGTGAATACCTTTCCAGCGGGATGCACGGTATAGACCCGGGCCAGATGAGCGAGGAGGAACTGGAGGCCAAAGGCGAAGAACTCCTCAGTCTGAGCGACGTTCAATTCACCTCGATCAGCGCCCGCGGCCGCGGCGATGACATCGTCGTCAAAGTCGAGATCCGGGTCGCCGGCCAGGTACCGCCGGACGGTAAGCCGGTGCGCTACTTCAGGATGTCCCACAGCACGGTGACCGGTTGGCGGGTGCGGCACGAGACGACGGCGCTCTCGTATTACCTGAAGCTCTTCTGAGCCGGCGGACCGGTAAACATACGTTCTACCGGCCGTTGCCCGGGAACCGCGCGAAAGCTAGAATCGTTACTCTATCCCTCATCCCAAGAGCACGTCGCTCGGCGCCCTCGATGACGGGGCGGTGAGCCTCGTCTGAGGCTGCGAGTAGACCGGAGGGGCGGTCAAACTGCGCCGGCCGGGTTGGCGACGTATCGATTCACCGGGAGGCACGTCATGCTGAAAGAGTTCAAGGAGTTCGCTATGCGGGGCAACGTTCTCGACATGGCGGTGGGGATCATCATCGGGGTAGCGTTCGGCGCGATCGTCAACTCGTTGGTGAAAGACGTCTTGATGCCGCCGCTGGGACTACTGCTCGGCAAGATGGACTTTTCGAACCTGTACCTGAACCTGTCGGGCGCGGACTACGCGTCGCTTGCAGCGGCGCAGGAGGCTGGGGCGGCAACGATCAACTACGGAGTCTTCCTCAACACGGTGATCAACTTCATCATCGTGGCCTTCGCCGTATTCCTGCTCGTGCGCCAGGTGAACCGCTTCGCAAAAAAGGAAGAAGCGCCACCGCCCGAGCCGACGACAAAGGAGTGCCCGTTCTGCGTGTCGGAGATAGCGATCAAGGCTATGCGCTGCCCGAACTGCACGTCTGAGCTCAAGGCAGCGTAATTCGTCGATAGAACACATGTGCGCCTGTGGCCGGCCGCACGTCAGTCCATGAACAAGCCTTGGAAGGAGAAGAGAAAGATGGCCAAGATCATCGATGTAGAAGGGATCGGCCCGCAGTACGCCGAGAAGCTGAGCTCTGCCGGCATCGGCACGACGGACGATCTTCTCGAGCACTGCAAGTCGGCTAAGGGCCGCAGGGACATAGCGGAGAGCACAGGCATCAGCGAGAAGCTGGTGCTGCGCTGGACGAATCAGGCGGACCTGTTCCGCATCAAAGGTATCGGCGAGGAGTACGCCGATCTGCTCGAGGCGGCGGGTGTGGATACGGTGCCCGAGCTGAGCCAGCGGAACGCTGCGAACCTCTGCGCGAAGATGAGCGAGGTGAACGAGGAGAAGAAGCTGACCCGGCAGCCGCCATCGGAGAAGCAGGTCAGTGATTGGATCGAGCAGGCGAAGTCACTACCGCGGGTCATCGACTACTAGCGCGCAGATCGGTGCCGGCACGCCTGGAGTGCGGCCGGCTAGCGGCACCGATGTGCGTTCAGCGACACAACAAAAACGACAACCACAGGCGGTGGAGGTATCCCGCGTGGATAGCTACGAGAAGCTGGGCGCCTTCTATCTCGGCCGAGCTTACAGCCTGGCGGAGAAGCAGGGGCGTGAGGGCGAGCTACTACTCTACGACTCGAAGGATCTGGTCACGCACGCAGTGTGTGTCGGGATGACCGGGAGCGGGAAGACGGGGCTCTGCATCGGCCTGCTCGAAGAGGCGGCGATCGACGGCATCCCGGCTATCGTGATCGACCCGAAGGGCGACTTGCCGAACCTGTTGCTCACCTTTCCCGAGCTCAGGCCCGAGGACTTCACACCTTGGGTGAACGAGGACGACGCCCGCAAGGAAGATCTGTCGGTCGAGGAATACGGCGCCCAGCAGGCGGAGCTGTGGAGGAAGGGACTCGCCGGTTGGGGGCAGAATGGCGCGCGGATCCGGCGGCTACGCGAGTCGGCGGACTTCGCCGTCTACACGCCGGGCAGCACGGCGGGGCTTCCGGTCTCGATACTGTCGTCGTTCGCGGCACCGCCGCAGGCATTGCGGGACGATCGCGAGCTGCTTGGCGACAGGGTCGGTACGACGGTGACCAGCCTGCTGGGGCTCCTGGGCATGGATGCCGACCCGATCCAGAGCCGCGAACACATTCTGCTGTCGACGATCCTCGACGCCGCCTGGCGCGAGGGCCGCGACCTCGATCTGGCGGCGCTGATCGGGGCGATACAGTCGCCGACGGTGAACAAGGTCGGTGTGCTGGATATGGAGACGTTCTATCCGGAGGGCGAACGTTTCAAGATGGCGATGGCGCTCAACAACCTGCTGGCGGCGCCGGGGTTCGCCGCCTGGATGGAAGGCGAGCCGCTGGAGGTCGAGCGGATGCTCCACACGCCGGAGGGGAGGCCGCGGATCGCGATCTTCTCGATCGCGCACCTGGGCGATGAGGAGCGGATGTTCTTCGTCTCGTTGCTCTTGAACCAGGTGCTGGGTTGGATGCGCGGTCAGTCGGGTACGACCAGCCTGCGAGCGAT
Organism: Gemmatimonadota bacterium; assembly: GCA_039586755.1. Taxonomy (GTDB): domain Bacteria; phylum Gemmatimonadota; class Gemmatimonadetes; order Palauibacterales; family KS3-K002. The sequence continues at coordinate 4,649 of JBDHJU010000050.1, read as the reverse complement.
CGTCTACATGGACGAGATCTTCGGCTACTTCCCGCCGGTGGCGAACCCGCCGTCGAAAGCTCCGTTACTCACTCTACTCAAACAAGGTCGCGCCTACGGGGTGGGTGTGGTACTCGCCACGCAGAACCCTGTCGATCTCGACTACAAGGGCCTCTCGAACACTGGAACCTGGTTCATCGGCCGACTGCAGACCGAGCGTGACAAGGCTCGAGTGCTGGAGGGACTCGAGGGTGTGGCGGCGGGGAGCGAAATGCGGTTCGATCGCGGCGCGATGGAGGAGATGCTGGCCGGGCTCGGTAAGCGCGTCTTTCTGCTCAACAATGTCCACGACGACGAGCCTGTCGTCTTCGAGACGCGCTGGGTGATGTCTTACCTGCGCGGTCCGCTGACGCGCGACCAGATCAAGGTCCTGATGGACCCGCGCCGGGAACAGGCCGCGGCCCGGGTTCAGGCGATGGAGACGGCAGCGGGTGCTCCCGCGGTCCGTGCCGCTCCCGCGGCGTCGCGAAGCGAGCAACCGATGCTGGGGCCGAGCATCCCCCAGCACTTCGTGCCGCTGCGCGGTAGCGCGGCGCCCGGTCATGAGTTGGTCTACGAGCCGATGGTCCTGGCGGCAGGACGCGTTCTGTTCGCCGACCGCAAGACCAAGCTGGAGACGTCGGAGGAGCTGGTGACGCTGACGCCGCTCAGCACCGCCGCCGTCGCTCTCGACTGGGCAGATGCGATGGAGGCTGACCTCGATCTCGGTGACCTCGGCGACGGGCCGGAGGGCGCGGCCCGCTACGGCGAGCTGCCCGGGGCCGCCACCAAGAAGGCCAGCTACGCGGCCTGGAAACGGGAGTTCAAGGATTGGCTCTACCGGAACAGGACGCTCGAGCTTTACAAGAGTTTGTTGTTGAAGGAATACTCTCGGCCTGGCGAGTCGGAGCACGACTTCCGGCTACGCCTCAGCCAAGAGGCGCGCGAGGCGCGGGACAAGGCGTTGGAGAAACTGCGCAAGAAGTACGCACCCAAGCTGGCGACCCTGCAGGAGCGGGTGCGGCGCGCCGAGCAGGCGGTGGAGCGTGAGGCGGAGCAGGCGAAGGATGCGAAGCTGCAGACGGCGATCTCAGTGGGAGCGACGCTACTCGGCGCCATGTTGGGTCGCAAGGCGGTTAGCCGCTCGTCGGTGGGCCGTGCGACGACCGCCGCTCGTGGTGTGGGCCGCTCGATGAAGCAGGCGCAGGACGTGCATCGGGCGAGGGCGACGGTGGAGGCGACCGTTGAGAGGTTGGCCGAACTGGAGGCCGAATTCGAGGCGGAGACCGAACAAATCCGCGAGAAGTACGACCCGGCGCTCGAAGATCTGGAGACCGTGGTCGTGCGGCCGAAGAAGAAGGACATCGCTGTGCAGCTGGTGGCACTCGCCTGGGCGCCCCACTGGCAGAGGGGCGGTGAGGTAGCGGCGGCTTGGGAGTGATGAACGACCTGAAATGAGAGGTGTGTGATGTCGCTACTCGACATATTGACCGACCAGCTGGCCGGCGAACGGACGGCGCAGATTGGACGGCAGCTGGGAACGGACGAGGGGACGGCCAGCAAAGCGATCGCCGCGGCGCTGCCGCTGCTCATGGGTGCGTTGGCGAAGAACGCCTCACGCGGCGAAGGCGCAAGTTCTCTCGCCGGCGCACTCGAACGGGACCACGACGGCAGCGTGCTCGACGATCTCGGTGGGTTCCTCAACAGCCCGGACACCCGAACGGGGGACGGCATCCTGCGCCATACGTTGGGTGAACGGCGCGGCGCCGTCGAGCACGAGCTCGGACGTCGGACTGGTGTCGACGCAGGCTCGATCGCCCAGCTGTTGCCGATCCTCGCGCCCATCGTCATGGGGGCATTGGGTAGGGCGAAGCGACAGGACAGTCTCGATACCGGAGGCCTCGTCTCGATGCTCTCCGGCGAGGGGCGGCGCGCCGATAGCATGTCGTCCGGCACCTCGGACATGCTGACGATGCTGCTCGATTCCGATCGCGACGGCTCGGTCGCCGACGATGTGGCCGAGGCCGGGATCGGGTTTCTGGGGAAGCTGCTGCGGCGACGCAGGTAGCAGAGCGACTAACCTCAACCCGTGGAGCGAGTGCGATGGGACTGATCGATTTCGTAAAGGGCGCCGGCGCCAAGCTAGGCCTCGGCGAGAAGGATCCGACTCAGACCGAGGAGTTCAAGGAACGGCGCAAAGGCAACCTGCTGGCGCAGCACGTAATGGCGCTGGAGTTGAACATCGACGACCTGCGGGTCGACTTCGACGACGGGATCGCCACGATCCAGGGCAAGACCGAGACGCAGGCGGAGCGCGAGAAGGTCGTGCTGGCCATCGGCAACGTCGAGGGTGTGTCGCAGGTCGATGACATGATTCAGGTCATCAAGGCGGAGCCCGAAGCGACTCTACACACGGTGGTACGGGGCGACACGCTGTCTAAGCTCGCCAAGAAACACTACGGCGACGCGATGAAGTATCCGGTTATCTTCGAGGCCAACAAGCCGATGCTGAGCGACCCCGACAAGATCTACGTCGGTCAGGTTCTCCGCATCCCGACGCTCGACAAGTAGAGCCCGCTCTCGTAGGTCTCTGTAGGTAAGGAGGGGGGGACAGGCGAAGCGCCTGTCCCCCTTTTTCTCCCAGAGCGACTGGTTGCTCGCCCGGCTAGAGTTTCAGCTGCCGCAGAATCTGGGCGCTTTCTCGCAGCGGCTCGATAGCGGCGCTCTCCGGCGGATCCTCCATCACCTCCATCCGGATGAGATCCTGGTGCAGCGTGTCCAACACCTCGAGAGCGGCCTGCGCTTCGGGCAAGAGCTTCTGGGCCTGCTCTTCTTTGTGAGTCTTGGCGACGCGCACCGACTGGACGGCACCCTCGGCGGCGGCGAGCAGTTCGTCTGCGGCGGCCACGGCCGACTCGGATAGCTCGCGATTCACCTCGCGCAGTGCGGCGGCGGCGGTGACGACGCCGTCACGCAGTTGGCGGGCGCGCACCAGCTCGTAGTCGAGTGGTACAGTGTAGACCTCTCTCACGGGCGGGTCGCGTGGCGGTATGAGGAGCTCAGCGAAGGAATAGCCTCGCGACTTTAGCCCCATCGTGTGGAGCAGAAAGACAATACCCCAAGGCACCGCCAGGAAGTGGCCCCACTGCAGGCCGGGCGAGGTGAACCAGTCGGCGGCCAGCAGTCCCCCGTTCACGGCAAGAAATATCAGCAGGTGCCTCTGGTAGAGGCGCCTGCGGTGCTCGGCGATTCCGCTGGCCCCGGGTCGAGTGGCGACGCGAGCCGTGGGTAGCGAAGTCTGACCGTTCTCCTCAGTCACGTTCAACCTCCGAGTATCGCTCGAACCAGGTAGGCGATGCCGAACCCGGCGTAGTTTCCAAGTGCGTATCCGAGCAGCCCGACGGCGATGCCCGGCAGAGCCAGCGCCGGCCAGCCGCGTGAGACTGCGACGGCCATGGCGGTGGCGGGGCCGCCGATGGCGGCCTGCGACGCGACGGCCATCATCGGTAGCGTCCCCCTCGCCAAGCGGCCGACGAAGAAGAGAAAGATACCATGAATGGCGACTACGACGAGGGTATAGAGGAAAACCTCGGGTCCCACCTCGAGCATCGCCTGGAAGAGCGAGCGTATCCCGATCACCACGAAAAAGAGGTGCAGCCCCAGGTTGCCCAGCTGCTCCGCCCCACTCAGCCGCCGGATGCGGGGAAGTTGGGCCAGGGCCAGTGCGATCGTCGTAAGCCAGAGGATCTCGGGCACCAGGCCAACCTGCTGGCCAAGCCAGCGGGCGGCGACGAGCAGGGTCAGTCCCAGCGCCGCCAGCAGCACCAGGTCGAAGAGTGACACTGGGACGCGGGTCCAGTACGGGTGCCCGTCGGAAGCAGGCGGCTCCCCGGTTGCCGGGTCCGCGGCCGGGCCCACCGGCGCTGCAGCTTCCGCCGCCGCCGAGCCGGGTGCGAACCGGACCAGCAGCACGGGCGCCATGAGAACGATACCCAGCCAGATCCCCGTCGTCACGGCGTCGGCGGCCGCCGCGGCGGCGAAGATCGAGGCCGGCAGCTCGAGGCCGCGTCCCACCGCGGCGAAGTTTAGACTCCCTCCCGTGTAGGTGCCGGTGAACGCGCCGGCCAGCTTCCAGGTGACGGCACCGATCCCGCCACTGAAGATGAGGGCGCCCACCAGCGCGCCCAGCGCCGTCCCGGCGCTCGCTACAATGAAGAGGGCCGCCATCTTGGGGCCCGCCACCTTCAAGTCCGCCAGCCGCACCGACAGGAGCAGGTAGACGACCGCCAGCGACACCACCGGCCCCTCGATGACACCGTAGACCGATGATTCCTGCGGGACCAGCCCGACGTTGGAGAGCACGGCCCCGAGGAACAGCGCCATGAGGGCGGCGCCCACCTTGGAGAGCGCCGCGAAGCGGTGGTCGAGCCAGAAGGCGAGCGCCGTAGTCCCGGCGATCAGCGCGGCTATGAGTAGTGGGTCGCGGATCAAAGGCCCCGTCCTTGAAGATTAGTTGACGGAAGGTCGTATTGTGCAGCCACCGGTCGCGGTGGGCAAGCGGTATGGGTGTGGTGAGGGAGACCGCCGGGCCGGACCCGGGCGTGGCCGGTGGCCGGCGGCAAGCTACCCAA
>JBDHJU010000049.1:0-53007 GCA_039586755.1 Gemmatimonadota bacterium | reverse complement strand
ACCTGGATCTCCTTGATCCGGTCGGGATCTACCTCGTGGAAGTCCTCGGCCAGAATCACGAAGTCGGCCAGCTTGCCCGCCGTTATCGATCCTTTGATGCCCTCCTCGAACGCGGCGTGCGCCGCATTGATGGTGCAAATGCGAAGCGCCTGGTCCGGGGTGACCCGCTGGTTCGGGCCCCAGACCCTGCCGTCGAAGTCTTTCCGCGTGACCATGCTCTGAATCGCCATGAGCGGTTCGTAGGGGCCTGGTACGTAGTCCGAGGCGCTGGCGACGGGGATGTCGTAGTCGAGGAAGGATTTGTGCGCGAACATCCAGCGCATCTTCTCCGGACCGTACTCCACCCACTTGTTGCCGTGGTAGTGAGCATAGGTGTAGAACGGAGTCGGGATCGCACCGACCGCCTTGATCCGTCGCAGCAGGTCTGGGTTCACCAACGAGCAGTGCTCGAGTCGGTGACGTGGATCGGGTCGCGGCCACATTTCCTGGACCCGCTCGTAGGCGTTCAACACCATGTCGATGGCGACGTCACCGTTAGCGTGGATCCCCACTTGCCAGCGATTGCGATGCGCTTCTTCCACCACCTCGTGAATCTCTTCCTGGGTCATGGTGAGGATGCCGTAGTCGTCCGGGCGCCCCACGTAGGGCGTGCTCATCCGCATGGTACGCTCAGAGGCCGAACCGTCGGCGAAGAACTTCACACCTCCGACACGGAGCCATTCATCTCCCAGGCCGGTGTAGAGCCCCGAATCTTTCATCACTTCATATGTCGATCCACCGCCGAGCATCATGTAGACCCGGCACTTGAGCTCGCCCGCCACGCGCGCGTCCTGGTACGCGGCGGCGAGCTGCGGCGAAACGCTGGCATCGGTGACCGACGTGAGTCCCGCGGCGCTCATCAACTCGGTAATCAGCTTGACACCCGCCTGCCGCTGCTCGCGCGTGGTGCCCCGCGGGATGAGACGTGAGAGCGGGGCCCGCGCCGCCTCAGCCACGAAGCCCGTGAGCTCGCCGCCCTCGCGGCCGTATCTACCGTCCGGCGGGTCCGGCGTCTCAGCCGTAATCCCGGCCAACTCGAAGGCCATGCTGTTGTACCACGAGGTGTGACCGCCCCGGTGGCCCACCTGAACGGGGTGATTGGGCACCGCCTCGTCCAGGTCGGCGCGGGTGAGCCGCCTGCCCTCGCGGACCTTCGTGTCGTCGAACTTGAATCCCACGATCCACTCGCCCGGCGGTGTCTGGGCCGCCTTCGCTCGCAGCGCGGCCTGTATCTCGGCGATGCTCCTGAGATCCAGGTTCACCAGCGTCAGCTCGTTGATCCCGCCGTACCCGGGATGGCTGTGCGCATCGATGAAGCCCGGGGTTACGGTCATCCCCTCAGCATCGATCACCGCAGTGCCCCGGCCGGCCAGGCTGCGGATTTCATCGTTGCTCCCGACCGCGACGAACCGGTCCCCCTTTACCGCGAAAGCCTCGGCGGTCGGTTGCGCGTCATCTACCGTGTAGACCTTGGCGTCGAGCAGGACGAAATCGGGGCTCAGACCGTCGCGTCCTTGCGGGTACGGCTGAGCAATCAGCTCGCGACCGATAGCCGGCACGCCTGCCACGGCCGCCAGCGCTACACCCGATTTGATGAACTCACGGCGCGTCTGCTCGGACATCTTGCCCTCCTTTACTCGATAGCCCGGCGAACCGACTCGAGCTCCTCTTCCGCCCCCTCAGGTGGGCGCGTGAAGAGACTGACCCCGATCGTGACCGCGAATCCGGCAAAGAAGCCGGGCAACATCTCGTACAGGGAGTAGTATTGTTCTTTGAACAGCAACACCCAGAGGACCGTAGCGAGGAATCCGGCCACCATCCCGGCGATCGCGCCAGCCTTCGTCGTACCACTCCAGAAGAGCGAACAGAGAACCACCGGCGCGAACGCCGAAGCCAGCCCCGACCAGGCGAAAAGGACGAACCAGAAGATCACTCTTACTTCCGGCAGTGCCAGCGCCAGAGCGATGGCCCCGATCACCACCGTCGTGAGCTTGCCGAGAAAAGAGAACTGCCGCTCCGACAGGCCCGGGTGAAGAACCTTCTGCACAACATCCCTCACGACAGCCGACGAGGCGAGGATCAGCAGCGAGTCCACAGTCGACATGATCGCGGCCAGCACGATCACCAAGAACACCCCGGTGAAAACTGCAGGCATCAACTCGGCACTCATCGTCGGAAGGATCGTCTCGGGATCAGCGAGCCCCGGAAACAATACTCTCCCCGCCATGCCCGCAAACACCGCGCCGATGTCGAAGACGACGATCACGGCCACAGCCATCACGCTCCCATCGACGATCTCGCCGCGATCCCGTGCCGAGATAAAACGCGTCAGAAGTTGAGGCGCGCCTAGAAAAGCGAGACCTATGCCAACGAAACTTACGGCGCTCACCACACCCACCATCGACAGCCCGTACTCACCCATCGGTTTCAGGAGATCCGGATCGATCGCACCGAGCTGCGATACCATCGGGCCCCAGCCGCCGACCGCGGCGATCCCCACGATGGGCAGCACGAGCAGCCCCAGAAACATGAGGACCCCATGCAGCAAATCGTTATAGGCGACCGCCGTAAACCCACCCACCGTCGTGTAGAAGAGGATCAGCGCGATCCCGATCAGAACGCCCAGCTCGTAGCTGGTGCCCAGAAACGAACTGAACGCCTTCCCCGACGCTGTTAGCTGCGCCGCCGCGTAGGCGGTGACCATCGAGAAGATGATCACGACGCTTACCAGGCGAATGATGTGCTGCGTGTCACGGAAGCGGGATTCGAGGTAATCAGGGACGGTGATCGAGTCGTAGCGATCGGTGTACTCCTTGAACCGCAGCCCGACGAACACCCAGGCGAGCGCTACCCCGAGGACCTCCCCCAGCACGACCCACAAAGCGTGGATGCCGATCAGGTACCCCATCCCGGTGAGCCCCAGCAGCAGCCAGGCGCTTTCGCCGGTAGCGTTGGAGCTGAAGGCGATAACCCAGGAGGGAAGCTTCTTGCCGGCCACGTAGTAGCCGGCGACACTGCTGGACTCACGGCGGCCCCAGATCCCGATCGCCACGAGGACGACCCCGTAGAGGGCGAGAACCGCTAGAATCGCCGCGGAGCCCATGCTACGCCGCCTCGCCCCTGCGGCGACGCTTGAAGTGGAACACGGTTACCAGGGCGAGACCGGGAACGACCGCTACGAACAGCAGTAGCCACGCCGTCCAATCGAGGCCCCAGATCATCGTTCTAGCTCGCCGAGTCCACGCGCCGGCAGGCGCGCCCCAAACGATCCAACGCGTCATCGACCTCTGCTTCGCCCACCAGCATCGACGGGCCCATCCGAATCACGTTCCCGTCCAGCCCGCCGACCCCCAGCAGCAACCCCTCTTCCCTCGTCGCTTCCAGCAACGCTTTCGTCATCTCGGGACTCGGCTCTTTGCTCCCTCGATCCTCGACCAACTCGAGTGCCTGCATGAGACCCATGCCGCGCACCTCACCGATCCACTCGTGCCCGCCCATGAGTTCCTCGAGGCCCTTGCGCAACTGGCTGCCACGGACCTGCGAACGGTCGGGCGTATTCTCTCGGGCCATCACCTCCAGCGTGGCATCCGCCGCCGCCATGCACACCGGGTTGCCACCGTAGGTCGAGATCGTCTTGGCCGTCCAGATCTCGGCGATCTCCGGCCGCGTTATCGTCGCACCCACCGGGAAACCATTGGCAATCCCCTTCGCCATCACCATGATGTCCGGTTCAACATCCCAGTGCTCGATGCCGAACCACTTACCTCCCGTGCGACCGAAACCCGCCTGTACCTCGTCGCAGATGAAGAGCCCGCCGTAGTCGTGGATGATCTCGACCATGCGCTGGAAATATCCCGGCGGCGGCACGATATAGCCCCCCGCTCCTTGAATGGTCTCGGCAAAGAAGGCGGCCGGTTTCCCGTCGGTGACCGTCTCGATCGTCTCTTCCAGGTCTCTGGCCAGATAATCCAAGAAGGCCTTGTCGTCGAGAGCCTCGATGGGGAACCTGTAGCGATAAGGCGACATCGCGTGTTTGATCCCAGGCAGCGAACTGCCCAGCGGACGCCACGGCGCTTGTGCCGTAAGATTGGTGGCCAGAACGCTTCGTCCCGAGTAGGCCCTGCGAAGCGCGATCACCTCGCTCCTGCCCGTGTACATGCAGGCGAGCATGACCGCCGTCTCCACCGCCTCGGTGCCGCTGTTCGTGAAGAACGACTGGCTGAGCCGACCGGGCGCCATCTCGCTCAGTCGCCTGGCGACGTGGGTCTGGTTTTCGGTGAGATAGAGCGTCGACGTGTGACCCAGCGTGCCCACCTGCTCGCGTACGCGTTCAACGACTTCAGGATGGCAGTGGCCGATGGAAGTCGTGAGTATCCCACTGAAGAAGTCGAGGTACTCGCGCCCCTCCGAGTCCACAGCCGCCGTGCCGTTCCCTTCGACAAGCACGAGCGGTTCTCCGTATAGTGGCGGTGCGCAGGGAAACAGATACTTGGCGTGATCGGCCTTTACACGAGCCGTATCGATATTCACCGCGGCATGGTTCGTAGGATTCATCTTTACCACCTCGAGATCACGACGCGCTTGTCTGTGTAGAAGTCGATAGCATCTCGGCCCTGGGCTTTCAGGTCTCCATAAAACGAGCCCTTCGCGCCACCGAACGGGAAGAACGCCATCGGTGCCGCTACTCCGATGTTGATGCCGAGCATGCTTATACCAGCGTGATAGCGGATCTCGCGTGCCGCGCGACCGCTGGTCGTGAAAACCGACGTCATGTTTCCGTAGCTGATGCGGTGGATCAGCTCCAAGGCCTCAGCGAGCGAGCCGACCCGGGCCAGCCCTCCCACCGGGCCGAAGATCTCTTCGCACCCAATCACCAGGTCCGGGCCCACGTCATCGAATAAGGTCGGGCCAACCCAGTGTCCCTTCGGGTGGGCCTTCACCGTCGCCTCGCGGCCGTCGAGCAGCAGCTCGGCACCCTCGCGGATCCCTTCCTCGATGTAGCCTAGAATGCGCTCGCGATGTGGCCCAGAGATTACCGGACCCATGAACGGATCACCGTCGAGAGCGTAGCCCATGCTGAGCGACGCGGCTCCCTCCAGCAGACGTTCTTTCATGTCCGGGTACGCATCCTCCACCCCAACGACCACGCTGCCCGCCAGGCATCGCTGGCCTGCAGAGCCGAACAGCGACGAGAGGATCGCATCGGTCGCATGGTCGTAGTCCGCATCCGGCAACACAACGAGATAGTTCTTCGCTCCACCCAGAGCCTGCACCCGTTTGCCACGCGCGGCCGCGCCCGCGTAGATCTGCTGGGCCACCGCGGTCGAGCCTACAAAAGAGATACCTTTTACATCTGGGTGCTCGATCAACGCAGCCGCTGCGTCCCGGGCGCCGTGCACCACGTTGAGCACACCTTTCGGCAGACCCGCCTGCACGGTCAACTCGATCACCTTCTGATGGGTCAGGGGATCCTGCTCGCTGGGCTTGAGCACGAACGTGTTGCCGGTGGCGACCGCATAGGGCCAGAACCACATCGGGATCATGACCGGGAAGTTGTAGGGCGTGATGCCGGCGAAGACACCCAGCGGTTGCAGGATGGTCTCGCAATCGATCCCCGGTGCTATGTCCTCCGCCGTCGAACCCATCATCAGGGTCGGGATCCCGCAGGCGTGCTCCACGTTCTCGATCCCGCGCCTGATCTCGCCGCGACATTCCTCCAGGTTCTTGCCGTGCTCCCGGGCCAGGCTTGTGGCCAGGTCCTCGAAGTTCTCCTCCAGCAACGTCTTTAGTCGAAAGAGGGCTCGCGCTCGTTCTATCGCTGGAGTCGCGCGCCAGGCCGGGAAGGCGCGCTTCGCCGCTTCTACTGCGGCGCCCACATCCTGCGAGCCCGACAGCGGGACCTGCCCGAGATACTCTCCCGTGGCCGGGTTGGTGACCGGTAGAGTCTCGGACCCTGAGGAAGCGACCCATTCGCCGCCCAGGTAGTTCTCTACCGTGACATCCTTGATCATCTTTTCCTCCGGATGGGCCTGGACTGGCTTGGGTAGGCGCATATAATGGGCCGAGCCAACATGCGACAGCAACCCAGCAGCGCTAACGCCGGATCCACGCCGCGACGGCCCGGGGCGGAGAGGGCCCTCACCCCATCAGCCGCTTGACGAGGGATTTCACAGCGCCTTCGTAGCGCTTCACCACAAGCACCGATGCCGGCGAGTGGCGAGCCACCTTCTCCGGGATCTCGCCCAGCAACACCTTGCGGAACAGAGGTTCCTTGGCAGCCCCGATGACGACCAGATCGCAGTCGCGGCTGGCCAGCGCCAGGCCACCGGCCACCGATTCAGCCTCGATCAGCCGCTTCTCCAGAGGTAGAGCCACGTTGAAGTGGACCAGCGTCTTCTCGATCCAGCGTTCGGCCTCGGAACGTTGTTCCTCCGGCGCTCCCGGCGGCACGACGTAGCTGGCCGTAACCTCCATCTCGAACGCCTCACCGAGCACGTTGAGGAACTCTGCCGCGAGCTGCGCGTGCGGGCCACCCGCTGTGGGGAACAGACAACGCCGGAACTGACCTTCCTCGGCAATCTTCAACAGCATTAGATCGCAGGGCGCGTGCCGGATTACCTGGTCGGCGACCTCGCCGAAGATACGCTCACGGGTATCCGTATAGCCCTTCCAGCCCATCAGCAGCACGTCGGCGCGGTGTCTTTCCGCTGCCTCGAGGATTCCGTGGTGGGCGTGATGCGCGATGGCAATATCCGTCTCGATCTCTATGCCGTGCTCTGCCGCGTACTCGCGCGCCTCCCTGAGCAGCGGCTCCCGATGGTGAGTGAAACGCAGACCCTCGTGCACCGGCAACTGCCTCGGCACCACGGTCACCGTGACGGCGACCAGCCGCCTGCCCCGCGCTCGGGCTATCGGGCTGGCGAAGTCGAGCAACGTCCTGACGGTGTCCGGGTTATGCAGAGGCACGAGGACCGAGTAGTCGGGTCTCTCCTCCAACGGTCGCTGGCTCGGGATGAGGACCTGTGGCTCCGCTCCTGCCGCCAGTTTTTCGAAGTACCCGAAGTAGATCAGCAGCCCGAGGACGATCCAACCCGCCGTCACGTACCAAGCCAGTGGCTGAAACTTGAATTGGTAGAGCGCCAGGAAGACGTTGAGCGAGATGCCGAGGATCGGCGTAACCGGGTAGAGCGGAACCCGATAAACGCGCGGCATCTCCGGCGCTTTACGGCGCAGCGCGATGACCGCGAGGTTAACCAACGCGAAGGTCAGCAGGAAGATCAGGCTCGCCGCCGAACCCACTGCCTCGATCGGTAGGGTGAGCGCCATAGCCAGGAGAATCACACCCGTGACGATGATCGCCATGCGCGGCGTGCGCCGCTCCGGATGGATCTTCGACATCTCCCGCGGCAGCAGGTTATCGCGCGCCATCGAGAATGCGACCCGCGAGGATGCGAGGACCGTCGCGTTCAGGGCCGACATGGTGGAGAGCAGGCCGCCGAAAACGATGACCCCGACACCGAAGGCGGGCATGAAATCCTCCGCCGCCCGCACGATCGCCGTCTCCTTATACTCGCCCAAGAACCGCCAGGTCGGGCTGTCGCCCGAACTCACCGCACCCAGCGAGACGAATAGTATCAGCAGATACATCGTCACCGTGATCGCCAGGGCGATGAACGTGGCGCGCGGGATGTTCTTCTCCGGCTCTTTGATTTCCTCGGCGACGGTGGCGATCAGGTCGTAACCCTCGAAGGCGATGAAAGTCAGGCCCATCGCCACCAGCACGCCACCACCACCTAGCGGGAAGAACGGCGTGAAGTTATCAGCCGCCTCGACCGGCGCGGCGAAGACACGCTTCAGCCCGTAGAAGACGAAGATCCCCAACACCGCCAGCTTTGCCAAAGTCAGCGCGTTCTCTGCCTGGCCCGTAACCTCCGCGCCCCGGATGTTCAACCGGATGAAGATGATCCCCACCAAAAGCGTGACGAGCAGAATGGGGATGCTCGGGCCGAGCATCCCGAACAAACCTCCGGTGAGCCCGGGAATGTACTTGTGGAAGAACTCCCAGAAGTACCCGGCGAACCCGAGGGCGTAGAGGCTACACGCTACCGTGTACGCGAACCAGAGCATCCATCCGGCGGTGAAGCCGAGTGCGCCGGGAAAGGCCATCCGCACGAACGAGTAGCCGCCTCCCGCACGTGGGATGGCTGAGGCGAGCTCGGCGTAGGCGAAGGCGGTCAGCAGCGTTACCGCACCGTTGAGCGCGAACGCCAGAATCGAGGCAGGGCCCGATTCGCCGGCGGCGATCCCCGTGAGCACGAAGATACCCGCACCGATCATTGCGCCAACGCCGATCATCGTAGCATCGAACAGGCCAAGATCGCGGGCGAACGTGGTCCTCGACGGGTTCTCGTTCGTCATTCGCTTGATTGGCTTAGCAAGAATGCAGGCTATACGCCCGTAGCGGGTGCCGGCAACATTCTAGCGCCGGATCATACCTCCTGCCAGGCCGCGGGCGCGGCCCACAGCAGCGCGATTCTCAAGGAAGTGTCGATACGCCACGACGGGAGGAGAGTCTTGGGCTCGAGGGATAGGGGGACTACGGCCGCCGACCCGCGAACTTCTTGGCCTGCGTACGTGACGGCCTCGACGACCAGCCCGGTGCTGCTCCGGGTCAGGTCACCGTTGGCCACCAGTTCTTGGACGGCGAACTGGAGGACCAGGTCGAGGTCGCCGTCTTCGTCGTCGTCCTCCAGCCTTGCCATGATCTTACCACTTTGCTTCCTGAACACGGGCGTGTCCGCCCCCAGGCCGTCGCCCAGCGTCACGGTCTCGGGATCGACCTCCGACGCGTCGAAACCTTCGGCCGTCGGTATGACGACTTTGAACTTGCTCTTGCTGTTCAGGTCTATCTCGCCGCTACGGATCTCGAGCTCGACCTCTCGCACGCCCTTCGAGAGACCCTCCCCCTCGAGCCAATGGCCGGCGACGTGCATGTGCCCGCGTGTCCTGCTAAAAGCCGCGTCATCGACAACGCCCCGAGGTGTTGGATCCCCGTTACACCCGGCCAGCACCACTGTCGCTGCGAGAAGGCCACCCAGCAACACTTTGTTCAACGTCGATCCCCGTCTAGCCGGACGGAACTGCGCACCTACGGCGCAGTTAGGCCCGTGGCTATCTCGAATCACTCTCTGCTCTGACGAGAGCGTTAAATAAGGTTTGGCGCTGGAAGGGGCAAGACTCGTGCCGAGGGATGGGCTCAGGACGCCTCCAGCAAGGCACGAAAATCGGGGTGATCGCGCAGGGGGTCTCGGAAGCCGACGAGCTACCCTCGCTGATCACTTTCACCGATTCAGCGACAGCTACGAGCCGCCGCCGAGGTGGGCCATCGACTGCTTGAGCTTCTCCAGCTGCTCTCCGCTCAGCGGCTCGGCAAACATCAACTGGGTCGTATCCTGTCCCCGCGCCAGTAACGACCACGTCTCGGTTTCGGCATCGTACACGACGAAATCGAATACGAGTGCCGTCTCGTAGTTGAACGGTACGGGAATTAATCCCGCCGCCGTATTCACATCGCCCTCAGCGTCAAATTCGGCCACGACCAGCAGGCTGTCCTCGGCGAGATCGAGGATGTGCGCATTCCCATGACAATCGTCACACCCCGAGATCGCGTTTCTGGCGATCGTATGACCGTAACCCGGCGCTACTATAAGGAGCTTATTACCTTCGTAGACCAGAGAGTGCATGTTGGCCGGGTGAATCTTCCCTTCCCGGTTCACTAGGAAGATCCAGTTCGTCACCTGCTTCAGCAGTTGTGACTCTCCCTCGGGGAGCGTCGACTGATAGTGGCAGTTGTAGCAGGTGATCATGCCTTGCATGTGGCACGTGCTGCAGTCCACCGCGACAGCATGCCAGTCGTGATATCGATTGGCTGGAACGGGCGTGTGACAGTCCGCGCACTCGGTGTGGATGGCACCGTGCTCGAGCAAGGAGCTGTAGCCGTGCCCATCACCCATGACGTCTTCCAGTGTATGGCAGTCCATGCACGTCATGCCCGCGTCGCGGTGCACGTCGCTTAGCCCGGCGTCGACCTCGCTCGCCTGCCTGCCGTGACACCCGGCACACGCCTGGCCTTCAGCCACACCGTCATCGACCTGCGCACCGGGGCCGGGGGTCGGAGTGTCGTGGCAGCTGGCGCAACCACCCGTGAGACTCGGCTCGTGACAGTTCTTACACGCCAATTCCGAATAGGGTACGCCGGCGAACTGCTCCAGCCCGCCGTTGGCCGCGCTGTAGAACGTTTGCAGACCCTGCCCCGTCGCGTGCAGGCTGGTGGGAAACCACTCGTCCCATGGGAAGCCGTTTGCCGTCACGGTAGGCGACTCGTCACTCCGTGTCTCGCCGCCGACACCGACGGCGTAGACCGTGGCGGTGTAGCTGGCGCCCTCTTGGACGCCGTCCTCAGCCGTGAATACGGCCATCTCATCGCCGCCCGCCAGCCACTTCGTCAGCGTTTGCTCGCCGGCGAGCTCGACCCGGAACGAGTCGACTCCCGTTTGCGCCTGCCACTCGAGCTTCACGCTGTCGGGGAACGTCGCCGCCATTATTGAGAAGGCGGACGGTGGCGGCACTCGCTCGCAGGCACTGGCCACGAGAATGGCGAGCACGCAAGTGACCAACGCTGGAAGGCCGGTCGAGTAAGCACGGGAAGACCTGGCTGGAGACATGGGCCCACCTCCGATCCCGAAGGGTCTTTACCTGCGTGAGATGGATGGCTGGGCAGTAGCGTGAGGACTGAGATTCTACTAAATGTGCTGGTCGGTTGCCGCCGTATCAACCCCGGCACAAGGGAGGCGAAATGTATCGGCTGGTCGGGCGAACTCAGGTCACCGTCATACTGGCGGCGCTTGTCACGGTCACCTGCTCGGAGCGACCGAGCGAATACACACCCACCGCGGCGTCGGCGCCATCGAACGATATCTTCCTAGGCACCCTGCTGCTGGACGGCGATCGCCTTGAAGTAGGCGATTTGACCAACATCACCGGCCGCGATGGTTACGACAATCAACCGTACTTCGTAGACGAGGGAAGCGCGCTCCTCTTCACGTCGGCCCGCGACAGCCTTCAAACCGACATCTATCGGTACGATATCGAGGCCGGCACCGTCACCCAGGTCACGAACACGCCGACGGCCAGCGAATACTCACCGACGGTCATGCCCGGCGGGGACTTCTTCTCCGTTATCCGTGAGGAGCTCGACCGGCAAGGGCTCTGGTCGTACGGGATGAACGGTCGCGATGGTGGCGGCATACTCGATGATGTCCAGCCGGTGGGCTATCACGCCTGGGTCGATCCCCACAGCGTGGCCGTTTTTCTGCTGGGTGATTCGATTACACCGTCCACGCTGCAGTTGGTGGATCTGCGCTCCGGCACGGCATCGATCGTCGCGGAGAACATCGGACGGTCCCTTCACCGGATCCCAGGACAGCGGAGAATCAGCTTCGTCCACAAGCTCAGCGATGATGAGTGGCTCATCAAGGCCGTCGACGTCGACAGGCAGGCGGTCACCACGATCACGCCGACGTTGCCCGGCAGCGAGGACTACGCCTGGCTGTCAGCCAGCACCATCATCATGGGAAGCGAATCCGCCCTCTACAGATGGGTTGAGGGCGGTGAGTGGGAGATGGTCGCGGACCTGACCGAGTACGGGGTGCACGGGATAACCCGCGTCGCGGTCTCAGTCGCCGGCGGTCGTATCGCCGTAGTGGGCGCGCGCGGTGAGTGATCGCTCACCCGCCGGGCGGTGAATCCTGAGCGGTCATCTCGAAGTCGCCGGGATGGTACCCCTGGTCTCCCAGCATGGTATAGATCCGCTCCAAGACGTACCAATCAAGCTCGGGCTCGCGGCTCAAAATCCATCCGTACTTACGATCCGGCGACCCGACCAGGGCAAACTCGTAGTCGTCGCCCAGGCCGATGATCCAGTAGTCGCCCCAGATCGGTCGCCAGCCTAGAATGCTGAAGAAGCTCACTTTGAGCCGGGCGTTCGACTCACGGTCCTCGATGCGGGCGAGCCCCTTCGCCTCGTCGACTCTGCCGCTGGCCGTGATGCAGCGATTGATGACGTCGATCCGACCGTCATCGCGCAACTCGTATTCGGCCGTAACACCACTTACGCAACCTTCCTGGAAGCCGTTAGGTATGCGGGCGATCTCGTACCAGAGACCCGCGTAGCGCTCCAGGTTGACCCGCTCCACCGTGCGCGGCGGACCCGGCTCCCCCTCGCTCTGGGCCAGCGCCTTGGCAGCCGCAGCGACGCTGAGCACCAGCGAGCAGGCCAGCAATACTCCAATCGATTTCATCCGTCATCCCTTCCGGCGTCGCAAATTGAAACACCCGGCAGAACCGGGGCGTAGTGACAGAAGCGGCGCGCGGGTCGCCTCACATTTCTCCAACCATATCTCATATGGAAACGCTACTGCAAGACCTGAAGTTCGGTGCCAAGCTGCTCTGGAAGGACAAGACGCTCAGCCTGACCGTCCTGCTCACGCTGGCCGTCTGCATCGGGGCGAACACGGCGATCTTCAGTGTCATCAACGCCGTGCTACTCGAGCCGCTCCCCTTCTCCAACCCCGAGCGGCTGGTCACCGTCTTCAACAGCTATCCGAACGCCGGAGTGGAGCGTGCCTCGAACAGCGCACCCGACTTCTTCTACCGGCGCGAGGAGGTGGAGGCGTTCGATGAAGTCGCCGAGTTCCAGTACTGGGGCCATACAGTGGGCGACCCGGGGAGCACCGAGCGTGCGCGCACCATGCGGGTAACGCCCTCCTTCTTCCCGCTGCTGGGAGTCCGGCCGGTGATCGGGCGGAGCTTCAGCGAGGAGGAGATGGACATCGGCAACGAGCAGCGAGTGATCCTGAGCTACGGTTTCTGGCAGGAGCGCTACGGCGGCGACGCAAGCATCTTGGCCCAAGACCTGCGGATCGATGGGCGGCCCTACACGATCGTCGGCGTGCTGCCCGAAGGGTTCGACTTCCTCGGCGTGCGCGAGAGTCGCTTCTACGTGCCCATTCCTTACACGCCGGAGGAGCGCACCCCGGAGCGCCTGCACAACAACAACTTCCAGATGATCGCCCGGCTTCGACCGGGAGCGACGATCGAGCAGGCCACGCAACAGATCGCCGCCCTCGATGCCGGGTTGGTCGACGAGTTCCCGGCCCCCAACGCCAGGCAGCTGCTTGAGGACGCCGGCTATCACGCCCAGGTCCACAACCTGAAGGACGACCTCCTCCGCGACGTGAAACCGACCTTCATCATGCTCTGGTTCGGTGTAGCGTTCGTGCTGCTCATCGGCTGCCTGAACATAGCGAACCTGATGCTGGCGCGATCCAACGTCCGCATGGGGGAACTGGCGACCCGCATCGCGCTGGGCGCCGACCAGGCGCGGCTCAGCCGGCAGTTGCTCACCGAGGCTGTGCTGATCGCAACGCTGGGCGGTCTGCTCGGACTGGCCGTGGGTGCGGCCGGGCTCCGGTTGATCGAGACCATGGGCGTCGAGGATCTGCCGCGCGGCGCCCAGGTCGCTATCGACGGGACCGCCGTGCTCTTCACGTTCCTGTTGGCCGCCGCCGCGGGGATCTTCTTCGGCGCCATTCCACTGCTGCACCTCTTCCGCACCGATCTGAACGCCGTGTTCCGGGCGGAGAGCCGCACCGGCACGGCAAGCCGGCGCGCCGTCCTGCTGCGCAGCGCTCTGGTCACCGGCCAGGTGGCTATCGCATTCGTCCTGCTCATCGGCGCTGGCCTGATGTTCGCCAGCCTCCGCGCCGCCCTGAGCGTCGATCCCGGATTCAAGCCGAACTCGGTACTTACCGGCTATATCTCGCTGCCGGAGTCTCGATATCCCGACGACCCCGAGCAGTTGCAGTTCATCGACGGGCTATTGCGCGAGGTCCGAGCGCTGCCAGGAGTCACAGCGGCGTCGGTGACCAGCATGATCCCCTTCGGCGGCGGCGGCAGTGCGAGCGTCATCTTGCCCGAGGGCTACGTTCCGGGTCCCGGCGAGTCACTGCTGGCCCCCTACAGCACCATCGCGGGACCCGGCTACTTCGAAGCCATGGGGATCTCTCTCCTGACCGGCCGCTACTTCGATGAGACCGACACCGAGGACGGCACACAGGCCATCATCATCGACCGCTGGCTCGCCCAGCGATACTTCCCGGACGAAGACCCGCTCGGAAAACGGATGCTGTGGGGCACTTTGCCCGGCATGGAGGAGAACGAGGAAGACTTCCTCTACACTATCATCGGAGTGGTCGGCGACATCAGGCAGAACGACCTGACAGAGAGCGAGCACGTCGGGGCGTACTATTTCACCTACAGACAGAGGCCCCTGGGATTTATCACCCTGGTGGCCCGCACCGAGATGCAGCCCATAAGCCTGACGCCGTCGGTCCGCCAGGTCGTCAGCCGGCTCGACCCCGACCTGCCGTTCTACTACCCCGAGACGATGGAGCAGCGGATCGCCGACTCGCTGGTCAGACGACGCACCCCGATGCTGCTCCTCTCCGGTTTCGCCGCCGTCGCCCTCTTCCTGGCCGCCGTCGGGATCTACGGCGTCCTGGCCTACTCGGTGACCCAGCGCACGCGCGAGATCAGCATACGGATGGCCATCGGCAGCAGCCCGCAGCAGGTCTTCAGCCTGGTCGTCACCCAGGGCCTCCTCGTCGTCGGTCTCGGTCTCGCGATCGGGTTGGCCGGGAGCCTGTTCCTGGTTCGGCTCGTCCGGGCGCTGCTCTACGGCGTCCAGCCCACCGACCCCCTGGTGTTGACCGCCGTGATCGTCACCCTGGCCGCCTGCGGCTTCCTCGCCTGCTGGCTGCCGGCACGGCGGGCGACCCGCATCGACCCGGTCATCGTCCTCAACGCCGAGTAGCGACCCGATTGACACGGGGCTCGCCGTCACCGATCATGGCGGGAGCTTTCGTGCACCTCACGCTCGAGCGCCCGTTCACCGGGACGGCCCCGTGCGCGCCTACCCGCTATCAACCGAGGAGAGGACCCGATGGTGAAGGAGATCCGGATCGAGGACCTGAACCCTGAGGCGTTCATCCGCGAGAAGGTCGCGGAGATCTCCGCCGCCGTCGGCGACGGAAGAGCGATTAACGCCCTCTCGGGCGGCGTCGACTCGTCCGCCGTCACGCTACTCGGACACCGTGCGCTGGGCGACCGGCTAACCACTTATTTCATCGAGAACGGACTAATGCGACGCGGCGAACCGGAACAGGTCGCTGCGATGTTCAGCAAGTTCGGGGTGCACGTGGAAATCCTCGACGCGCGAGAAGAGTTCTTCGCCGCGCTCGCTGGGCTCACCGACCCCGAGGAGAAGCGAGAGGCTGTGACCCAGACCTTCTACCGCGACGTGTTCGGGCGTCTGGTGCGCGAAGGCGAGGCGCGTTTCCTGCTCCAGGGCACGATCCTCACCGACGTAGACGAGACCGTCGCCGGCATCAAGCGCCAGCACAACGTCTTCGAGCAGTTGGGGATCGATCCGGAACAGGCCTTCGGCTACAAGATCATCGAGCCGCTCGTCCAAATCCGTAAGGACGGCGTGCGCCGCGTCGCCGAAGCGCTGGGGCTGCCCGAGTCGGTCTGGAATCGCATGCCTTTCCCCGGCCCTGCACTCGCCGCGCGCGTGATCGGCGAGGTGACGCCGGAACGGATCGAGACGGTTCGCGCCGCCACGGCGATCACCGAGGAAGAGTTGGCCGACGTCGATGCATTCCTGAAGCTGGCGATCCTCCACGAGGATCGAGTCACCGGGATGCGCGAGGGCGCACGCGACTTCGGCCTGCAGCTCGAGTTGCGTTGTTGGGACAGCGTCGATGCGCGCGAAGGTACGCCCACCGAAGTGCCGTGGCCGAAGCTGCGCCGCCTGGCCGACCGGTTGGTGGAGGAAGTGCCCGGTGTGGTGAGTGTGACCTACAACCTGGGGACCAAGCCGCCCTCGACGATGGAGGCCATCTAGGCTCAGCGCGGCACAAGCTCGAGCTCGGCCAGCACGCCGACGTGATCCGAAAGATGTTCGCCGGCCCCGTCTAGTACCGTGCGGGCGGCCTGCACGCTCCACTCATGCGAGCCGCTCGCTCTCACCATCACATAGTCGTAGCGTTCGTCGGTCTTTGTCTCCTGGTAGGGGAGCGCAGCGTAGCGGTTGCGACTGGGCACCCAGGTGGCGGTCAGTTCGGCCGGCGTGGGGTTCGGAGGAAGGGGATCAACGAACCCTGCCCCCTCGAGAGCCGCGTATTCCGGTGTGTACGGGTTCCCCGGCCCCGGCGGCTCGGGGTAGGCAACCGTCGGCGAAGTGTTGATGTCGCCGGCCAAGAGGACGGGGTTGGCACCGGCCTCGGCCTCCAAGACCTCCAGGAGCGGCGCGAGCTGAACGCTGCGTATGCGGGTGTCCTTCGGCTTGGTACCGGCGTACAGATGAACGGCGAATACGGTCAGCTCCCCGACCGGTGTCTCCAGGTGAACGACCAGCGCGCCCTTGCGGCCCAGCCGCTCGTCCACCTTCGTGCCCGGCCCCAGCGAGTGCGGAACGAATCGGCTGCCGGTGATGGGAAAGCGGGAGAGGACCAGCAGTCCGCCGGTCGTGTCGGCCGGGACCAGTCGCAGGATGCGACGGGTAGCCATCGCATCGGGGGTGCTCGAATACGGTGGACACAATTCGCGCAGCAGGCGATGCCGGCCCCGCACGTCGAACAGTTCTTGCAGGATTATGACGTCGGCGTCGAGCGCCGCCAACGCTTCCGGCAATCGGCTCAGCCGGCGTCGCTTCTCCTGCGACGGTATCGTGACCGGGAGCGCCCACGCATTGAAGGTGACGGCCCGGAGCGAAAAGATCTCGGACATAAGCCCCGAACAAATACGGTCCAGCCGCTCCGGTCAAGCGTCCCGGCTAGCCGGCGCCCACCTCCGATACGATGCGGCGGTCGGCGCGTAGAGACGACTTCAAGTAGTCGCGATTCAGTTGGGCGATGTGGTCCAGGCTGATCGCCTTCGGGCATGCCGCGGTGCACTCGCCGTGGTTCGTGCAGTTGCCGAAGCCTTCGAAGTCCATCTGGCGGACCATCGCCTTCACACGTCGGTAACGCTCCGGCTGTCCTTGTGGTAGCTTCGCGAACTGCGAGACCTTGGCCGCGGTGAACAGCATGGCCGAGGCGTTGGGACAGGCGGCGACGCAGGCGCCACAGCCGATGCAGGCCGCCGCATCCATCGCCAGGTCGGCATCTTCCTTGGGGATCGGGATCGCATTCGCGTCGGGCGCCGAACCTGTGGGCGCTCCGATGAAGCCGCCCGCCGCGATGATGCGGTCCAGCGCGCTACGATCGACGATCAGATCCCTGAGAATCGGGAACGCCTTGGCGCGCCAGGGCTCGATCCACAGGGTGGCGCCGTTTTTGAACTCGCGCATGTGCAACTGGCACATCGTCGTTCGGTCACGGGGCCCGTGCGCCCTGCCGTTGACCACGACCCCACAGGTCCCACAGATGCCCTCCCGGCAATCGTGGTCGAAGGCGACCGGCTCCTGGCCTTCCGCGATGAGCTTCTCGTTGAGCACGTCCAGCATCTCGAGGAAGGACATGGGCTCACGTCGTCGAGGTCGTACTTGACGAAACGACCCTTCGACTTCGCGTTCTGCTGACGCCAGATATGAAGAGTGAGTTTCATCACTTGTAGCTCCGTGTCGCGAGTTCGACATACTCGAAATCCAGCGGCTCGACGTTGCGGATCGGCCTCTTCCCTTCGCCGGCATATTCCCATGCCGCGACGTGCGAGTAGTTCTCGTCATCACGCAGCGCTTCGCCATCGTCGGTCTGATACTCCTCGCGCAAGTGCGCGCCACACGATTCCTCGCGCTCCAGCGCATCGAGGCACATGAGCTCGCCGATCTCGAGGAAATCGGCAACCCGGCCGGCGTATTCCAAAGATTGATTGAGCTCCATGGCTTCGCCGGGGACGGTCACGTTCTCCCAGAACTCCTCACGCAGAGCCGGGATCTTGTCCAGCGCCTCCTCAAGACCCTCCCGCGTCCTGGCCATGCCGCAGTACTCCCACATGATCTGCCCCAGCTCGCGGTGGAACGACGTGGGAGTGCGCGCCCCGCCCACCGAGAGCAGCCGCTTGATCCGCCCCTCGACCTCCGCCACGGCGGCCACCGCCTCTGGGTGGTCGTCGGCCAGCGGCTCGAACTTCGTCCGGGCCAGGTAGTCGCCGATGGTGTAGGGTATGACGAAGTAGCCGTCGGCCAAGCCTTGCATGAGGGCGCTGGCCCCCAAACGGTTGGCGCCGTGATCGGAGAAGTTCGCCTCGCCGATTACGAACAGGCCGGGGATGGTGCTCTCGAGGTTGTAGTCGACCCACAGGCCGCCCATGGTATAGTGGGTGGCCGGGTAGATGCGCATCGGCACCCTGTACGGGTCCTCGTCGGTAATCCGCTCGTACATCTCGAACAGGTTGCCGTAGCGCTCGGCGATGACATCCTCGCCCAACCGTTCGATCGCGTCGGCGAAATCGAGGTAGACGCCGACGCCGGTGGGCCCGACGCCGCGCCCTTCATCCACCACACGCTTGGCGGCCCGCGACGACACGTCCCGTGGGGCGAGGTTGCCGAAGCTGGGATAGATGCGTTCGAGGTAGTAGTCGCGGTCCTCCTCCGGAATCTCGCCGGGCGCTCGCTCGTCATCGGCACGCTTCGGGACCCAGATACGCCCGTCGTTGCGCAGCGACTCGCTCATCAGCGTCAACTTCGACTGGTAATCGCCGTGCACCGGGATGCAGGTCGGGTGAATCTGGGTGAAGCACGGGTTGGCGAAGCAAGCGCCCTTCTTGTACGACCGCCAGGCTGCCGTACCGTTACAACCCTTCGCGTAGGTGGCGAGGAAGAAGACGTTGCCGTAGCCGCCGGTGGCCAGGACCACCGCATCGGCCAAGTGTACCTCCAGCTCGCCGGTCACCATGTCGCGCACGACGATCCCACGAGCGCGGCCGTCGATCAGGATGGGCTCGAGCATCTCATGCCGCGGGTACATCTCGACCTTGCCCAGACCGATCTGACGCTGCAGCGCCTGGTAGGCACCCAGCAGTAGCTGCTGACCCGTCTGACCGCGCGCGTAGAAGGTGCGTGAGACCTGCGCACCGCCGAACGACCGGTTGGCCAGTAGGCCCCCATACTCACGCGCGAAGGGCGCTGTCGCCGTCGTTCTGGTAGTTCTTGGCGGCGTTGATGCCGCCCTGGGCCGCGATCGAGTGGGCACGCCGCGGGCTGTCCTGATAGCAGAAGCACTTCACGTTGTAGCCCAACTCAGCCATCGATGCGGCGCCCGACGCGCCCGCCAGGCCGGAACCCACGACGATAACGCTGTATTTCCGCTTGTTCGCCGGATTCACCAGCTTCATGTCGAAGCGGTGCTTTTCCCACTTCTTTTCTATCGGTCCGTCTGGGATCTTCGCTTTGAGTTCCATGGAAATCTCCGTTCGCCCTCAGCTAACGAAGCCGGTCAGTACGGCGACCGGGATCGAGATGTTGCCGATAGCGATCACCAGGGCGATCAGCAGCGCGATGACCGTCCGCATACGGTTGTAGCTCGCGTGGCTCAGTCCCAAGGTTTGCAGCATGCTCCACACCCCGTGGTAGAGGTGCAGGCCGAGCGCGAGTTGCGCGAGAATGTAGAAACTGGAAACCCACCAGACGCTGAACCCCGCCACCACATTGTGATAGACGTCGCCGACCACGAAGCTCCCGTGCGCCTGCCCCGTGGTGAGGTGTAGCAGATGGTAGATGATGAACATCAGCAGTAGCGGGCCGCCCCAGCGCATCGTCCGTGACGCGTAGGTCGACTCCACATACTCTTGGCGACGACGATAACCTGTGGGGCGCGCCGCCCAACTGCCCAGCGTGAGCGCCGTAGCGGCCCAGACGTGCAGCGCCACCGCAACCAGCATCGTCCCACGAAAGACCCAGATTAGTCCCCCGTGACCCAGCTCGCGCAGCAACTCGGCGTAATGGTTGAGCGACTCCGGCCCCAGGTAGACCTGAAGATTGCCGATCATGTGACCGATGACGAACAGCACCAAGAAGGCCCCGGTCACCGCCATCACCATCTTCCTGCCTACCGTCGACCCGAAGAAAGCGGCAACCCGGCTCCGTGGTGCGGCCACGGCTACATCGATTGCGGTAACTGCCATTAGTCGACTCTCTCCCCTGCCTTGAATTCGGGCTTCTGTGGATCCCTCGGGCGCCTGTTGAGTGCAAACCCCGCGCCAACCACTCGTGACACCTAAGTCATTGCCAAATAACAACTTCGAACGGACAGACAGACACGAGCCCTGCCCGTGCGTCACCTCACGTCCCGAAACGACTTACGCTGGTACTGATTCCACCTACGACCCCAAAAGCCGGTACACCAGTTCGGCGTGGCGTTCGGTCGCACCCTGGCGAGCCCGAATTACCTCCCTCCCCCGCTCCGCCATCTCGCGGGCCCGCTCTGGAGCACCCAGCAGTTCCGCCGCAGCTGCCATAGGCGTATCCGAGACGAGAATACCCTCAGCCTCCCGGAATGCCCTGACGACGTCGGAAAAGTTCTTGTGGCGGGGGCCAATCACTGTGGGCTTCCCCAACGAGATGGGCTCGATAGGGTCGGAGCCGCCACGGGCGGCGAAGCTGCGGCCGACGATCGCTACGTCGGCCAGCGAGTACGCCTTCGACAGCTCGCCCATGGTGTCCAGCAGAAAGAGCTCGGCACCGTCCACCGCGCGCCGGCTACTGTCCGGGTGCTCGGTCCGGCGGACGAAACCGGCGTCAAGGCGAGCGACAGACTCGAAGCGCTCCGGCTTTCGTGGAACTACCAGCAACTGAACGCCGGGCGGTCGCGTCGCTATGAGCCGCTCTTCCTCGCCGGGACCTGTGGAGCCCGCAACGACCAGCGGCTTCGACCGATCGATCCCCATCGCCACCGCCAGTTCGTCCGCGCCTGGCACGCTCTCCGCCATCCGGACCGTGTCCCACTTCATGTTGTCGGTGACACTCACTCGCTCGGCCGGAACGCCAAGGTCCGCGAACCGCTTAGCATACACCTCGGTTTGGGCAGCAGCAGCCGCCAAGGTCCGGAAGACCGGGCGGACCAGGGGCGCCACCAAACGGTAGTTCCTGTAGCTCGAGTCACTCAGCCGACCGTTTATGACGCAGAGCGGGATTCCTCTTCGCCGGCACTCCTGCGACAGGTTCGGCCATACTTCGAGCTCAACGAGGACGATGAGGTCCGGGTTCACCGCGTCCAGAAAGCGACGGACCATCCACGAGAAGTCGAACGGGAAACGGACTACGTCGTGGTCCGACTCGTAGAGCCGGCGAGCGCGCTCGATCCCGGTGTTCGTGGTGGCGCTGATCACCAGGCGCAGGGGAGGAGCGTCCTCACGGGTTAGCTTCCGTACCAGTTCCCGGGTGGCGTTGATCTCTCCTACGCTCACACCGTGTATGAGGACCGTGCGACGCGGGTCACGAGCAAGCGGCGGACGCTTTCCAACGCGGCCCTTCCAATCGGTGCGCCATTTCCCGGTCCTCAGGAGGTTGAATCCCAGGACCGGGCTACCAAGTAGCGCAGCAGTGGCATAGAGCAGATCGTAGCCGCTAGCCATAGCCCCCTAACCGGCTCCTGTGGTTGCGTGTCTCGAACAGAACTCGTATTCCTAGTCGCCCAGTAGCGTGTACTATTTGGCTCGGCCCGCTAGAAATCAACAGGACGTGGTCTCGGCACAAAGGACATGTCGGCGATTGCACTTTCGAAACCGCCTCGCTCGATCCTAATCGTGCGACTCACGGCCCGCGGAGACGTTGTATTCGCGACGCCTTTGATCCAGGCCTTTCGCCGCACGTATCCCGACGCCCGGATCACCTGGCTGGCGGAGTCGCACACGGCGGACCTCGTCCTTCATAACCCCCACCTCGACGAAGTCATCGTCTGGAACCGTAAAGAATGGAAAAGACTCCTGCGGCGCGGCAGACTACTCACCCTCGGCCGCTTGGCCCTCGACTTCGTCCGCGAGCTGCGAGGCCGTGAGTTCGACCTGGCGGTCGACGTGCACGGACTGCTGCGTGCTGGGGCGATGACTTACCTGTCGGGTGCGCCGACGCGGATCGGACTCGGCTCGACCGAGGGGAGCTCACTGCTGATGACCCACGTCGTTCCCCGAGACTCGAGCGATCTTCCGCAGGTCGCCTCGGAATACCGTTATATAGCGGAAGAGCTCGACCTCGACGTCTCCGACTTTCGCCTAGACGTCGTCCTCAGCCGGGAAGACGAAGATTCCGCTCGGCGGATAATCAAGGAAGAGGGGCTGACGGACGGATACGCCGTCATCTGCCCGTTTACCACCCGCGACTGGAAGCACTGGTTCGAGGACCGCTGGGCGAGCCTGGTCGACCGCATCCGGGCCGACCTGGGGCTCACCACGGTTATCCTAGGAGGCCCCGACGATCAGGAGGCGGATCGGCGGATCCGCCAGGCGGTGGACGGCAAAGTAGTGAGCCTCGTCGGCCAGACCTCGCTGTCCGAGGCCGCCGCCCTGGTCAAGTTCGCCAATCTGCTGGTGGGCGTGGACACGGGGCTCACCCACATCGCCAGCGCCTTCGAGCGGCCCACGGTGGCGCTGTTCGGCTCGAACATCCCCTACAGCGAGCCGCCGGCGAAGCGGACCCGTATCATCCTGCATCGCCTGGAGTGCACCCCCTGCAAGCATTATCCGACCTGCGACGGCGACTACACCTGCATGCGGCTGATCACAGTGGATGAGGTGCTGAATGAGGCCCGAACGGCTCTCGAAGTAGGGGAATCAGGCTAACCCGGATACGCGTTTTGGCCGGCCGCGCCAACCCACCTTTAGCCGGCGGTCTTCAGCAGTCCCTCGACGAGGCGCTCCAGGCTCTGGAAGGCTGAGAGAATCTCGCCCGGCACGACGCGGACGGGCGGCGGCGATCGGAACAGCCGGTTGCGGTACGCCGCCAGCAGCAGCAGTCGCTCCTGGTCATCGCCTGACAGTGTTACGCCGACTGCACCCTGGGCCGCAGCGCGCGAGCGGCGGCAGGAGAAGCGTCGATCCTCCCAGCCCCGGTGCATGCCGGGGCTCACGCACTCCAACTCCTCGTCGCTCAGCAGATCGATGGCGTCCGTGAAGTCCAGCGTCTTGGGTACGGTGATGCCGTCGCGATGCGGGTCGACCTCGGGTGTCGGCATGTGCAGTTGCAGTCCGATGGTCGCGGGAAACTCGTCTTTTATTGGCTGCAGCAACTGGATCACCAGAATCTCGGCGGCGTGCAGTCCAAGATCGAGCGACTCGCAGAGCGGCACCACGTCATCGGCGGCGGCTTTGCGCGCCTCCAGCGCGCCGTTCCACAGGCGCCTCGCCTCGTCTTGGGGTCCCAGCTCTATGACTTCGGGCAACTGAGCCATGTCTATTCCCCTGTCAGTCCCTCTCCCAGCGCGCTCTCGAACGTTTCATGAGTCGTCACCGGCACATGGCACTGCTTGCAGCGCCAGCGCTCGGGATGACTCGTCCGAATTTCCTCGCGCGCACCGGGGCCGGCGTGGCAGGCCACGCAGTTCTCGCGCAACAGGATACGGTGCGGGATCGTCGGCGGCGCGCCCGGCGTCGCTCGAGCCCCGGCGCCCAGGTCCTGCTCCAGTCCTATGAACTCGTTGGCCACGAACAGCCCGTCGTCGGTCACGAGAACATGACACTGGCGGCAGCGGGTCGTGGCGCCGGCCTTCGCCGTCCCCTCGTGCGGCGACGCCGGCGCGAAACCCACACCGGGCACCGAAGCGCCGCGCTCGTTGTGGCAGGCTTCACAGCGCGCGCCGAAGGGTTGGTGCGGGATCGTTGGAGGGGCACCGTCGTAGGCGCGCCGGGCGGCGCGAACGTGGGCGGCCGACTTCACCGCGTCTTCCCTGCCGGGCACCGGAACCGTGTCGCCGCCGCAACCGTATGCGGCGACCGCCAGTGCGGCCCCGGCCAGGACCGAGAACGTCAGACGCGTTCGATGCGGACAGCGCATTTCTTGAAATCCGGTTCCTTGCTGATGTTGTCCATGGCGTCGAGTGTCAGCAGGTTGGGCAGCCGGCTCTCGTCGAAGAACGGGATGAACAGCGAGCCTTGGGGCGGCTTCCCGCGGCCGTCCACCATGGCGGGTAGCTCGAGGCTGCCGCGGCGGCTCACCACACGCACCATCTGGCCCGAGCCCACGCCGAGACGCTGGGCGTCGGCGCGGTTGATCTCGACGTAACCCGCCGTGACCGCCTGGTGCAGCTGCTTGACGCGTCGGGTCATCGAGCCGGTGTGCCAGTGCTCCAGCACCCGGCCCGTGCACAACCAGTACGGGTACTCGTCGTCCGGCGACTCGGCCGGCGGATGCCAGGGCCGCAGCCAAAACGCGGCACGTTCACCGTAACCCTTCGCCTTGTAGAAGTGTACACCCCGATCTTTCTCTACGTAGGGGTCGTGCTCAGCGCTGTAGCGGTAGCGGGTCTCCACCCCATCAACCACCGGCCAGAGAAGGCCACGCGTCTCCTGCAGCTGCTGGTAGCTCGCTACGTCCTTGCCGATCCCCAGCGTGAAGCGACGGTACTCCTCGTACATCGGCTCGTGCCAACCGTCGTCCGGCCACGGGAACAGGTGGCCCATCCCCATGCGCTTCGCCACCTCGATGATCTGCCAGGCGTCCTCGGTCGCTTCGCCGGGCGGATCGACCGCCTTCTCCCAGTGCTGGGTGCGTCGTTCCGAATTGCCGAACACGCCTTCACGCTCCACCCACGCTGCGCTCGGCAGCATAAGGTCGGCCACTTCGGTGGTCGGCGTCGGGTAGATGTCGCTCACGATCAGGAAACGGCCGTCGCCGGGCTGGCGCTCGATGCGGTTGAGGTTCGGGATGCTGACCCACGGGTTCGTCGTCTGCGTCCACATCACCTTCACGTCGCCCCGCATGAAGGCCCGGAACATGTCCATCGTGTGGTAGCCTGGCCGCTCGGGGATCGTACCGGCGGAAAGGCCCCAGATCTCCTCCGCCCGCGCCCGATGTTCCGGGTTCGTCACCACCATGTCGGCCGGTAGCCGGTGCGCCAGCGTGCCGACCTCGCGCACCGTGCCGCAGGCCGACGGCTGGCCCGTGAGGCTGAACGGGTTGGCGCCGGGCCGGCTGATCTTGCCGGTGAGCAAGTGGAGGTCGGTGATCAAGTTGTTCATCCAGGTGCCGCGGGTATGCTGGTTCACGCCCATGCACCAGAGGCTCACCGTGCCGCGGCCCGGATCGCCGTAGATCTCGGCCAACGCGTGGACCTGCTGGACGGGCACCCCGGAGATCTCGCTCACTCGCTCCGGCGTGTAGTCCGCCAGGAACTCCTCCAGCTCCGCCAGCGATGAGTCGCGACCCTGGTCACGGAACAGGTAACGCTCGGCGGGCCCGGCCGACGGATCCGTCGCCAGGCCATCCTCACCCCAGCAGCCGTAACCGATACGATCCAGATCCTCTATCCCGCGCTTGAAGATCACGTTCTCGCGGACGAAGGCCTCATTGACCTTTCCGTCACGCACAAGCAGATGAAGTATGCCATTGGCGATGGCGAGGTCGCTCCCAGGCATGAACTCGACGTACATATCGGCGTAGTCGGTGCTCGGTGTGCGCCGCGTGGCTATGTCGATGAGGCGAACGCCCGGGTTATCGCGCTTGTTCGCCAGAATGCGCGAGAACAGCACCGGGTGCATCTCAGCCATGTTGTTGCCCCAGAGGACGAAGTCGTCACCGGCCTCGAAGTCCTCGTAGCAACCCATCGGCTCGTCGCTTTGGAACTGCGTCATGAAGCCGGTCACCGCCGAGGCCATGCACAGCCGCGCGTTCGGCTCGACGTTGTTGCTGCGCATACCACCGCGGAACCACTTCGACGCCGCGTAACCGTCGAACACCGTCCACTGCCCCGATCCGTAGATCGCCACCGACTCGGGGCCGCTCTCGTCCAGCGCCTCCTGGTACTTCTGTGCTATGAGACCCAACGCCTCGTCCCAGGAGATCCGCCGCCAACCATCACCGTCGCGAAGCATCGGGTACTCCAGCCGATCCTCGCCGTACAGCATGCCGGGCAGGTGGAAACCCTTTACACACAACAGGCCGCGGTTTACGGGACTCAGCTCGTCGCCGCGCACCGCTACGACACGGCCGTCCTTCACTCCGACCTCGACGCCGCACCCGGTACCGCAGTAGCGGCAGGGCGCCTTCGTCCATTTCACGTCCGGGCCCGTTGCAGAGTCCCCTGCGATGCGAAGCGCCTGCTCGCGGTCGGCACACGAGAACGCAGCGATCCCTGCGGTAGAGGCACCGAGGGTCTTGAGGAACTTCCTCCGTTTCATCACGACTCTTCCTTGTTAGTTCTGCTGCCCGCGCCCGTAGCGGCGCTCCATCTCCTCGCGGATCCTGGCCGCCTGCGCCTCGGCACCCTCCTCGAACCAGGCGTGCTCTGGTCGGGAGAGTAATTCATCGATGACAGCCGCAACCGCCCTAGCCTGGTTGCGCTGACCAACCTGCATCGCGTGATCGACTATCTCACGCGCCTGCGGGATGAGCTCCATGTAGAAGCGTTCTGCGACCTCGTACATGCCGTGCCAGTGCGTGTAGTCGGGTGCCATCATCGATGCGCCGTGCCGCGCCCGCCGGCCCTCGTGATGCCAGAGGTAGAACCAGCTCCACTCGATCTCCTCGTCGAAGTTCGTCGGAGTGCGCAAACCGTTGGACAAGAGGGCCCCCATGATCGCCAAGCCCGGCTTGGCGAACTTCTCGTTATATAGGATCACCAGGTCGTCATACTGCCTGTAGAAAGAGTTCACGTAGTCATCGGTGTGGCAGTGCGAGCAGACCTCCTTCATCCGATCCCGCTTCTGTTCGGCGGTATCGTGGATCAAGGCGCGCCGGGTCTGTCGGTCCGTCTCGGTGACGATCCCATGGTTGACATCAGTGTCCATCACCAGGCTCACCGCCGGACGATTCGTCCACGAGATGCGCTCTCCCGGGTCGTGGGACACGCGGCCGCCGTTGCGGATGTTGCCGGACATGTGGCAAGTGGCGCACGTGGGCGCGGCGGCGTAGTCGACCCCCAGGACCCAATCACTCGCGTCCAGGTTCATGTCGTCCTTCAGGTCTCTGAACGCGATGCCATGCTTCGATTCCTCATAGATCTCTTTCTGCGGGTGGTCCGGACCAAGGTGACACTTGCCGCAGTTCTCCGGTTGCCGGGCCCGGCGCGGCGAAAAGTCATGCCGACTGTGGCAGGCGGTGCACGACCCGCGTGAGCCGTCCAGGTTCAGACGCCCGATCCCCGTGTTGGGCCACGTGCCGGTGTGCAGCAGCGGCCGGCCGTCTTCGTTGCGGACTATCCGGCTCACCGCGTCGAGGTCCGTCGGGCGCCCGTCCGCGTCCGGCTGCAGGTCATCGACGGTGATCCTGCCACCGTCGCTGGACTGCAGCGCCACCTTCGAGCCGTGGCATTGCTGACAGCCCGAGAAGGCACTTGCAAAGCCGTTCACCGACTCCACCACCTTACCGGGGGTCGGCGAGTGGGGTTCGAATGCCAGTCGCGCACCCTCAACGGTCTCGGCCAGGAAGTTGTCCAGAGAGGCGAGAATGTTACCGCCCGCCGCGTGGTGGCTCTGGGCGAACTCGTTGGCCTCATGGTCGTGACACCGCGCGCAGTCCCGGGGCGTGACGATCGTCGCGATCTGTTCCCCGTGGTGCAGGTAGCTGTCAGCCTCCTCGAGCTCGGCCTGGTGGCACTCGACGCAGCCCACGCCCTTCTCGGCGTGCGTGCTTCCCTCCCAGTGCGCGACGATACCTGGGTTCTCTTCGGCGTGGCACTCCACACATTCCCGCGACGACGCGGGCACCGAGATGTGTGGAGGCCGGATCCCCGCCTCCTCGGCCTTGCGCGCCGTCTCCATCCACTGCACGAAGACGAGTGACAACAGGAACAGGCCGCCCAGTGCGGCGATCACGATTCTTTTCGTCTCGAGAGTCATGTTTGTCCTCTGTACCAGCGATCTACAGAACGCGCGAGCATTCCCTCAATCCCCAATTCCCCGAATCCCCGAATCCCTAACTCCCTAGTGTCTGGCTACGGCTTCCCACACCGTCATGACGATGATGGCGAGGGCGCCGACGATGCCGACCCAAACGCTGACTTCCTGGAACTTCGTGTGCTTGCGAATCCACCCGTCTATGAACGGCCAGGCGAACATGACGAACACGATGAAGCCCATACTGAGAACGGCCGCCGTGCCGCTGAATAGCTTCAGCCAGCGGAACGCGACGTAGAAGAACCACTCCGGCTTGATGACCTCAGGCGTCTGTAGCGGATCGGCCGGTGGCCCCAGCGTGGCCGGCAGGATCGTGGCCAGCGCGCTGAGGAGCACCATCAGCACCAACCCTATAATCAGCTCGGTGTACAGGTGGTCCGGGAAGAAATTGAACGTTTTCGGCGCACCCTCTTCCTCATCCTTGAACCGGAACTCGGTAACACCCTGCAGCCGGATGACCGTTATGTGCAGGGTAATGAGAAACACGATGGTCACGGGGAGGATGGCTGCGTGGAGTACATAGAACCGGGACAGTGTCGACTGGTTGTAGCTGTCGCCACCCAGCATCATCCGCTTCACGAAACCGCCGATCAGCGGCACCGTGTCGGCTATGTTCGCCCCCACCGTGGCACCCCAGAAGCTCAGCTGCTCGTACACCAGGCTGTAGCCGGTAAACCCGGTCATCAAAACGCAGAACAGCAGGCACATCCCGACGATCCAGTTGATCTCGCGGGGCTTCCGGTAGGCGCCGGTGAAGAACACGCGGATCTGATGCAGGATCACCGCCACGATCATCAGCGTCGCCGCCCACTTGTGGACGCTGCGAATGTACCAGCCGAACGACACCTCTCGTGTGATGAACTCCACCGACTCGTAGGCGGTAGACGGCGACGCCTCGTAGTAAAAGGCCAGCAGGATTCCGGTGAAGATCTGGACTATGAACAGGTAGGCCGGCGTGCCACCGAGCGCGAACCACCAGCGCTTCAGGTGATATGGAACCGGTTCGTTGGTGAGCTCGCGGAACTGCCGGCCGCTGACTGGCAGCCGCTCACCTAACCAGCGACGGACGATTCTCACTGCACCTCACCCACTTCAACCTCACGCATCGGAACTCTCAGCGCGGAGACGCCCGGCGAGACAGGGATCGTGTCCCGGCCCGCAGATCGCCTCGTCGTCCTCGATCACCCCGCCCTTTGCAGCGCCGAAGCGCGGTGGCGGGACGGCGATATGGAGGATCCCGCCATCGACCTTCAGGTCGTAGCGTCCCAGGAACTGGCCCGCCTCGCCGGGCGGTCCCGCTATGGCCCTGCCTGTGGGGTCGAAGACGCCGTTGTGACAGGGGCAGAAGAAGCGATTGTTCTGGTCTTCCCAACGCACCTGGCACCCGAGGTGCGGGCAGGTGCTGGAGAGCGCGATGAAGTCGTCGGCGCCGCCCTCACGGCTACGCCGCGCGATATTTATGGTTTCACCCGACGGACCCCTGTAGCGGATCGCCTCGCCGACTTTGATCCCGTCTACCTCGGTCACGAACTGCCACACGACCTCATCCGACTTCGCCGGATACAGGTAGCGGCCCGCCACCGCGACGAAGCCGCCGTAGCCGCCCACCAGGCCCGCGGCCATCGCGGCGCGGGAAGCAGTCCTCAGGAAACCCCGCCGGTCACCACCTTCGGGAGCGTTCGTGTCCTCCCGCTTTAGGTCGTCCGCCATCTTGGTCTTCCTCGAAACTAGGCTTTCGGATTCCGCGTCTCTCCCGGCGTGGCGACGCGGCGAGAAAGGGTATTGCTAATGCTCATAAACTTGTCCTAATTTTGGGCCCGGCCTCAGCCTGCGTCAATACGTTGCCGGCCGCTTTCGGCCCGTCCGCCCGCTGGAGGTAGGTATGTCCAGACGCCCCATACGTCGCCTGGCTAGTGCGGCCGCACTACCGGCCATCTGCCTGTTCCTATTCGCGGGATCGCTGCGCGCCCAGGGGTCCGAGTACCCCACGTTCCGCTTCGACGGCCAGTTCCGGCTGCGCGGCGAGGCCGACGGTCGGACCGCCGATGTGGACCCCGACGCCGCGACCCTCTCGCGGATCCGGGCCGCCGTGCGGGTGGGCCTCCTGGACTGGGTCCGCGTGTACATACAGGTGCAGGACGCGCGTGCCTGGGGCACGGAGGGCAGCACGCTGACCGATGGCAGCGCCGACCAGTTCGACCTGCACCAGGGCTACGCCGATTTGGGAAGGAGCGACGCCTTCACCGCCCGACTGGGGCGGCAAACGATGGCGCTGGCGGACGAGCGTCTAGTGGGAGCGATCGAGTGGACGAACACCGCTCAGTCGTTCGACGGCGTACGCACGTTCGGCGAATACAAAGGGGTAACGTGGACGGCCTTCTGGATGAACGTGGCTGAGCGTGACGATCTCCTCGCCACCGGTGTCGATCCTCAACTCAACCAGGGCATCAATGACGACGGCTGGCTGATCGGCGGGTTTGCCACACGCAAGTTTGGCGACGTGACATCGGAGCTGACGGCGCTCTTCGATCGCGACGCAGTCACCGACGAATCGTACACGCTGAACCTGCGAGTGCACGGGCGGACCGGGGGTGTGCTTTATGAAGGTGCGGCGGCCTACCAGGGGGGGCCGGGGCGCAGCGCCTATTTCGCCAGCGGCAAGGCGGGTCTGGCGATCGGCCGGGGCACCGTCGCAGCACAATTGGACTATCTATCCGGTGACGCGGATCCGACGGACGGCGAGACGAAGGCTTTCAACACCCTGTACGCTACGAACCACAAGTTCTACGGCTACATGGACTACTTCCTGAACATCCCGGGCCAGCTCGATCAGGCGGGACTTGTGGATGCGATCCTCCGGGGCACGCTGACGACGTCGGAAAACACTAACGTACGACTCGACCTGCACCGCTTCCTGATCGCACAGAAACGGAATGACCGGCGCGCCTTGGGAACCGAGCTGGACGCGATAGGCCGCTGGCACATCGAGCAGCCGGCCATCCTAGAGGTGGGCGTCGGGATCTTCGTGCCCGAAGATCTGGCGAGCGACCTGCTCCCGGCGTTCGCAGGCGGAAAGAACACGACCTGGTGGGGCTACGTCCAGTTGCTTCTAAACTGGCCGTAGGCAAGCGTAAGTAGCCCCTCATAGACGCTCAGCTCTCCGCGCCCACGTCGGTTGCCTGCAGGTCCTGGTTGCAGATCCAGCTGGCTGAGGGCCGCGATTGTGGTTAGCGTGACTGGCGACAGGCCCCTCGAAACCCCACCTTGATTCGCGCACACAAGACATCGCGCCGACTCACTTTTGCCCAAGTAGAGTACAGCCATGCTACCCAAGCGCATCCCGAGCCCACTCGCCCTGCTCGCGGTTTTGATCGTTACCGCGAGTCCGCTGGCGGCCCAGACGCCGAACGTCATAGTGCTGCGCCCCGACCAGGTATTCGACGGTGTGACGGAGGCGCTCCACAGCGGCTGGGTCGTCGTGGTGGCTGGCGAGCGGATCGCCGCCGCCGGTCCCGAGGATGACGTGCCGCGCCCGTCGGAGGCCTGGACCATCGACCTGCCGGGGCTCACCCTGATGCCGGGCCTCATCGAAGGCCACTCCCACCTGCTGCTGCATCCGTACGACGAGGCGGCCTGGACCGATCAGGTCCTGAACGAGCCGCTGGCGCTGCGGGTGGCGCGGGCCGTTGTTGCGGCGGAGCAGACGCTGATGTCAGGAATAACCACCGAGCGCGATCTGGGCACAGAGGGCGCCGGCTACGCCGACGTCGGGGTCAAGCAGGCGATCGAGCAGGGCGTCATCCCCGGCCCGCGACTCCTGGTGGTCGGCCCGGCGATCGTTGCGACCGGCAGCTACGGTCCCAAGGGCGCACCCGAGCTTGACCTGCCGAAGGGTGCCGAGGTGGCGGACGGTTATGACGATCTGATCCGGGTCGTGCGCGACCAGATCGGCAAGGGTGCGGACCAGGTCAAGGTCTACGCCGACTACCGCTGGGGCCCGGACGGCGAGGCGCGGCCGACGTTCACACAGGACGAGCTGGAGCTGATCGTCGAGGTCGCCCAAAGCTCCGGCCGCCAAGTCGCCGCCCACGCCTCGAGTCCTGAGGCGATGCGCCGGGCCACACTGGCCGGCGTCATCAGTATCGAGCACGGCGACGGCGGCACGCCGGAGGTCTTCGAGCTCATGGCAGAGCGCGATGTCGCCCTCTGCCCGACGCTGGGCGCCGCCGAGGCGGTGACGACCTATGCCGGCTGGCGTAAGGCCGTCGACCCCGAGCCGGAGCGGATCACACAGAAGAAGCGAGCCTTCCGCGCGGCGCTCGATGCGGGCGTGCCGATCTGCTTCGGCGGCGACGTGGGCGTCTTCCCCCACGGCGAGAACGTCTGGGAGCTGGAGCTGATGGTGGAGTACGGGATGCCGCCGTTCGATGCGGCGGTCGCCGCCACCTCGGGCAACGCGGCGATCCTCGGGCTCGAGGATCGCGGCGCCGTCCGCCGCGGCGCACTCGCCGACCTCATCGCCGTCGAGGGAGACCCGACGCAAGACATCACGGCGCTGCGAAGTGTGCGCTTTGTGATGAAAGGCGGAACAGTTGTGAAGTCAAATTGACAGAAAGAGAATCCGCTACGCGGATTCACGAACAAGGACATTCGACAGCCCACACCCGACTACCGAGTCTCAGCTTCTTCTCAACAAGCGACGCCCGACTTTCGACGCTCGTCGTTCGGCGCACGCGCGCGTCGAGTTTTGAGCGTCGGGCGTCGATCGCCGGGTTAACAGGCGGAACTCGGTGGTCGGCCGTAGATTGTCGAATGTCGATGAACCCCCTTGCCTTGTGCCTTACTCCTACCCCTTCTCGTACATGACCTTCCCGCCGACGATCGTGTAGACGACCTCGGTCGCCGGGATCTCTTCCTCGGGGATCGTCAGGACGTCCTGGGACAGCACCGTGATGTCGGCGAGTTTCCCGGGCGTCAGCGAGCCCTTGATGTCCTCCTCGAAGCCGGCGATGGCGGCCTTGATCGTATAGGTTTCCAGCGCCTCCATCCGGCTGAGCCGCTGTTCGGGGTAGAAGCCTTCACCGTTGGGCATCACACGGGAGACGGTGGCGTAGTAGCTGGCGATGGGATCCACATCCTCCACCGGTGCGTCGGTGCCGTTGGAGATCACTGCACCCGTATCCCACAGCGTCCGCCAAACGTAGGCACCCTCCTGTGCCCGCTGCTCGCCCAACCGCGGAATCACCCAGGGTCCGTCAGAAGTGCAGTGAATTCCCTGCATTGCAGCGACCACGCCCAGCTCACCGAAACGTGGGATGTCATCGGGATGCAGGTGCTGGGCATGCTCGATCCGCCAACGCAGGCCCGAGCGGTCCGGGTTCGCCTGGAACGCCGCATCGAAGACGTCCAGAACCTCACGGTTGGCGCGGTCGCCGATGGCGTGCACGCAGAGCTGAAAGTCGTGCTCGACGGCCAGACGTGCCGTCTCACTCAGCGCCTCCATCGGGCTCGTGTTCAGACCCGTGCTCGTCGGCAGATCCGAATAGGGCTCGAGCAGCCAGGCGCCGTGCGCCCCCAAAGCCCCGTCGGCCGTGACCTTGATAGCCCGCACGGTAAGCCGGTTATCGCCGTAGCCCACCATGCGATAGTCGTCCAGATTCTCGGCCAGTCGATCGTTGGGCTGACGGATCATGACCCACAACCGGACTCCCAGGGCGCCATCATCCACCATTTGCTTGTAGACGTCGATCGTTTCGAAGCCCACACCCGCATCGTGGAAAGTCGTGACACCTTTGGAGAGCGCTTCCTCCGCCGCCAGCTCCGCCTGGCGGCGCGGATCGCCTGGCGGCGCGTTCTCATAGGCCGCTCCCAGGAGGCCCTGCGCCCGTTCGCGAAACGCGCCGATCGGAATTCCATCGGCGTCACGGACGATCTCCCCACCATCTGGATCGGGGGTCTCGCTCGTGATCCCAGCCATCTCCATCGCCTTCGCGTTGGCGAATGACGCGTGGCCGCTGGCGTGCCCGAGTATCACCGGGTTGTCGGGCGACACCGCACTCAAGGTGTGGTGCGTGGGCAGCCCGTCGACGTTGCCCGGCGGCACCCTGTCCCACTTCTCCTGGTGCCAGCCGCGCCCGCGGATAAGCTGTCCCGGCTCCGCATCGGCAACGGCCCCGGCGACCATCGCCACGATCTCGTCCCAGTTTGCCACGCTCATCAGGTCGAGCTGCATCTTGGCCTCTCCCACACCCAGGAAGTGCCCGTGGCTCTCGATGAAGCCTGGGACGGCGAGCTGACCTTCGAGATCGATGACCTCGGTCGCGGGACCTATGTACTCGGAGATCGCACTATCACTTCCCACTGCGAGTATCCTATCGCCGCTAATCGCGATCGCCTCGCCGTCCGGAACCGCGTCGTCGACGGTGACGACCCTACCGTTTCTCAGCACGAGGTCCGCGGTTCCGGGCTCGCCGTAGCAACCCACCACAAGGGCTACCGCGATACAGAGAACTATTCCGACCAGCCCTCTGCGCCGGAGTTTCAACAGCAGTCCGTTCTCCTCCATAGAGCCTCCCAGGTCGATCGTCTCAGTGTGAGAGTCCGCTCGCATCGCTTCCCCATCAATCGTTCCCGTGTACCCGCCAACCTACGGCGAGCGGTGGAAGACGGAAATACCTCGTCTTACCAGCCTGGCCCACCTTCGCCCCTCACGCTATTGAACAGCCGCAAAAGTATGTCGCCCACTCGGCGATCATGTACGCCGACCGGATCGACACCCCGCTACTTCTGATGACCGGCGAGCAGCACCACAACGTCCCGGCCCGAACTACGATGGAGATGTTCTACGCGCTGCGTCGGCTGGAGAAGACGGTAGAGTGGGTCAACTACATCGACGGCGGTCACGGGATGCCCACGATGACTGTCGAGATGGTACACGACTATTACGGACGAATCATCGATTGGTACGACAAGTACCTGAAGGCGACCGACGAGGAGCAATCCGAGACATAGCCGGAGAGTTCTCCAACCGCTTTGAAGGAGCAGCCCTAAGAGCGCGATCGCTGCCGGAACCGGCGCACCTTATCCCGGTTGCCGCACACCGCCATGTCGCACCAGCGGCGCGAGCGGTTCTTGCTGCGATCCAGGAATAGCCACGCGCAGTTGTCCGCCGCGCACTCCCGCACGCGACCCAACTCGTCCGACGTCAGTAGCTCGGCAGCGGAACGGACGACCGGCCACAACATACGATCGAGAGCGCCCTCACCCTCCCACTCCGTGCGGTAATCCGCACCGTCCTCCACCAGCCGCAGTCGCGTTAGCGCCTTCGGCAACTCTTTGTTCAGGGTGTCGATCGCCGCCGCCGCCGGCTGCGCCTCTCGCGCCCTCGCCGAGAACACCTCGAAGATCGCTTCCCGCAGCTCGTGCGCGCGCCGCAAGACCGCCGCCGCTCGACCTACCTCGCGCTCAGCCGCGGCCAGCAGCCGCCGCGCCTGCCCAGCCGTGAGCAACTCGGACTGAACGCCCCAGCGAACCAGGTCTCCGTAGTCGCCCAGCCGCTCCTGCGGTTCCGCCGAAAGACGCGCGT
This sequence comes from Gemmatimonadota bacterium, assembly GCA_039586755.1. Taxonomy (GTDB): domain Bacteria; phylum Gemmatimonadota; class Gemmatimonadetes; order Palauibacterales; family KS3-K002. The sequence continues at coordinate 17,219 of JBDHJU010000049.1, read as the reverse complement.
CCACCGTGTTGGCGAAGTCCAGACAGAGGCTCCCGCCGCTCAATTCGAAGACGTAGCCCTCGGCCGAGGTGATCTCAGCGCTCATCGTAACTTTCAAAGTACCCTTGACAGGTTACAGACGCAACGCCATATTATTCGTAACCATCAATATCGTCAATACCGGTTTCGGCCCGGGTTTCCACCTGCGGTTCGGTTTCCAATGACTCGACGACTCACACCCGGCATAGTGGCAGCATTCGCGGCGATTTACCTCATCTGGGGCTCGACCTACCTGGGCATCAAGTTCGCCATCGCCACCCTGCCGCCCCTCACCATGGTGGCGATCCGCGCGTTGACCGCAGGGGCGATCCTCTATGCCTGGGGGCGGTGGCGCGGCGCCGGGGCACCGAGCGTCGCGCAGTGGAAGGTCAGCTCCATGGTCGGAGCCCTGCTCTTCCTCGGCGGCCACGGTGGACTCGCCTGGGCGCAACAACGGGTGCCATCGGGAGTGGCCTCGCTGTTCATTGCTACGCTGCCCTTGTGGATGACGCTGATGCAGGCACAGAAGGACGGCGCCTCTGTTTTCACCCCGCGCACGCTGGCCGGGCTCGCCGCGGGCACGCTGGGCATCCTGGTGCTGGTGGGACCAGCTGTGTTACTGGGAAGCGAGCCGGTCCATTTGTTGGGGGCGGCGGCCCTCGTTCTCGCCGCTCTCTTTTGGTCGGTGGGATCGGCGGTTGCGCAGCGGAGCCCGCGCCCGGCGTCGTTGAGCGTGACCACCGGGAGCTACCTGCTCAGCGGCGGCAGCCTGTTGCTCGTGGCCGGGGTCGCGTCGGGCGAGCTGCGGGATTTTCACCCGGAGACCATCTCGCTCCACTCGCTGGTCGCGTTGGGCTACCTGATCGCGTTCGGCTCGGTGGTGGCGTTCGGTGCTTACTCCTGGCTCATTCGCCGCAGATCGCTCGCAGCCGTATCCACCTACGCCTTTGTGAACCCGGTTGTGGCGGTCTTTCTGGGGTGGGCACTGGGTGGCGAATCGCTCAACGCACGGGTGGTGGCGGCCGCGACCCTCGTCGTCGCCGCCGTCATGCTGATCCTCTCGGGTCGCACCGCTGCCGCAGTAGCCAGGGCACCGACCGCGCGTGCCGTCACCTCTTCGGTACCTCAGCCGGTAAGCGCGTCGTTTAGCAGGCGGAAGTGCGCATGACTATCCATACGCAACACGAACGGAGGTAATGAGTAATGATCGCACGGATCTGGCACGGACGTACGCGTATCGAGCACGCCGACGAGTACGCGGAGTACATTCGGGAGACAGGGGTGGCGGGGCAGCGTGGAACAACCGGGAACCGTGGCTCGATGGTGTGGCGGCGCGAGGATGGGGACGAAGCCGAGTTCGTTGTGGTATCGCTGTGGGAGACGCTGGCGGCGGTGAAGGCCTTCGCGGGCGACAATTATGAGACCGCGGTCTACTATCCCGAGGACGAGAAGTACCTGCTCGAACTCAAGCCCGAGGTGTTGCACTACGAGGTCGCCGTTTGCGAGATCGACTGACAGCGAGGGGCGCGCCACCGAATGCCGGCCTCGCCCAGCGATGAGCAATCCTCAATCACTTCCTGTGCGCGTGGTAGATCTTGTTCACGATCTTCCACTCGCCGTCGATCTTGAGAAGCTGCATATAGTCGGTGAATACCACCCGCGGATAATCGAGCTCGATCTTTGCGACCGCTACTGTACCCAGGTAGTCCACCATCAGGATCCGGCGGTCGCGCTCACTCTCGTCCGACGCCGGTTCGCCCGACATGCCGCCCAGATAGCTCTCCAACGAGCGAACCGAGGCCTCACCGTTGCGTATGTACTGCAGCCGCGCAGTAGGGTGAAAGGCCTTCGCCATGATCTCCGGATCGCCGGTAACATGTCCATCGAGGTAGTACTGCAATGTCTGACGGATCGCCTCGGTCTCGTCGGGTTGCTGGCGCAGAGCGAAAGCGCTTACGCAGACCGCCATCGTTGAAAGCATTAACAGTCCCTTAATCACGTACATGGTATCTCCTGAGGAATTTCGATAGCGTCGGCTAATCCGGCGCTAGTCTCGACCTTACTCCACCCTCAGCACATCCAGCGGATCGACCCTCAGGGCCCTCCACGCCGGCAGCATGCATGCGCCCAGAGCGACCGCGAGGAAGCACCCGGTTACAACCATGAACGTGGCGGGGTCGGTGGCCTCGGTTTGGAAGAGCATCCCCTCCACCAGCCGGGTGGCCCCGATGGCCCCAGCGCTTCCGAGGAACAAGCCGACTCCCACCAGGATCATCCCCCGGCTGATCACCAGCCGCAGCACGTTCCCCGCGCTGGCCCCGAGGGCAACGCGAATCCCGATCTCCTGAAGCCTTTGAGTGACGAAGAAGGCCAGTACCCCGTACAGGCCCAATGCGGCGAGGCCCAGGGCCACGACGGCGAACATACCGAGCACCGTGGTGATGGCCCGGGTGTCCGCCAATGAGTTGGACAGGGCGTCCTCCATGGGCCGGGCATCGCTCAGGACGATATCGCTGTCCAGCTGCCAGATACGCTCCTGGATGGGTCGGATCAGGCTCTTGGGATTTACCGCCGTTCCCACCGCCAGGCGCAGGGTGCTCGCCGGCCGTTGGGCGTAGGGGAAGAACATGGCCGGCCTCGGCGCGCCCGCCAGCGACGAGAGTTGGTGATCCTCCACCACACCGACCACCTCGAAGAGACCTGGCTCATCCCCTCCGATGTCCACGGCCACCTGACGTCCCACGGCACCCCATTCCGGGAAGACCCTCTCGGCGGTAGTCCTGCTCAGAACGATGACCGGAGTGGAACCCGCCACATCGGTCGCCTCGATGACTCGCCCCTCCAGAAGGGGAATTCCCATGGTCGAGAAATAGCCGGGCAGGATGATGCGCCGGTCCGCCCACGGCGCATCGTTGTTGGTCTCGGGAGGTCTTTCCGGAGCCCAGATCGCGACGTTGCCCCACGGCTGGAGGATCGGCAACTGATTGATCATGCCCACCGTCTCGACTCCGGGCAGCGCCTCGATGCGCTCACGCAGGCTCTCGAAGAACTGGATCTGCTGATTCGCTTCCTGATAGTCGTCAGAAGGTAGGGAGACAGTCGCGGTTAGGAGATTCTTCACCCGAAAACCGGGATCGACCCCGCGCAACCTGGCGAAACTCCGAATCAAGAGCCCGGATCCCACCAGCAAGATCAGGGAGAGTGCGACCTGGAGCACGACCAATCCGCTCCGGTAGCGGATCCCGCTCCCCGACGTCACCCGTCGGCTGCCATGTTTGAGGCTCTCAGCAGGATCTGTCCGCGCCACCGTGAGGGACGGTAGAACGCCGAAGAGGAGCACCGTCAACAGCGACAGGACTACAGCGATGCCCAGCATCGTGCTGGAGAGCCCCAACTCTTCAATGCCCAGAAGATCCATTGAGACGAAGCCCAGGATCAGGCGCTGGAACCAGACAGCCAGCACGACCCCTATAGCCCCGGCCACCAGGGCCAGGATCGTGCACTCGACCAAGAGCTGGCGAGTGATTCGCGACCCGCTAGCTCCCAGCGCGGCGCGAACCGCCAGCTCCGAGGTGCGAGTAGATCCTCGAGCCAAGAACAGGTTGGCCACGTTCCCACACGCTATGAGGAGGACGAGAACGATCGCTCCCGTCAGAAGCAGGAGAGATTGCCGGTACCCCTCCACCATCGCCGCACCCAGAGGGTCGAGCTGCAGCGCCTTTCTACGGTTGGAGTCGGGGTACGCCTCTTCCAATTGAGCCGAGATGACGTCGATCTCCGCCTGAGCTGTCTCCAGCGAGACGCCGGGAGCCAGTCGCCCCACCAACAGCCAGTTGTGGTAGCGGCGGGTGATGGGATTGCTGTTCCCCGGCCACGGCGGTACCCAGAGGTCCGCGTCGTAGAGAAAGCGGAAACCGGCCGGCAAGACTCCGACGACCGTCATCGGATTCCCGTTTACAGATAGACTCTGGCCCAGCGCGTCGGGCGAGCCCCCAAACCAGCGCTGCCAGAAGCCGTAGCTGATGACGACCTCTCCGCCTCCCCCCGCCGGCCGCTCTTCGATTGTGAAGGAGCTGCCCAGGTGAGGGACGACACCCAGGGTACTGAAGAGGTTGTTGGTGACGCTAGTGATGCGAGCTTGCTCCGGCTCACCCAACCCCGTGATGGTCACCAGGAAATTGCCACCTCCTATTGTGGCCAGCGACTCGAGGCTTTCACTCTGATCCCGGTAGTCCATGTAGTCGGGAAATGAAGCCCACGGGTTCACGTTCCCGCTGAAAGTGGCCCGCCCCAGCACCAAGCGGTCCGCTTCCCGGAAGGGTAGGGATCGTCTCAATGCCGCGTCCAGGACGGAGAACATGGCGGTGGTTGCCCCGATGCCCAGGGCCAGCGTGATCAGAGCCACAAGGGTGAACCCCGGCGTCCGACTAAGTGTGCGGATACCGTAGCGGACGTCCAGCTTCAAATCGCTCACTCTGCTTGCTCCGTGGCCGGTGGCGTTTCCCATGGCTCGATCATCTTTCTTTGCGCGGCGAAAGCCTTGGGCAGGAGTTCGACCGCCGTTCTGCTGGTGAAACGCACAACGGTCGATCTGACATCACTTACCTACATATTCGACACTACGAAAACTCGGAGGGTTGGATTTCGAGACCGCTCGCGATACCTGAACAGCGCAACCGACCAGCAAGCAGACGCCGCTAGCCTCTCAGCCGGTCGCGCCTCATCTTACACCATCTCTAGAGTTACTATCTTGCAGGTGATTCGGTGGCCTCTAAGTCGAACCCGCGGCGCGTACCGATGAGCCATGCCTTAGCGGCTATGCTATGGACCGTGCTTCTCTTCACGGCGTGCGGCCCCAGCGAACCCGCGCCCGTCCTGCACCTCCCTGAGCGTGCCGGCGCGGCTCCGGGCGGCGACGAGATCTCCCGAGAGATTCGCAACCTCGAGCTTCGAGCCCGAGAGGAGTGGATCTATACCGAGATCTCTCAGGGCAACGTACCCACCTGGATACGACAGTTAAGACCGGTCGAGGTGAGGGGCGAAGTCGGCGGCCGCAGACACCGAGTGACGTTCTGGGTGACGCCCGACTACTTGGCCGTGGGCTCCGAGGGTGACTACCTCCTCATTCCGCTGTCCGCCCAGACCGCACAGCGCATAGCGGACCTCGTCGGCTGCTCTCTCCCCACGCCCCGGATGGTCGACGCCATCTGGGCGTCGGCAGATCTCCGAGTCGAGCCGATCCGGCTCCAGCCAAACGAGTCCATGAAGACGGTGCGCTACTTCGAGCGCCACGACAACCTCGTGAAGGGTCAGCGGCATCTTTACGACGTGCCTCCTGGGGTCCTGGTCGCCGGCCACAAGCTTGATGTCGTCATTGCTCCGGCGCTGGCTGAGCGCCCGGGAGAGATCGCCTTGTACGGATGGCATCACTCCTCCGGCCAAGTGATCCAACCCCTCTTCATTGGCGCCACGGACAGTCTGGTCGCCTTCAGCCACGGGGTCCGCCTGGTGGATCGGCGTGTGGTCGTCGACGGAGCCAGAAGAGATCTCTGGGACGTCTTGAGGGATCCCGAGCTCGCGCAGCTCTTGAGCGACGATGGCGTAATCGCACAGGCGAGCTATCCGGCCCCGGTTGGCAGGGAAGCGCAGTGAATCGGTGGCTTCATTCGTAAAACCGTCCAGCGGAGGACGCATCCTCATGAACACCAGCAGACGCAATTTTCTGAAATCGAGCATCGCCGCCGGCGGAGCTCTCGGCTTGGGTCTCGGTAGTCAGGTGGCGGCGGAGCCTGTGCGTGAGGGTGACTCCAGCCACCCCAGTAGTCCGGGCCAATCACGTTCCCTCGACATCCTGATCTTGGGCGGCACGAACCTCACCGGACCCCACCACGTCCGCTACGCGCTAGAGCGGGGGCACTCCGTAACGATCTTTACGCGTGGCCGGAGGAAGCCGGGGCTTTTCCAGGAAGCCTTCGAGCACGTCGAGCAGCTGATCGGCGACCGGGAGAACGATCTGGAGGCGTTGCGCGGCCGGAGCTGGGACGCCGTGATCGACGCATCGGGGATGAACGAGAAGTGGACGCGGGATTCGGCGGAGCTTCTCAAGGACGCCGTCGGTACCTACCTCTACATCTCGTCCACGGGCGTGTACTACCCCTACCTGACCACCGAGATCGAGGAGGATACCGAGCTGGTCCTGGTGGACGAATCCGAAGGAGAGAACATCGAGTCCTGGTACGGCGTGATGAAGGCCCTCTCGGAGATCGAGGCCCGCAAGGTCTTCGGCGAGCGAACCTGCATCGTGCGGCCCGGTTACATCGTCGGGCCGCTGGACTGGACCCACCGGGGTACCTACTGGCCCGACCGAGTGGCAAGAGGCGGAGAGGTCCCGGTTCCGGGCAAGAAGTCCGACCTGGTGCAGCAGATCGACGTCCGCGACCTGACCGAGTGGATCATCCACCTCCTCGAGAACGAGGTTCATGGCGCCTTCAACGCCACCGGTCCCGCATCACCCATGACGATGCAGGAGTTCGTCCACGGCATGCGAGCCGCCACATCCTCCGAGCCGACCTGGACCTGGGTCGAGGACTACGACTTCCTCATCGAGCACGAGATCACCTACGCGATCCCATGGGTCCTGCCGGTGGGCGACAACCTGGGATCGCAGCGGATCGCTAACGCGAGGGCGAAAGCGGCCGGGCTGACGTTCCGTCCTGTCGCCCTCACCGCGATGGAGACGTTGGAGTGGTACTACTCCGACGCGGTCACAGACGAGCAGCGCGCCAATCCCCCCATGGTGATTACGCCGGAGCGCGAAGCTGAGATCTTGACCGCATGGAAGGCACGCGGCGCAGGATGACTAGGCCGCTCTACCAGCTCTTCTCAACCTTCGACGTGCGCCACCCGTAGTGGGCGATCACCACGAAGCAGATCACCACGAGCAGAAAGGAGGCCCGGACCGCTGGAACCAAGGTGCCGCCGAAACCGACGGTACCCAGGTCGATGATGGCGCCCTGGAGCGGCGGCATGACGGATCCACCCAGAATCGCCATGATGAGGCCGGCGGCGCCGAGCTTCGCGTCCTCACACCGCTATCAAGATCGATAGAGCGAACACAACGTCGACTCGGAGCCGGCGACCGACTGTTCCGTTCATCCCTTTACTCCTCCGATGGTACCGACGCCCCTCTATCCCCGCACCGCCTACCGCCGCCCCGCCCACCGGTTACCGGCCACCGGCTACCGGCCACCGGCTACCGGCCACCGACTAATCCGTTCCCGGCACCGGGATTACGGGCGGATACAGGTCGGACGGTCCAAGCGCCACACGGTCGGGCCCCAGCTTGAGCCCCGACTCCATCATCTCGTCCCAGGTCACCTCCTGACCGGTGTAGCACGAGATGCGGCCCATGATCGCGATCAGGGTGGAGACCGCCGTCCGATTCGCCTCGTTTACAGGCGTATTTGTGCGGATCGCCGTTACCAGATCGACGTGCTCCTGCCGATACGGCCGCGGATTGATCTTCTCCCCTTCCTCGTCGAGCTCGTAGGGGTATTCCCAGGACAGCGTGCCGTCGGGCCGCCAGATCTTGTCGACGCAGTTTGTGTAGCCCTTGGTCCCGCGCACGAATTCCGAAACGTTGTTGGCACAGCCGGCGATCTGTCGGCACATGCTGTGGACGTGTACATCGTTCTCGAACGTGAAGTCGATGCTGAAGTGGTCGTACTGGTCTCCGCTGGGACGCCGCCAGCGGCCGCCGAATCCCACCGCCTTCTCCGGATGCGCGTCGCCCAGGAACCAGCTGATCGCGTCCAGATTGTGCACATGCTGCTCGACTATGTGGTCACCCGACAGCCAGGTCCAATTCACCCAATCGCGCACCATGTACTCCATGTCGGTCCAGCCTGCCTGGCGATCGCGCCACCACGGGACCTGACCGTTCCAGTAGCAGTTTGCACCGACGATGTCGCCGATGGCGCCTCGCGTTACTCTCCGAAAGGCCTCGAGGTAGTTAGCCTGGTGACGGCGCTGGGTGCCGGTGACGACGCTCAAGCCGAGCCCGTCGGCGGTGCGGGCGGATGCCATGACCGAGCGCGCGCCGACCGGATCGACTGCGACCGGTTTTTCCATGAAGACGTGCTTGCGGGCGTCGACACAGGCTTCGAAGTGTTCAGCCCGGAAATAGGGTGGCGTGGCCATCAGAACCAGGTCGATCTCGGTCTCGAGCAACCGTTGGTAGGCATCGAAACCGTCGAAGCAGAATTCGTCCAATACCTCGACACCTTCATCTTCCCGGAGAGTTTCCCGGCAGCTCTCCACCCGGTCGCGGAAACAGTCGGCCAGGGCGACGATCTCCAGGTTGGGCCCGGCGCTCAAGAAGTCTTTCGCGGCACCGGTACCGCGGCCGCCACAGCCGATGAGTCCCGCCCTCAGCACGGGTCCGTCGGGGGCCTCATCGCGCAGCGGCGGCCACGGGTAGTCGGCGTACTGTTCGCCGACGCCGTCGCAGCCGGCGACCAGCGCTCCCATCGCTCCTGCTGCTCCTATCAGTCCGACGGTCTCTATGAACTCGCGTCTGCTCGGTCCATCCTTCCTCTCGGTCATTGTCCGTCTCCTTCCGGCGTCATCTCACGCACTACACGAAATCCAATGTCTATGCAGTCGGAATACCACCAGATGCTTTTCGGTGCCTGCGGGTCGGTGATGCGGCACGCCTCGCTGCGGGTACGGTCGCGGGCCGCCGCCCGCAGATCTGCAGGGTCGCTGCGGAACGACCCGCCCCGCACTACGTGCTCGGTCCCCGTAGAAGGCCCAAGCGGGTCGACGATCGCAGCCCCCGCGGCACGTTCCCGGTAAGCGTCGGACGCGTACCAGTCGAGACAGAACTCGCGGACGTTGCCGAGCATGTTGACCAGCCCGAACGGGTTGGGCGCCACCTCGGAGGGTGGCTGGGTGCGGCCACCGCTGCCGGGTTCCCCTCGAAGAAGTAGGGGGTCTGGGTCCCCGCCCGGGCGGCGTACTCCCACTCGGCTTCGGTCGGTAACCGGTAGCGTTTGCCGGTCACGGTCGAGAGCCAGCGGGTATACTGTTGGGCCGCGTGATGCGTCATCGTGATGGCCGGGCGCTCGCCTTTGCCCCAGCCCTGATCGGGCGGCACGTAGGGCGGCGTGGCGCCGGTGACGGCATCGACGCCCGGAGCGGTCAGCTGCGCCCGGCGCGTATCGGTGCGACCCTCCGACTTGGTGGCCCGGTACCAGGCCTCGAACTCATCCCAAGTGACCTCGAGCCGCCCCATCCAGAAGGGGCTCACTGTTACCGTGTGCACCGGACCCTCGTCACCGCCGCGGTAGGCTTCCGACTCGGGGCTGCCCATCTCGAAGCTGCCACCGGGGATCGCCACCATCTCGAATGACACGCTGGTGCCGGGGATGAACTCGGTGTAATCGACGAACCCCTCGACAGTCGCCGGGGCATCGAAGATCTCCGCGTCCGCGACCTCGACGAACCCGAAGTCGATCTCTTTATCGGCATCGGGATCGTAATGGCCGACGTACAGGTGGCAATTGAGGCAGCGCAGTTCATCCGAGCGACGCTCGTAGTGAAGATGTGCTTCCTCGCCCTTGTCGGTCAGCTCGATGGGAAAGAGGTTGGGATGGCACTCCAGGCACGACTGGCGGAAGGTGTAGTCGCGCGCGTGCTCGAGCTGCGAGCGTTCCTCCCAATCGAACGAATCTCTGTCCTTGAAGATCGCGCCGAAGGCATCGCGGATCCCGAGCCTCGTCTTCTCCGTCGCGTAGGCCACACCTCCGGGGGGCAGATGGCACTCGACACAGTGCACCACCGTGCCGCTCTTCGTCGCGTAATGGGTGGATTGGATCCAGGAGGAGGTTGCCTGAGGATGGACGTGACACGACTCACAGAAACTGTCCGTGGAGGTAACCGAGTTACCGCCACGGAATATCAGGACGACCGCGATCCCCGCCCCGACCCCCCAGACGAAAGGCCGGCGCAGCGGCCGGCCCAACGCGGCCGTCGCCGCAGCGATCGTCTTCCCGATCCGATTCGGCCAGCGCAAGAAGCGTCTCACGCCTGCTGGAAGGTCTGCCGCGCCCAGGCCACGTTACGGCGCGTGTCCTCTAGGAAGTGATCATCACGACCGCTGGTCTCCAGCACCAGCCACTTGTCGTAGCCGATTTCGTTCAGCGCCGCCGCGGCGGCCGCCATGTCGACCGTGGCCTCCTCGTTGCCCAGGAGCCGCGTGTCCCAATCCTTCAGGTGGACCTCGCAGATCCTGTCATTGCCGAGCATTCGCAGCTCACCCGGAACGTCGTAGCCGTAGCCGGTGGAGTTGCCCAGATCGTAGTAGACCTGTACCCATTCCGAGCCGACCCGATCGATGATCTCCAGGTTCTGCGCCGCGCTGATCGTGTTCTCCAGCCCCAGTATCACCCCAGCATCCCGGGCCCGTGGGACGACCTGCACCAGGGTCTCGACCACACTCGTGACCTTGGCCTCGTCCAGCCGGAAGGACGCGAAGCCGGACTCGGACTCGTTGACGAAAGCACCGCCCTCACCCCTGAATCGCAGATCGCCGTTCCCGAAGAAAGCCATCAGCACATTGCTCGCACCGAGTGCTACGGCAGCGTCGATGGCGTCGACCAACCAGACGGCCGCTCGTGGTTGCTCCGCCAGCGGGTTGCCGTTGAGCAGGCCCAAGGCGATGGAGTGAAACGTGATCCCATGCTGCCGGCCCAGCTCGAGATAGCGCGCCCGGACGCTGGGATCCCTCAGGACGATCTCGTCCGGGGTCCGTCCCAGACTCACCTGGATCCCTTCCAGGTCGGCCTCGGCCGCCTTGGGAATCTGCTCGGGATCACACATCGGCCCGAGGTTCCAGTCACACATCCCGATCCCCGCCGCTCCAACGTGTGGACTGGACGACCCCCCTGCCCCCCCCGAACAGGCTGCCAGGCTTCCCACCGAGGAAGCGGCGGCCAGAACGACGCCGGTATGCTTGACGAAGTCCCTGCGATCCATGATCACCCTTTCTCCTCGGTGCAGCCAGGATCCGGAGTCCCGGCCGAAGTCGGCTAAACGAATGTTACGATGTGCGGTGTCAGGGCCCGGCCGAGCGTCAGACGGCTCAGCCACCTCCCGGTGGTAGACATCATGGTGCGATGCCGTCACGGGTGCAACAGAACCCACCCCGTACGGAAACATCGATCGAAGCGAGTTCCTGCTCTCTTGCGACAGCTCTAGAACTTGGCCCAGCGTACCGAGCCACTCAGGAGCGAGTTAGGCGGTTTCTTACAGTGCTGTACAGAGGCGTGCCTCGCGGTCAGGCTCACGGGTGGCCACCGCTCCGCAAGTCCGATTCGCCGTTCCTGCGCTTACTGTTGATTCCCTGCGGGCCGCACCTCATCGATGACGCTCGCGTCGACCCAGTACATGTTCCCAGGGCCGTCGGGGATCGGAGACTCGTAGAGGGGCGAGGGCCGGTTGCTATTGAAGAAGAGGTACTTCCCATCAGCGCTGACGTAAGGATATTCGTCCTTCCAAGGCGAGTTTACCCGCGTACCCAGGTTCCTGGGCCGTGTCCACGATCCGTCATCCGCTCTGAAGCTCACGAACAGATCGCTTCGCCCCTGGCTGCCGTGAAACGACGAGAAGAGCACATAGCTTCCATCCGGCGCAATGTAGGGCGAATGCTCTGGCTGATCGCTGTTGATGGGACTTCCGAGGTTCCGTGGAACACCGTACCCATCTCCCTCACGACGTGCTTCGAAGATGTCCTGGGAGGCGGATTCGACTCGCTGGCCGAAATAGAGAGTCCCATCACTGGCGACGGCCGGGCCACCCAAGCGGACCGGCGAGTCAACGGCCAGATCAACGTGTTTGGGTTCCGACCACCCTGCCGCTGTCCGTTCGACGATCCACAGGTCCAATTGGCGACCGCGAGGCTCCTCCCCAGAACGCAGCGGCCTGTTTGAAGAGAAGACGAGGAGTCGTCCGTCGGCAGACAGGTACGGATACAGGTCCGTGTAATGCCCCGAGAACGGCGCCACCTCCGGCTCGGTCCAACCTCCGTCGGTTCGCTTCATGAAGTAGATGGCGGCAGGGAACATCCTCCCGAAGTACATCTCCGTCCCGTCGGGCGTGAACATGGCCGCACTGTGCTCTTTGCAGGTCGACACCACTCCGGGGGCGAACAGCACAGGGCTCTCCCCTGGGGGGTACTGGCCAAGGTAGTCTCCCACGGGTGGCTGAGCGGGCGAACCCGGGCGACCCTCGACCGGAAGACAGCCCTCGCCTCTGAGATCGGACTCACTGATCTGAGCCGCCGCCGAACCCGTGACGATCGATTGGAAGGCGACCAAAATGAGGATCGCAGTCAAGCGCGTCGGCATCTATTCTCCGAAAGCGATGCTTGTGGTCGGGCTCGTAACCTCGAAATGCACGACTCCGTCGTAGTGAACGGGCAGTGACGTCGAGTAGTAGTACTCCGCATCGTCTGCTGTACAATACGACGCCCCGATGGAGCGAATGTTCAGCGGTCCCATGAGCCAGCTGGTCTCTTCCAGCGAATAGTCGACCTGGCTGAGATCGAGGTAGAACAGCGGAATATCTGCCTGATGGAAACGGTAGGTGTAGGAACCCTCAACGGGCCGTGCGGCCTGGTGGACGGTGAAGACAAATGGATTGCCTTCACATCGGTCCCAAGCCAGAAAGCTTCCGCCGTAGAACTCGGTTCCAATGATGTAGTAGTCTTCGCCGTACTGCTCTTTCAGCCTCGAGCCCAGCATCTGCGCCGGCACCCCCGCAACGTCCTCCAAGTAGGTGTTTCCAACGTGACCGTTGTGGGCCCAGATTATCGCCTTTCCTCCGTCGAGCAGGTTCTCGATGATCCAGTTCACATTGCCGATGTTGAAACTTTCCCTTATGTCGCCGTCCGGTAATCCATTCTCGAGGTTGTACCATACTTGCCAGGCGGGTTCCAGGTTCTCCGCGATCTTCAGAACCACCTGGTACTCCTCGTTGTTGCTGGCGGCGATGTACTCGTCGGCCCTGGCCGCCAGGAAGTCGTAGACGTACTGAGCGTCTGCCAGCGTGTGGTTCTCCAGTCTGGTCGTTATCTCGGCTACCGCTCCCGGATCCACGACCTCCAAGTATCCGGCGATGAGATTGGCCGATTCCGTCCAGCTCCGGACCGCGCAGTCGTAACCGTAGTAGTGAAGCGCCGGCTCCTGTTCGCCGCGCTGAAGGTTGTACTCACGCATCCAGGCCATCAGGTCCTGCATCTCCTGATAGCGCCAATACCCCAGCCTCTGGTGTGCTTCGAGGGCCGTACCCACTCCTTCGGTCACGTAGTCATCTATATAGAGCGAATTGGGGAACGGCGCCTCGTGAAGAATGGCGACGAAGCCCATCTCCTCCACCAGGTATTCCGACAGCTTCTGCCGAATCTTCCAGAACTCCGTAGTCCCGTGTGTCGCCTCGCCCATCCCCACGATCCGCGCATCACCGATGGTTTCGCGCAGCACCGACAAGTTGGGCTCGACGACGTCAGGATCGGCGCTGTTGAGGGGGACGGCATGGGTCTCGAGCCACGATCGTTCCGGGTCGTCGGGGGAGCCATCTCCAGCGATGTCACTGCACGAAAGGCAAACTGTGAGGCTAATAAGAAGTGGTAACCACAGATATTTTCCGTCGGGCTTGTTCATGCAGCTCCACCTCTCGGATGAGGTATGTGCGCTCTCTCGACTCGACTTTGATTGTCAGATCAATTTCTGATAGTTGGACACTTAAGAGGCGTGAAGGGTTCGATGCAGTCCATCGCAACTGTTGCTTGACTCGCCCGTAGCCGCAGAGCTAGCTTCGCCGCGATACCCGATGGCAGAATCAGCTGAGACGTTCCTTCCCGTGAGGAGATCGGTTCCGGCGCTGGCGGTGCTGGTGCTGTCGAACGCCGTCCTGCATGGCTGCGGGGATCGGCAACCGGATAGGACAGCCGTGATCGACCTGCTTCCCACACAGATCGATAGCTGGACGCGCGGCGACCCCGCGGCCTCCTACGATCGCGAGACGATCTTCGAGTACATCAACGGCGCCGGAGAGGTGTATCGCTCCTACGCGTTCGATCAGGTTGTCGTCGCCGTTTACAACAGCGCGCAGGGCCCCGAAATCACGGTCGAACTGTTCGACATGGGGAACCCGGCGGACGCCTACGGCGTGTTCAGCTACGCTCGCGAGCAAGAAGAGACCGGTATCGGCGGCGGTTACGAGCAGAAGGGCCGAGTGCTTTGCTTCTGGCAGGACCGCTACTACACCTGTATCGCCGCCGAAGAGCGCAGCGACGACTCGGACCGTGCTCTGCTGGTGTTCGCCCGGGCGATCTCGGAGCGCCTGCCACCGGTGTCGCATCCACCTGACCTCGTGGCGATGCTGCCCCGCGAAGGACTCGTGCCGTTCAGTGAGCGGTTCTTCCATCTACATCAGTCGCTGAACTACCACTACTACCTGGCGCGGGAGAACATCCTGCAGCTGAGCGACGAGACCGACGCCGTACTGGCGCGCTACGCGCCGGGCTCGACGTATCTGCTGCTCGTGAGGTACGGGGACGAGAGAGACGCCGCGGGGGCGGCCTCTTCGTTCAGGCAGAGCTACGTGCCGGAGGCGGGAGAGTCGCAGACGGTCGAGACCGAGAACGGCGCCTTCCTATTGTATGGACAACGCGACCGCTTCGTGGTCGTGGTGCTCGATGCGGTCTCCGAGACCGCGGCGAACGGTCTTTTCCAGACGACGCTAGACGGACTCATTGGGCCCTCAGACTGAGGACGAGAGCCATGGCCGAGAAAGACAAAGGACTCAGCCGACGGAATTTCATGAAAGGCGTGGGCGGCGCCCTGCTGGGCATGGCGGCAGGTCTACCAAAGCCCGCCTTCGGCAAGGTCGCGCAGGCCGGGAGTTCCCGGGTCGTGCTGATCCGTAATGACGAAGTCGTCGGCGGCCTCAACGACTACGACGCCGATCTGATTCAGGCGATGCTGGATGATGCGCTGGTGGCGCTTTTCGGTTTGGAGACTCCGTCGGCCTGTTGGGCTCACATGATCCATCCCGACGACGTCGTCGGCATCAAGACCAACGTGTGGCGCTACCTGCCGACGCCGCCGGAACTGGAGCGCGCGATCCGCCGCGGGGTTCTGGGGGCGGGAGTCCCGGAGGAGAACATCGCCATGTCGGACCGCGGCGTCCTGCGCGATGAGGTCTTCATCACGTTCGATCGCCCGCAGGACTATCACGACGACGCCTGCGCCAGTCTGGCAAAGCTATGGGATCTTCCGATTACCAAGGGGAAGACCCGGCTCAACGTCCTCGTCATGCTCAACCCTCAGTTCCACAACATCGGGCCGCACCATTTCGACCCGGTCTACACCTGGCCCTACGGCGGTCTGATCGTCAGCACCGACCCGGTGGCCGCCGACGCCGTCGGTCTGCGCATCATCCAGCAGAAACGCCGACTCGTGTTCGGTGAGGAGCGCCCGTTGCAACCGACGGCCCACCACATCGCGCTCGCCGATACCGAGTACGGTCTAGGCAACGCCGCTATGGAGAATATCGAGCTCGTAAGGCTGGGCTGGCAGGACGACAGTCTGATCTAGGAGGCAACCGGGCGCTGTCTCTCCAGCAGGATCTGGTTGGTCTCCGAGCGAGATTCGCCCACCGACGTGATATAGATCGCCTTGCGGTCCCACACAGGACAGGCGTACTCGCAGGCCCCGCAGCCGGTGCAGAGCGCCGGGTCGACGTGGGGCCGTTTTACCGCTACCTCGTTCCCCAGCCTGTCGACCGCTGTCTCCTCCATCAGATAGATCGCCTTCGGCGACGTCGGGCACCATTCCTCACATACGATGCAGGGCGTAGCCATCGCCCAGGGCAGACAACGACCGCGATCGAGAAACGCCGTCCCGATCCGATCCGGCGGGGTCTCCTCGTCGCCGACCTTCTGGGTCAGGGTCAACTCGGTGATCGCCCCGGTGGGACAGACCTGGCCGCAAAGCGTACAGGTCGGCTCGCAGTATCCGATCTTGGCGATGAGGTACGGAGTCCAGAGACCTTCCAACCCCGACTCCAGCAGCGTCGGATGCAGGGCGTTGTTGGGACAGACGCGCATGCACTGGCCGCAGCGAATGCAGCGACCGAGGAAATCGTCCTCGGCCAACGCGCCCGGCGGCCGAACTACGAACGGCGAGCGATTGACCTCGTGGGCGTCGCCGGACCGAAAGACCAACACCGCGCCCAGTCCGCCGGCCAACGACGCCAGCACCTTGCGGCGCGTAACATCGACCTTCGGCGTGCCGGCAGGGTTCGTCTTAGTGTCCGGCTGGCTGGGGAAGAGTTTGAACTTGAGCGATCCCTCCGGACACGCAGCCTGGCAGTTGAGGCACAGATGACACTCGGCCTGCCGCCAGCGGCTGCCCACATCCGGGTTGTCCGCGCACAGATGCCCCGACACCAGAAGCGCGTGAAGACCCGGTTCAGTAAGAGGATCGTCACGAACAAGAGGCCGATGAAGACCACGCCATGGAAGTGCGCCTGCCTGTAGGGCAGCAATGTCGCGGCGAGCAGGTCGTAGATACCCTGGCCCGCGGCGGCCACCGGACCGATCCCTGTATCGGCCGCCGACGCCGCCAGCGCCACCGCCCCGGTGTGTAGGGCGGGCAGGAAGGCGGTCCCAATCGAGCGGGCCAATAGCGGCAGCGGGTCGAGCAGCCCGGCCTGCAAGCTTCCCAGCAGCGCCGCACCGAGGCAGAAGAACAGAACGTAGTACTTGATCCGCTGATACGTAGTACTTGATCCGCTGATACTTCTTGTAGCGGTTGGACTCCAGCAGCCGCTTGCCCTTACGCCAGGCGCGCTCGGAGCGAATCCCCGACACCCAGTGATTGAGACTGCCCAGCGGGCAGACCCAGCCGCAGAAGAAGCGACCGAGGAAGATCGTCGGTATCAGTATGACCAGCGACCACAGCAGCCCCTTGTACAGGGTGCCGCTGGCCAGCAGTGTCATCAGCGCAGCCAGCGGATCGAGTTCGAGCGCGATGGAGACCGGGTAGGGCAGCTTTATTTCCGATACTTCGGCCGGGCTGAAGTCGACCTCGAAGGTCGTTTTGAGAATGAGCCAGAAGAAGATGAGAAAGAAGCCT
>JBDHJU010000048.1:0-25706 GCA_039586755.1 Gemmatimonadota bacterium | reverse complement strand
CGCTGCAGTCGGACTCGAGATACAAGGAGCTGCTCCGATCCATCGGCCTACCGGAGCTCCTCGAGTGAAAGCACTGGGCGCGTTCTTGTCCGAGCTCAAACGCCGCCGCGTCTAACGCGTCGCGGTGGCCTACGCCGTGGTCGCCTTCCTCATCTGGCAGGCCGCCGAGATTGCGGTACCCGGCAGCGCTGGTCGCTGGGGGCGGTCCTCCGAGCTTGGCGGCCGGGTGGCGTTGAGCTGGCCGAGGTGCGGCTCGGTCCCTACATTCAGTCTAGCCAACCACAAGGCCCCAGCATATGACTCGCTGCGAGTGGCAGGTTCGCACGGGGCGTGTTTTGTTGTCTGGAGGTCGGCCATGAAGACTCGCTTGCCGAAGGCCTCCGCGTCGGTTGGAGTCGTTCTTGTCCTGGTGCCCCTCTCCATCCTGGTGCGCCTCTCCATCCTGGTGCCCCTCTCTATAGTGATCGCTGCTTGTGGTGGGCCGTCAGGTCCCTGTGAGGACTGCGATCCGATCGTAGCGCTTGAAGTCTCGCCCGACACGGTCGAACTCCTGCTCGGTGAGACAGTGCGACTGAGCGCGCGGTTCCTACATCAGTCAGGCGCGTCAAGCACACCATCGGAAGTCGCGTGGATAGCGGTCGATCCCGAGGTGGCGACTGTGGACGACGATGGCGAGGTCGAGGCGGTCGGCGGGGGTATCGCGAGGATCGTAGCGGCGGCGCGTGGTTACACGGGGGAGGCGATCATCGACGTCACCTCCACGTCGCTCCCGATCGCGCTGCGTAGCGGCCACGTCGCGGTTGTCGGTGGAAAGCTGTATTACATAGGTGGCGACTCGGGTTATGAGGACTACGTGGGGACGACCTACATATTCGACCCCGATACCAAGAGTTGGACGACCGGGTACAGTATGCCGACGCCGCGTGACGACGGCTTCGTCGCTGTTCACGACGGCCGGATATTCGTGATCGGGGGGGTGAACCCGTTTGTCCCCAACAACGGGTACAGCCGGCTATGGGCCAATGAGGTGTTCGATGTTGCGGCCGGCAGTTGGGAGACGCGTGCGCCGATGCCGGTTGCTCGCGCCCACGGGCAGGCGGATACTCTGGACGGCAAGATCTATGTGATTGCCGGGAGCACCATCGTCGAGACGTACGACCGGGTCGATGTGTACGACCCGGGCTCGAACTCATGGTCGTCAGCTCCGTCTTTCCCACGCCCGTTGCTGAACTTCCGCGGGGCCTCGATCGGCGGCCGGCTGTACATGGTCGGCGGTGAGCTGGCGCCCGGAACACGTCAAGCCACTGGCGAGCTGCATATCTTCGATCCGACGTCCGGCAGTTGGTCGTCAGGCCCTCCCATGCCGACGCCACGCATCAAGCCGGCCACGGCAGTCGTGGGTAACCGGCTGTTCGTTATGGGTGGCTTGCGGGGGTACACCTATCTCGATGTCGTGGAGGCGTTCGACACGGAGACAGGCACTTGGGAGACCCACCTTCCCCTACCGGTGGCGCGCAGCGAGGCGAGGGCTGCCTACGTCCAGGGAGTTATCTACGTTCTCGGTGGACTGACGGATGACGGAATCACATCGCGGGTCGACGCCTATATCCCGCCGGATTAGCCACCGCGAGCTGGCCGGCCCGCGCCGCCGCCCCTAAGTTGGGGTACCCAACCAAAGCGCCTTATCCACAACGCTGGAGGGATACCATGCTCCGCCGCATGATCTTCGGGGGTGTAGTTTCCCTGGCCGTCGCTACTCTGGCTGCGCCCCTTCACGCACAGGTCGACCCCGAGCTGCTCGCCGGCATGCGCGCCCGCTCCATCGGGCCCGCCGGGATGAGCGGCCGCATCGCCGACATCGAAGCGCTCGAATCGAACCCCGAAATCGTCTACGTGGGCGCCTCGGCGGGCGGCGTCTGGAAATCGATGAACGGTGGCGTCACCTGGGAGCCGATCTTCGACGATCAGCCGGTCCACGCCATCGGCTCGATCGAGGTGTTCCAGGCCAGCCCCGATATCGTCTGGGTCGGCACGGGCGAGGGCAACCCTCGGAACAGCGTCTCGGGCACGGGCTACGGCGTCTTCAAGTCGATGGATGCCGGGCGCACCTGGACGCACCTGGGCCTCGAGAACACAGAACGGATCCACCGGATCGCGCTTCACCCGTCGAACCCGGACGTCGGCTACGTGGGCGCCATGGGCTCGATGTGGAAACCGAACCCGGAGCGCGGCGTGTTCAAGACCGAGGACGGTGGGGCCACGTGGCAGAAGATCCTCTACGTGAACGAGAACACGGGCGTCGGGGACATGGAGATGGACCCGACGAACCCGAACAAGTTGATCGTGGCGATGTGGGACTATCAGCGGTGGCCGTGGTTCTTCCGTTCTGGTGGTCCGGGGTCGGGCCTCTACCTGACGGTGGACGGCGGTCGCAGCTGGAAGAAGCTCACACAGGATGACGGGCTGCCGGCCGGGGACCTGGGTCGCATCGGCCTGGCGATCGCGCCGTCGGACCCGAACATCGTCTACGCGCTGATCGAATCGAATCAGAACGGGCTCTACAAGTCCGAGGACGGCGGCTTTAGTTGGGTGAACATGAATTCTGAGGGGAACATCGGTAACCGTCCGTTCTACTATTTCGACCTGCGCGTCGACCCCAAGGACCCGAACCGCGTCTACAGCCTCCACTCTGGAGTCACCGTATCGACCGACGGGGGCAAGAGCTTCGACAATCTATTCGGTCGCATCGTGCACCCGGACCACCATGCGATGTGGATCGATCCGAACAACCCCGCACATATGTATGAAGGGAACGACGGTGGCGTGTACGTCAGCCGTGACCGGGGCACCAATTGGCTGTTTGTGGCGAACCTGCCCCTGGCCCAGTTCTACCACATCAGCGTCGACATGGAGAGGCCGTACAACGTCATGGGCGGTATGCAGGACAACTACTCGTGGCGTGGGCCGAGCAACGTCCAGGGCGGCATCGTCAACTATCGCTGGACTATTGTCGGCGGCGGCGACGGCTTCGGCACGCTGGCGGTTCCCACCGACCCGATGGTCGGCTACGCCATGAGTCAGGGCGGCAACCTGAGGCGTTGGAACCTGCATAACGGCGAGACCCAAGACATCCGACCGGCGGGCCCGGACCCGTACAAACAGCGATTCAACTGGAACGCCGCCATTGCTCAGGATCCGTTCGACGCCAACACGGTCTACTACGGCAGCCAGTACGTACACATGTCGGCCGACCGGGGCGACTCGTGGACGACGATCAGCCCCGACCTGACGACGAACAACCCGGAGTGGCAGAAGCAGCGGGAGAGCGGGGGTCTGACCTACGACGTTACCGGCGCCGAGAACTTCACGACGATCATAACCATAGCGCCGAGCCCGGTGCAGCAGGGCGTCATCTGGGTCGGCACCGATGACGGGCGCGTGCACGTGACGCAGGACGGCGGCGCGAGCTGGACGAGCCTGGAGGAGCGGGCGCGTGGCGTTCCGGCCCACACCTGGGTACCGCACATCGAGCCGTCGAAGTACGATGCCGGGGCCGCGTATTTGGTGTTCGACAACCATCGTCGCGGCGACCTCACGCCGTACGCGTTCGCGGTGACCGAGTACGGCCGGCGCTGGCGCAGCATAGTCACCGACGACATCTGGGGCTACGCACTGGTGATCGAGCAGGACCCGGTGAAGGAAGATCTCTTGTTCTTGGGCACCGAGTTCGGGCTGTACGTGACGTTGGACGGCGGGTCGAACTGGTTGAAGTGGACGCATGGGTTCCCGACGGCGTCGGCGATGGCGTTGGTCGTGCATCCGCGGGAGCACGACCTGGTGATCGGGACGCATGGACGTGCGGCATACATCCTGGACGACATCCGTCCGCTGCGTGAGATCTCAGCGGCAACAATGGCCGAGCCGGTGCACCTATTCGAGATCGCCGATGCCTATCAAGGGGAGGGCAGCCCGGAGATCGGGGCGGCGTTCCCGGGGCACGGCGAGTTCCGCGGTGAGGACCGGCCGTACGGCGCGTTGATCACATTCTCGCTGAACGCCGAGGACCTGCCGCACCCGAACGAGGAGATCGAGCGCCAGCGCAGCGCGTCGCGGCGCGCCGCCGGCGCGGCTGCGGAGGAAGAGCCGGCCGAGGAAGCCGGTCGACCCGGCAGGCCAGGGCGCGAGCGCGGTCCGCAGGCGACGATCGAGATCAGCGATAGCGACGGCGAGGTGATCCGAACCTTTGAGGCTCCGGTTAAGCTAGGCCTGAACCGCGCCGCCTGGGACCTGCGGCGCGACGGGTTCGAGCGCCCGAGCACCGGCCAGCAGCGGTTCGGCGGTTTCGGACGTGGCGGCCCCGAGGTTCTGCCCGGTACGTACGGCGTAGCAGTGAAGTACGGTGATCACGAGGCCACGGGCAGAGTCACGGTTCATCCCGATCCGGCGCGCGAGATTCCGCTGGCCGAGCGCGAGACGAAGTTCGCTGCCATCATGCACTGTGGGGCCGTGCAGGAGGTGATCGCCGAGGCGATCAATCGGATTCGCGCGACCCGCAACGAAATCGATGCAGTCCTCGGGATGGTGACGACCGCTGCCGAGGAGGGTGCCGAGGAGGAAGGTGCCCGCGGGGCGAACCGACGGTTGATGAGGGCCGGCCGCGAGGTAAAGGAGTCGCTGGACGAGGTGGAGAAGCTGTTTTGGGACCCGCCGGGCGGTGGCCAGCGCGACTCGCGGCGCGATACGCCGTACCGCACGATCGGCTCGGTGATGCGCTCGCTGGGTTCGACCTGGGACGCGCCGACACCGGCACAGGAGGCCTACATGGACGCGTCGGAGGACATGCTCCAGGAGGCTCTGGTCGAGTTCAACCGCGTCTTCGCCGAGGACGTGGTCGCGTTCCGAGGCCAGGTCGAGGAAGCCGGCCTCACGTTCCTCGAGGCGAAGGAACCGCTGGAGGTGCCCGCCCGCTGATCGGCGAAGCGAACCGTGATGTAGAGAGGGCGCTATATTGGCGCCCTCTCTGATTTTCGGCCTGACTACCGAGATGCTAGCGGATGCCCGTGAAGGTCGCGAGGCTGACCCCGATGCCCACTGTCACAACGAACTGCTCGCCGCCTCCTACCTCGTAACGCACCTCGCCGTAGGGCGTGAGGAGGGCGTCGTAGATCAACCCGGCGACGAGATTCATTCCGACACTCGTTTCCGAGAGCGTCCCCGCCCCAAACGGGTCCTCCGCCACTGTGTGCGCCATATTCAGGCCGACGCCAAAATAGCCGGCTATCAGCGCCAACGCTGGCTTTATTATCAGGTTGGCATTGATCTCCCAATAGTCTCTGATCGCATCGGTTTCCGGCCAAAACCAGTCGAACGAACTGACGAGAACCAGAGGTGCCTGTTCGACAGGTAGCTGGAGTGCGACCCGACCGCCGATTCCCCAATCGGCCTCCTCCGCCCAATTGCCGTGAACCCCGAGTCCGACCTGTGCGCGCAGGTCGACCGGACAGACGGCCAGAACCAATACACAGGCGAGCAATAGTGCTCTCTTCATCCGCCTTACCTCAGGATTAGGCTGGCAGCCGTGGTACGACATCGTAGGACCCGGGGCATAATCAGGCAGGCCCCTCAAGGCGTCAAGAGAGGTGGCCGTTCCGCGGGCTTGACGCGTTGCGGGTATCGGCATATAGTTGGTAGTACCAACTAGTGTCCTGGCCCCGGTCCCGGCTCGGGGCGCTGGAGCGAAGAATCGAGAAAGCACGGCACCGCGTATTGGAGGTAGAGATGAGCGACGACAAAGGGGTTCGAGAGGCGGTCCGTCGGCGTTATGCGGCGGCGGCCAGGCAGGTCGACGAAGCTGGCCGCGCGAGCTGTTGCGGCCCGGCCGAGACGGGCCCGAGTTGCTGCGACTCGGAGAAGAGCGTCATATCAAGTGACATCTACACGGCAGACGAGGTGGCGGAGGTGCCGGAGGCGGCTGCGCAGGCGTCGCTGGGTTGTGGGAACCCCACGGCCCTGGCGGAGCTGAGCACAGGTGAGGTCGTACTGGATCTCGGCTCGGGCGGGGGGATAGACGTCCTGCTGTCGGCGCGGCGTGTCGGCCCGACCGGTAAGGCGTACGGCGTAGACATGACGGACGAGATGTTGGAGCTGGCGCGTCGCAATCAGCAGGAGGCGGGAGTGGAGAACGCCGAGTTCCTCAGGGGAACGATCGAAGAGGTACCTCTCCCCGACGCGAGCGTCGACGTGGTCATCTCGAACTGTGTGATCAATCTGTCGACGGACAAGGATCGAGTTCTGGGCGAGGCGTTTCGCGTGTTGAGGCCGGGTGGACGGTTCGCCGTATCGGATATCGTGTTCCAGGGCACGGTGCCGGAGGAAGTGCGCCGCAGCATAGAGGCCTGGAGCGGTTGCGTGGCCGGAGCGCTGCACGAGGATGAGTATCGAGCCAAGCTCGCCGCCGCCGGGTTCACGGACATCGAAGTAGAGATCACGCGGACCTATGGAGCGGCGGAACTAAAGGAGCTGGGGAGGGCGTTCGGCATCGAGGTCGAGGAGGAGTGGCTGACGGAGGCGAGCTTCAGCTCGGCTTTCGTCCGGGCGCGACGGCCGGAGTGAGGGCTGTCGACGTGCTCCGTTGCCTCGGTACCGGGTGATTGACTAATCTCCCGCCAGACAAAGACTACTTGGACGGGCGGCACGGCAACGGAGAAAGGCGACGGGTAAACGACGGCCTGTGAAGGATATCGAGACACGTAGAATCCATCGGAAGGGGCGTGTGATCGTGGCGGCGCTGGCGTTGCTTTCTTGCGCGAGCGCCGCTTGGTCACAGGAGCCGGATACAATACCACCACCTGACAGCGTTGTCGCGATCGGCGGGTTGACCGTGCGGGTCGCTCGCCCGGTCGCCACGGCGGGAGGCGCGAGCGCGTTGACCGCAGGGATCGACTCGGTGCCGACGACGCCGGCGCCGACGGTCGAAGATGTGCTTCGCCGTATGCCGCTGGTTCAGGTCAGGGAGAACTCACGCGGTGAAGCGCAGCCGCAGCTTCGCGGGATGGAGTCGCGGCGCGTGGCGGTGCTGGTGGACGGAGTACCGATCACGCTTGGCTGGGACAACCGTACCGACCTGAGCATCGTGCCGCTGACGGCGGCCCGTCAACTGACGGTGGTGCGCGGTCTGTCATCGGTGCTTCACGGGCCGAACGCGCTGGGCGGAGTGGTTCTGGTGTCGATTGGGGATGGTTCTTCTGAGGCCCAACCGCCGCCCATGCAGCTTGCCGGGGGCCTGGACAATCTCGGCAGCACGAGCCTGGCGCTGGGGTTGGCGACGGTGTTTGAGGGTACCGCCGGCGAGCTGGTTCTGCGTGCCGGCGGCGGTTACCGCAACCGTTCCGCTGTCCCATTGGCATCGGGCATCGAGCAACCGCCTCTGGGCGATCCCAATCAGCGACTGAACAGCGACTTCGAGCACGGCAACGGTTACGTGGTGGCCAGTTACGAAGCGAGCGGCGGCGAATGGCTCTCGCTTTCCTCCTTCGCTTTCGCGTCGGAGCGTGGCGTGCCGCCGGAGCTCCATACGACGGAGCCGCGGCTTTGGCGCTACCCAAAGTCGTCGCGTTGGGTGAGTGCGTTGTCGGGCGGCACGGGCTGGTCGGAAACGCCCTGGGGCCAGGGCGACCTGGAAGTGAGCGTGGGTCTCGACTTCGGTGAGACGGAGATCGATACCTACGAGAGCCTGGCCTACGACTCGGTAAACGGCGGTGAAGAGGGTGAGGACCGGACGCTGTCGTTGCGTCTACTCGGCGATCACACGCTGGGCGGTGGTATTCTGCGCAGTGCTTTCACGCTGGCCGAGACGCGGCACAAGGAGTTTATCGAGCCGGACGAGCGTGCCACGTATCGACAGCGGCTGTGGAGTCTGGGTCTCGAGGTCGAGCAGCCGTTGTTCGATGGCGGCGGTACCGCGCCACGGGCGCGGCTCAGTGTGGGAGTGAGCGTCGACGGGTCCGATACTCCGGAGACGGGCGGTCGGCCATCCCGGGAGGCGATCTGGGATTGGGGTGCACGGGCCGGCGGCACATTGGCGATCGGTGACGGGAACGTATTCCTCCACGGCGGCCTCAGCCGACGTGTCCGTTTCCCGGCGCTGCGCGAGCTCTATTCGGGCGCGTTGGGGAGGTTCGTGGTTAACGAGAACCTCGATCCCGAGGTGCTGGGAGTAGCCGAGCTCGGTCTCACCGCAGGAATGAGTGGGCTCGAGCTGCAGGTCGTGAGCTTCTATCAGCGCCTGACCGACGCTATCGTTCGGGTCAGCCTGGGCGACGGGAGGCTGCAGCGTCAGAACCGCGATCGTATTCGCAGCCTCGGTCTGGAGCTCCTGGCGACCTATCAGTGGAATCGCTTCTCGTTGAGCGGCGATCTGACGATCAAGGATGTCACGCAGGAGGATCCGACCGCACCCGAAGGTCAGGGTGAGCCCGAGTACCAGCCGTGGATCACTGGCGGCCTGGGCTTGTCGGCGCCGCTGGGCTTCGAGATCTGGAGCACGGGGCGGTTGCGGCACCTTGGGCCCCGCTACTGCGTTAACCCGGACGTCGAGGGCCAGATTCGGTTGAGTAGCGATACGTGGCTGAACCTGGAGTTTGGCCGCAGTTTCGGTCTTGGCGGCTACTCGCGCCGCCTCGACCTGGTGCTGGCACTGGACAACGTCACCGACTCGGCTGTATACGATCAGTGTGGATTGCCCCAACCAGGACGGTTGTTACGTTTACAGTTTCGGATCTTCTGAGCTGGAATCATGAGTGAGGGCACGCGCAAGAAGCCACTGGCTTTTATCCTGCCGGCCGCCGTGGTCGTCGGGCTGGTGCTTGCCATCCTGATACCGGTGAGCGGCGCGACGGAAACGGTGACGGATATCGTTGCGCGCTGGTTCTTCGCCGTCTTTTGCACTCTGTACGCCGCCGTGCAGGGTCGACTCTACTACAAGTTCCGCCGGGCGGAGAAAGCGGAGGCGTATGTCGGCGTCCCGATCGGGGCGTACGCCGCCTTCACTGTCGTCTGGGCCGTACTCGCCGTGGCGGCGGTCATCTACGGCGTCCTCAACGTGGGCGGTCTGTACGAGACCACCGGCTGGGTGACGATCGTGCTGATGATCTGCATCCAGTTGATCGTCCTCGGGCGACTGGATCAACGGGTACAGCTCTAACTCACGCTCGTAGCACCTCAGCGTCTCCCAGCCAGACTCGCGCACACTCTCCCAACTTCTCAGTGGGGTACTAGTAGTTGGCTGAACTGTTATTCGTAGCGCAGCGATTCGACGGGGTCGACCTTGGCGGCGCGGCGCGCCGGCAGGACGCCGGCGGCGAGGCCGATGAGGACCAGCGTGAGTACGCAGATGATCGCGATGGGCACCGAGAGCTTCGGGTTGGCCAGATAGACGGCGGCGCCGTCGTCGGCGGGCAAGCTGTCGACGAAGAGCACGACGGCGATGGAGAAGGCGAGTCCGATGCCGCCACCGGTGAGCGTGAGACCGAGGGCCTCGAAGATGAACTGGTTCATGATGTGGCGCTTCTTGGCGCCGATTGCGAGCTTGATGCCGATCTCTTTGGTGCGCTCGCGGACCACGACGTACATGATGTTGGCGACGCCGATGCCGGCGACGAGGAGGGTGAAGACGCCGACGAGTCCGAGGAAGATCTCGATGCCGAGGGCGATGGTGTTGCTCATCTCCTCGTCCTCGATGAAGTCCCACATCGGGAGCGCGCGCTCGTCTTCAGGATCGAACTTGTAGCGGGCGCCCATCACGCGGAAGAGCTCTGCCTTGACGAACTCGGCTCGGCCGGGGTCGCGGGGTCGCAGGAGCAGGTGGTTCACGTAACGATGGCCGTAAATGCTCCTCAAGGTGGAGGCCGGGATGATCGCGCGTTCCGAGTCCGGTCCGTTGTTCATGCTGTCCTGGAACTTCTTCTGCATGACGCCGATGACCTTGAACGGCAGGTCGTCGAGCATCACCGTCTGGCCGACCGGATCTTCGCTGCCGAACAGCTCCTCGGCGATCTCGTCTCCCAGGAACAAGACGCGCCGTCGCTCGTCGAGGTCGGGCTGGTTGATGAAGCGGCTGCCGGCGGCCGGGTACATGCGCCGCATGTCCTCGAAAGCAGGGTAGACGCCTTCCATGTAAGTCGTCGTCTTGTTCTCCCCGAACTCCAGAGTCGTGCCCCAACGGCCGTAGGAGGGGCTCACCATGTCGATCTCCTCGATCGAGCGGGTGATGAGGTCGAGGTCCTCTTCCATGAGGCGGATTCTCCTGCCCCTCGGTAGCCCCTCGAACTCCTGGCTGGTCGTTCCCCCATAAACCATGAAGATTCGCTCGCCGGCGTTGAGCAGTCCTTTGACGATCGAGTGCCTCAGCCCCTCACCGAAGGCGAGCAATAAGACGACGGCGATCGTGCCCCAGGTGATGGCGAACATGGTGAGCAGAACGCGGGTCTTCTGCCCCTTTAGGTCACCTATGAACTCTGCCAGCAATATCCGCCACATGTTCTAGTACCTCAGGCACTCGACGGGATCGAGGTTCGCCGCTCTGCGGGCGGGGAAGTACCCGGCGAGCAGCGCTACACCTGTCAGCAGGCTCACGGTGGCGATGGCTACGGCCGGCGAGATCGTCGGCACCCCGATGAACTCTTGCAGCGGCATATACTGGCCCACCAACACGAGCCCCCATGAGATCAGGAAACCCAGCAGGGCACCGGCGCCGACGACCACGAACGTCTGACCGAGGAACTGGAGCATGATGTCGCGCTTGCGGGCGCCGATAGAGCGTCGGATGCCGATCTCGCGGGTCCGTTCCCTGACTACGATGTACATGATGTTGGCGACACCGATGCCGCCGACGGTTAGCGTGAAGGCGCCGACGACGCCGAGGAAGATGTTCATTCCAAGGAAGATCGCACTTATGATCGTCTCAAACTCACTGGTATCCCATTCCCAGATGGCATCCTCGTCGGTTGGGTCGAAGCGATACTTGCGACCGAGCACCTCGTTCATGCGGGTCTCGACGGCATCGACGACCTCGGGGCTGCTCGTACGATAAATGATGTTGGCAAGGTAGCGTTGTCCGAAAATCGCCTTGTGAGTGCTGGACGGGATGAAGACGCGGTCGCGGTCGCGCGAGTTATAAGACGAGTTTTGCTGCTTTTCCTTCAGCACGCCGATGACGGTGAATGGCACATCGCCGACGAAGACGATCTGTCCGATGGCGTCCTCGCCTTCGAACAGCAGGTCCTCTAGCTCGTTGCCGAGGAAGGCGACGCGCCGGCGCTCGTCTATGTCGGCCTGGCTGATGAAGCGCCCACCCCAGTCGGCGATGACGTTGCGCATGTGGCCGTAGACCGGGTAGATGCCGGTGATGTTCGGGAAAGCGCTGTTACGTCCGCGGCGCACCGGCACGGCACGCGTGCTATACTCGGGGCTGATCTCGACGATGTCGGGGATCTCCTGCTGCAGGAGCTGGACGTCCTCCTCCTGCAGGCGGATGTAGCGGCCCTCGGGGAAGCCCTCGTACGACTTCGTCGTGCGGTTGCCAAAGAGGATGACGATCCGCTCACCCAGCCCATGCATCCGCTTGCGTGTCTGCTTCTCCATCCCGACGCCGAAGGCCAGCAGAACGACCACCGCGACCGTGCCCCAGGTGATCCCCATGATGGTGAGGACCGTGCGCAGCCGCTGGGTGCGGATGTCGTTGAAAAAGTCCTTGAAGCTCCGGAATATCTGCACGCGCCTACTCGATTTCCCGAGGTGGAGCTTCGACGACCTTTTCGCCTTCCTCCAGCCCCGAGAGGACCTCGATGTTGATCGCGTCGCTCAGACCGACCTCGATGACCCGCTCTTCTTGAGTGCCGTCATCGAGGAGCACCGTGACCTTGGCCACTTCGTCTTCGAAGCTGACCAGGCGTTCGGGAATCATCAGTACGTCCTCGCGGCGATCGATGATCACGTCGGCGTTGGCGGAGTACCCTGCGCGCAACACGACGTCCGATTCATCGAGAGAGATCTCGATCGGAAACACCGTCGAGTTGTCCTCGGTGCGTGCCTTGAGCGAGATCTTCGTAAGCGTGCCCGTGACTACGGCCTTTGGCAGAGCGCCGATCTTGAACTCGACGGTCATGCCCTCACTGAGGCGCCCGACGTCGATCTCGTCGACGGTGCCTCTGAAGATGAGCGCGTTCATCTCCGCCATCGACATCAGGACGGTGCCTTCCTGATACGGGTTGAGCGGTGTGACGGGGTCGCCGATCTCAACATTCTTCTCGAGGATGAAGCCGTCGATGGGCGAGTAGACTATCGCCTCGATGTTCTCATCGGCGATCGTCACGCGGCCTTCCTCGATCAAGGCGAGCCGTTCCCGCGCCAGCCTGACGTTGAGCTCGGCCTCGCTGTAGGCACGCTGACTAGCTTCGAACTCGTCGAGGGGAATGAGACCTTGATCTCTCAAGCGGCGCTGGCGCTCGAGCTCGCGGTGCTGGTTCTCGAGCTCCAGCTGGCGCAGCTCGAGCTGACGCCGCGTCTCCACCATCTCCAGCGGTGTTGGGGTCGGCTTGATCTCGAGGAGTGGGGCGCCGGCCCGCACGAAGTCACCGACGTCGGCGAACTCGCGGCTGACGACACCGGAGATCTTCGACTTGACGCTGACCTCGACCTCGGGCTCGACCCGGCCCACGGCCAGCGCCTTGTCGACGATCTCGCCCCGTTCGACCTCAACGGTACGTACCTCCTCGCCGTTCCCACCGCCGTTGCGCACGGCGGCAACGGCTCCAACGCCGACGATCGCCATGGCTACGATCCCGAGGGTGATCTTCGTCCGTCGCTTCATCCTACTGCTCCGTCTCTATAAGTCCTTTGGATGTCGATTTTTGGATATCGGAGCCCGCTGTGAGCCCCGTCCCGCCGCCCGATGGGTCCTCTCCTGGTGTGCAGTCGAACTCAGGACCTGTGGGAAGGGGGCTCTAGGCGACACTACGAGCTGCCAGACGGCAGGTTTCAGGCGCGGACCGCCGTCTCCCGGCTACACCTCATCGGCCGCTTTGACAGTCGAATCGGCTGTAGTGTTGGTCGACGCTACATGAGACCCCGGAAGAAGCCCCCGTCGATGTGGATGGCTGTGCCGGTGATGTAGGCGGCGCGCTCCGAGGCGAGGAAGGCGACCAGGTCGCCAAGCTCCTTTGGGTCGCCCATGCGGCCGCTGGGGATGTTACCTACCAGGCCGGTCATGACTTGCTCGACAGTCTGACCGGACTGGGCGGCCCGGGTCTCCGCCAGTTCGCTGACCCTGTCGGTGGCCATGTAGCCGGGGCAGACCACGTTCACCGTGATGCCGTCGGCGGCGAATTCCTGAGAAACCGTCTTGGCGTAACCGACGACGCCCGGCCGCACGGTGTTCGAAAGGACCATGGCCGGGAGCGGGGACTTCACGGAGATCGAGGTGATGCAGACGATCCTGCCCCAACCGTTCCGCTTCATGTGAGGGATCGCCGCCTGCGACATCCGTATGGCGCTGAGCATGCTGAGTTCGAGAGCAGCGGCCCAGGCCTCCGCCGGCGTCTGCGAGCTCGTCGTCGCCGGGGGACCGCCGGCGTTCGTCACCAGGATGTCCAGACCGCCGAGTTCCTTGACCGTGGCCTCGATGAACTCCTGTGGTCCGTTCTCCGTGGCCAGGTCCACCGGGTAGGCGAGGACCTGCTGTCCCGACGCCTCCCGCAGTTCACCAGCCGTTCGCTCCAGCTGCTCCGCGCCGCGGGCGCAGATCGCGACTCGCGCGCCTTCGTGGGCCAGGGCCGCGGCGATGGCTCTGCCGAGTCCGGTGCTCGCACCGCCGACGGCGGCGACTTTTCCTGCGATCCCTAGGTCCATGCGTCTACCTCCGCTGATGCGATGCCGAGAGGCGTAGCTGAAGGGGTGTCCGTCGGTGATCCGGTTAACGCGAAGCTAGGTGGGATAGTGCCGTCCGCAAGCGGCCACGGTTCAAACACCGGCGCAGCGCAAGTACGCGTCGGAGCTGTGATCTCGCGCCTGTAACAGTTCGTGCACCATCTCGTGCTTCACCCCTTCGACGTACAGCAGGTAGTCCGAATGGATGTAGATGGTGTGGGGAGGTAGCCAGGCACCGACGTGGTCGCTCCCGGTCTCGCGGTTGATCAGATGGCCGGCCTCGTACCAGGTGACCCTCTCGAACGGTGCGGTGACGCCGATGCACGCTTCGAGCTCGGTCCACCAGGTTCTGTACACCTGTGGCGGAACGAGAGGATGGACCTCTATCGGCTCCAGGTTGGACTCGCCGCAGGCGTAGATCGCCAGCGACAGGAGAAGACATGCTGGGGCACGATGCCAGGGGGAGATCGGCATAGCGACACGTTTGGATTCGGTGAATTCTGGCCAAGATGCTGCAGATGGGATGCCAGCAAGGTGGTATGGGTAAGCCGGGGTACAGCTCGGTCAGAGCGCAGGCGGTGGGCCGCGTTTCGGACGTGGTCGCCTCGAGCCCAGCCTGGGGCACTGGACGGGGTTGTCCCGTTCACCCCACATGGCGGTGACTAGGCGTCGTCAGGGTGAAACATTTCGCTGGGTTTGCGGGGAGGCGCTGGGGGCCCTACGAGCGCAACTCGCGAGCGGGCAAGATACTGCACCGACCTGCCTAACCCGGAAGTACTGCCTCCTCGGACCCGGAATCGTCCTCGGGACACACGCCCTCCAGGTAGGGCGTTACTTCTTCGACCGCGCGCCACGCCGTCCAACGGCCGCGATTCCAGGCCCGCCAGTCCTTCTCTTCGGGCGGAGTCCAGCGTTCCAAGATACGCTTCGCCGCACAACGATCTTCTTCTCCGAGCTCCGGTAGCGCCTCCACCAGACGCGGGACCGCGTCGCCGCTGAGGGAACTCAAATAGAGCACGTCGAGCTCGTAGCCGGCTCGGGCGCGCTCGATGTTCACTCGAGCGACGAGTGAGTCGGGGTTCATGAAGTTCAGCACCAGGATCGCTAGGAAGCCCGATATGACGGCGCCGGCGGTGAAACGCTCGCGGCGGCCGCGCAGCACCGTCGCCACAAACCAGGCGAGCACGACCCCCAGCCAGGCCATGAAGACGGACGCGTAGAGCCGATCGTCCGTCAGTCCGTAAGCGTCCACGTACAGGGCCATCCGCTGCAGCGCCGAGATCATGATGATGAAGAGCAGAAAGATCTGAGTTCCCGCCAGTACTTTGACGATGTTGCGCGTGCGGCGCTCCGCCTGCGCCACGACCCAGTCGGCGAGCATCAACAGGGGAACCACGAGCGCCGTCACGGCCACCAGCTCGAAGAAGCCGCGGCGCGCGTAATCGGCGAACGTCAGGCCGACCGTCTCCTGGACCAGCGAGGCATCGCCGAACAGATAGCGCAGCTGGACCACCACGAAGGCGAGGAAGAGCAGATCGACCAGTACGAGCGGTAGCGTTACCTCTACGGCTCCCAGTCCGGGCCGCTCGACCTCGAAAGACTCGGCGAGGAGTGGCTTTCTGGCTTTGAGGATCAGGAAAAGAAATCCGCAGACGATCCAGGCGAAGAACGCGGTGAGCGCGGCGTGCGAGAAGATGGTCGCGAAATCGAAGTCGAGGGCGCGTGTGACGACGTCCTCGAACACGGCGTCGGCCGCCATAAGCAGACCACCGAAGACGAAGAGCAACGGGAAAGCGATCAACAGGCCGACGACAGCGGAGCGAACGTGCCGCAACGTGGTCGAGCGTGGAGTCCAGGCGATGTCGCCTCGCTCCAGAACGGTGGGCCCGGCGATCGCCGCTAGCCCGCAGTTGATCATACCACGCACGTGGTCGGGGATCCCCCAGTTGCGCACCCCTTCCAGGCCGAGACTCCAGATCGAGAAGCCGACGAGGATCGCCACGAGGCCGAGAAACTTGAGGGCACCTGAGTCGTGCCACACGAATCCGACGGCGAACAGGGCGATCGGACCGGCGAGCCAAGGCATGCCCCGCGGCCATTCGACTCGATGGTATGCGGCCAGGCCCAGCGCTGCCG
Source organism: Gemmatimonadota bacterium (assembly GCA_039586755.1). Classification (GTDB taxonomy): domain Bacteria; phylum Gemmatimonadota; class Gemmatimonadetes; order Palauibacterales; family KS3-K002. The sequence goes on along the minus strand of JBDHJU010000048.1, from coordinate 9,647 downwards.
CCAACACCGCCATCGTCCAGAGTGTCAGGTTCAGCGCCCAGGGACCGGCGCGCAGCAACGCGTCGCCGAGGATGCCGAGCACGATCCCGGTCACCAGTATCTGCAGTACGAGCTTTGATCGGTCCATCTTCAGGTTCCTTCTACGAGCCGCGAGCCGTGCGAATCAGACCTTCCATTCGATCCAGGTAGTCCTCCAAGGCACGGCGACCGACCTCGGTCAGTCGGTACTCCGTTCTCGGCACGCGGCCTTCGAACGACTTGGTGCAATCGACGTAACCCGCTTCCTCCAGCTTCCGCGCGTGAACGCTCAGGTTCCCATCCGTGATCTCCAGAAGGTCCTTCAGGTCGTTGAAGGTCAACGACTCGTTCACCGCCAGCGCGCTCATGATTCCAAGGCGGACCCGCTGGTGGATGAGACTGTCGAGCTCGGCCGCTCCTCTAGCCACCGTACTTCCGAGCGATGATGATGCCGAATACGATGTTGAGCCCGCCGAAGCCCGTCGCCATTAGGGCATCACCCCAGCCGGCGGGAAACAGGAAGGCGAAGGCGCCCGTGACCATGAAGCAGAACCCCATGATCGGGACCGCCCTGACGGAAAACGACCCACCGGTCATCACACCGGCTCCGTACAGGAGCAACCATGTGCCGGGCATGGCATCGTACAGACCGGCCGCGTACAGAACGGCGGTCAGGGCAGCGCCGGCGGCGACCGGAGGTGCGAAGCCCAGTACCATGCGCGCGCCGGCACCCCGAAGCAGCGGTGCCTTCGCCGCCCGCGCCTTGCCGATCGTCGTGCCCAGTCCTAAACACACGGCCAGCACGGCGGCGATCAACCACACAACCAGCCAGGCCTGCGGAGTCGCCTGGCGATGCGCCAGCGGGACGGCGACCAGTGCCACGAAGCCCATCGCCACCGTGCCCCAGCCGGGCACGGCGGTGAACGAGCCGGCCCGCTCCATCGTGTCTCTGATGAATCGGAGGTCCTCGAGCGCTCGGTCGGTGTCTGGGTCGGGGGAAGGCATCTGGGTGGACGGTTCGTCGTTCATGGTTGAGAAGCTAGGGCGGGTAGTTGTGGTTGTCAAGTACTTTGCATATTAAAGAGACAGGTGAAGAAGTCCTTGCGTCCCGGGTGTTTTCGGTTTATATTCGGTACCCCAGGGCGGAGGGATCACCCACTCCCCCCTCCTTCGAAGCGGCCCCTCCGCTCTGGGATCCCACCTGCGGGTGGGCTTTTTTCTCGCCAGGGTTTACGGGTTTTATTCGGTTACGAGTCTCATGCCCAGTTATGCTGAGCTCCACTGTCACTCCGCTTTTTCCCTCCTTGATGGGGCCTCCACCCCGGAAGTTCTGGTCCGACAGGCAGTGGAGCTCGGCATCCAGGCTCTGGCGCTCACCGATCACGACGACCTGGGCGGTGCGGTGCGGTTCAGCCGGGCGGCGCGGGATGCTGGGCTGGAGGCGATGGTGGGGGCGGAGCTTACCGTGAGATCGGCGGAGCCGGGGGGGCGGCCGAGCCACATCACGCTGCTGGCGCGGACGGCGGAGGGTTACGCGAACCTGTCGGAGCTCGTCACTCGGGGGCGGAAAGGAGCCCGCCCCAACGGCTGGGCGCCGAGTAGAGGGCACCCGCGGGTGAGCTGGGACGATCTGGCGGAGCTGGGTGGGGGGCTTCTGGCGCTCACCGGTTGCCCGCAGGGCGAGCTGGCGCGGCGGGTGCGTGCGGGTGAAGAGAAGCAGGCTCGCGAGTTTTTGGACTTTCTGCGCAGCACCTACGACGGCTACGTAGCGGTGGAGGTTTGGGATCATGCGTTGCCGGAAGAGCGGGAGCTGGCGGACCGGTTGCTGGAGCTGGCGGATCGTCGGGGGATAGCGGCGGTGGCGACGAACGATGTGCACTATGCGACGCCGGCGGCGCGGATCGTTCACGACGTGCTCAGTTGTCTGCGCCATCAGGTGACTCTCGATGAGGCGGGCACGCGGCTGCGCCCCAACGGCGAGTGGTACCTGAAGCCGCCGTCGGTGGTGTGGCGGCGTTGGCGTCACCGCCGCGACGTGGTGGAGAACACCCTAGCCCTCGCCGCCGAGTGCCCCTTCCGGCTGGCGGATCTTTCGCCCTCGATGCCGGGGTTCCGGGTCCCTCCCGGAACGACGCGGCAGGAGTTCCTGGAACGGTTGGTTTGGAAGGGAGCGCTGGAGCGTTACGGCGGCGCCTCGGGTCAGCGGCGGAACGGCGACCCGATCCGCGTCGCCGATCCCTCCCCGTCTCGCACGCTACGACGGCGGGAAGTACCCGCGCCGGACGAGCCGCGCCACATCGAGAACGTGCCCGAGAACGGCGACGCGGCAGGGAGACCTCAGGCGGGACCCTTGTTGCGAGAGCGAGAACCCCTTCCGTGTCCGACCCCATCGCGTAACGGGCAGCTTGGGCTCACGCAACGAGTCCGACGCCAGATCCGGCGCGAGCTCGAGGTGATCGCGCGGCTCGACCTGGCGGGGTACTTCCTCACCGTCTGGGATATCGTGCGCTTTGCCCGGCGCCGGGGGATCCTGCTGCAGGGCCGCGGCTCGGCGGCCAACTCCTGCGTCTGCTATTGCCTGGGGATCACGGCGGTGGATCCCATCAAGTTCGAGCTCTTGTTCGAGCGTTTCCTGTCGGAGGAACGGGGCGGCGCGCCCGACATCGATCTGGACATCGAGCACGAGCAGCGCGAAGAGGTTTTGCAGTACGTCTATAACAAATACGGGCGCGAGCACGCGGCGATGGTTTGTGAGGCGATCAGCTACCGTGGCCGTTCCGCCGTCCGCGACGCCGCCCGGGTCCTCGGCTTTTCCACCGATGTGGCCGACCGGCTGGCGACGGAGGCGGAGCGCCACGAGGCGGCGGAGGCGGCCGACGCCTTGGAGAAAGGCGGCCTGTTTGCCTGTGGGCTCGACCCGGCGAGCAGCCGTGTACGTGCGCTGGTGCACGTGGTGCGCGGACTCGACCAACTGCCGCGTCACCGTTCGATCCACGTGGGTGGCTTCGTGCTCACCGAGGGCCCGCTGTCGCGGGTGGTCCCCATCGAGCCCGCCGCGATGCCCGATCGGACTGTAATACAGTGGGACAAGGACGACCTCGACTTCACCGGGCTGATCAAGATCGATCTCCTCGGCTTGGGGATGCTCACCTGCCTGGCGAAGGCGATCCGTTACATCCGCGAGACTCGCGGCGCCACCATCGACATGGCTCGACTGCCGGCGAGCGATGCGCGGGTCTACAAGATGATCCAGGAGGCAAACACGGTAGGTGTCTTCCAGATCGAGAGCCGCGCGCAGATGAACTCGTTACCGCGACTCAAGCCCGAGCGGTTCTACGACCTGGTCGTGCAGGTGGCGCTCATCCGCCCGGGTCCCATCCAGGGTGATATGGTGCATCCGTACGTGCGGCGTCGGCGCGGCGAAGAGCCGGTGACGTATTTGCACCCGGACCTGGAGCCGATTCTGCACAGGACGTTGGGCGTGCCACTGTTTCAGGAGCAGGGGATGAAGGTAGCGGTGGCGATGGCGGGGTTCACGCCGGGTCAGGCGGATGCGTTGCGTCGGGCGATGGGGTTCAAACGTTCGAAGGAGGCGATGGCGCTGATCGAGCCGGCGTTACGGCAGGGGATGACGAAGCGCGGGATCTCGCACGACGTGCAGGAACAGATCGTCAAGCAGCTCACCGCGTTCGCCAACTACGGCTTTCCCGAGAGCCATTCCGCATCGTTCGCGCTTCTGGTCTACGCCTCGGCCTATCTCAAGTGCTATTACGCGCCCGAGTTCTTCTGCGCGCTCTTGAACTCGCAGCCCATGGGCTTCTACGCGCCGGGCACACTGGTACACGACGCGCGTCGCCACGACGTGGAGGTGCGGCCGGTCGACCTCGCCTACTCGAGTTGGGACTGCACGCTCGAGAGGACTCTCCATGGTGAAGGGAGGGGACGGCGTGAGCCTCGAGCGGACATTTGGAGCGCGGTGGACGGTCATGTATCGCGGCCTGGTATTGCGCGACATGAAGCGAGAGGCTCCACGCCGTCCCCGACCGGGCCGCCGCGCGACATGAAGCGAGGGGTCGGTGCCGTGCCCGACCGACTGGCGTCGACTTCCGCTCCGGCGCTGCGAATCGGGCTCCGCTTCATCCGCGGCCTCGGCTCGAAAGTAGAAGAGAAACTGAAGGCGGCGTGGGAGGCCGGCGGCCCGTTCCGGAGTGTGGAGGACGTGGTGCGGCGCTCGGGCCTCGGCCTTCCCGCCCTGAAGACGCTGGCCGAGGCGGGCGCCTTCCGGACGCTCTGGGGCCCGGGCCGGCGCTCGGCGCTTTGGGAGGTGCTGGCGCGGCTGGCGCAGAAGCCGCTGGCGCAGGTGGAGTCGACGCGGGAGCCGAAGCTACGGGAGATGAGGAAGGTCGAGCTGGTCGCCGCTGATTACACGACCACGGGACTGTGCACGCACGGGCACCCGATGGAGCACCTGCGTGCGGCGCTCCGTGTTCGGGGGGTGCTGTCGGCGGAGGAGTTGCGGAGCGTGCGGAGCGGCCGGCGCGTGAAGGTGGCAGGGGTGGTGATCTGCCGGCAGCGGCCGGGCACGGCGAAGGGGGTGTGCTTCATCACCCTGGAGGACGAGACCGGATTCTCGAACTTCGTGGTCTATGCCGATCTCTTCCAACGCTACCGCAAGACCATCGTCCGCTCACCGGTGCTGCTCATCGAAGGGATCGCTCAGAACGAGCAGGACGTGGTGAACGTGCAGGCGCGGCGCATCGAGGCGATCGAGCCGCAGGCCGGCGCCGACGTCATCGAGAGCCACGACTTCCACTAGCTCAGAAGAAGCCGACGGAAGCATGCACTTCATCTTCGGAGGGGCAAAAGGCGGCCAGCACGAGACCTCCTAGGGAGCCAGCTCCGCCGGCGATTGCCCAACTGCCGAACTCCGGTTGGCCGTCACCGCCAACCACCGGGGTGCCAGCGGTGAGGTAGGAGCCCGACAGATCTCCGCTGAAGCTGAAGGCCGGACCGCTGATACTTCCGGGTCCGTTGCCCGTCTCGTCGCAACCGGCCAGAAACATCGTAGCTGCAAAGCCACCGGCCAGAGCAAGAACATGAACCGCCTTCATCGCCCCTCTGAAGATTTCCGTTTACGTCTTGGCGAGCGTCGAAGAGGGCAAGCCGTGTGCCAACCGGGGCCGGTAGATCGGTGCGCCTCGTAAGAGAAAGCGTCGTCCAAGACGATCGGGATCGTCAGATTTCCGCCGCCGGGGCTCAACTTTCTGAGGTCACTGCTCCGACCATCTGAGACGCCGGTTGCATCCTTAGTTCACAAGTAGGAGTCTACTGAAACAGAATTCACCCTGTAGGAGGAAGCATGTTCCGTCGAAGCGAAATAGTCCTGCCAACCTGCGTGCTCCTGTTGCTTGGCGGTGCCGTTTCGCTTGGAGCGCAGGAGGCTTGGGTAGAGGGCCGCGTCGAGCTGACGCCATGCCAGCTGCCGCTGTACGAGGGCGAGGCGTGGTGCGGCGACTATGACGTTTGGGAGGACCGCGACGCCGAGGCCGGCCGCCGAATCACGCTCCGCATCGGCGTCCTGCGCGCCGAGTCGCCCGACCCGCTGCCGGATCCGGTGTTCATCTTCAACGGTGGCCCCGGCGGCGCCGCGGTGGAACTGGCGGCCTACGTCGCCGACGATCTGAGCGAAGTGCGAGATCGCCGGCACATCGTGATGGTGGATCGCAGGGGGACCGGTGAATCGAACGGGCTCGACTGCCCCGAGGTCACCGGGGGACACGATCTTCAGCGGTACTTCAGTGACCGCGGGCCCGAGGCGGTCGCCGAGTGCCGGACGGCCCTGGAAGAACGGGCCGATCTGCGACTCTACACAACGCCCATCGCTGTGGACGACATAGACGAGGTCCGCGCCGCGATGGGTTACGAACGGGTGAACCTTTGGGGAGGCTCCTACGGGTCCCGCGAGGCGCTGGTCTATCTGCGCAGGCACCCGGGGCGAGTGCGTAGCGTGATCATCTGGGCGGTGATTCCGCCCCATCGAAACTCGTTGACCGGCGCCGCTCGCTACGCGCAACAGGCCGTGGATCGGCTGCTCGGTGATTGCGCGGCCGATGATGCGTGCCGGGCCGCCTACCCGAACCTGGGTCAGGAGCTCGAGCAGGTGCTGCGGCGCCTCGACGAGGGGCCGGCCCGCTTCGTGAACACCGACTCGAGATTGGGAGACCCCGACACGATAACCGTGACCCGAGACCAGATCGGTGCGACGCTTCGTTTCATGCTCGTCTCGCAGCGAGGGGCGAGCCAGGTCCCCGCCTTCGTCCACGCCGCCTACCAGGGTGACTTTGGGCCGCTGGGCGAGCGGGCGCTGCTCCAGCGACGGCTCGGTCCGACCGCGTTCAGCAGGGGGCTCTTCTTTTCCGTCATCTGCGCCGAGGAGGTAACACGGCTTTCTGAAGATGAGCTGTCCGAGATGTCCGAGGGGGCTTTCTGGGGCGAGTCGTGGGTCCGTGGCATCGTGGACGATTGCTCCGGCTGGCCGATCGGCGAGCTGCCGCCCGCCTACTTCGAGCCGGTGGCCGGAACGGTGCCGGTCCTCATACAGCACGGTTGGCTGGATCCGGTCACGCCGCCCGCCTGGGCGGACGAGCTGACGCGCCACCTGCCCAACGCTCGGGTCATGGTCATCCGGGAAGGCCACCACAACTTCGGCTACGAGGAATGTGGGAGACGGCACGTGGCCGAGTTCATCGATAAACTGGATCCCTGGAGCCTGGACGAGAGCTGCACGGCGGAGATGAAGCGGCCTGAGTTCTTGATCCCTGAGCGCTAGCCAATTCACCAGCCTTCGTATATGTTTGCCGGTCGCCTAACCCGGCTTCTAGCCGCACTGATTTCATAGCGCCGTAGGTCACGGCACGCTTCGTGGATAGATCAGCGCACTCGCGCCCGAGACACGCCAGCGTTCGGTGTACCAAAGGGCTCGAACGCTGTCATCCACGGCATGATGCAGCGGAGGGAGACGATGGAAGATAGGCTGTTCAGCAGGCTGGCCGCCGGGACCCGGCCAGGGCTGTTAGCGGCCGCGTTCCTGCTTGTGGCCGTTCAGGCGGCCGGCGCCCAGGCGGGGGGCGACCTGGCGCAGAATCCGCTCGCCGGCTCTCTGGTGTTCGGGGCGAAGGGCTGCGTCAACTGTCACGCGGTGAACGGTCTGGGCGGCTCGGTGGGGCCTGACTTGGGCCGTATCGCGCGGCGCCGGTCGTTCCACGAGCTCGCTGCCACCATGTGGAATCATCTTCCAGAGATGGGCGCGAAGATGCGCGAGTACGAGATCACGCGCCCGCAGATGAGCCCTCGCGAGGCCGGTGATCTCATCGCCTTTCTGTTCACCCTGGACTACTTCGATCCGCCGGGCGATGTGGAGGTTGGCAGGAGACTGTTCACCGAGAAGAAGTGTGTCGTCTGCCACCAGGTAGGTGACTACGGTGGTGTCATCGGTCCGCGCCTCGACTACCTGAGCCAGTACGGGTCGCCGATCCTTGTTGCCACTGCGATGTGGAACCACGGCCCGGCCATGACCGACTTGATGCGGGATAGAGGAATCGAACGCCCGACGTTCGCTGGCACAGAGTTGAACGACTTGATCGCCTACCTCGAATCCCTGTCTGCCGAGCCACTCGAGGGGCCGCTGTACGTCCTGCCGGGAAGCGCCGAGGAAGGGCGAGTGGTGTTCGTCGAAAGACAGTGTAGGGAGTGCCATAGCGTGTTGGGCGTCGGCGGACGAGTAGGCCCCGACCTGGCTGCGCGGGGAGACACCCGTGGACTGATGGAGTTCGCAGCGGCGATGTGGAACAAGGCGCCGGCGATGACCGCGGCGATGCGGACCCGAGGGGTCGACATACCGCAGTTGGGCGGCGGCGAGACGGCCGACCTGGTCGCCTATCTCTACTCCGTTCAATATTTTGCCGACGCGGGCGATGCCGAAGTCGGACACCGGGCGCTGGCGGCGACGGGCTGCCTGCAGTGCCACTCGCTGAACGGCAGCGGCGGCGATAGCGCAAGTGACCTCGCACAGGTGGTTGGGCTGGATTCGCCGGCGGCTGTGATCGCGTCGTTGTGGAACCATTCAATTCTAATGGAGGCCGGAGGCGCGGGCCTCGACGTCGAGTGGGTCCGACTGGATCCGGGGGAGATGGCAGACATCATGGCGTTTCTTGAAGCGATGGCAGGCCGCTAATGGACTTTTGCAAGAACAGAACCCTCCTGACTCTGGTCGTGGCTATCGTGCTGTTGCCACGACTCGGGCAGGCGCAGGAGCAGAGCAGTTGTACCGGCTGTCACACCGCGCTGAGTGACGAGCGGCTGTCGGCACCAGTATCGCTGCTGGAGCAGGACGTCCACTCGCATGCGGGTTTCGGCTGTGTCGCCTGCCATGGCGGCGATGCGTCGGAGTTCAGCATGCTGGCCATGGACCCGGCTCGCGGCTACATCGGGATACCGGAGCGACGGGAGGTCGAGCGACTCTGCGGCCGCTGCCACTCGGATGCCGATTTCATGAAGCGATACGACCCGGGGATTCGGGTGGACCAGGTAGCGGAATACCGCACGTCTGTGCACGGCAGCCGCCTGGCGGCGGTGAACGACCCGCGCGTGGCGACCTGCATCAACTGCCATCCGGCGCACTCGATCAAGCCGCCATCCGATCCCAGTTCGAGCGTGTACCCGCTGAACGTCGCCGAGACCTGCGGTGAATGTCACGCCGACGCGGACTACATGAGTCCTTACACGATCCCCACCGATCAGCATGACCGCTACATGGAGAGCATCCACTGGCACATGTTGTCGGAGGAAGGGGACCTCTCGGCTCCTACATGCAACGACTGCCACGGCAACCACGGCGCGGCGCCACCCGGCGTCTCATGGGTCGGCAATGTTTGCGGCCAGTGTCACATGGTGATGGGAGAGCTGTTCGCCGAGAGTTTCCACTCCGACATCTTCACGATGCTGGGCCGGCCCGGCTGCGTGACCTGTCACGAGAATCACAGGACGACGCAAGCGGGCGACGAGTTTCTAGGCCTCGACGAGGGAGCTGCCTGTGCGATGTGCCACACGGAATCCTCTGCCGGCGGGATGGTTGCCTCGTCGATGAGGGGCGCAATCGATTCGCTGCGGGCCGACCTCGAAGCGGCGGATTCCATTCTGTCCATGGCGGAGAACGCGGGGATGGAGGTCAGCGAGGCGCAGTTCGGACTGGGAGACGCCCGTACCGCGTTGATCAGCGCACGCACGGCCATCCATAGTTTCTCGCTCGAAGCGGTGCGAGAAGAGGTCGACGCCGGTCTGGAGGTCACTGCGGCGGCATATACAGGCGGCGAGGGGGCGCTGAGAGATGTGCAAGTCCGACGTATAGGACTGGCGGTATCTGTAGCGATCATCCTCGTTCTGATAGTCGGGCTCGTGATGAAGATCAGGCAATTCGAGCGGTCGGCCCAGGACGGGCGCCAACGAACATAAAGGGAGAGGATTGCGATGGTAGAGCGGGGACCGGGCTCGGGAACGAGCCGGCGCGGCTTCATCAACTGGCTCTTAGGGACGAGCTTCGGGGGACTTGTGCTCGCGGTACTTTATCCCGT
>JBDHJU010000129.1:0-7138 GCA_039586755.1 Gemmatimonadota bacterium | reverse complement strand
ATCCGGTGCTAGTGCGAAATTCTCGAGGTCGGCGAGTACGATGTGGATGTCGAGCTTCTCGTCGCGGGCCCGGCGCTGCAGTCGCTGCAGCCCCTCCCACGAGATGTCGACGGCAACCACCTTGAAGCCGCGGCGCGCCAACCAGAGCGCATTGCGGCCGGCCCCGCAGGCCACATCGAGCGCGAGGCCCGGCTCACCGAGCCAGGCCTCCGCGTCCTCCAGTATTCGTGCGGGCTCTCCGATATCGGCCCAATCGCCTGCGGCGTAGCGCTCGTCCCAACGAGCCCGATCGTCCTCGGCCATGACTGCCGGTTCGACCTGCCGCCTAGATCAGCGGGGTCTTGCGTGGGCCCTCCGGCTCCTTGCGCGGGCGCAGGTCCCAGCAAACCCAGCCGCCGCGCTCGCCGAAGCCGCGCGAGCGCCGCGCGAAGTCGAAGACCTTGCCGTCTGCCAGCTCTGTGTCGGCGGAGATAAGCGTGATCGCCGCCCCATCGACCTTCTCCGGGTCGAGGCCCATCGCGTCGCAGGCCAGCTTCAAGGCGGTGGCGAAATCGTGCGCCACGACCTTGGCGTGGAACTGCTCCGCCGTGCCCAGGTACTCGTGTCCCCGGAATATGACGCGAAACAGCTTCCGTGTTCCTTGCTCGGGCTCGTTCTTCTTGGCCATCAGTTACCAGTCTGCTTGGCTGGGTCGAGCAATTCGTCCGCCTGCCTCTCATCCAGCAGGCCTTCCTCGATCACAAGATCGCGGATCGTCTTGTTCTTGGCCAGCGCGTCCTTGGCGATCTGCGCCGCCTTGTCGTAGCCGAGGACGGGCGCCAGCGACGTCGCCAGGGCGGGGCTCAGCTCCGCGTACTCGCGGCAGCGCTCGCGGTTCGCTTCGATGCCGGCGATGCACTTGTCGACGAAGATCGCGGCGACGTTCGCCAGGATCTCGATCGACTGCAAAACGTTGAATGTCATGACCGGGATCATGACGTTCAGCTCGAAGTTGTCCGCGTGGCCGCCCACTGTGACCGTCGTGTCGTTGCCGATCACCTGCGCGCACACCTGACGAACCGCCTCGGGGATCACAGGGTTCACCTTGCCCGGCATGATCGACGAGCCAGGCTGCGTCGCCGGGATCGAGATCTCCGATAGCCCCGTCCGCGGGCCCGTCGCCAGCCAGCGTATGTCGTTGGCGATCTTGCTCATGCTCACCGCGACGCTCTTGAGCGCCCCGCTCGTCTCGACCAGCGCGTCGCGCGCCGCCTGCGCCTCGAAGTGGTTCGGCGCCTCGACGAACTTCTGGTCGAAAATCTTCGACAGGCCATCGCAAACGCGGCCGGCGAACTCGGGATGCGCGTTGAGCCCGGTGCCCACCGCCGTGCCGCCGATCGCCAGCTCGCGCATGTGCGGAAGCGTGTTCTCGATCCGCCTGATCCCGTGCTCGATCTGGCTGGCGTAGCCGCTGAACTCCTGGCCCAGCGTGATGGGTGTGGCGTCCTGCAGGTGCGTGCGGCCGGTCTTCACCACGTCGTCATATTCTTTTGCCTTCGCGCTGAGCGCCGCGTGCAGTTTCTTGAGCGCCGGCAGCAGGTCCTCTGTTATCGCGCTGCTGACAGAGACGTGCGAGGCGGTGGGGATCACGTCGTTGCTCGACTGACCTTGGTTCACGTGGTCGTTGGGGTGGACTTCCTTCGAGCCGATCTCGGCGCCGAGGATCTCCGACGCCCGGTTGGCGATCACCTCGTTGGCGTTCATGTTGGTCGAAGTGCCCGAGCCGGTCTGGAAGATGTCGACGACGAAGTGGTCGTCCAGCTCGCCGTCCATCACCTGGCGCGCCGCCTGCTCGATCGCCTTGCCGCGCCGCTCGTCCACCACGTCGAGCTTTATGTTCACCTGGGCCGCTACCATCTTGATCGCGCCCAGTGCGCGAATGAAGCGGCGCGGGAAGCCGATCCCGCTCACCGGGAAGTTCTCCACCGCCCGCTGCGTGCTGGCGCCCCACAGGGCGTCGGCCGGGACCTTCATCTCGCCGAGCGTGTCGCGCTCGATTCTGTAGTCGCTGCTACCCATCGTGGGCTCCGTTCCTCTATCTCGGTGTCCGGCACGAGGATCTGGGCGTGCTGAACAACACAAGATATGTGGAGTAGCCAGTAGGCGGTAGGCAGCCGGTGGGCGGTGGCCGGACGCCTGCCCACACGCTAATGTCTCCCTCGGCCTCCTGGCTCACTGGTCACCGGCCAGCGGCCGCCGGCCACAGACCCACCGCCTACTGGAGGACGTCCGATGCTGAAAAGCCAAGCGCGCCCGAAACGACTCGTACTGCTCGCCCTGACCGCGGCAATTTGCGCCGTGACGCTGGCCGCCGTACGAAGCGACTTCCGCGAGCTGCAACAGCCCGCCTCGCCGTTTCGCTTCGAGGTCGTCTATCCCGCCGACGTCGACCCGGGCCCGCTCGACGGCCGCCTGCTCCTTTTGATCGCCAGGACGGACCAGCGTGAGCCGCGCTTCCAGGTCGGTTGGGGGCTCGATACTCAACCGGTCTTCGGCGTCGACGTCGAGGGACTCACGCCCGGTGAGCCGGCGGTCATCGACGCGAGCACACGCGGCTACCCCGTGGAGAGCATCGCCGAGATCCCGGAAGGCGACTACTACGTGCAGGCGGTCCTGAACGTATACACGACGTTCGAGCGCGCCGACGGCCACACGGTCAAAGCGCACATGGACCAGTGGGAGGGCCAGCAGTGGAACCGCTCGCCGGGCAATCTGTTGAGCGATGTGGAGCGCCTACACATCGACCCGGCATCGGGAGAGACGCTGCGCATCACTCTGTCGGAAAAGATCCCCCCCATCCCCGCACCGGCGGACACTAGATACGTCAAGCACATCAAGTTCCGCAGCGAGATCTTGAGCGAGTGGTGGGGGCACGACATCGACCTCGGTGCCGTTGTCGTCCTGCCGGAGGGGTTCGATGAACACCCGGACGCGCGGTACCCCGTCGCCTACTTGCACGGCCACTTCCCGCGTACGTTCCGCGGCTGGCGCGAGACGCCGCCCGACACGGGGCTCAGCGGTTGGGCCCGCCAACGGGCCGAGGCGCAGTACCGGTTCTTCCAGGATTGGCAGTCAGGCGCATTGGGCCGGTTCCTTATCGTGCTGATGCAGCATCCCACGCCGTACTACGACGACTCCTACGCCGTCAACTCGGAGAACAACGGTCCCTACGGCGATGCGCTGACCCAGGAGTTGATTCCGCGTGTCGAGCGGCAGTTCCGCGCCATTGGCGAACCGTGGGCGCGAACGCTCTACGGCGGCTCCACCGGCGGCTGGGAGAGCCTCGCCTGGCAGGTCTTCTATCCCGACATGTTCAACGGCGTCTGGACTTTTTGTCCCGACCCGGTCGACTTCCGCTACTTCCAGCTCATAAACATCTACGAGGACGAGAACGCCTTTTACCCGAACTCGGACTGGGTGCGGACACCCCTGCGGCCTCTGATGCGCGGGGTGGACGACCAGGTGTACATGACAATGGAAGGCCTCAGCCACCAGGAAGCCGTGCTCGGCTCGCGCGGCCGTTCCGGCGGTCAGTTGGACATCTTCATGGCCGTCTTCGGTCCGGTGGCTGAGGACGGGTATCCCAAGCTGCTCTACGACAAGTGGACGGGAGAGATCGAGAAGAGCGTCGTCGACTACTGGCGCGAGAACTTCGACCTGCGTCACATCCTCGAGCGCGACTGGGAGACGCTGGGTGCCAAGCTGGCCGGCAAGATCCACGTCTACATGGGTGACACGGATACCTTCTACCTCGAGGAGGCGGCACGGCTCCTGGAACAGTTCCTCGAGAGCACGACCGACCCGTACTACGACGGCTGGTTCGAATGGGGCGAGCGGCAGCCCCACTGCTACTCCGGGGCGCCGGCGTTTCCCGGACAGAACTCGCACCAGCGGGTGCTGCCGCTCATGCTCGAGCACATTCTCGCGACGGCTCCGCCGGGGGCGGACACGCTGAGCTGGAGGTACTAGTGTTCGGCCACAGTGGTTGTGAAGTGTGGTTGGGGTCGGTCGGGGGATCCTCGGAGCTTACTGGAAACCGCCAGAAGGAGGGCGCAGCGATGGGTCTCGAGCGGACATTTGGAGCGCGGTGGCCCGTTATCGCGCTTCGCCCTTCAGCGCGCGACATGAAGCGAGGGCCCATCGCTGTGCCCGACCACCACGGCGCATGAAGCGACAGGATTTCTCGGCCAACCCCGACGTCGTCGGACACCTGGCGGGAGGCACGATGCAAGACTTCAGACTCTCGATCGTACTGTTCGCCGCGCTCGTTGCCGCCGCCTGTGCGCCGGCCGGAGCGGGTCCGGCCGAGCCGGGGCCGGCGACCCCCGTAGCGGCGCTGCGCGCCGAGCTCGAGGCGATCTTCGCCGACCCGGCGTTCGGTAACGCCCACTGGGGCGTCATGGTTCAGTCGCTGGAGACCGGCGAGATGATCTATCGGCGGAACGCCGAGAAGCTGTTCATGCCCGCCTCCAACAACAAGCTGCTAACCGCGGCGGTGGCGCTGGCGCGGCTGGGGCCCGACTACCGTTACCGGACCCTGGTCGCAACGAACGGGTCGGTCGATGAAGACGGGGTCCTGGCGGGTGACCTGGTGATCGTGGGCGGCGGTGACCCGGCGATCTCCGAGCGCTTCTACGACGATGACCCGACGGCGCCCTTCCGCGACTGGGCCGACTCGCTGAAGGCGCTGGGCGTCACGCGGATCGCCGGCGACCTGATCGGCGACGATAATCTCTACGACGATGTACATCTGGGGCCCGGCTGGTCGTGGGATTACCTGGACGACTACTACGCCGCCGAGATCGGGGCGCTGCTCTACAACGAAGGCGCCGTCACCTACAAGATCATGCCCGGCGACTCGGCCGGCGCGCCCGCCCGCGTCCTCGTTCTGCCGCCCACCGACTACCTGAGCGTCGATTTCGACGTGGTCACCGTGGCCGACAGCTCGCTCCACTTCCCGGAGCGCGGGCCGCTGCCGGGCACCTCGATACGGAGCGAGCGGCTTCCCTTCACCAACCAGGCGCGCATCTGGGGCACGATCTGGACCGGGCGCGACACCGTCGCCCGCTACATCGCACCCCACGATCCCACCATGTTCTTCGTCACCGTCATGAAGGAGATTCTCGAAGCCGAGGGGATCGAGGTCGCCGGTCGGCCGACCGATATCGACAGCTTGACCGCCGAGATGCCGGACGACTCCCTGACAACGCTGTTCGTCCACCAGTCGCCGCCGCTCGGCGAGATCGTCGTCCCCTTCCTCAAGCGCAGTCAGAACCAGATCGGCGAGATGCTGCTGCGGCACGTCGGGGCGGAGGACTCGGACCTCGGCAGCGTCGGGGCGGGGCGCCGCGCCGTCCAGGCGACGCTCAGCGGCTGGGGGATCACCGAGTCGTCCTATATATATGTCGACGGGTCCGGGCTATCACGCTACAACTACGTGAGTCCCGATGCCATCGTCCGGCTGCTCCGCGTCATCTACCGGCGTCCCGAGTTCGACACCTTCTACGAGGCGCTCCCCATCGCCGGCGTCGACGGGACCATAGAGTCGCGGATGGTTGGGACTCGCGCCGCCGACAACGCCCGGGCCAAGACCGGCTACATCGCCAACTCGCGCGCGCTCTCCGGCTACGTGACGACGCTGGATGGGGAAGTGCTGGCCTTCAGCATGATCGCCAACAACTTCGATGAATCGATCGACGCTGCGGAATACCTACAGGATCTAGCTGTAGAACGGCTCGCCAACTTCACCCGGCGCTGACGGCTGGCCACCGGCCCACTGGCTACCGGCCACCGGCTTTACTCCAGCTTTTCCAGCCTATCTAGCTCCCGCTCGTACTCCTCCATCGAGAGCCGCCCCTCGACGAACTTCTGCTGCAGGAGCTCGAGCTGGTTGGGGGCTTTCTCCTTTGCGCGCGCCGGCTCACGCTCGCGCTCCTCGCCGCGTCGGAACATGGCCGGCCGCAGAAGCCGGTCCTGATCGCGGCGAGCTCTTTCGCGTGCCCGCACGCGGCTCTCCAGCTTCGAGAGCCGGTCATCCTGCTGCTGTTCCTCTTCCTCCGGGCCACAGCAGCCACCCAGCATGCGGTGGCGCTCACGGTGCTTGCGCGCACCCCATCCGATCATCCTGCCGCAGCCGACGAAGATCACGAAGAACAGGATCAAGAATCCAAAACCGAATTCCATTCTACTGCCTCCGCGCGCTAGGCGTCTCTAGTTGCCGCGCCCGGTTTGATTTCCTCGATCTCCTGAGCCGCCCGGTCCAGGATCTCCTTCACCCGCTCCAGCTCGTCCGGGTGCTCGGCCCAACGGATCCCTCGCTCAAATGTAACCTGAGCCAGCTTGCGGAACGACCCGGAAAGATCCCGCATCTCGCTGCGGAAGAAACCAGGTCGCCGTTCTCCTCCAGAAACGCCCGCCCCTCCTCGGTGATGCTGTAGACCTTCTTGCCCTCCTTCTCCTCGCACACCACATACCCCTGGTCCTCCAGCATCTGTAGCGTCGGGTACACCGAGCCCGCGCTGGCCGAGTAGCAGCCGCACGACTCCTCCTCCAACGCCCGCATCACCTCGTAGCCGTGCATCGGCTTCTTCGACAAGAGCTTCAGGATCACGTACTTCAGGTCGCCACGATCGAACACGCGGAAGCCCATCCCGCGCCGCCCGGCGCCGAACGCGAACCCCATCGGCCCGCAGAAGGCGGCAAAGCCGCCCAACCCCTGGTCACGAGACCGTCTAGACATCGGATACACCCCCAACCAGTCTATCACTTGGGTTCCCAGGCCGGGCCTCCCGGCCCTGGGCCGATACAACAGGATATATCGGCCCGACATATCGATAAGATATATCTAGCGATATATCGCCTCCACGTCAATGGGAAATCTCGCCTTCGCGTCAATCCTGTAAGCTCTGGCACGATCTCGATCCTCCTACCTCCTCCGAGATAGACAGCGACTAGGTCAGCTTGCGTGTCGCTGATTCTGCCGGGCCGCAGCATATCAGGCACACGATTTTCTGGCCCATTCGGCTACGTCTGTTGTATCTTGAAGCACTGACGTCACACAGGGTTTGAGTGCTTTAGCTCGTTATACTGCGGTTGCCGT
>JBDHJU010000170.1:0-2386 GCA_039586755.1 Gemmatimonadota bacterium | reverse complement strand
CGTCCCAGGACCTACGAGGTCCGGTGGGAACGCCTGGGGATGGACTTGAGGAGCCAGGGCGGGAGCATCAAGGCGGCGGAGATCCTCGAGGTGCGCGAGGCAGAACTGGGAACAGACCGTAGCACGGCCGGATAGACAGGCGGGAAAGGAGGCACGGGAGAACGCGCTAAGTGGTTGTGTTGCATGGCGGAGGGGGTGGGATTCGAACCCACGGTACCCAGAAGGTACAACGGTTTTCGAGACCGCCCCGTTCAACCGCTCCGGCACCCCTCCGCGATCTTGTAAGCGCGCAATTGTGCCCGATTTGAGGGCGTCTGTCGAGAACCTCGGTCTCGGCCTGCTACCGCGATCGCTACCGTTCGCAATGGGAAGCGCCGCCACCCGAACAACCGCGTCGGTCAGCCTGGCGTATCTTTGCGTAGTGACGACGGATGCGTGCCCGAGGATCAGCTGAAGCGCCGCCAGGTTCCCTCCTCGCTCCAGCCAGCCGCTGGCGAAAGTATGGCGCGGGTGGCGTAGGAGACATGTCGATTCAGCGCACGATCTGCACCTTCCGGGTCACCTGGCTCCCGCCGTTCCTCACGCAGAGGAAGTAGGTCCCGGCGGGAACTGCAGCGCCCAGCGCGTCCCGACCGTCCCAGTGCAGCAGACGAGGTCCTGACGGCAGGTGCCGCTGCAATAGCTTGCTGACGAGCCGGCCGTTGACGTCGTGGAGGCTGAGGATCGTCTCGCCGTGACCAGCGCCGGCGGTGAACGAGATCGCCAGACTACCGCTGCTGAACGGCACCGGCCAGGCAGTCAACACCGGAGCGGCGGCGCTCGGTGGCGCTGCAACCGGATCGTCGACGGCCACGGTCGCAGGATCCGTACGATCGAACCACGCATACCGCGGTATTCCGATCCAGACTGCACCGTGGGCATGCCCCGAGCCCGATGTGGGCGGGATCCACTCGGTCGCCGTCGGATTGCCGCTCGACGCGTCGACCTCGTTGAACAGCTCGGGATCGCTCCACGGTGCCGTGCCCGGACCGGTGCCATAGTCACGGTGTCGGGTCCAGCAGATTTCTGGATGGCCGACCGCCTCGATGTAGACCACCCGGAAACCGCCGCCGCGTCGGCCGGTCAAGGCCGGTGAGGCGTAGACGCCGGCACCGGCCGCGACCGCCCCCGAGAACCACCGGTCACCCTCGTCGTATGAAACGTAGTAGCGGATATCATCGTCGAAGTCGATCCAGTAGGCGACCATGATACGCTGTGCATACGCGGCGATCTTGGTCTCGCCCGTCTCGGCGCCCGGGAGTGTGATGTCGTCACCCCAGAGATCGGATGCGCGACGCGCCACGTGGATGAACTCCGTGACGTCCTTGTAGGAAGCGACCAGGAAATACTGCAAGCGATCCTCGTTGAAGGACGCATCGAGACCGTAGGACGCGTTGTCGACCCCGTAGATGCGATTGTCCGTAACATCGGCGTTGGTGGCGATGACGAATTCGACGATGTCGCTGCCGTGGTCGACGACCACGTGGAAGTCGTAGACGGTATCGACGCTGCCATCGGCAACGAAGCATCGGCGTAGTCTGCCCAACTTGGGAGAGCCTGTCGTCGCGTAGGCCACATAGAGGTAGTCGGCGACGACCGCGCAACTCAGGTCGATGATCGACACGCTGGTCCACCACGCATATGTCTCCGACCAGGAGGCGCCCTGATCGGTCGAGATATGCACGGACCAGTAGTGATAGTCACCTTCGACCGTCGCGATGACGGCGAACAGATGCCCGGTCTCGGCGTCGAAGTCGAAATCGACCTTGTCGACGTACCACCGGTCGCTGATCTGAATGTCGTCGCCCCAGTCGGCAGGTCCACTGGCGATAGGCTGGCGCCAGTCGATGCCGATCGCCAACTGGAGTTGAGGGTCAGCCTCCTCGATGGCCCGCAACGAGGCGATGGCCTCCGCGTGGCGGCCGGCATCCCAGCGAGCCTCGAGCTGATCGATCCGGGTCTTCAGCTCCGGTGAGATATCGGAGAACGGCTCGATGGCGATAACGGCGTTCGCCTTCGAGCTCGCCGGTAGCCGCTGCAAACGCTCCCAGAGTGGATGGTACTCGTTGCCCGCGCCGGGCTCAGCGCCGGCCGGGGCTCCGGCAGCGTCGCCGGCAACCGTGTGGTGGGCCGGTGCTGGTTGCAGTGGCGAAGAGACCGGCGGATCCGTATCGGAGCCCACGATCCTTCCGGGACGACTCACGGCAGTCGATTGCGTCACCGACGCCCGCATGGTCTCCCCCGATTCACTGTCCAAGGCCCATCCCGGACCCTGGACCGCGATAACAAGCGACACTGGAAGAACGAGCATCAAGCTGCTGACGGCCATGCGCCTCATGGGGTGCCT
>JBDHJU010000047.1:0-26106 GCA_039586755.1 Gemmatimonadota bacterium | reverse complement strand
CCAAGTCGACGTTAGCGTCACCGTCGATGAGCTGCTGGGGCCGTTCGCCCAGGATCTTCGGTCTGTGCTGACGGTCGAGTCCGGCAGCCTCTGTGTCAATCAGTGGCTCTGGGGAGATGTGGATCGTGATGGCACGGTGGGGAGCGGTGACGCAACTCAGATTCTGCGGCATCTGGTCGACTTGCCGCTCGCCGACCCGGTAGAGAGCGGCGTCGATGCGTATGGCGTGGGTGCGTGTCCGTAGGTCGATATCGGACACGCCCGAGTCGTGAATGGGGGATGAGATGTTACAGATGAGAGAGATGATTGATATGCGCTCTTCGCTCACCTTCATACTGATCGCTGCGATCACGGCTGCGGGGTTCGCCGCATGTGCGGAAGAACCGACGACGCCAGTCAGCGGCGAAGAGGCGAACCTGCCCGAGGGGCTCAACGTCTACCTGACCGTGGACGACCGGCAGGCGGCTCCGGGCTCCAGCGTGCGGGTGACGGGTAAGGTACGAGCGGTCGGTGTGGACCTAACGCCAACGGGCTTTCTGGTGCGGCTGACCTACGACGAGACAAAGCTCGAGCCGGTGGCGGCCCGCACTCTCGAAGACGGGGTACTGAGGGCGGTCAATCTCAAAGTGGCACCGGGGCTGGTGAAGGCGGCGGGCGCATCGGCGAACGGGCTGAGCACGGATATCCTGTTCGAGTTGGACATGAAGGTGAAGAAAGCAGGATACGCGGAAGATCTCTCCATCGCCGTCGACGAGCTTGGCGTGATCGAGCGCAACTTCGCCGATTTCGCGGCGGACGTGGTCGTCGTGCCTCAGGTCATGGTGGTGCCTTCGCTCTGAGCCAGCTTACTCCACGTGACCTCTGCGATGGCTGCGTCTTGGGCACCCACACCTGTTAGGTCGCAGATAATCAGTTCGCTGCCCTCGCGTCCGGACTTGGCACCGGTCAGGACCTCGCCCAACTCTGCATGCACCGAGTCGGGAGAGAGTACGCCCTCCTCCACGCCGTGGTGAACTTCTCCGAGCGATACGCACTGACTCAGACGATCGACCACGATCTTGTCTGCCCGGGCTAGAGTCTCGGTGGTCAGTTCTCGCTTGTCGGGGCCGTCGGAGCCCACGGCGATCACCGTGGCGTGGGTCTCGAGCGCCGCGGCGCCGAACAGCGGCTCGCGGCTCGGTGTCACGGTGACGATCAGGTCTGCCCCGCGAACCGCCTCCTCCGCATCGGACGCGGCGTGGAAGGGGATCGACAGTTCTTCTTCCATGTCGGCGCAGTAACGAACGAGCCCTCCGGTGTCGGGACTCCAGGCGACGGTGTGTCCCCAGCGCCGCACCCGTGAGATTGCGCGGAGTTGGAAGCGGCCCTGGACGCCACTGCCCAGCACGGCGACGCGCTCTATCGACTCCGGCGCCAGGAGCCGAGTGGCCAGCGCTCCTGCTGCGGCGGTGCGCAGGTCGGTCAAGTACGCGTTGTCGGCCAAGAGCACTAATGGGAAGCCTGTCGTAGCATCGAACACCAGGATCAAGCCCGATCCGGTGGGGAGCCCCCGCTCGGCATTCCCGTAAAAGCCGCTGGCGATCTTCACGGCGAAGATAGGAGAGCCTTTCAGATACGCCGACTTCACGTGTACCTCCCCCGGAGCGTCGGGTACCTCCAGGCCCATGGGAGGCGGCAGCACCAACCCGCCTTCGGCTATGGCTCGGAACGCCTTCTCTGCCGACTCCAGTGCCTCCGGCTCCCTTATCGCCGCGCGAATCTCAGCCTCGTGGATGACTTGCATCGGTCCCCCCGTTTCGTCGCCGAATGCTAGAAGACTGCCGAACCTGTTGGTTTGCTGCAAGGCGACGAACACTACGGGTGGCCTGGTGCCGGACCGGGAGAAGCCCGCGGGGCGACCGTGGCGCTAGACGTGGGCCGGCCGAGGCCGCATCTTGACGCGGCCTCACGGAACTTCGAGCGACGCCCCTACCACAAACCGCACGGAGCTATGACGAACGGACACGACATGCCCAACACGATCAAGCCCTCGGATCACCAGCCGCCTCTACCGCTGGAGCGTTTCATAGTCCAGGACAAGCCGGACGACGAGGCCGTCCCGATGGACGTGCTGTTCGTCGGCGGTGGCCCCGCCGGACTGGCCGGGGCAATCGAGCTCGGCCGATTGGTCGCCCGGGAGAACGAGAGTGGAGGGGGATTGGGAGAGTTGGAGATCGGCGTGCTCGAGAAGGCCGGTTCGCTGGGCGAACACTGCATGTCGGGCGCAATCGTGAACCCCGGTCCGTTCCGGGAGCTCTTCCCCGATGTCCCCGAAAGCGAGCTACCGTTCCGGGTGCCGGCACCTAAAGACCGGGTCTACATGCTCTCGGCCAAGGGAAAGAGACGCATCCCGACGCCGCCCTCCATGCACAACAAGGGCAACTACGTGGCGTCGATCTGTGAGATCGCGCGCTGGATGGGTGAACGCGCCGAGGAGGCCGGCGTCAACGTGTTCACCGGCTTTCCCGCCGAGTCGCTGCTCGTGGATGGGGATAAGGTCATCGGCGTGCGCACCACACCCACCGGACTCGACCGGGAGGGGCAGCCCGGGAGCGGCTACATGCCGGCCACCGATGTAACGGCACGGGTCACGGTGCTCAGCGAGGGCACCCGCGGCTCGCTCAGCCAGGCTTTCTTGGCGTGGCAGGACGTCAGGTCGCCGAATCCCCAGATCTACGCCCTCGGGGTCAAAGAGCTGTGGCAGGTTAAGCGGGCGCCCGATCACGTCATCCACACCATGGGCTGGCCGCTGCCCAAGGACGCCTTCGGCGGAAGCTGGGTATACCCGATGGCCGACGATCTCATCTCGCTCGGCCTCGTGGTCGGGCTCGACTACCGACAGCACTCGCTGGATGTCCACGTGCTGCTGCAGAGGCTCAAAGGACACCCGCTGATCGCGCCGTTCCTGGAAGGCGGCGAGCTCTTGGAGTGGGGTGCGAAGACGATACCTGAGGGCGGCTACTACTCGCTGCCCGACCGGCTGTACGGGGACGGTCTGCTCATCGCCGGCGACGCCGCGGGCTTTGTCGACGTCCCGTCCCTCAAAGGGATTCACTACGCGGTCCAGTCGGGTATCTTCGCAGCCCGGACGATCTTCGAGGCCCTCAAGAACGATGACACATCCTTGGGCGGGCTCTCCGGCTACGACGCTGCGGTCCGCGACAGTTTCGTGGGCAAGGACCTATATAAGACGCGCAACATGCGGCTCGCCTTCAAGTCGGGTCTCTACGGTGGCGGTGTCAAAGCGGCGATCATGAGCGCTACCAAAGGCGCGCTGTTGGGTGGCCGAATCGATGTACCGGCTGATGCGGATGAACCGCGCCAGGTCACACCGCCGGTCGAATTCACGCCTGACGGCGAGCGTACAGTGGGCAAGCTCGATGCGGTGTTCCGCTCCGGCAACGCAACCCGCGACGATATCCCGTCACATCTAATAGTCGGCGAGGAGGTTCCGCCGGAGGTCGCGGACCTCTACGCCCACATGTGTCCGGCAGGTGTCTACGAGCGCGATGGGGAGACGCTCGTCGTCAACGCCCCCAACTGCATCGACTGCAAAGCGACGGATATTCTCGGACCGCGCTGGACACCGCGCGAAGGCGGTAGCGGTCCAAGCTACAAGCGGATGTAGTCCGCGAGGAGTAGCGATCATGTACACGGGTGCTTGCTACCTGCGTGTCGGTCTGCTGGTCCTGATAGGTTTCGCCGGAGCTTCCTACGGGCCCAGGATAGACCCCGAGGTGGAGAACCTGCGGGCCTTCGCCAAGTTGTACGGCTACGTTCGGTTCTTCCATCCCAGCGATGAAGCCGCTTCAGTCGACTGGGACCGCTTCGCCATCTACGGCGCCGACCGCGTTGCGGCCGTCGGCTCGCGGGAGGAACTGCATGCCACCCTTGAGGAGTTGTTCCTGCCGATTGCGCCTACCGTTCAGGTCTTTCCGACGAGCGAGCCGCCGGAGCCGCTGTCGCTGGCGCCGGAAGATACGGCTGGGCTCGAGGTCGTCGCGTGGCAACACGTAGGGGTGGGTCTAAGTCCACGCTCTATCTACAGGAGCAAGCGCCTGAACCGGGAGCTCGAGATAATCGGCCAGAGCTCCGCCTCACGAATGCTCACGGGTGACATAGCGGCCGTAGCTCATCGTGGCAAGAGAGTCAAGCTGCGCGCCTACGTGCGAACCGAGGTGACGGGTGGGAACCAAGCGCAGCTTTGGCTGCGCGTCGATCGGATGAGTGATCGGACAGGTTTCTTCGACAACATGAGCGACCGCCCGATCACGGCGAGCGATTGGCAGCTCTACGAGATCGAGGGACCAGTTGCCGAAGATGCGACGGCCATCGCCTTTGGCTGCTTCATTGTGGCGGAGGGCCGCGCCTGGGTTGATGATGTGGTGCTACAGGTGCAGAGCGAAGGAGGGGAGTGGGAGCCGGTAGAGATATCCAATCCGGGTTTCGAGGACGGCGAGGAGGGTAGGACGGCCCCCGGCTGGTACACCGGGGGCCGGCTGACCAGGGAGAATCCGCATGGAGGGGAACAATCCCTGCTGCTTCAGGAGCAACGTGCGGTTTTGACCGAACCTGCGTTCGACGCGCACCCGGAAGTGGGCGAGCTGGTGGAGAAGGAGATCGGTGCCGGTTTGTCGAGCCGGGTCCCGCTGGCGCTGTTCAGTGAGGCCGGGAATACGCTGGGGCCCGAGTCGCCACATGCGCTGTCCGCCCTGCTCGCGGCGCTGGAGCGCGTCGAGATCGATAGCCTGACGGCCGACTCGGAGTCAGTGCGACTCGCCGACATCATCATCGCCTGGAACGTCTTCCAACACTTCTATCCCTACTTCGATGTGGTGGACGTGGACTGGGAGGCTCAGCTGACTCGATCTCTGGAAGCGGCCCGGGCGGACACGAGCGCTCGAGAATTCTACTACACGCTGGGCGAACTGGTCGCGAATCTCCGGGACGGCCACGGGAGCGTGTATCACCCAGACTTCAGGAGGCAGGGCTGCTTGCCGCTCGTCTACGAGTGGATCGAAGGGCGCGTCGTCGTGACGAGATCGCGGCATGGGGGCATCGAGCCCGGCGACATCGTCGAGCGGCTCGACGGTCTCGAGGCGGAGCGGGCGACCCTCGACGCGGAGCGCTACATCTCGGGTTCGCCGCAGTGGAAGAGATTCCGGGCCATGAGATCGTTCGGTTGCGGCGACGTGGGGACGACGGCGGAACTGGTCCTGCGGCGCGGCGACGAAGTGCTAGAGCTCCAGGTCGAGAGGCAACAGTTCGACAGGAGCCTGTACGAGTCGGAGGGAGATCCGATCAGGCTTCTCGAGGACGGCGTCTATTACGTCGATCTGTCCAGAGCCGAGATGACGGCGATCAGCGAGCGGATCGCGCAGCTGGCCGGTGCCAGGGGCGTGGTTTTCGATCTGCGAGGCTATCCCAACGGGAACCACCAGGTGATCAGTCATCTCTTGAGCTCGCCGGACACATCAACCGCCTGGATGCGGGTACCCCACATCATCTATCCGGACCAGGAGAACATCGTCGAGTTCGGGGAATTCGGCTGGCAGATGCCCGCTCTCGAGCCGCACATAGCCGGGAAAGTCGTGTTCATCACCGACGGCAGGGCGATCAGCTATGCCGAGTCGTTCATGGGCTTCATCGAAGGTTACAAGCTGGCGGAGATCGTCGGTCAACCGACGGCGGGGACGAACGGCAACGTCAACCCCCTTATGCTCCCGGGCGGGTTCCGGGTCAATTGGACGGGCATGAAGGTGGTGAAGCACGACGGCTCGCAGCACCATCTCATCGGCATCCTGCCGACGGTGCCGGCGGAGCGCACGATCCAGGGTGTCATCGACGGTCGAGACGAGTTCCTGGAAAAGGCCCTGGAGATCATCGGGCGGGGGTAGGAACAAAGGGGGGGCCGAGGAGGTTGGCTGGAGGGGAGCTTCCTTTAGCGTCCGCGGCTGTTACTCAGGAAGAACCGACGGTCCCCAACCGACCCTCTCTGGAGGTGAACGTGCGACTAGCCCATCTGACCCTGGCGCTCGTCTGTTCGGCGGCACCGCTGACTGCGCAGGATCTCGAGCGGCCCACGGACTGGAAGGTGCGCTTCGACCGGCCGGCGCCCGATTCGGCGATCTACTTCGTTAACAAGCCCCCCGGGTGGCACATAACCACCGGGCCGGCGGCGATCCTCTACGACCCGTCGCAGATCGCCGAGGCCGACTACCGCGTGCGGTCCGAGATCTTCCTCTTTCCCGGGCAGCGCCGCGAAGGGTTCGGCCTCATCATCGGCGGCGCGGACCTCGAGGCGGCGAACCAGTCGTACCTCTACTTCCTGATCCGCAAGGACGGGCGGTTTTTGGTGAAACACCGAGCCGGTGCCGAGACCCACGTGATCATCCCGTGGACCGAGCATGCCGCCATCGTCAAGCACGACGGCGGCGACGGGACGGCCAAGAACCTACTGGCCATCGAGTGCGGTGCGGAGCAGGTGCGCTTCTTCGTCAACGATCAGCAGGTGGCCTGGTTGCCCCGCTCGGAGATGGAGGTGGAGGGTATCGTGGGGCTCCGCGTCAACCACAGCCTCAACGTTCACGTCAGCGACCTGACCGTCGAGCCACTCGCGGGAGGCACACGCTAAGCCGTCCTTCTCCCTCGATCGGGCCCCGTCGCTCGGAGCGGCGGGGCCTTTTCCGTTCGTGCTTTCCCCACCGCAAAGCGGACCGCTAAGTTGTCGATGACCTCATTCTCCGGGATGGGAGTGCTTGGAATGAAGGTGATCGGTCTGCTCGGCGGTATGAGTTGGGAATCGACGATCGAGTACTACAGGATCATTAATCAGGAGGTGCGCCGGCGACTGGGGCGGCAGCACTCCGCTAAGGTCCTCATGTACAGCGTCGAGTTCGAGGAGATCGAACAGATGCAGGATAGCGGCGACTGGGACAGGGCTGGCCGGTTGCTCGCCTCTGAGGCCGCACGTCTCCAGCGCGGCGGCGCCGACTTCATCCTCCTCTGCACCAACACCATGCACAGGGTGGCGCCTACCATCCAGGCAGCCGTCCGCATCCCGCTCATCCACATCGCCGATGCGACGGCTGCCCGCATCAAGGCAGCTCAGATCGGCCGCGTGGGTCTCCTGGGCACCCGCTTCACCATGGAAGGGGATTTCTATAAGGGCCGTCTCGCCCACGAGCACGGGTTGCAGGTGCTCGTCCCGGACGAGGGCGACAGGGAGATCGTCGACCGGGTGATCTACGCCGAGTTATGCCAGGGCCAGATCCTGGACGGGTCGCGCCGCGAATACGTCCGGATCATCGAGGCGCTGGCGGGGCAGGGCGCCGAGGGAGTCATCCTCGGCTGTACCGAGATCGGCCTGCTGATCAAGCCCGAGGACTCGCCGCTCCCGGCCTTCGATACGGCCCAAATCCACGCCGAGGCGGGCGTGGAACTCGCGCTGGGCTCCTAGCGCCTGCCAGCCGACCCGCAAGCAGATTCCATACAACAAAGGGGGGGCAGTTCTTCACCTATTGACAATATACCTGTCAAAAAGACAAGTTAGCTGCTAAATGGCGCCGTCTGGCGTGGGAGGCGAAAAAAATATGATCAACCTGGGGACTTTCTCCCTTGGCGAGCTGGGTGGCGAGGTGCCACGGGAGCCGGTACCGTCGACGGAATCGGAATCGGCCAGGAAACGGGCTGATCCCGACAAAAGGAAGGCGCTTGCCGCGCTCATCGAGGAATCCGTCTCTCTATCGAGACGGCTGCAGTCGGCAGTCGATGAGGTACACGGCGGGGAGGCGCCCTCGGGCGGGCGCCGCGCCCTGCTGAGGGACTTGGCGCGGCTGGGGCCGCAGACGGTGCCGCAGCTGGCCCGGGGAAAGAAGGTGACGCGGCAGCACGTGCAGGCGTTGGTCAACCCGTTGGTCGAGGCCGGCTACGTTGAGCTGCTGGCCAATCCCGCCCACAGCCGCTCGAGGCTCGTCGGTCTCACAGAGCGGGGCAGGGAGCTGATCTCCGAGATGGACCGCCGAGAGCGCGAGCTGTTATCGGCTCTCGGGGTCGCGGAGCCTGGGGCGGAGATGCGGCGGGCGGCGGATGTTCTGCGATCGGTGCGGGCAACTCTGGAGAGCCGCTAAGGTTAGCCTTGGGCGGCGTCGTAGACCCGCTGGAACCTCTCGGAGCGGCCCGGGCTGCTCATGTGGAACTTGAGGATGAGCTTACGGCCCTCGTCTTCGAGCTCGTAGGTTGTGGTGAGCGTCGGGGTGCCACCCTCCATCTTCCGAACGACCTGGAAGTTGTCGCCGCGCCAGCGCGCCCTCGTCGTCACGATCCCGAGACCTTCGACGCGACGTTCGACCTGACGGTTGTCCGGGAAGAACATCACCTCTCTGCCGTCTTGCAGCACGAGGGTCACGGTGGAGTCGGACTGTTCTATTCTGAAGACGCGGGCCGCTGCGAGAATACCGCTCACTTGCTCGGCGACGCGCTGGCGGTTGCCGCCGGGCAAGGAGGGGTCGACCTGGCGTGGCCCTGCAAAGAACTCGCGCGGGTCGTCGCTCTCGAGATCGTTGAGGAGCCAGGTGCCGGTGAAATCCTCGGGTGTGGGCTCGAAGTCGGAGCCGCCGCCGCCGGAGCAAGCGACGAGCGCAGTGGTCAAAACCAGAGCTGCCAAGCCGGGCAGCAGCGGAACGATCGTGACTCTCATAACCTCTCTACTCAGGGTATTGGTGGTGGCGGGTTGCCGCGACCTCCGCGGCGACCGGGCATTCTCTCTCCCATTCGCCCGCGTTGCCAATGCGCCGCCATGCTATCCCAGACGGCGGCCTGCTCGGCCGTGAGCACCCCGCGGATCTCCTGCCCGATCGAGTCGGTGACGGCGCGGAGACGCGGCAGCATCTCTTCCAGCACGGCGTCAGAGCGCGGCCGCCCGTTCTCCATGATAGTGGCTATCTGCCGCACCTGATCCGGGTTCAGGTTCAACCGTCGAAACATAGCGGGCGGAGTGCCCTGGCGGAACCTCGCCATCATGTCGGGCCTCACCTCGAGCGGAGGGCGTGCAATGCGCGCGTTGCGGATGCGTTCGCCGGCGAACCCGACGAGCACGCCTACCACGAACGTGAGTAGGAGGATCGCAATCCCCTGGGCGCGGATGCGGCCGAGTGATTCGACTCCGTTCTTCATTGTGCTTCCTCCAGCGCAATGAGCAGCTCGGCCGGGTTGGGCAACTCATCGTTCCGTGCCCACTGCGCGATCTGCTCCGGCACGCCGATAGCCTCGGCCAAGCCGGTCTCCGACTCGCCTTGCGACGCCGGCGCCTCGACCAGCGCCAAGGTCGCCGCCGACACGATCCCCGCGATGGTGGCCGCCGCCAGCAGTGGGCGCCACCAGCCGGCGACCTGGCCGAACACGTTCCCCCGGGCGCGACGGGCGGTCAGAGCCGGCGCGACCGCGGCGTTGATCCGGCCCACAGCCTCCTCGAAGCGATCCCCCTCGGCCGTTGGGTCGAGGGCCGAGAAATCGATCCGTTCGTCAGTCATTCGAGTACTCCTTGAGAAGCCCACCGCCAAGCCGCTCGCGCAGCGCTCGGCGAGCGGTCATCAGGTGCTGGCGGGACATCCCCTCGGAGATCGCCAGGAACTCCGCGATCTCCCTATGTTTCCAACCTTCCAGATCGTGCAGCAGCACCACCTCGCGCTGGACCTCGTTCAGTTGAGCCAGTGCCGACTCCAGCGCTCCCTGCAACTCGGCGCGCTCCGCATCCCTGCCCGGGTTCTCCAGGGCGGCAGCCGACACGGTGTCGAGCGGCCTCGTGGTCCGTAAGCGCCTGTAACCGAGATAGTTACGGGACCGGTTGCGAACTATCTGGAGCAGCCAACCCTTGAATCGCTCCGGCTCCCTCACCTCGTCCATCCGCTCCACCGCCCGCACGAAGGCGTCCTGGGTCACATCTTCCGCGTCCATCGCGTTCCCGAGCACGGCGAGCGCTACGGCGTACGCCGCCCTGTAATGGCGGCGCACCAGCGCCTCGAACGCCGCCGCGTCGCCGCGGCGGGCTCGCCGTACGAGTGTCGCATCGCTCAAGTCGGGTCCCCTAGCCGCAGGCAAGACTCACGACGCCTTCACCTACAAAGACAACCTAGTCCGGCCGGGTGTTAGCTGGAACCGGATCGGCCTCTGGCTTGCGCCGGAGCCTGCGATGAGCAAAGCTCAGGGTTCACGCCTTTGCCAGAGCGGCCGCCGTCTCGATAGGCGGTCCGTTGGACCGTGAACACGGCGGCCCCTCCGGTGTAGGAGACGGCGAGCGGGTAGTCTCCGCGCTCGCCCGCCCAGGGTAAGTGCACATCACATAAGGGCCGGACCTCGCGGGTACCGCAAGCTGAAGATGCGGCTTGTCCGGTCGTGACCGGAGTACTCGGTGGAAGACTTGTTGGGGATTCTGGAGCTACGGGACAAGGGTAGCGGCTTCGTCCGCTGCCGCGAGGCCAGCTACTTGCCCTCGGATTGCGACGTCCACGTCGGCCGCAAGCTCATCCAGCAGTACGGGCTGCGGACGGGTGACGAGATCGCTGGCGTCGTGGGCAAGGCGCCCGGTAAGGGCAAAAGCCCGCCGCTCACGGAGATCACAGCCGTCAACGGCAGGCCCCCCGAGCATCTGGAGGGGCGCCTCCAATTCAGTCGCCTCGGCGCCGTGCACCCCGACGAGCAGATCGTGCTCGACTGCGGCCGCAAGCTTCTCGGCAACCCTGACCTCACCAACCGGGTGATCGACCTGCTCTGTCCCTTCGGGAAAGGCCAGCGTGCGCTCATCGTCTCGCCGTCCAAAGCAGGTAAGACCACCGTGCTGCAGTCGGTGGCTGAGGGGATCGTCAAGAACAATCCCGACGCCGCGCTCTACATCCTGCTGGTCGACGAGCGGCCGGAGGAAGTCACGGAGATGGAGATGTGCGGCTTCGGCGAGGTGGTGTCATCCAGCTTCGATTTCCCGGCCGACCGGCACGTGGCGGTGGCCGAGCTCACTCTTGAGCGGGCGCGCCGCCGCGTCGAGCTGGCAGAGGACGTGGTGATCATACTCGATTCGATCACGCGTCTGGCTCGCGCCTACAATAACGTGGAGCGGGGCACCGGTCGCACGCTCAGCGGCGGGATAGACGCATCGTCGATGGAAGGCCCGAAGCGCTTCCTCGGTAGTGCCCGCAAGATCGACCCAGCGAAGGGCGGCGGCTCGCTCACCATCATCGCCACCGCCCTCGTGGACACCGGCTCGCGCATGGACGATGTGATCTTCGAGGAGTTCAAGGGCACCGGCAATAGCGAGTTGGTGCTGAGCCGTGAGCTGGCCGACCGGCGCGTCTTCCCGGCCATCGACCTTAATGCCAGCAGCACGCGCCGCGAAGAACTGCTGCTCGACCCGCAGACACTCACCGTCTCGCAGGCGATTCGCAACCGCCTCGCTCAAGCTTCGCCGGTCGACGCGATGACCGAGCTGCTTGGTGCGATGAAGAAAACGCGCTCGAACGCCGAGCTGGTCAAACAAGCCTCCGCCACCTCCTGAGTCACCTCGCTTGCCGCTCGAACGGTACGACGCGATTATAGGCATCGGTTATCAGGATTCGCCGGTAGTCTAGTTGTCCCAACATGAAAGCTCTCCCGCTTCGTCGTCCTATCCACCGGCTTCTCTGCGCCGTCGCGCTGGTCGCGTGTAGCGCTTTCCCCAATGTCGGGTCGGGACAGATTGTGGCGGGAACCGACGTCACCTATGCCAACCGGTACATCTGGCGGGGTGTCACCCGCGCCAGCGTCCCCGTGTTCCAACCGGACATCTACGTGGCCTACCGGCATAGGAATAGCTTCGTGACCGTCGGCGGTTGGTGGAGCTTCGAGACCAGGAGCGGCGCGAACGAGATCAGCGATACCGGGCCGGAGGTTGGCGGGTTGGGGGAGTCGAACTACTGGGTCGAGCTCTCGACGAGGACAGGGCCCCTGGACCTCGCCGTCGGGTTCACGAGCTACCTGTTCGAAGACGATGTGCCTGGCGGCCGCGACAGCTCGTGGAACACCAGCGAGCTGTACGCAACTCTCTGGTGGGAGACGACGGCACTTATACCCAAGGTCAAGTTCTGGTACGACATCGACGCGATCGAGGGTGCATACATCGAGACGAGCATCGATCTCCGAGTGCCGATCCTTCCCGTCGCCTACCTGTACATCGGCGCGCTCGCCGGTTGGAGCGCCGGGCAGGCGGTCCAAGAGGCGGCTCCCTCGCAGCCGGTCCACTTCGAGCAGGACGGCCTGACGCACGTCGACATCTCCGCCTGGGCATCGTTTCGGCTGGGGAGAAGCCTGTCGCTGGCGCCTGAACTGCATGTTCAAATCAATGAAGATCCAGCGACCAAACGAACGCTTGCGGACGATTCCGCCGGCGTGAAGACCTGGTTCGAGATCGCCGTGAGCTGGGCCGCGGAGTTCGGAGGCAGGCGGTGAGACACAAAGCCCTATTGGCCACAGCCCTTTTCGTAGCTGGTTGCGGTTATAACGAGATCCCGCTTTCCGCGCCGGTCTCCGAGCCGCCGGCGCCGCCGGGCGGTGAAGCTCGGCTGCTCGCCGGTTTCGGTCGCGCCGACATCACTCCGCCTCCGGGCCCCGGGCTCTATGCGTACGGTCCCGAGGGTCGTGAGGCACGCGGTTTCCGGGTCCGCCTGTACGCGAAAGCCCTGGTTCTCGAGGACCTGGAGGGCGAGCGGATCGCGTTCGTCGTCGCCGACCTGGGGGTCATCTCGGTGGCGCTCCACCGGTCAGCCGCCCAGCGAACG
This sequence comes from Gemmatimonadota bacterium, assembly GCA_039586755.1. Classification (GTDB taxonomy): domain Bacteria; phylum Gemmatimonadota; class Gemmatimonadetes; order Palauibacterales; family KS3-K002. The sequence continues at coordinate 13,264 of JBDHJU010000047.1, read as the reverse complement.
CTCGAGAGCGCCGGGATCGGTGCCGACCGACTCGTGCTGGCGGCGACGCACACCCATGCCGGGCCCGGGAATTTCATGGGGGTCAAGCAGTTCGACGATCACGGCACGTCGGTGGCCGGCTACGACACGGCGATGGTCGCTTTTCTCGCCGTGCGCATCGGGGACGCGGTGCGGCAGGCCGTCGATTCGCTTCGCCCGGCGCGGGTGGGCTTCGCCATGGTCCCGGTGTGGGGTTTCACGCGCAATCGTAGTCTCGGCGCCTTCCGCAACAACCCCGACAGTCTGAAAGTGTACGAGCCGCCGCCCGGTCTGGACCTCGACGAGAGTCAGCGGGCGGTCGACCCGACGTGGACCATGCTCCGCGTGGATCTGTTCGATGCCGGTTCGGCTCGGTTCGTACCGGCGGGAGCGCTCAGCATCTTCGCCATACACGGGAACGCCATCCCGTCGGTGAACGATCTCTACGACGCCGATATCCACGCCGCGATGCAACGTCGTCTCGAGATACACGTGGACAGCTTGAACGGCAGGACGAGCTCATTCGCGCCCCGCGCGGTCCACCTCGTGGCGAACGGGGCCGAAGGCGACGTGGCGCCCATCTTTCCAGAGGAGGGACGATGTCCGCCGCCGAAGCTGCGCCTGGGGCGGCGGCCGGGGGGGCCGCACACCCCACCTCCGGCGGAGGAATGGCGTCCGCTTTCGCCTGATCTCGAGGCCGCCTGCATTGATGCTTCCACGACTTATGTGGACTCGGCAGGTCCGGTCCTCGGCGAGCGTGCGGTTGAGATATTCGATTCGCTCGCTGGACGCCTGAGCGGCGACGTGAGGATCGCCCGCGCATTCCGCACCGTGCCATTGCGGGGCGCAGGCGCACCGCCCGATCTGTGCGACGCGCCGCGCGTCGGCACCGCGACGCTCGTCGGCAGCGATGGCTCGACCACCCGATACTACGGTTGGCGCCTGTTCGGTGTGATTCCGATGGGCTTCGAGCACGAGGGCTCTACCGTCGAAACGAAGCCGAGGGGTTGTCACGCACAGAAGCGAATCGCCCTGGGCTCGCTACAGGGACTTGTCGTAGGAAAGCACGGACTGCCCGAAATGGCTCAGCTGATGATCGTCCGGGTCGGCGGACTCGCGCTCGCCGTTGCGCCGGCCGAGGTGACCGTCAGTGCCGGCGTGATGATCGAGAGGACGGTACGCCGGGAAGCACGGGCGGCAGGAATCCCAGTCGACTCGGTCGCGGTGATCAGCCTGGCTAATGGGGACCTGCGCTATATCGTCACGCCGGATGAGTACGCCGTGCAGGACTACGAGGGGGCCTCGACCCTCTACGGCCCGCACAGCGCGACGGTACTGGCCCGAGAGCTCGGCGAAATGGCTGCTCTGCTAGGCAGCGGCGGCCCAGCGGCCGCCGCTGCCGACGTCGGCGCGGTCATCGCCTACGCCGGCAAGTTGCGAGAGGTGATGCCGGGCCGGGACGCGGGGCCTCCCCCCGAGGATATCGAGCGCCGTTTCGTCTCGCTCGAGTGCGCAGGTGACACCGCCGTCGCCAGCTGGATCGACATCTATCCCGGCCGCTTGGTGCCGGCGGATGGACCGCTACTGAGGGTCGAGCGCGAAACGTCTCGAGGTTGGGAACCTCACTTCTGGGACGACCACAGCGGTCTGGAGATACGAGCGCTGGAAGCGAAGGGGAGCCGCGGGTACTTGTGGGAGACGCGTTGGCTGCCGGAGGAGACTCCGCCCGGAAGCTACCGGATGGTGCTCGAAGCGCGCGAGGGCTTCAGTGCATTGGCGGGTGGTCCTTTCGAGGCTTGTGTCGGTGAGCCGGCCGGGTCCTCAGGAGACTCCCGCCGATAGGTCGGCGTCCTTGGCAGTTGGGGATGTGAACGGAGCGTGCAACTCCCACCACTCTCGGGCCTTGCTTTGCGTCCAGCACTCCAGGGGAACCGATGTCAACGCGTCCTGCAACTCCTCTGGACTCTGGAAGCGGTCGCCCGGATCCTTCTCTAGGCACTTCATCACCACCTGGTCGAGCTCGGCGGGGATAGTCACTTCGGCGATCTCCGACGGCTTGCTGGCTATCGTTCTCACGTGATCGAGGATCACCTCGATGGGGGAGGAACGGGTGAAGGGTGGTTGGCCGGTGAGCATCCAGTACGCTACGCCGCCCACGTTATAGATGTCCGCCCGCCCGTCCATCTTGTCGGCGCCGTCGATCGATTCGGGGGCGAAGTAGTGGGGCGTCCCGAGGATCATGCCGCTCTTGGTGACCTCACCGGCGTCCTCTAGTCCGATCTCCTTCGCCAAGCCGAAGTCGAGAACCTTGGCGAAGTCGTACAGGCCACCGCGCTTGGTAAGGAAGATGTTCGACGGTTTGATGTCGCGGTGGATCACTCCCAAGGAGTGTGCTTCGGCCAGCGAGCCGCAAACCTGTTCAAGAACGTAGACAACCCGTCCGGGCTCCATCGGCCCGAAACGCTCAACCAATACCTGCAGGTCCAGTCCGTCGAGGTACTCCATCGCGTAGTAGAACGTGTTGTCGGGGGTATGGCCGAAGTCGTAGATCGTGATCGTGTTCGGGTGCGTCAGGGCTGCCGACAGCCGGACCTCGCGCTCGAAGCGGGTTACCGCTTCCTCGCTGCCACTCTTCTCTGGGTGAATGACCTTAACAGCTGTCGGTCGACACATAAGCGCATGCTGCGCCACGTACACCTGCCCCATACCCCCCTCGCCGAGCTCCTCTTCGATCACGTAGCTGCCCAGCCGACGGGCCTGGTGCAGCTGCTGCCGCATGTTGTAGAGCGCTTTGGTGATCAAGACCGACACGACGGCGAGTATTGTGAGGTAGAACGTACCCTCGAGGACCATGTTCCTGAACTCGCCGATCCCGCCGTTGCCATCCCAGAACTCTCGAATCTCGGGCAGACCGAAGTAGGCGGCCCCCATCGCGATGGGGTAACCCAATGCGCCCGTCACCGCCAGGCCGGCCTGCAGCCCGACCGGAACCGGCACTATCGCTGCGTGGATGAATAGGGCGAGCGAGATTCCGAACGTCGGCACTTCATTCAGGTCGAAGACGGCCGCGACGAACAGTGTCAGAAGCAGCACAAATGTCAGGACGACATAGTCGATGACCATCAGCTGCCGCGTGTTCAATCGCTTGAGAAGCACTATCGCCGTCGCCAGGCCGAGGGAGATCGGATACAGGTTGTAGATCGCTTCGATGTGCGGTGTGAAAACGTTCGGGCTTGTGCTGCGGAAGGGCACGACCTTGTAGAACAGGAACAGCGCGATGCCAATGACAAAGCCAGCTGTGTAGATGGCCCTCAGGCGTTGCCGTAGCGTTTCCCCGAGCTCCTCTTGGAACGAGGTGCCATCGGCGAGTGACAGGGAAACGTGCTGCCTAAAGCCTTTCAGGACGTCCACAACAACCTCGGGCTAAGCCCTGATCACCTATGCCTGCCTAAGGTGGCATAACGCGGTGTCACCATGAAATCTCGCGCGTTCCGGTCGACCTCGCAACAGAGTGGCCTTGAAACAGCAATTGACAGAGCCCCGTAGTCCTCTTATGGAACCACACGCCTCAGTCAAAAGGAAGAGCTTTGTTTGATCACCTGGACACGCCGTGCGAGAGGGTGTCCGACTCGTGCCTCGGGAGGGGGCAGCTATGAACCGACTGTTAACAATTACGATTCTCCTCGCCATGGCCTCACCAGCGCTGGCCCAGGAGAGGACCCTGATCCGGGGAGGTTTCGAATCGGGCGGGTTCGGCGCCCCGGTGGTCAAATTCAGCCAGCTCGATGGCGAGTTCGCCTTGTTCGTCGGCGGGCGCGGCGGCTGGATCATCAATCACACATTCGTTCTGGGCGGCGGCGGTTACGGGCTGGTCAACGATATCGACACGAACGGCGACGGGGTGCGGGATCTCGAGATGGGGTATGGTGGCTTCGAGCTCGAGTACATCAACAGGTCCGACAAGCTCATCCACTTCACCGCCTACCTGCTGATCGGCGGGGGTGGCCTGAGCGGCCTGGCGGTGCTCGAAGAGTCGGTCTTCGTGCTCGAGCCGGCGCTGAACGGCGAGCTTAACGTGACGGACTATTTCCGCTTCCACGCAGGCGCGGGTTATCGCTGGGTGTCGGGAGTCGACTCTCCGGGCGTGGATAGCTCGGACTTGAGCTCGTTCTACGCGCAGATCACACTGAAGTTCGGCACCTTCTAGCCGGCTGCCAGGCCGTGTCGTCAGTGGAAAGCCTCCCCGAGGGCCGGGGAGGCTTTCGTTGTCTTGCCTAAAGATGCGGCAGCCGTGTGTTATTCGGCCGGCGCGCTGGTATTCCAGATATCTGCGTGCAGCTTCCAGCTTCCATCGGCGCCACGCTTCCAAATGACCAGGTACTTGCCCTGCTCCGCGGCGCCACCCTGATCGCGTCCATGAACCGTGCATAGGTGGCTTCGATGGCTTGCTGGAGCTCCGCCCGATCCAGATCCATCGCCATCTCCATCTGCTCCGCTGCCCTGTCCTGCTGCCCCTCACAGGCGGTCAAGGATAAAGACAGGGCGGGTACAAGAGCGAAGAATCGAGCTAGGGACCTCATGTCATCCTCCGGGGCTGTGCCTTTCGGGGTGTTTGCCGCTCCAGGGTAGCCGCGCGGCCGCGGTGGCGCAATGATTGGTGGTCAGAGCGCGGGAACGATGCAGCTGTTGAGCTGGAGAATCCGCTGTGCATCTGAACGACGTCGTCGAAAGCTCACGCCTTGTCGCGGAGACGAACGCCCGCCTGGAAAAGGTTAAGGTGTTGGCGACCCTGCTGCGCCGGTTGCTTCCCGAGGAAGTACCCGTCGCCGTCGCCTTTCTTACCGGCGAGCCACGTCAGGGGCGGATCGGGATTGGGCCAGCCAAGATAAGAGCCGCTTTTCCAGAATCGGCCGCGGACAAGCCCTCCCTTGCAGTACTCGACGTAGATACTGCACTCGAGCGGATCGCCTCGGTGTCCGGAGCAGGATCGGCTGGGTCGAGGGCGTATCTCCTTCGTGAGTTGCTCGTCCGTGGTACTCGTGCGGAGCAGGACTTCATCGTTCGCCTGGTCCTGGGCGAGCTGCGTCAGGGTGCCCTCGAGGGCGTGATGGTGGAGGCGATCGCCAAGGCGGCGGAGGTGCCCGCATCGATCGTTCGCCGCGCCCTCATGTTCTCGGGTACTCTTCCGGAGGTCGCGGCAACCGCGCTTTCAAAGGGGAGCGACGGACTCGCCGGGTTCTCGATCCGACTTTTCAGGCCTGTACAGCCGATGCTCGCCGGCACCGCCGAGGAGGTAGGCGAAGCGCTCGATCGCTTCGAGACGGCCGAGCTGGAGTACAAACTCGATGGCGCGCGGGTGCAGGTCCACCGAGCCGGCGATGAGGTCCGGGTATACACCCGCCGGCTGAACGACGTAACGGCCGCGGTGCCGGAGTTGGTGGAAGTCGTTCGCGCACTGCCCGTACGCGAGATTATCCTGGACGGCGAGACCTTGGCCTTTCGAAAAGACGGGACGCCGCATCCGTTCCAGGTGACGATGAGCCGCTTCGGCCGCAAGCTCGACGTCGAGCGACTGCGAGAGAAATTGCCGCTCGACGCGTTCTACTTCGATCTCCTCTATCTAGACGGCACGGGCCTCACCGACCGTCCTGCGCGTGAGCGTGTGGAGTCGCTCTCGAAGCTGCTTCCGCCGGGCCTGCTGATCCCGCGTACGATGACCGGCGATCCGGAAGAGGCGCGGGCGTTTCTCGGGAGGGCTCTGGCCGCAGGACACGAGGGCATCATGGCGAAGGCCCCCGACGCTCCCTACGAGGCCGGTCGGCGCGGTAAGAGCTGGCTCAAACTAAAGCCCGCCCACACACTCGACCTTGTCGTGCTCGCCGCCGAGTGGGGCTCGGGACGCAGGCGCGGCTGGCTCAGCAACCTGCACCTGGGCGCCCGCGACCCGGTCGGTGGGGGCTTCGTGATGCTCGGAAAAACCTTTAAGGGTTTGGATGACGAAACGCTCGCCTGGCAGACGAAGCGGCTACAGGAGCTTGAAGTTGCTCGGGACGACTATACCGTATACGTACGTCCCGAGCTTGTCGCGGAGATAGCTTTCGATGGCGTGCAAGCCAGTCCACGCTACCCTGCTGGGCTTACGCTCCGGTTCGCAAGAATGAAGCGCTACCGGCCGGACAAGAACGCAGCCGACGCCGACACCATCGATGCCGTGAGAGCGATCTATGCCGCTCAGACCGGAGAGCTTGGGTAGAAACCGTCCCCGGCAACACGAGGCCGTCAAATGATTCAGCAAGCTTTGGTCGTCGCAGCGGCCCTCCTGCTTGTTCTTGCCGCAGCGGTTGTCGTCTTCGTCCGCTGGGGGGTACGCTGGGGCGCGACCCCAGAGGAACGCTCGATGAGCATGCCAGGCGACGAATACTTCACGGGTGTATCCCCAGCGTACGTGGCGATGACCCGCGCTATATCTATTGGGGCCCCACCCGAGAACGTGTGGCCGTGGTTGGCTCAGCTGGGCCGTGGCGCCGGCTGGTACAGCATCGACCGCTTGGACAACGGCGGCAAAATGTCGGCGCGGCATATCCTCTGCTGGGTTCCGCCGCCTCGCGAAGGCGATGCAACGGCCATCGGTTATTTGCGTCATGTTCTAACCGGGCGCGAGCTCACCTGGTGGGTGCCCGGCACGCGCTTCCTCGGAAGCACGGCGCGCCTAGCCGTCGACATCCGCCTGAGTCCCGAGAACGACCACTCGCGCTTGGTGATTCGGATGTCCGGAGATGCTACGGGCGGCATGCCGCGCATGGTGATGTGGGTCTTCAGGTTCATCGACAGCATTATGGCCATCCGCCAACTCCTCGGCATCAAGGAGCGAGTCGAGCAGCACGCCGCGCGCACCTCGGATCCCGAGCACCCGGAGACCGGGTCGCGCGATCAGTACCAGCTCTACGAAGTGATTTATGCTTCGGGCGAAAGGGCAGGGACCCCGGGAAAGGAACTCGCCGAGCAGTGGCAGCGCGCGGCTGTTGCAGCCGGGCTTGTAACCGTCGACGACGAAGAGAGCAGCTAACGGGATTGAACAGCCAGAGCGTACCGAGCTTGTCGTCGAAATCGCGTTCAATGATATTCAGGCCAGTTCCAAGTACCGGGCCACGGTGGAAATGACCAGACTCCTTCCCACGGTATACTCAGCCAAGAACAACTCCACGTTCTTCGATGTCGCAGGGACGCTGATCACGGTGGGCTACGAGCTGTTCGAGCGAAAGAAATGGTTCCTGCTGCCGGGTCCCTCGCTGGCCCGAGTCGAGATCAACGTCGGCGACGGTGCCTCGGTAATGTCGTACGAGTACTCGGTACCGCGGACGCGCCGGGTCGGCCCCGAGATCACGAACGTCGAGCGAGGCCTCTATAGCCTGTTGGACGAGGCCGTACGCGCGACGATGCAGGCCAAGGTGCTGGAGGATGCCGAGCGGGAAGTGAGAGCGCTGGAGATAGAGCACCTGTTCGAAGGCGGTAGCGCCGCCCGGGAGGCGACGGGCGACGCGGCGAGTGCTCGGAAAGCCCGCGAGCAGAAGCTCTTCGACGAGCTGGTCGACAGGTTGATTACGGCGGTCCGGCACGTGACCAACGTGACGTCGCTGGACGCTGAAGGGCTCGAGGCACACCAGAGCGACCGGAGCCATGCCCTGGAGCGGGTGGTTCAATCGACGAGCCTCACCTCCGTCCTAGAGGCTCAAGGTGTCCTAGGTGCTGTGGAGGCGTTCCTAGCCTACGAGGTCGAGTCGACGACGGATGTGAACACGTTGAGGGAGCGGACGCTTGGGTACCTCGATCGACTCCGTGATACGAGCGGCGACGCGCTACCGGCGATGGGCTACGAGCAGGCGCACATTATCGCGAACGAGTTCGTCCCCGCCTATGTGGTCATGAAACAAAGGTACGACGCAGCGGCCGCCGTACCGTCCGATGTCCTCGGTCACGCGTTTGGCAGCTTCTTCGGCGGTGGGATCACCGGGTGGCTGACGCTCTCGGTGTTTGGCGAGCTCATGATCAGAAACCTCACCGGTATGTATGTGAACATACCGGGCTGGTACATCGGTGCGGCAGTCGCTTTCGTCTGGCCGTATATCACGGCCGGGTTCGGGATGGTTACGCGGGAAAAGAAGTACGAGAAAAGACGTCAGAGGTTGCTGCAAAGACTCACGAAACGGTTGGAGCTCGTCTGGCCGGAGGGCGGCAGGCGGCTGCCCGGCTGAGGCGAGTCGCTAGGGCATCACGGCGCGCTGCCGGATGTACGCCAGCATGTCCGGCGTCGATCTGAACCACTCGCCGCGAATGTGGGCGTCGGAAAAGCTCGTGTGCAGCTCGCGCTGCAGCTCACCGGCGTTCCGCGCCGGAATCACTCCCAGCAGTTTGAGCTCCGAAGGGTTGCCGAGCTGCAACTTGCCGATCCGCCTCCGCAGCTGACGCTTCCTGGCTACGCCGACCTTGATCTCGCCGCCACCGGTGTCCTGAATGAAGTAGATGATCTTCACGAAGCACCACCGCCCTGGAAGAGGTTGACCGCGAGCTTGGTCGCTGGCCGGAAGTAATCTGCTCGTTCCGAGACATACTGCGCCTCGCCGCCGATCATATCAAGCTGTCGGGCGGAATCGTTCCCCTTTTCTGTGTCTGCGAACCGGGAACCCGGCGGGGCTCGACCCTCGTTGACTTCGGTAGGTTGTCTCACGGAACGAGGGGTCATCTTGAAGCGTCTTCTTCTGGCATCGCTGTGTGTTCTTTCAGGCTGTACGGACGGGCGGGGGGCGGATTCCGCTATCGCCCGGTCTCACATCGTAGTCCAGGACGTTGAACCGGATTCTTCGTTCGCGCGCCTGATCGAACGGCTCTCGGAGCCAGGCGGCTACTTCGACACCGACAACCTGATATCGAACGAGACGTCGTACCTGCATGTCGTGGGCGCGCTGGAGGAGCTTGACGTGCGCGGCGGCGCCTATATCGGTGTGGGGCCCGACCAGAACTTCTCCTACATCGCCGCGGTGCGGCCTGAAATCGCCTTTATCGTCGACATCCGCCGCGACAACCTGCTCCAGCATCTCATGTTCAAGGCGCTCTTCGCGCTGGCGCGCAATCGGCTGGAGTACCTGTGCCTGTTGCACGGGCGCTTGCTACCTGATGATGTGGCAGAGTGGGACGAGCGGACGATAGACGAGATCGTCGACTATATAGATAGGACGGCTGCAGACTCTGGGGTCGCGGTCGCTGCTCTGGAAGCGGTGGCGACCCGCGCCGCCGGCTTCGGCTACCCGCTCTCCGAATCAGACCTGGAGACGATACGACGCTTTCACGGCATGTTCGTCCGCGAGGGTCTGGGCCTCCGCTTCCAGAGTTACGGTCGACGTCCGCGTCCTTATTACCCCACGTATCGACAACTGCTGCTCGAGCTTGACCTGAACGGTCGCAAGGCAAGTTATCTGGCAAACGAGGAGGCCTTTCAATTCGTGAAGTCGCTGCAGGAACGCGATCTCGTTATCCCGGCCGTCGGTGACTTTGCCGGCGGCCACGCACTGCGCGCCGTCGGTGAGTACCTTCGCGAGCGCGGGACGCGTGTCTCGGCGTTCTACACGTCTAACGTCGAGCAATATGTGATGCGCGACGGAGCCTTTTACCGGTACGCGCAGAACCTCGCGCAGCTTCCGCGCACCGATAACAGTGTCATCATCCGTAGTTACTTCGGTCGCAACTTCGGTTACGTGCACCCGCAGGCCGTTCCCGGCTACTACAGCGTGCAGTTGCTACAGACGATCGAGAACTTATTGAGCTACCAGTCAGCTGCAGGCGACCTATCCTATCTCGAGCTCGTGAACCTGGGCGCCATCGACCTGCAGGCGGCGAGCGGTCAGTAGCGAGCCAAAAGAGTTTCTTGCGCTAGTATCTCGGCAGCCTTTACTTGGAGGGCGGAGCTCTGCCCTAGGAGGTTGCCATGTCGATCGAGGTCACGAGCCCCGCCTTCGAGGACGGCGGGTCCATCCCGGTTCGCCACACCTGTCAGGGTGAAGATCTGTCACCGGCGATCAAGTGGGCGAACGTGCCGGCGGAGGCGAAGAGCCTGGCGCTCGTCTGCGATGATCCTGACGCGCCGGTTGGAACGTGGGTGCACTGGGTGCTCTACGACGTCCCGGCTGCTTTCTCCGAACTGCCCGAGGGGATACCGCCGACGGAGATCACGCCCGACGGCGCCAAGCAGGGGCTGAACGATTTCCGGCGTTTGGGATACGGCGGACCCTGTCCGCCGCCGGGTCGCGCGCACCGCTACTTCTTCAAGCTGTACGCGCTGGATATCGAGCCGGGGTTGCCGGCGGGTGCCACGAAAGCGGACCTGCTCAGGGCGATCAAGGGTCATGTGCTGGACGAGGGCCAACTCGTCGGGAAGTACGAACGGAGCTAGCTCCTATCCTTGAGTACCGACAAGTAGGCGCCCCACGGCCCGACCTGGTCGGTGTAGCCCTTCGCCATTACGCGGGCGATCTGGGCGATGTGGCCGAGGTCGTGTACGGTCCAGGTCGCCAGCAGTTGCCGTAGCGTCACCCGGCCCAGTTCGGGGTGAGTCCCGGTCAGGTCCATCTGCTCCGGCGTTAGGTTCGCGGCTTCGAGAGTCCGCAGGTTTTCCTCCCGCATCGCCTCGAATGTGTCGAGCAGCTCCGCCAGCGTCTTGCCTTGACTGTCCTTAAACTGGGCGAAGCGGTCGAAGGGTGTGAACGTGCGCAACTCGCCGTGCTCGAGGATGATGCGCATGCGGCCGATCCAGTCGGTCCTTTCGCCGTGGATCAGGTGCCCGACGATATCGTAAGGGGTCCAGGTGTCGGGTCCTTCATCGCACCTGATCCAGGGATCGGAGACGTCGCCTAGCAGCGCGCGGAGCGTGGCGGGCGTCGACCTCAGGACCTCTACGGTACGATCCAATTGGAAGTCCATACTAGATGACATATAGCATTCTCCGTCGCTGAACTCGTGAAGACCGGCAGGTACTCTTAACCGTACGGTTGGGGTCGGCGCATGGTGTCTGTGTGGGGAACCTATCTGGCGATCGCTGCGTTCCTAGGGTGAAGAGACAGCCGCTTGAACGACCTGCAACCCTGCGGCAATTCGGAGCGTCCAAATAGATGAGAGGGTCGCTGAAACCGGGCGACCGAAAAAGACGTAAGGTGAAGAAGAGGAAACGCAATTAGAGGAGCAAACATAGATTTCCTTCCTGTCCAGGTGGCACTGGACAGTTTATCCCACTCGAATCCCTACCACTAACTCTGCAATGTGATGGGGCCGGATTAAACCGGCCCCATTTCGTTACAGGCTTGTCGCGGCTCACTCGGGCCGACGCTTCAACCGGTCGAGCTGTCGCCTCTCCTTCTTGCTGGGTCTGCCACCCTCGCGGAACGAGTATTGGGGTGCGGACTTTCGCTGTGCCCTGAGACTCTCCCGCGCCTGGATACTCTCGGGCGTCTCGTCGTAGAGGGTCGCCGCCTCTTTGGCTGGCCCGCGGCGCTCCGAGAGCCTCTGAACCACTAGCTGATACTCGTGGGGTCCCTTGCGCACGCGGACCCGGTCGCCGACGTGCAGGTTGGAGGCGCGCTTGGCGCGCCGGCCGTTCACCTGCACCTTGCCGCCACTGACGGCCTTTGCGGCGAGCGAGCGCGTCTTGAAGAAGCGCGCAGCCCACAGCCACTTGTCCAGCCGTACCGCCTCTACAGTCATGCCTCCTCCTCGCCACCATCGTCGCACGCCGCACCCCATGGCGCAATGAAGGGGGGTGGGGGTTCCCCGGGACGGCCAACCTTGCATCTTAAGGGTCTCTCAACAGAACCCTGTGGGATGGGCTGGCGCGGAGGCGCACGGTCCGGAGTCGGAAGGAAGGAACGCTGGTGCCCGCTGGGCCCTGAACCCATATGGGGCGGGCAGCGCTGGTGGGTCGAGATCCCCCAAAACCGGTGAGGCTGATTTGAAACTCTCGGACACCGCCATTCGGCGGCCGGTACTGGCCGCCATGATGAGCCTTGCACTGATCCTCTTTGGGGGGATCGGCTACTTCCGGCTGCCTGTGCGAGAATTCCCGGACGTCGACGCCCCCATCGTCTCGGTGACGACCGTCCTGCGGGGTGCCAACCCCCGAGTGATGGAATCGACGGTCACCGACATCCTGGAAGAGGAACTGAGCACTATTCCGGGCTTGCGCACACTGACCAGCTCGAGCGCCGAGCAGGTGAGCAACATCACACTTGAGTTCACCCTCGATCGAGAGATCGAAGCGTCTGCTCAAGATGTGCGTGACAAGGTGTCGCGCGTCCGCGGCCGGCTGCCTCAGGAGATGGAGGAGCCGGTGGTAACGAAGCAGGACGCCGATGCTCAGCCGTTCTTCTGGTTGGCGCTCAGCGGTGAGAACTACGACCTCCTCCAGCTCTCCGATGTCGGCGACCGGATCGTCAAGGCGCGCCTCCAGACGCTGCCGGGCGTCGGTCGCGCCCAAGTATTCGGCGAGCGGCGTTACTCGATGCGGATCTGGGTCGACCCGGCGGGACTATCGGCCCGCGGCCTCACCGTACAGGACATCGAGGCGGCGATCCGCAGTCGCAACGTCGAGATCCCGGCCGGCCGCATCGAATCGGAGCGGCGCGAGTTTACCGTCCGCTCACTGGGCGAGCTCAAGACACCTGACGAGTTTGCCAACTTGACGGTGGCGAACCAGGGCGGTCAGCTGGTGAAGCTGCGCGACCTGGCGCGCGTCGAGTTGGGGCCCGAGAACGAACGTACCGCGCTGCGATTCAATGGTGCGTCGGCGGTGGCGATCGGGGTAGTCCGCCAGTCGAAAGCGAACTTGATCGAGGTATCGGACGCGATTCGAGGTGAGCTTCCGGCGATCAACGCGGCGTTGCCACCGGGCGTGAGTCTGAATGTCGGCTTCGACAGTTCGGTCTTTATCCGGAGTTCCATTCGCGAAGCCCAGAATGCATTGCTGCTCGCCGCCGTGCTGGTAGTGCTGATCATCTTCTTCGCGCTGCGCAACCTGAAAGCGACGATCATCCCGGCGCTGGCCATCCCGACCTCGATCGTGGCCGCGTTCGGCCTGATGTATTTCCTCGGTTTCACGATCAATACGCTGACGCTGCTGGCGCTCATCCTCTCGATCGGGATTGTCGTTGATGACGCGATCATAGTAATGGAGAACGCCTACCGGCATCAGGAAGAGTTGGGTGAG
>JBDHJU010000169.1:0-2118 GCA_039586755.1 Gemmatimonadota bacterium | reverse complement strand
GTGTTGAAGGCCTGGGAGGGGCTCGGCTACTACGCCCGGGCGCGGAACCTGCACAAGGCCGCCGGCGTGATCGTCGGCGAGCACGGCGGCGAGCTGCCGCGGGATGAAAAGGAGCTGCTCGCCCTGCCCGGCATCGGTCGCTACGTGGCGGCGGCGGTACGCGCCATCGCATTCGAGCAACCGGTCCTGGCAGTGGACGGTAACGTGCGACGCGTGGCTAGTCGTCTGTACGACCTGGCCCACCCGACCGATACGACGGTTCGGGACTTCGGCGAGCCACTGGTCGCCGAGCGGCCCGGCGATGTGAACCAGGCGCTGATGGATCTCGGTTCGGCGATCTGCGCGCCCCGCTCGCCGCGCTGCGACGCGTGTCCCATCGAGAGCGATTGCCTGGCGCGCGCCAACGGCACGGCGGCGGAGCGACCGGGCCGCCGACCGGCGAAGAAGCGACCGCACTACGACATCGCGGTGGGCGTGGTCTGGCGGGGTGAAGAGATTCTCATCGCCAAGCGACCGCCCGAGGGGCTGCTCGGCGGCCTCTGGGAGTTTCCCGGCGGCAAGCCCGAGCCCGGCGAATCACTCGAGGCGGCGGTCGTCCGCGAGGTGGGAGAAGAGGTGGGCGTTGAAGTCGAGCCGGGGGCGAAGATCGCAGCGGTCGATCACGCCTACAGCCACTTCGAGATCACGCTTCACGCCTTCCACTGCCGGTACCGAAGCGGCACACCGAGACCGCTGGCGTGCCAGGAGGTGACATGGGTGCGACCGGAGGAACTGGATCGCTACGCTTTCCCAGCCGCCAACCGGCGGGTACTGGAGCAACTGACGTCCAGGAGTCGGACAGGTGAAGATGCAAACGATGACGCTTAGATCGAATCGCTGCGCGATACCCACCCTCGCCCTTGCAGTCGTATTCGCTGTCGGCTGTGGGGGCGGTGACTCCGAGCCGGCCGAGACCTGGATGGTCAGCGACAGCGCCGGGGTTCGCGTGGTAGAGAACTCGAGGCCCGCTTGGGGAGCGGGCGAAGCGTGGCAAGTAGCGGTCGAGCCCGTCCTCGAGATCGGCGTCGAAGAAGGAGACGAACCGTACGAGCTCTATCGCGTGCTCGACGCGCTGCGGCTGGAAGACGGCCGGATCGTCGTGAGCAACACGGGTAGCGGCGAGCTGCGGTTCTTCGATCACGATGGCACCCACTTATGGAACGCCGGACGACACGGTCAGGGGCCCGGCGAGTTCGGCGAGTTCTCCTCGATGCGGCTGTGGGCGGGTCCACGGGGCACGATCGTCGCCACCGACAACGCTAACGCCCGAGTGAACACGTTCAGCTCGAACGGCGAGTTCTTGCGCTCGGCTCGGATCGAGCCCGTGCCGGGAGGCAGCCCGCCCAACATTCTCGACGGGTTCGGTGACGGCACGTGGCTAGGCGTCCGCGGGGCCGGAGTTCTGTCAGGGGCAGCGGGCGAAGTCATACGGGGCTCGCGTCTGTACTTCCGTTACGGGCGAAGTCATACGGGGCTCGCGTCTGTACTTCCGTTACAACAGCCGTGGGCAGCCGGCGGAGAGCCTGGTGGAGGTACAGGCACCCCCTCGCTACGTGCACAACTACGGCGACGTCACCCACTTCCCTTTCATCCCGTTCGCTGCAGAAGCGTCCGTCGCCGCCGGACGCCTGTGGCTGTTTGTCGGCGACGGCTACGCTCACCAGATCGAGCGCCGCCGGCTGGACGGCATGCCCAACTCGTACATCCGCTGGCCGGAGACCGATCGGCGTCGCACGGCTGAGGTCTACGATCGATATCGTGAGGAGAGCCTGGACGACGCGCGGGACGATGTGCAGCGCCGTCTATACGCCCACTACTACGAGCTCGACCTCCCCATCCCCGAGTACCTGCCGGCCTACCAGAGTCTTCTGGTCGATGAGGAGGGTAACCTCTGGGTCGAGGGCTATCGTCTGCCGTGGGAGAACCAACCTGGCTGGGAAATCTTCGACCCCGACGGCCGTTGGCTGGGGACGGTGGAGACGCCGGAAGGCGTGAGACCCTACCAGATCGGTCGGGACTTCCTATTGGGCCGGCACCGAGACGATCTGGGGGTGGAACGTATACGAGTGTACGATCTAA
>JBDHJU010000128.1:0-8258 GCA_039586755.1 Gemmatimonadota bacterium | reverse complement strand
TGCCTCGGCGCCTGGCGCGCACCGGGTCATTTCCCCCAGAGACTGGGTGATTTGGCCAACTTGCCGGAGCCTGGCGACGTCATTTCTTCCCGTCGTCTAAAGAGATCCCCGCCCCCTTGGTGTGGCACGGGGGTTGCCAAACATCCGTCAGGGTAGTTTTAACGGTTCCCTCGCGCCCACCACTTGGCGGGCGGATACTAGCTGCACTCAGGGCCAACAATCAGGAGGAAACGCATGGCTCTCAATCGATGGCAGGCAGTACTGCTATTCCCTCTACTGCTACTCGCCTGCGACGACAACCCCACGGAAGTTCCTGAGGTCCTGACTGTGGAGCTGACCGTTTCGCCCGGTCACGTGCACATTTGGGAGACGGAGGTCACGTTCACGGTCGAGGTGCGGGATAGTCGTGACAACGTGGTCACCGACTTCGAGACTCTGCAGGTGGAGCGGCGAGTGTCGGGGTCGGAGACCTGGCGCAGCGTGGAGCTCGCTTTGCAGGGCGACGTCTATGAGGGCACTTACATGTTCACCTCGAGTGGCGAGTACGAGCTTCAGGTGACGGGCATGCGTCCGGGCGAGGCGGATGCTCAGGTCCTCCATACGGCTATGGAGCTACTGCACGTCGTGCGCACTCACGCAGTAGAAGGCGGAGTCAGGGTCGAGTTCGAGACATTCCCCGGCCATATCCACGAGGATAACACCGCCGCACTGCGCTTTTGGGTCATGGAGCCCGACAGGAACGTCGACGGAGTGCGACCGCCGATCACCGGCTTGACGGGAGAAATCCACTGCCTGGAGGCGGGTGGCGCGGACGTCGTCCTGGCCATGGTCGAGATTGAGCCGGGCGTGTACGAGGCGGACCACCTGTTCGTGAGTCCTGGCTTGGCGCACGTGGGTCTGCACTTCACGGCCCCGGACAACTCGGCGGCCGAGGCGGCCTTCGAGATCGAGATCGTCCACGCCCACTAGAGCCGCTGAGCTCAAGAGCTGCCCGTGGGACGGCTGCGGCAAGCCGGTGCCCATCATTCCCGGCGAGGAAGTCTATGTGAAGGACGTACTCTGCCCACACTGCGGACAGTGGTGTCAGACCCACTCGGCTCCGAGCGGCGGTGAGCGGCTCACGCTCAGGAAGAAGGCGCAGTAGGCTACTCTTAGTCGGAACCAGCGCCTCACACCTTTGCCGGTGTTCAGCGAATTCGGTGCAGGTGGGGTGGACGGATGCTCGGCCGCGGGCGGCTCGTCGGCAACTGCGCAACATGACGATCTCGTGAACGGAGGTCCACATGGAAGGCTACACTCGTGCAGGGGGTGAAAGGGTTCTGTCCGGCTGGGGAGGTCTACGCGAAGCAGCAGATCGAGGCAGAGACGATCCCGGTTCTTTCCTGCGAGGGACCCTGCATCAGGGGCGAAATCGCCAGGCTGGCGGCCAATCTGGTAGCGCAAGATGTGCCGTCCCTCGCCCGCGCCTGTCACGCGGAAGCGTTCTTCGTGCCCCATTCATCGATGGCACGTTGGGTCAAGGGAGCGGACAAGAGCATCATGATCGATGGCTGCTTCCTCAAGTGCCACGGGCGCGTTCTGAGACAATTGGTCGAGGAAGAAAAGGTCGTTCACATCGAGGCGCTGCCACTGTACAAGAGATACACCGACATCTTCTCGATCGATGATGTGCCGGAAGAGGAACGGAAAGCAGTGGCACGCCAGGTAGCCGACAAAATCATCGCGAAGTTGAATCAAAGAGGTTCTGTGGGGGGCAGCGCGGTCGCTGTGACACCCTCGCGCGCGCGCGAGACACCTTGCGCGAGAGGATTACCTGATCGGGATACGTGATTACTAGACAAGCACTTAGGGGAACACGATGGGGTGCAATCAGCTTCTGATGCCTGTCAGGAGCGTGCTGACCCCCCGCTCACAAGGCAGAAGTTCTGTCTTGTCCTCCAACGAGTTAGCTAGGCCCTGTGCCACAGCCTGTGTCACACCCCGGCCCGTTGTTGACAACTATTCGGGTGGGGCCTAGCAAGACAAGCCTAGCAAGCTCGCCCGGGGTGTAACTCGTTGCACGATATCGCCTTACCCCCCCCGGTTCGGGGCCCCTCCCCCGGGCCTCTGCCCTGGCCGGAGTCTCAGTGACCGTCGGAGTCCCTGTCCGAAAAAAAATCTGGATGTTGGCGACAGAAATTACGGCCGCCGCGCGGGCAGCGAGGTCACGCCCAGCCCGTGAATGACGGCTAGGCGAGCGCTGATGGCGTCCGTTAGGCCATCCGAGAAGTACTCATCCTCCGGCGCTCCCAAATTCTCGAAGGGAAGTACGGCGAGCCGTTTGACGTCGTGGGATGATCCCGATACACGCCCGTACGTCCCGGTCAGCAGCAGACCGGCGGCGATCAGTCCCCAGAGTGCCATCGCGCCCAAGAAGCTGAGCCCCGCACTTCGCCAGGTGAGCCGCCGAAGCCGCCTGTCCTCTTCCGCGGCTGCCGCTGCATCCGGTGCAGGGACCTCATCTCCGTATACCTCCCCTCTGGCGAGGGAGGTCACGACGACAACAGGCAGCCCGACGAGCAGCAGGACAAGAGCAACCAGTGGAAGCCAATCAGGTAAACCGAACTCATCTCTGAAATAGGCCGCCGCCTCCAAGACGGCGTAGGAGGCACCTAGGTAGACCGCGAGCGCCTGCCAGAGCGAACGCTGGTGGGCCTCGACGATGAGCCGCCTGAGACGGGACATGGCTGCCACCTGGGGCCTGAGGTATGTGAAATTACGGGCACCCGATTGCGCTCAAAGATGGGACCCCACGAAGCGGGCAGCAACGAGGCGTAGGAACGACGGCCGAGGCGACGGATATTCATTCCCATGCGTGCCCAAAACGCGAGACATGGGTGGCCTAAGGGCGAGCCTGTGGCCCAATTGTGTCCACGGGAGGGATTGGACTGCGGGGAGCCGGTGTGCAGCTCTGCTACCCCTGTGCCGGCGAGTTCTCTTGGTTTGCCAGTACCACCTTTCCCAGGTTGCGGCGCTCGTGAAGGTAGGTATGCGCCTCGATCGCGCCGGCGCGATCGAGCGAGAAGGTCTTGTCCACCACGGTTCGGAGCTCGCCGGCAACGATCGCCTGGAAGATCTCGTCAAGTGCCGGTCGGAGCAGCGGCTCTTTGTGTCCCAGGTTGAAGAGGGCCACACCCGACGCACCGATGTTCGATTCGAAGAGCGACACGGGGTTAAAGCGGGGCAGGCGCAGCAACACGCGGAGCGCCCGGAGCCAGTTCAGCTTCTGCCCGGGTAGCGCATCGCTCAAGCCGTAGAACACGATGCGGCCCAGGGGTGCGAGTAGGCGACGGCACGACCGTGAAGCTGGACCGGAAACGGGGTCGAGGGCGACGTCGACTCCACGATCGCCGACCAGCTCGCGCACTCGTGGTTCCCAGTCGCCTCGGGAGTCGAAACACGCCTCGGCGCCCAGCTCGTCGGTAACGAAAGTTCGCTTGCGCTCGTCGCCGGCGGTGCCGATGACACGGAGCCCGTGACTCACGGCCAGCTGTACCGCGGCCGTACCGACGCCACCCCCCGCACCGAGGATCAACGCGGTCTCGCCGGCCCGGGCGCGGGCCGACTCGAACAGACAGACCCAAGCGGTGAGGAAGACCAGCGGGACCGACGCCGCCTGCACCGGTGTGAGCGCATCGGGATAGGGATACACGTGCTCGGCGGCGACCACGGCGTCGCGCGTGTAGCCGCCGTGGCGCATGATCGCGACGGCGCGATCGCCTTCGCGCCAGCCTTCGACTCCGGAACCGACGCGGGCCACGACACCGGCCACCTCGAGGCCCGGGCCGTAGGGGCGCGGTGGTAGCGGACGGTAGAGTCCGGCCCGCAACAGCAGGTCGGCGAAGTTGACACCGGCGGCCTCGACCCGAAGGTGGACCTCCCCTACCCCTGGCTCGCGGAGCGGGACCTCTCGCTCGACCAGGACCTTGGGCGGGCCTTTGCGCGGAATCAGGATCGCTCGCGTGTTCAGCCCTGGCATTCAGTGTTCCTTTCGAGGACCAGGCGCCGCATCAGACGCGGCTCGCGCCAGTGCGCGACACTCTTCCACTACACCCGAAGGCACGAACCTCAGGCCGAGCCAGACGAGCAGCGGGACGATGAGTACGTCATCGAGATGGCCGACCACGGGCAGCCAGTCGGGTATCAGGTCGATGGGACTGAGGGCATAGGCTAGTGCGGCGCCGAGAAGAGCTCGCGTCATCCACGGCGTTCGCTCGTGCTTGAGGACGAGCCGATACACCTGGATTTCTCTTGCGAGGCCGTCCCGGATCTTTCGCAATCTGCTCGTCACGGAGATTCGTCCGGCTTCGTCAAGCGTCGCGCAACAGTTGCTCGATCTCGTCTTGAGCTCTGAGGGTCGGCACGCCTTCGGCCCGGGCGGCGGCGGCGACGTCGTCGAACTCGGGCTTGTAATGGACGTGCCCGTCGGGCGACGTGGAGGCTTTGACGCGAATCGCGTGGCCACGCCACTCCACGGTCTTTGCCGTGCGGGGCAGGATCTCGCGCTGGACCCGCCAGTAGCGAAGGCCCAGAGTGGTGCTTCCCTGAAATAGAGCACGGCTCACCGCTTCCCTGCCCACCTCGGGCACCAGGACCTCGATCCTGAGCCCAGTGCGGCCCTTCTTCATCTGGACCGGTTGCGTCCAGGCGTCGATGGCGCCGGCCGCGAAGAGCTCCTCGAGGAGCGACGGGGCGTACTCGGGTGACATGTCGTCGATGTCGGCCTGCATGACGATGAGGTCGCCGCGCTCGCCGAGGTCGGCGATGATGAGGCGCAGGCAGTTCGGGTGCGTGGAAGGATCGCGGCCGCCGGCGCCGTAGCCCGAACGAACCGGCGTGAAGTCGCCGTGCAGTCTCTGGCCGCCGGTGAGGACCGACAAAAGCACCGCGCCGGTTGGCGTGGTGAGCTCACCTTCCAGTTCGCTCTCGCGTACCGGCAGGCCCTCGAGCAGCCTGATGGTGGCCGGTGCGGGTAGCGGCAGGGCGCCGTGCTGGGCGACGACCCAGCCGATCCCGACGGCGACGGGCCGGGTGAAGCAGCGCTCGATCCCTAAGTGCGATACGCCGGCGCAGGCCCCGAGGATGTCGACGATGGCGTCGTCGGCGCCGACCTCGTGGAAGTGCACTTTGTCCGGCGAGATGCCGTGTATACCGCCTTCGACGTCGGCCAGCTTGCGGAACGCCTCACGCGCCCACTCGCGCGCCTTCTCGTCCACCTGGGCCGCGTCGATGATCTCCAACACATCCTTCAGATGTCGGACGACGCCGGACTCCTGCGTCTCGACTCGGACCGCGGTCGCCTTGATGCTCCCGCGCGTAACTTCTTCTATGCTGAGATCGACTTTGACTGGCAGGTCGGAGACGAGAGCCCTCAGCCAATCCGCCTCGAGCCCCAGATCGATGAGCCCACCCAGGATCATGTCGCCGCTTATTCCGGCGAACGGATCGAAGATAAGGCAGCGTGAGCGTTCTTCCATTGGGATCCGCCTACTCGACGTACTTGATCCAGGCGCCAGTGTTGAAGCAGACGACGCTGTCATCGGGACCGATATGGCCTGCCGCCCGCAAGCGGTAGAGCGCGGCGAGCGTCGCGCCGCCTTCGGGACAGGCGGCGACGCCGTGGTGCAACAGCTCGTCCCCCGCGGCCAAGAGATCCTTGTCGCTTACGGCGACGGCGGCGCCACCGCTCTCCCTCACGGCACGCAGGATCAGGAAGTCGCCCAGGGCGCCGGGGACGCGAAGGCCCCAGGCGACGGTCTCCGGATCTTTCCAGATCTCCGCCGTTTCGGTGCCCGACTCCCAGGCGCGAACCATGGGAGCACAGCCGGAGGACTGGACGACGTACATACGGGGCCGCTTTCCGGGCTCGAGCCAGCCCAGCGTCTCCATCTCGGCGAAGGCCTTCCACATGCCGATGATCCCCGTGCCGCCGCCCGTGGGATAGATGATGGCGTCGGGCAGGCTCCAACCCAGCTGCTCCGCGATCTCGTAGCCCATCGTCTTCTTGCCCTCGACGCGATAGGGCTCGCGGAGGGTAGAGACGTCGAAGTAGCCGGTCTCCTGTGCGAACTCCCGCGCTTTGACGCCGCAGTCGCTGATCACGCCGTCGATCAACTCGACCCGGGCGCCCAGCGCTCGACATTCGGCGATTATCAGAGGCGGCGTGTCCTTGGGCATGTAGACTCGCACCGGGAGGCCCGCCCGGGAGCCGTAGGCCGAGAGCGCATCGGCGGCGTTCCCCGCCGACGGAGCGACGAACCCCTTGGCGCCGCCGGCCACCGCCCGTGTGACGGCTGCCGACATGCCCCGCGCCTTGAAGGAATACGTGGGGTTGAGCCCCTCCTCTTTGACCAGTAGCTCGCGGACGCCCGCCGTCTTTGCCAACGCGGGTAGCGATAGCAGCGGCGTGCCGCCCTCGCCGAGTGTTACGGGCTCTTCCTCCGCCGCCAGCGGCATGACCTCGCGATAGCGCCACATGTCCCAGGGACGACCTTCGAGGCTCTCGGGTCGGAACTTCTCCGCGATCTTCTCCAGTGGGTAGAGGGCGAGCAGCGGAGCGCCGCATTCGGCGCAGACGTTCGGCGTGCCCGCCGTATCGGTCTCGCGTTCACAGCGCGAACAGATGAGGCTGAAGTCTAGTTTCATGGTGTGTCGGTTCAGTTGGCTTTCGCACGTGCCTGTTCCATGACCCGCAGGCACGTGTCTCTTCCCTGGATCTCGAATATGTCGCCCAGCTCGGGTCCCTGTGTCGATCCGCTAACCGCCGCCCGCACCGGCATGAACAGCTTCTTGCCTTTCACGCCGGCTTCCACGCCGGCGGCACGGATCGCGGCGATTATGTCGTCGGCATTCCAATCGCTGAGAGACTCGAGTGCCTTGTGGACGGCCTCGAGGGTGCGCGCGACGTCGGGGCCTTGCAGTACCTCCAGCGCCTCGGGCGTCCAGCTCATGGGATCCGGCGGATAGAACTGAGGCAGGAAGCGAGCGGCGCCGCTGAAGGTCGTGATGCGCTCCTGGATCGCCCGGGCGATGCGCACGCGGTGGTCGTCGCGGTCGGGATACGACTCGGGATCGAGATGCTCGACCAGGCACTCGGCGAGTTCCTCGGGAGTCATGCGGCGGATGTACTCTCCGGACAGCCACTCGAGCTTGTCGGGGTCCATCCTCACGTCGCTGGCACCGAGTCGCGCCAGATCGATCTCCTCGATCAGGCGCTGGGGTGGCAGGACCTCGTCGCCGCTGGGGCTCGACCAGGAGAGCAGTGACAGGTAGTTGACCAGCGCGTCGGGATGGTAGCCCTCGTCCAGGTACTCGCGCAGGCTGCGGGCGCCGTGGCGCTTGGAAAGTCCGGAGCCGTCGGGGCTCAGTACGTGCGGTACATGGACGAAAGTCGGCGGCTCCATATCGAGAGCGTGGTAGAGCATCACCTGGCGCGGGGTGTTGGCCAGGTGCCCTACCCCGCGGATGACATGGGTTATCGCCATGCCGCAGTCATCGACGACGACGGCGAAGTTGTAGGTCGGGAGCCCGTCCGATTTCATGATCACGAAATCGCCGAACTCCTCTGGGTCGAAGACGATCGTGCCGCGGATGACGTCGTTAACGACGACCTGCTCGGCGGGGACGGCGAAACGGATGGCCGGGACGACCCCGGCCTCGCGATGTCGTTCTTCCTGTTCGGGAGTCAGGTGTCGGCACGTGCCGTCGTAGATCGCGCGGGCGCCGCGGGCGATGGCCGCCTCTTTCTTGGCCTCGAGCTCGTCGGGCTGGCAGTAACAACGGAACGCCGCGCCCGACTTGAGCAGCTGGGCTGGCAGTAACAACGGAACGCCGCGCCCGACTTGAGCAGCTTCTCGGCGTATTCGCGGTAGAGCGATGCCCGCTCGCTCTGGCGATACGGGCCCGCCTCACCACCCACGTCGGGCCCCTCGTCCCAGCCGACCCCCAAGCGGCGAAGCGACTCCATGATCTCATCCTCGGAGCCGGGTAGGTTGCGGTCGACATCGGTGTCCTCGATCCGCAGGACGAAGCGGCC
This sequence comes from Gemmatimonadota bacterium, assembly GCA_039586755.1. GTDB lineage: Bacteria > Gemmatimonadota > Gemmatimonadetes > Palauibacterales > KS3-K002. Next base: position 184 of record JBDHJU010000128.1, on the reverse strand, counting down.
GCCGCTGTGCCTTGCGTAGAGCCAGTTGAGCACGGCGATCCGTGCATTTCCCAGGTGTAGCTCGCCCGTGGGACTGGGCGCGAAACGAGTCTTTACGGTCATTGCGAATTACGCTTGCGCAAGGTGGTTGGGACAACGCGGGGGAAGATAGGGGAAGTGAGAATTGGGAACAAGAATGGGGGAA
>JBDHJU010000046.1:0-44364 GCA_039586755.1 Gemmatimonadota bacterium | reverse complement strand
CCCCTTCCAATCGTGGAAGTTGATCTGCCCCTCGGTGGTCTCCGCGGAGAAATTCGGGGCGTCGTCGCCCAGACGAATGGCCATGATTCCCTCTTCGGCTTGGATCCCTGCGACGTAGGCCGGGAGTACCTGGTATCCGGTGGCCCGGTTGTTGAGAATGATTATTGATGTTAATAGAGCGGGCCCCACGCGGCAAGCTTTTCTATCCAGCGGACTTGCCGCTGCCCCTTCGATTAAGCTCGTGATCCTTGTGGCACGCCGGGTCCGGGGCCTAACGTTATGTAACTTGCCAAAACTCACGGACTGCGATCGAGCGAGCCCGCTACGGCTACTGCCGCTGCAGCGAGCCTGTGCGCTACGTGTGCAACATACGGCAGCTCTATCGGGCCTATAGCGCGGAGCTCCAAGGAAGCGAATAAAGATAGAGGCACCGAGAACGTGTTTCCCGGTGCCTCACTCTGGCTGCAGCTAGTTGTTGCGGTGCGGGGCGCGCTTCACTGAGTCCGGAAGACCGACCAACCGCTCCATACGCACTGTTGTGTTGGCCCCCGATTCGCCTCGCAAGCGATGACGATCCAGGCGTAATAAGTGGCGGCCCGGAGCCCGGCTTGGGTTGTGAACGTGAAGACCGTGTCGCTCATCCAGACGGCGCCCGTGTTCCCGTATTCATCCCGGAACGAGGAGACGGGGACCCAGGCGTTGGCCGACCGATCGTATTCCATGATGAACACGCCGAAGGTCAACGGATCGCCGTCGGGATCTCCATTGTTCTGCCAGGTCAGTTGAATGGCACCCTCGTATTGGAGAGGGAAAGGCGGTTCATAGCCCCCGGCCGGCACGGTCGGCGCGTTGGGCGGGCGATTCGCGAACGTGGGTGGTGGGACAGGAGGCGGAGGCTGAGCAGCAGCTCCACCGCTGGCTTGGCCTCCCCCGCCCACCCTGTAGATCATATAGCCCTCTTCTTGAGGCCGCTGGCATCTCTCCGCCGGATTCGGCAGACATTCTTGCTGCCTTTGGCATTGACTTGCCGGCACCTCGGTCCCGTTGATCGTATTGCCACAAAAGCACCACCCCGTGTTCAGCATCGTGAAGGTATAGGGTGCATTGAACTGCGATCTGTCCCCCCTCGCTTCAGCCTCAGGGGGTACCGTCGCGTGGGCACAGAAGTTCGCGCAGGTCTGAAGCGATTGGCTGGGGGGTGATCTCCAGAGGGTGATGGCGTAGGGCGCTGCGAGAACCCTAGACGGCACCTCGGCGGACGAGATACAGCGATCGAACGTGTAGGTCTGAGCCAGCGCGCTCCCCGTATCGAGGAGGACAGTCGTTGACAGGAGGAGAACCGCGCGGAACCAGAACGTATGTTCTTGACCGTTCATGTCGCACTCCGGGACGGATTCGAATATCGAGGAAGCTAGAGCGGGAGACGGACTCGCGTTGCAGGCGTCGCCAGACGCCTGCCTACAGGAACGCCGCGCGTTCCTGCGCGCGGCGTTCGTCTCCACCCGCGACCCTTTGATAACAGACAGAGCGGGAGACGGGACTCGAACCCGCGACCCTCAGCTTGGAAGGCTGATGCTCTGGCCAACTGAGCTACTCCCGCGTTCCGGTGAGCGGTGGGCAGTACGGCGGTGGGCGGTACTGCCTACTGCCTACCGTCCGATGGGGCGGGAGGGACTCGAACCCCCGACCTCTGCGATGTGAGCGCAGCGCTCTAACCAGCTGAGCTACCGCCCCATTTCGGAGAGCGGGAGACGGGTCTCGAACCCGCGACCTCGAGCTTGGGAAGCTCGCGCTCTACCAACTGAGCTACTCCCGCTTTCGCCCGGTTACGTGTGCCGGGCTGGGCCCTAAATACTGTTCGGCACCCTACCCGATGACAAGGCCCGAGCGCAGTAAGCGGTGGCCGGTGCGCCGGTGGCCGGTAAGTTCCAGTTCGAAAACCGACCGGCCACCGGCTACCGGCTACCGGCCTACCGGCTACCGTCCTACCGTCCTACCGGCCACCGGAATCTCGTGTCTCCCGAAATTCCCCTTGCCCGCCTCCGAGACCAGGACCTCGAGGGTGAGATCGCTACCCGCAGCCGACTCCGGGACCGTCAGCCGCCCTCTGAACATGCTGGTCTGGCCGGCGTACTCGAGGTTCGTGCTCGACACGACCTGGCCGTCGGCCTTTAGACGCGCCACGAACTCCTTGCGGTCCGCGTCCCATAGCCCGCCGGGCTCGATCGTGCACCCGCACATCCCCCGGACGCGCACGCTCAGGTCGATGCTGTCGCCTACCGGGGTGAGCGGCTCGGGGCTCAGGATCTCGACGATGAAGCCGTGGAGCTCGAGGACGACACCGTCACCTTCGACGTGGCGGCCAGGCACGACCAGCATCTGCTTGCTGGCCGTCTGGACCGCCTGCGGGTAGCCCAGTGGGCCGGCCGCTGAGATGACCACGATGGTCGGCTGGGAGATCTCGAGCTCGGCGAGGAAGCCGGCGGCGCCCTCGGTGTCGAAGACCGTCATGTCCCGGCCGTGCGGGGTCCGCATGATGAGCTGCGTGTCACCGGTCCCGCCCTCCTGCAGCCCCTCTGCCAGGAACTCGCCCGTCTCGGCGTCCACGACGGTGACTCGCGCGCCGCCCACGCCACCCCCGATGATCTTCGCGTCACGAGCGGTCACACGGATCATGATGCGGGTTGGGGTTTGGGCCTCGGTGTCGGCGGCGCCCGTGCCGAGCGCGAAGATCAGGGTGAGAGCGAGCATCGGTTTGTTCATGAAGTCTCCGTGATCAGTGGTCGGTGACCGACGGCCGGTAAGTTCGAACGCTCAGATTTCCACGTTACCGGCTACTGGCTACCGGCCACCGGCTACCATCTGATAAGAGCCGCACCCCAGGTGAACCCGCTACCGAACGCCGTCAAACACACCAAGCTCCCGCGCCGAATCCGCCCGTCCTCCACCGCCTCGTGCAGCGCGATGGGGATGCTCGCCGCCGTCGTGTTCCCGTACTTGTGGATGTTGCTGATCACCTTCTCGTCGGGCAGGCCCAGCGACTTCTGCACCGCCTGGGTGATCCGCAGGTTGGCCTGGTGCGGGATGACGTAGTCGATGTCGTCCAGGTTAAGCCCAGCCTCTTCCACCGCCTCCTTCACCGCCGCCGGCATCTTCACCGCGGCGTGCTTGAACACGTCGCGACCCTCCATCATCGGCCGGGTCAGGCCCTGCTCGATCTGCTCGGCCACCAGCCACGGCTTGTAGCGCGAGCCCGGCGCCTCCATCCACAGCTTCTCGGCATGCCGGCCGTCGGCGTGGATGTTCACCGACAGGACGCCCCGATCGCCATCCTCCGTGGGCCCCAGGATCGCCGCTCCCGCCCCGTCCCCGAACAGTACCGCCGTGTCCCGACCCTCCGTGGACAGAATCAGCCCCGTCGACTGAACCTCCGTGCCCACCAGCAGTATCCGCTTGTACATGCCCGCCCGGATCCAGGCGTCGGCGATGGACAGCCCGTAGATGAAGCCGCTGCACTGATTCCGCACGTCCAGGCAGGGGACGTTCTTGATACCCAGCTTGCGCTGCAGAAACACCCCCGAGCCCGGGAAATACACGTCGGGACTCAGCGTCGCCACGATTATGCAGTCCAGATCACCAGCCTCCAGGCCCGCTGCCTCCAGCGCCCGCTCCGCCGCCTCTTTACCCAGATCCGAGCTGCCCGTCCCGCCCTCCACCCAGCGGCGCTCGCTGATCCCCGAGCGCTGGACGATCCATTCGTCGCTGGTATCCATCCACTGGGTGAGATCTTCGTTAGTTATCACACGTTCGGGCACGTAGTAGCCCGTCGAGACCACCTCTGTTCGTAGCATGGCTTACCGTATTAGGGGTCTATGGATGCTTACCACTCGCGTGGAGTGGACCGACGTGATAATCTACGGCGTTCCTGACGTCTTGACGACCGGGAGGGAGGACCCGTTGGCCAAGACCAAGAAGTCTGGCGCGACAAAGAAGCGTTCCGGGGCAAAGAAAAAGGCGACTGCTGGCGCGGCCAAGAAGGCTAGGCCCAAGGCCAAGGCCAAACCGAAGGCCAAGCCCAAGGCCAAGGCAAAGCCCAAGGCCAAACCGAAGGCCAAGCCCACGCCCAAGGCCAAGCCCAAAGCGGCCCCCGTCCCCAAGGTGGCAGCGGCCAAGGGCGAGGTTACACCGCGGGCGGTGCAAGACGCGGTGGACCGGGGCCGGGACTGGCTGGGCGAGCGGCGCGACTTTTTCGGGTTCCTGGCGCGGCGCGACAGCGGGCGTGGGGCGCCGGAGCTGGCGTGGCACCTACGGGGCGATCTGCGAGCGAAGCAGGGCCCCGATGGGAGCTGGGAGGAGGGCGGTGACCTGGCGGTGACGGCGGAGTCGTTGTGGCGGCTGCTGGACTTGGGCATAGCGGGCGATTCTCCGGTGGTGGACAAGGCGCTGGATTGGCTGTACGGGCGGCGCGACCAGGAGGGAGCCTACGGCTCGGGCTGCACGCCGGCGCGTCACGAGGGTCGGATCTGCGAGCATTTTGTCAGCGGGTTCTTCAGCCCCGGCCCGTCGGACGAGTCCCAGGAGCTGACGTTGATGAACGGTCAGGTCGTGACCTCGGACGCCGGGGCGCGGTTGCTGATGTCGGAGCGGGCGCTGCGCTCGGCGCTGCGGGCACGTCCGACCGACCCGCGGGCGAACGCGTCGCTATTGGGCCTGCGCGCTCTGCCGCTCTACCTGGAGTACGGCGGTCAATACACGCCGGCCGTCCTTGTGGGCGCGCTGCAGGCGCTGGGGTGGCAGGACGGGGCACGCTGTGCGGAGCTGGAGGCGGGCCTCGAGTCGCTGTTGGGAGCGCAGGAGAAGGGCGGCGACTGGCCGAACGTGGAGTTCTTCTTCGTCCTCGAAGCACTTCTAGAGATCAACCACCCGGCCACCGATCACATGCTGCGGAAAGCGGCCCCGCGTTTACTGGAGACGCAGCACAAGTACGGAGCCTGGGGCCGGCGTCACCTGGGAGCGCAGACCTGGATCGCGGTGCAGGTGCTGGAGCGGATCCAGCGGGCTATGCGGCGCGCGCGATGAGGGGCTCGGCACCCCCGGAAACCCTTGACGCCCACCCACCCTAATCGTAGTCTCAGCCCGACTTTCTAGGGCACATCGCAGCTCACGACTGGGAGGACGATGCTCACCCCGCGCAGAGCGCTGACAATCAGTCTGTGGGGAGTGGCCGGGGTGGCCTTGTTGGCTTTTGCCTCCCAAACCAGACGCCCCGCCGGGGGACCGGTCCCAGCGGCCGCGGCCGTCGCCCAGGGCGATCGTTTCTCACTCGACCCGGACACGGTAGTCGGCTGGGGCAGGGGCCCCCTCCAGCCCATCTTCTTCAGCCATCGTCGCCACGCCGGTGCGTACGAGGTCGAGTGCCTCTACTGCCATTCGAACACCGACATCTCGACCTGGGCATCGATGCCGCCGGTCGAGCTCTGCTTGGGCTGCCACCGGGTAGTGAAGGCGGCCAGCTCGGAGATCGCCAAGCTGCGCGGCTATGAGGGGCGCGGCGAACCGATCCCCTGGGAACGGGTCTACAAGCTCGCCGACTTCGTCCAATTCAATCACGGGCGACACGTACGGGCCGAGGTCGAGTGCCAGGAATGCCACGGCGAGGTGGGGGAGCACGACGTGCTCTGGCAGTGGTCACCGCTGACCATGGGCTGGTGCCTGGAGTGCCACAAGGAGCCGGGTGAGGACGAGGCCAAGCTGGCGGCGGCGGCGCGGAACGCGGCCCGCTTCGATGAGGAGGGCCGCGAATCACACGGCCTGTACCCGAGATCGATCGACTCGCAGTACGGCGTGTTGAAGGGCCCGATCGATTGCGCCGCCTGCCACTACTAGGGATGCGGGAGCTACACTAGATGTCGGAGATCAAGCGTCGCGACTTCCTGAAGGTCCTCGGGCTCACCGGTGCCAGCACCGGGCTGGTAGGCTGCGCGCAGGAGCCGGCGAAGAAGCTGATCCCCTACCTGGTGCAGCCGGAAGAGATCGTCCCCGGCATCCCTAACTGGTACGCCAGCGCCTGTCGCGAGTGTCCGGCCGGCTGCGGCGTTCACGTCAAAGTCCGCGAAGGCCGACCGATCAAGGTGGAGGGGAACCCCGACCACCCGGTGAACGCCGGCCGGCTGTGCGCGCGCGGACAGGCATCGCTTCAGGGGCTCTACAACCCCGACCGCATCACCTCGCCGCTGCGGCGCGTCGGCGGGAGCGACGAGTTCGAGCCGATCGGCTGGGACGAGGCGGAATCCATTCTGGCGGGGATGCTGCGGACCATGCGCAGCGAAGGCCGCTCGGACTGGCTCTACCTGATCACCGACGGTGCGGCCGGCACGCTCGACCGGCTGTTCGGCACCTGGATGGGCGCCGTCGGGTCACCGAATCGGGTTATCCACGAAAGCTTCGACGTGGAGCCGCTGCGCGAGGCGAACCGCCTGACCTTCGGCCTCGCCGAGATCCCACGTTATGAGATCGACGCGGCCGAGCTGGTCGTATCGTTCGGCGCCGGTTTCCTCGAGACCTGGGTCTCGCCGGTTCAGTACGCTCGCGGGTTCTCCGCATCCCAGACCTTCAGAGACGGACATGCAGGGCGCTTCATCCACATCGGCCCGCGCCTCTCGCTCACCGGCTCGAACGCCGACGAGTGGGTCGCGGCGGGTCCCACCGGCGCCATGCTGATAGCGCTGGCGATGGCTAGGGTTCTGGTGGCGCAGGGCCGGGCCGGCGCCCGTGGCGCAGCGGTACGGCCGCTGGTCGAGCCCTTCACGCCGGAGCGCGTGGCCGAGGCGGCTCGCCTCGAACCGGAGACGATCGAGCGACTGGCCCACGAGTTCGCCGACGCGCCGTCGAGCATTGCGCTACCGCCCGGTATCGAGGGGACCGACCGAAACGCCACTGCGGCGCACGTAGCGGTGAACCTGCTGAACTACGCGGCGGGCAACGTCGGGCGAACGGTGCGCTTCGGCCCCAACGTAGTCCGGCGGCGCGTAGCGAGCGTGGCGCGCATGCAGGAGATGGTGGAGACGATGCGGGGCGGCGGCGTGCAGATGCTGCTGGTGCATGGGATCGATCCCGTCCATACGATGCCCGGCGCGCTGGGCTTCGCCCAGGCGCTGGCCAGCGTCGAAATGATCGTCAGCTTCTCCAGCTACATGGACGAGACGGCGGCGCGCGCTCACCTGATTCTCCCCGATCACACGCCCCTGGAGAGCTGGGGTGACCACGAGCCCGAGGTCGGGGTCCGCACGCTGATGCAGCCGACGATCGACCCGATCTTCGACACCAAGAGCACCGGCGATGTGCTGCTGTCGCTGGCGGCGCGCCTGGGCGGTGAGGTAGCCGGCAGCTTCGGCCAAGCGGACTACAACACCTATTTGCGGGATGCCTGGCGGGAGGTAGGGCGCGAGTTCGCACCGGGCTCAGACTTCGAGGCCTTCTGGCGCGACGCGCTCTCGGCCGGCGGCGTCTGGCGCCAGGTCGGCACCCAGCCGGTGACGCTCAATCCGGCGGTGGCCGGGGTCAACTTCGACGAGCCGACGCTGGACGGCGACGCGAGCACACCCTACGCGCTGCTGGCCTACCCCTCGCCGGTCTTCTACGACGGTCGCAGCGCGAACCGGCCCTGGCTGCAGGAGCTCCCCGACCCCGTCACCAAGGTCGTCTGGAACTCCTGGATCGAGATGCACCCCGAAGTGGCCGAGCGGCTGGGCGTCGGTACCGGCGACGTCGTCGCCGTCAGCTCGCCGCATGGCCAGCTCGAGGCGCCGGCTTTCGTCTACCACGGCCTCCGGCCCGACACGGTGGCGATTCCCATCGGTCAGGGCCACGAGCATCTCGGCCGTTGGGCCCGCGGCCGTGGGGTGAACCCGCTGGCGCTCTTGCCCGCGGCGGCGGACGAGGCCTCCGGCGCCACAGCCTGGCTCACGACCCAGGTGGCGCTGGCCGCCACCGGCACGAGGATCACGCTGGTCGGCACCCAGGGCTCGCACGACGACCTGGGCCGGGAGATCGCCGAGGTCGTGAGCGTCGCTGCGGCGACCGAGGCCGAGGAGCACGCCCGGGAGGAGATGGAGCGCGAGCCCGAGGCACTGGTCGAGGCCGCCGAGGACGCCGACCCCAAGAGCCCGTACCGCTGGGGCATGGCGATCGATCTCTCGAGCTGCATCGGCTGCTCGGCCTGTGTCACCGCCTGCTATGCCGAGAACAACATCCCGATCGTCGGCGAGGAACTCTGTGCCCAGGGCCGCGAGATGGCGTGGCTTAGGGTCGAGAGCTACTACGAGCACGTCTCGGAAGGCGCGCACGGGAACGGTCACGGCGATTCGGAGGGGGCCGAGGACGAATCGGTGCCGCTCGTCGTGCACCTGCCGGCGATGTGCCAGCACTGCGGCAACGCGCCGTGCGAGCCGGTCTGCCCGGTCTACGCGACGTACCACAACCCGGAAGGCCTCAACATCCAGGTTTACAACCGTTGCGTGGGCACACGCTATTGCTCGAACAACTGCCCCTACAAGGCGCGGCGTTTCGAGTGGTTCGATTACGACTTCCCCTTCCCGCTCAACCTGCAGCTCAATCCGGATGTCACGGTGCGGGAGAAGGGCGTGATGGAGAAGTGCACGTTCTGCGTGCAGCGCATCATGAAGGCGCGTAACGATGCGAACGCCGAGGGTCGCGATGTGAACGACGGCGAGGTGACGACCGCGTGCGCACAGACCTGCCCGGCGAACGCGATCGTCTTCGGCAACCTCAGGGACCCGAACAGTCGCGTCTCGAGATTGACCCGCAGCGGCCGCGCTTATCACATGCTCGGCGAGCTCAACACTCGACCCGCGGTCACCTACCTGAAGGCGGTGTCCACCCGCGGCAGCGAGGAGGAATAGATGGCGAGCGTCGCAGGGCCGGCGCGCACACCTTTCGCGAGGGTAAGCCGCGACATCATCGGGGCGCTCTGGGATTCAGACCTGCGCTACCGCTTGATGATGCTCGTCCTGCTGTCGGTGATCGGCTGGGCGGGCGTCGCCTGGATCTATCAGATCAAGTACGGCATGGGGACGGCCGGCATCACGCACCCGGTGATGTGGGGCGTCTATATCACGAACTTCGTCTTCTGGGTCGGTATCGCGCACTCGGGCACGCTGATATCGGCGATCCTCTACCTGCTGCGCTCCGGCTGGCGCACTACGATCAACCGTGCCGCGGAGGCGATGACGATCTTCGCGGTGATGACGGCGGGACTTTTCCCGCTCATCCACCTGGGCCGCGTCTGGTACTTCTACTTCCTGGCGCCGTATCCCAACCAGCGGCTGCTGTGGCCGAACTTCCGGTCGCCGCTGATCTGGGACTTCTTCGCGATCAGCACGTACTTCACGATCAGCCTCCTGTTCTGGTACTCGGGCCTCATCCCGGATTTGGCGACGATCCGCGACAAGCTGAAGGGCGCCCCCGGACTCTGGGGCCGCTTCAAGGAGAAGCTCTACGGCTACCTGTCGCTGGGCTGGGGCGGGACCGACACGCAGTGGAGGAACTACCGCCGCGCCTATCTCTACATGGCGGCGATCGCGACGCCGCTGGTCCTGTCGGTGCACAGCGTCGTGTCGTGGGACTTCGCGATGGCGATCACACCGGGGTGGCACTCGACGATCTTCGCGCCGTACTTCGTCGCCGGCGCGATCTTCTCGGGGATAGCCATGGTGATCACGCTGTCGGTGCCCTTCCGTTGGGCGCTGGGCCTCGAGGATTACATCACCGAGTACCACTACGACAACATGGGGAAGCTACTGCTGTTGACTTCCCTGATCGTCGGCTACGCCTACGTAGCCGAGTACTTCATGGCGTGGTACTCGGGCGACCCGGTCGAGTGGGAGAGCTTCCGCTGGCGCGCGGTGGGCGACTACATGGGGCCGTTCGTGATAATGATGACCTGTAACGTCGTCATCCCGCTGCTCTGTTTCTCGCGGAAGATCCGGCGTAACATCGCGGCGATGTTCGTCATCTCGATTTTCGTGAACATCGGGATGTGGTACGAGCGTTTCGTGATCATCGTCACGTCGCTGGCCCACGAGTACAGCCCCGGCGCCTGGGGTCTCTACAAGCCGACGTGGGTCGAGCTATCGATCACCGCCGGTAGCTTCGCCTGGTTCCTGTTCTGGTTCATGCTGTTCGCCAAGACGCTGCCCGCCATCTCGATTACCGAGGTCAAGGAATCGATCGCGGAGGGCGTCTGGAGCCCGGGCGACAAGAAGGAAGAAGCGTGATGGCAGCGCGCGAGACGGTAACGGCGATCTACGACGACATTCACACGGTGGTCGGAGCCGTGCGCTCGATCCGCGAGGAGGGCTTCGAGGACGTGTCGGTCTTCGGGCCGATCATGGAGGCCGAGCTGGAAGACGCCATCGGTGCGCCGCCCAGCCCGGTCAGGCGCTACGCTCTGATCGGTGGGCTGACCGGCTGCATCAGCGGCTTCGCACTCACGACCTGGTCCTCCTATTACTATCCGCTGGTCGTCGGCGGAAAGGCACTGGCTTCGATACCGGCGTACGTGGTCATCGCGTTCGAGATGACGATCCTGTTCGCGGGTATCTCGGCGCTGATCGGAATGCTGATCCACAATCGGATGCCGACGCTCACGCTGCACGCGGCGCATCAGGCGGGCTATACCGACGACCAGTTCGGCGTCAGCGTCGTCTGCGAGCCCAGCCGCACGGCCTCGATCGAGGAGATGCTCCGCAGCTACGGTCCCGACGAGGTGCGAGTTGAACGGTAGACGAGCCCGACCGACCCTGGTCAGCCTGGCCGGCCTGGCCCTGGCCGCCGGCCTGGCCGGCTGTCGCGGCACCGAGCTCGAGGACACGCTCGGCAAGGTCTCGTGGTTCGGGAACATGCGCGATCAGGCCGCGGTGGAGCCCTACGAGGAGCCGCCGCGCATGCCGCCCGAGGGCACCGTGCCTGTGGGCGCCGGAGCGCCGCTCGGGAACCTGCCGGACGACTACGAGGAGCTTGCGAACCCGTTCGCGGCGACGAGCGGGTCGTTGCAGATCGGCAAAGCGCGATACGACATCTACTGCTCGGTCTGTCACGGGCCGGAAGGCGCCGGCGGCGGCAGCGTTGAAGGGCCGTTCCCACGCGGCTTGATCAACGAACTGGTCACGCAGCGGGCGCGCGACCTCAGCGACGGCTACATCTTCGGCATGATCTCGGCGGGACGAGGGCTCATGCCGAACTACCGGCGCATGCCGCAGGAAGATCGCTGGCACATTGTGAATTACGTCAGAGAACTGCAGGAAGCGTCAGAGGGGAATCAGTAAGGCATAGACGATGCAGACCGAAGCCGCCGGCTACACAGACGAGCAGGTTTTGAACCGCATAACCGGACGCATCCACGGCCGGGCGCTGATCGTGCTGGGCACGCTGGTCGGGCTGGGGCTCGTCGGGTTCGCCATCGGCCTGTTCGTCGCACCGCAGCGCGCCTGGCAGGCGTACCTCGTGAACTTCCTCTTCTTCTCCGGGCTCGCCGCAGCCGGAGTGCTGTTCGGCGCCGCGATGCAGCTGGCGAAAGGACATTGGGGGAAATCGATGCACCGGGTCGCCCAAGGGTTCGGCGCCTTTTTGCCCGCGTCGTACCTGCTCTTCCTGATCCTATACTTCGGGAACGGACAGATCTTCCCGTGGATCGAGAACCCGGTGAACGCCGAAGGACATCCGCTGCCGGAGGCCTGGTTCAACGTCGAGGGCCTCTTCCTTCGCGGCGCCGTTTTCCTGGCGCTGCTCTATCTTCTCTGCTTCGTCTTCATGTACTACACGTTGCGGCCCGACATGCCGGCGGCCGCCGCCCGACTGAGCGGTTGGCGTCGCAGCCTGACGGATTGGATGGCGCGCGGCTTTAAAGGCGAGGAGGAAGAGGCAGCGCGGTCGCGTCGGATCCTGGGACGCCTGGCACCGATCCTGGCCCTGAGCTATGCGGTCATGCTGAGCGGCATGGCCGTCGACCTGATCATGTCGCTGACGCCCGGTTGGCTCTCGGTTCTGTACCCGGCCTATTTCTTCATCGGAGCCTGGCTGTCGGCGCTGGCCGGCCTGGCGGTGATGGCGACGCTGTTCCGGAAGTACCTGGGTCTGGACTTCTTCGCCGCCAACCAGTGGCACGATCTGGGGAAGCTGATCTTCGCGTTCTGTATCTTTTGGGCCTATCTGTGGTTCTCGCAGTACCTGCCCATCTGGTACGGCAACATGCCACGCGAGACACTCTTCATCGAGCTGCGCTCGCTACCACCATGGCAGGCGTTCTCGATGACTTTCTTCGCCTGCGTGTTCGTCATCCCGTTCCTGCTACTGCTTTGGCAGAAGGTGAAGATGGTGCCGCCATACGTGGCATCGGTGGCCGGCCTGATACTGCTGGGCCTGTGGCTGGAGCGGTTCGTCGCCGTCGTCCCGTCGATCTGGACGGCAGGCGGTGTGCCGCTGGGAGTGATCGAGCTCCTGATGACGCTGGGGTTCTTGGGGCTGTTCGGGATCTGCTACGCGCTCTACGCGTCGACGTTCCCGCTGCTGCCGCTACGCGACAGCATCATAGTAGGAGCGCCGCGCAAAGGTCCTTATTGATGGGAATTCGGGAATTGGGGATTGGATAGGTGAATCGGTCGTACCCGTTAGTTGAGATTCACTACGCGTTGTGGGCGGTGCTCACCGTACCTATCGGGTTCGCCGGGATGTTCTTTCTCATCCCGGGGCTCATCTTCGAGGTCGGAATACCGCTGCAGATCATCGCGGCAACGTTGATCTTCTACATCGCGAAACTGACCCAAGGGGCGCGGGCCGCCTGGGCCTTCGGCCTGGTCCTGCATGGGGCGCACATTCTCGGCGCCGTCTACTACCTGCCGCGCCTACCCGGGCTTCTCGCGTGGCCGCTTCTCCTCGCCAACGTCTATTCACTAGGCGTGCTCTTGGCTTACAGACAACTCTGGACGGGTAAACCGGCGCTTAAGCAGGCCTAGTCTTGCTGCGGTCGGAGCCGGGGGACCGATCGCTCCGGCCGACCCGGCACTTAAGGACAGTGGTTTCGAAAGGCTCTCCGGCAACTCACCCACAGACTTCTCCTGAAGATCCGAGCCGGGTCGCCCCGAGCCCTCCGGAGCGAGACGAGCGCACCGACGCCCAAACCCGGATGCCGGGCTACGAGCTAGACCGAGAAATACTTCGCCTCGGGATGGTGAACCACCAGGGCAGCCGTCGACAGCTCGGGAATCAGCGCCCCGGCCTCGGTGAGGTCCATGTTGAGCTTCTGCCGCGCCGGTAAGAGCTGGAAGACGAGACGGTGTTGGCGATGGTCGGGACAGGCGCCGTAGCCCCACGAGTAGCGCAGGCCGCGGCCGGGATCGATTCCCAGCTCGGCCCGGATCCGCATATGGACGTACTCGGCACCCGCCTCGGCCAGCCGCACACCGAAGCCGTGCACGTAGTAGCCCTCCGAATAGTCGCCGCCCTTCATCAAGCGATCCGATTTCTCTAGCAACGCATCGCCCACCGAGACGATCTGGAAGGCGACCACGTCGCGTTCGCCGCTCGCACCGGGTATGAAATAGTCGGCCAGGCTCAGCTGGTCGTACTCTTCTTGGCGCGGGAAGTCGAAACGGGCGATCTCGCTCTCCGGGTCCTTCGGGTCGTAGACGACCAGGTCGTTCCCGTCCGAGGCGGCGGGGAAGAAGCCGTAGGCCGCCTGCGTCTGCAGCCAGCCGCCGGCCAAAGTCTCTCGCTGGTAACGCTCCAGGCGCGGCTCGAACTCGTCCTTGAGCAACCGCTCCCACTCGGCGCCCTTCGCGTTCTTGGCTCCCCAGTGAAGGCGGTACAGCGTGTTCAGGTCGATGAGCGGGAAGAGATCGGCCAGCGGCAGGCGCTCGAGAACCTTGACGCCCCAGAACGGCGGCCGCGGTATATCGACGTCGCGGGAGAGGGCACGTGGGCCGGCCATGCCGGCACGCATCGCCTTCGCTCGCTCCTGCAGTGCCTCGCGCTTCGCGACACCGGCGTGGATCTCCCGAACGCGTCCGCGCACGAATTCCTCGCGCCTTCCCGGATCCTGCAGCGCATCGATCGTGGCGAGCCCGGCGAAGGCGTCCTTGCAATAGAACAGGCCCGACGGGTAGACCGTCTCCTTCTCCCGGTCGATGTAGGCTGCGGCCCGCACGAACGACGGGTTGATCGCGGCGCCGCCGACGAGGACGGGATAGTCGAGCCCGCGGGCGAAGAGCTCCTGCACGCAGAGCGGCATCTGCTTGGATGTAGAGACCAGCAAGGCCGAGAGCCCGATGGCGTCGGCGCCCACTTCTTCCGCCTTGGCGATGATCGTGTTGACCGGCACCTGTTTGCCCAGGTCGTAGACCGTGTAGCCGTTATTGCTGAGGATCGTGCCCACCAGGTTCTTGCCGATGTCGTGGACATCGCCGTAGACGGTGGCCAGCACGATCCTACCCTTCGTCTCGCCATCTAGGTGATCGAGGTAGGTCTCGAGGCGCGCCACCGCCTTCTTCATCACCTCGGCCGACTGCAACACGAACGGAAGGATGAGCTCGCCGGCCCCGAACTTGTCGCCCACCTCCTTCATCGCCGGCAGCAGAACCTCGTTTAGGACCCCGACCGCCGCCTGGTTGTCGCCACCGCGGCCGTCGATCGCGGCAGCGACGACGTCCTCGATCCCCTTCTTCTTCCGGTGAAGGATCATCCAGTGGATGACTTGCTCGGGCGTCATCGTCGCGGTGGGATCGACCTGCTCGGCCTCTTCCAGCGTATGCTCCTGGAAGTAGGCTATAAAGCGTGCCAGGGCGTCGTCGCGGCGATTGAAGATGAGATCGTCGGCGAGCGCCCGCTTCTCTTCATCGACCTCGGCGTACGGGATGATGTGAGCGGCGTTGACGATCGCCATGTCGAGGCCGGCCTCGACACAGTGGTGGAGGAACACGGAGTTGAGCACAGCGCGGGCCTGAGGCTGAAGCCCGAACGAGACGTTAGAGACGCCGAGGCTGGCGAAGACGCCTGGTAGCTCGCGTTTGATCCCGCGTATCCCCTCGATAGTGTCGACCGCCGAATTCCTGAACTCCTTGTCACCCGTCGCCAGTGTGAAGGTGAGGGCGTCGTAGATCAGGTCCTGCGGCCGCAGGCCGTAATCGTCCACGCAGATCTCGTAGATCCGTCGCGCGACTTCGACCTTGCGCTCGGCGGTCGTCGCCATCCCTTCCTTATCTATAGTGAGGGCGATCACGGCGGCGCCGTGTTCCACGGCGAGCGGTAATACCGAATCGATGCGGGCGCGCCCGCTCTCCAGATTGATCGAGTTGATGATCGCGCGACCCGGGTTCGCCTCGAGGGCCGCTTCGACCACATCGACCTCCGTCGTGTCGATCACCAGCGGCGCCGGCACGCCCTGAGCGAGCAGCTTGACGAGGGTGCGCATCTGCTCGGCCTCGTCCTGTCGCTCGGTGAGCGCCGTGCAGACATCCAGCAGGTGTGCGCCACCATCGACCTGCTCGCGGCCGACCGTCACTATCTCATCGTATTCGCCCTCGATGAGCAGTTGCTTGACCTTACGCGAGCCCTGACTGTTGACGCGCTCGCCGATGAGCGTGGGCGCCGGGTTCTGGGCTATGTCGAACGCCTCCATGGCGCTGGAGACGCGCGGCACGTTCTTCACATCGCGGGCGAGCGGCCGCTCACCCCAGACACGTTCGACCACGAGCTTCAGGTGCGCGGGCGTCGTACCGCAACAACCGCCGACGACGTTGACGCCGACCTTGCGAACGAACTCGTCGTGTGCGTCGGCAAGTTCTTCCGGGGTGAGGCCATAGACGGCGACGCCGTCCACGTTGTGCGGGATGCCGGCGTTGGGGATCACGCTCACGGGTAGAGATGTGTTCTCGCACAGGTAACGGATCGGCTGCCGCATGTGCTCCGGCCCCGTCGAGCAGTTGAGGCCGATCACGTCTACTCGCAGCGCCTCGAGCGTGACCAAGGCAGCCTCGATGTTGGTGCCGAGAAGCATGCGGCCCGAGGTGTCGAGCGTGGGCTGCACCTGGATCGGGCGAACCACGCCCGCCTCGCCCAGCGCCTTCCTGACGCCCGCCACCGCCGCCTTCATCTCCAGGATGTCCTGACCCGTCTCGATGATCAGCAGGTCCACGCCGCCGGCGATGAGCCCCTGCGCCTGCTCACGAAAGACCTCGAGCAGCTCGGCGTAGGTGACGTTGCCCAGGGTCGGATCGGAGGCGCTGGGCAGGTAACCAGAGGGTCCGATGCTCCCGGCTACGAAGCGCGGTCGCTCCGCGGTGGCGAACTCGTCGGCGGCCCCCCGTGCGATGCGGGCGGCGGCCTCGTTGAGCTCGACGATCTTGTCCGAGAGCCCGTACTCGGCGACGCTCAGGCGATTGGCACGAAACGTGTCGGTCTCGATGACGTCGCAGCCCACCTCGAGGAACGAGGCGTGGAGATCGCGTATGACGTCGGGTCGCGAGAGCACCAGATGATCGATGCAGCCCTCGAGCTTCGGGCCGCCGTAGTCGTCGGCGGAGAGCCCCAGCGCCTGGACGCTCGAACCCATCGCCCCGTCGAAAACGACGATCCGTTCTTTCAGCGTCTCGAGGTACCCGCTCTCACGCACTACTCACTCTCCATCGCCATCCCCATCGCCATCCCCATCGATGGCGATGGCGATGGGGACGGCGATGGGGAGTATGAGAAACCCCGCAAACGGTCTTCCGCGCGCGGGGCGTGAATAGGCAACTCACGTAACTGTCCCGGCACTTTAGACCTTTGGTTCGGCGGACAAAGCCGCCCGGCGGTGGCAAGCGTCCACAAATCCGTCCGCCGGAAATAGCTCGCTTCCTCGGCTCAAGTATCGCTTGAGCGCTGGGGCCGGTCAAGGACGGTTCAGGCCTGCGAACGGAAAAGCTTGCTCATGGCGTGAAAAGCCGTTAATTAAGAGCCGAAAACGTAACCGGCAGCACGCTTTCCCCGCCCCCCGAGCAAAGAGAATAGGAGGAGCGACGATGATGACGAAGGGAGCTCGCCTGGGGTTCGTACTGTTAGCGCTGGCCGTCACGCCGGCGACCAGCTTCGCTCAGTGGGGAGCCACCCGGCTGATGACGGGGCCGGACGCGCTGGGCCAGCGGGAGATGGAGGCGCGCGGCTACATCAGCATCGCGGAGGAGATCAACGTTTTTGGTGTCTACCGCCGCGGCGTGGGAGGCAACATCGATTTCGGCCTGCGTGCCGGCTACACGGGCTACTTTGACGGCGGCTTTCACGTGGGCGGCGACCTGCGCTACGAGTTGCCCGTATCGGGGACCCAACTGCAGTTCGCGCTGGCCGGTGGCCTTCAGGCCAGCTTCATGGACCTCGTCAATCTGCTAGCGGTTCCGTTCGGCGTGTCGATCGGGGCGGACGTGAGCAGCGGTGAGCGCTCGGTGATTGTCTACGCTCTGCCATTCCTCGAGTTCGATCGCTTCGATGTCGACGGAGGCGGTTCCGACACCGAGTTCGAGTCCACCTGGCGTTGGGAGTTATCTGGCGCCGCTAGGTCCGACCAGCCAGGAAAAGCGAAGGGGCCTCCGGCTTCAGCCGGCGGCCCCTTCTATTGCACAGGGCACCCCCGACTAGAACGCTTCTCGCATCGCCGTGCGGATCACGCTGCCCACGTTGGGTGTGCCGGGCGGTAGCAGTTCCGGGTTGCGGAAATCGGTGTCGAACGACCAGTCGCGCTGCGGGGGACGGTAGTAGGACCCGTTCCAGGTGCCGGTCGTCTTCTGGCTGGTGAAGGGGCTGATGAGCGCGCCGCTGTAATGGAAGACGACCTTGCTGCCGTCTGATTCCCTCCAGTTCTCGAGGAAGCGCGGGAAGTTCTCGATCCCACCACCGTACCAGTCGTGGTAGAAGGCGTTGGTACCATCGGCGGGACAGCCGCCGTCGTGGTGGTCGCAAGGCGTCGGCCAGTGGCCGGCGATCACACCGGCGTTGACCCAGGTTTCACCTGCCCGCCGGTAATTCCACACATCACCGCTGACCCAGCCCTCGAAGAAGACGCACGGCATATCCTGGGCGACCAGACCGTCACAATTATCGAAAATGCCCTCAGCGGGGATGTTCTCTTGGTCCTTCCACTTCCGGGAGAGAACGGTGAGGCCGTCAGAGGCCAGCGCCGCCGGCTGTTTGTGCGTCTTGTTGTAGTTGCCCTCGACGTAGAGCGGCCAATCGGTGGCGAAGGTCAGGCGATTGGGTAGCTCCTCACCTTCTACGAGCCGAACAGCCGGGTCGACGGTGGCATCGAGCAGGATATCGAGTACCTCGCCGGGGTACCCGTCGATGGTCGCCGGCAGCCTGAACTCGACGTACACGATCTCGGCGACGCGGTCCGGGTCGTTGCCGACCCAATCATCCAACTTCTTGATGTCGAAGGTCAGAACGTCTTTCAACTCTTCCTCGCGGCCGTCGTAGAAGGCCGACCACTCCCATGTCACGATATCGCAGAGCGCCGGCTTGCTCGGTACGACCTGGCCGTCGCGGATCACCGTGATGTCGGGCCACCACTTAACGGCGCCGCTCCACCCTTCGTCGTTGTCATCATCATCATCATCTCCGCCGCAGACGCCGTACCTGTTCTTGATGTACCCAAGATCGACGATCACGTACGTATCGGCGTTCCAGGCGAACTTCACCGATCTTTCAGCGGGCCCGTCGGCGTCCTCGCGTGGTCGGATCAGCTCGTACGGCGGAACGCCATCGGGCAGCGGCAGATTCAGCGAATCGACGTCGAAGGCGTCGGTCCTCAGGCGGCCGGCGAACTGCAACTCGCTCTGGGCCTTGAAGGCTTCGGCCCCCGGGATCGTGCGGCTGTCGAAGTCGAAGGCGACGCTATCGTGAGTTACCGGATTGTATATGAAGACGCCGTTGTAAACGTTATGGAAGTCTTTACGATCGTGGAACACCTTGTTCGGCGTGGTGATCATGTCCATGTACCACGCGTTGTTCGAGCTGAGGTAGATGTTGCCGTTGGCATGGACGCGTCCGGCGAAGGTCATCGGCGGCCCGTTGGTCGCCTCGAGGTCCTCCTCGAAAAAGACGCCGAACTGGAAGATGGGGATCGCCTGGGCCTTGGCGTCCAGGATGACGCCCGAGGTCGTGCCGCCGGGGTCGGTGACCAGCGAGACGATCTCGACGTTTTGGGTCAAGGCGTACAGCCCTTCGTACGGCCCATCGGTGATCGTCTCGACCACCGGCTCACCGACCTTGCCGGCCGCGAAGCTGTCGAAGACGAAGGGCTCCAGGCCGGGCGGTATCATGTCGGTGAGCTCGTCATCGGCCAGGAAGCCGTCTTGGAGGGCGAGCTTGAGCTGAGCCAGCGCCGCTTCGCCGCCGGCCTCGGCGGCAAAGAAGGCCCGCCCCTCGTGGTACTCCATGGCCGCCGCGCGAACCGAGGACATCGCGGCGGTCCCCATCGCGGCCACGATCAGCCCGATGACGGCTAGCACAATGATCGTCGTCACCAGAGCCAGACCGGAGCGATCGGCCCTTCGCGATCTGATCGTCTTCAATAGCTTCATGTCAATCACGCCCTCAGTCGTGTCGTATTCGTAACGGCACGGCAGGATCTACAAGCGGTCCTTTTCGTAACGCAGGTTCCGCGGGGCAACCAGCCACTCGAAGGTCCTGGTTAGTAACTCGCCGTTGTTGACCAGCGGGTGCACTCGGTCGGCCTTCGCCGTTATCCGTACCCTCACTGCGACGACGTCGTCGTAGTCGTTGCTGTCATCGGCGTCGACCGGGTTCGCCCGGTCGAGCACGTCACCGTCGGCGAAGACGAGCTTCACATCGAACTCCTCGACCCCGTAGGCCAGAACCTGGCCCTGTGGTGAGCCGTCCAGGTCCAAGCCCACGGCCCGCATCAGCCGGTCGCCCTCGTCGAGGTAGTAGACCGTCGCATGGAGCTCCTGGACGTAGGTCGAGAAGCGATCGATGCTCAGCCCGTCCATGCCGGCGGGTCGGCCCAGAATCGTCGACGCGTCGGTGAACGTCAGCTCGGCGGAGGTGTCGCTAACCAGGCTGACCCCCAGAATGAGTGCCAGCCGCCGCTCTCCCGGGACCTGGAGGCGAGCCAGCTCGCCGACTTCGAGGTCGAAGGGATCGTCGGGCGGTCTCATTACCTCTATGCACTGCGTTCCGCAGGTGGTACCCGGCAGCAGCGGGTTGTCGTCGCCGGGCGGTGGAACGATGACGTGGGGCGAAGCCGGCTCAGGCAGATAGGGAACGTTGAGGACGACCAGAGTGTCACCCACGGTCCCGGGCCAGACGTCAACGGTTCCGAACGACATGGTGGTCTCGATCCCGATGCCGGCGCGCTGTAGATCGTGCCGCAGCGAGATGCCCACGTAGCGACCGGTCCGAGTCACCACGTCGCGCACGTCGTTGCTCTGCAGGGTGCGCAGCTCGCGGATCAGGTAGTTGATCGCCGCGCCCACGACGATGGTGCCGAGGGTCAGCGCTATGAGCAGCTCGACGAGCGTGAAGCCCCCGCGCGCGGCACGCCTCGACACTGAACCCGTATCCGTCCGTGAACGCACCCCTAGTCCCCCACGTAGATGATCGTCACCACTTCCACGGCCCGGGTCCGTCCCAGAGGGCCGGGATAACCCACCTTCACCTTTACCCGCACCGACTCGACGACGCTCGGATCGGGCGCGACGTCCACGACGCGAAGGAAGTCGCCGCCCTCATCCAGCTCGCCTTTCTCGTTGATCTTGGCCGGGTCCTCGGACACGAGCGTCGTGCGGTCACGAGTCTTGATGCCCTCCATGTAGCCCAGAGCGAGGGACGCTGCCACGGAGCGGACCGACGCCTCGTTCCTGAGCGAGGTCAAGAAGACACTGGAGGTCGACAGCACCACCACACCGGCCGACAGCAGCACGATGGCCACCAGCACAGAGACCATCCCGTAGCCGCCTTCACCGCCCATGACGCGCCGTGCCTTCATTCAGACCACCCCCCGCCCCGGTACCGCCAGGCACGAAACGCTCCCGCCCCGCTTATCGACACCGCGGCCACAGCCGAAGGATCGTCTTCGTGGGTCAAGAAGATCACTCCCCCGGCGCCCGCCGGCACGATCATCCCGCGGCTGTCGAACTCGACCCGGTCACCCTCCAGCGTGATCGGATCGCTCGCCGGTCCGCCGAATGGCCCCGCCGCCGCATCGCCGAACCCGAAGACCACACCCTTGGTTAGCGATACCCCCGGGACACCGCCGCTCGACCCACGCGTCACCAATCTGCTCTCATGCACTTCATCAGCGGTACTCTCGATCGCACCCGTGCGTCCCGGACTGACATCCATGAAAGCCGTGTAGAAAGCCTCACCTTCGACGAAGCTGATCCGCACCCGCCGCTTCGCCGCTATGGCCCGCATGCGTACTGTTTCCAGGTCACGCGTCAGACCCCGGGCGGCCTGGTCGACCTGCAGCTGCGGGCTCGTCTTCAGACCGCGCGGCACTGCCACCGCCACCACCACGGCCAACATGACCATGACGACGACCATCTCGATGAGCGTGTAGCCGCGCCTGTTTCTCGTCATCCCTTCATCTCTCGGCATCACCGCCTACACCACCTCGGACCCCGGGCCGGTCATTCTGACCGAATCGGGGCGGCTCCAAAAGCACACCGGTGGTCGGCAAGGCGTCTGTTCGACTGGGTCGGGCGGGCCCGAACAGCGGGAAGACGTTAGGGAGAAAGCCTGTTTCCGGACCGCAGGTCCCGTGACCTAGCGGCCCGTCAGCCTATGTGCAGGGCAAGGTTCGGACCAAGGACGGTCGGCGGCCTAGAACGCCTCCCGCATCGCTGTCCTCAGCACATAGCCGACGTTCGGCGTCCCCGGCGGTAGGAGCCGCGGGTTGCGGAAGTCGGTGTCGAAGGACCACTCACGCTGCGGCGGCACATAGTACGTGCCGTTCCAGGTTCCGGTCGTCTTCTGGCTGGTGAAGGGGCTGACCAGGGCACCTCGGTAGCGGCAGATGACCATGTCGGAGTTGGAGGCGCCCCTCCAGCGCTCGAGGAAGCGCGGGAAGTTCTCGATGCCACCACCGTACCAGTTCTGGTAGTAGGTCGAGGTGCCGTCGGACGGGCAGCCAGAGTCGTACCAGTCGCAGGGCGTGGGCCAGTGTCCGGCGAGGACCGCCGTGTTGACCGTCGTCTCGGCGGCGTTTTGGCGGACCCAGTTCCAGTTCTCGTAGGCGGTGCACGGATCGCCCTGCGAGACGGTGCCCGCACAACTCGCCAGGACTGCGGCGCTCGGGCTGTTAATCCCATCGTCCCAGGCGTTGGAGAGGATCGTGATGCCGTCGCCGGCCAGCGCGGCCGGCTGCTTGCCTACGTTGTTGTAGTTACCTCTGACGTAGACGGGCCATTCCGTGGCCACGGTCATCGGGTTGGGCAGGCTGCTACCCCGGACGAGCCGGATTGCCGGGTCTACGGTGGCATCGGGGATCAGGTCGAGCGCGTCCTGGGGATACGTGTTGATATTGGGCGGTACCACGAACTCGACGTAAATGAGCTGGGCGGCGCGGGTGCTATCGGCACCCGACCAGCTGGCCAGCTCGGTGACGTCGATGTTGAGGACGTCTTTCAGTTCCTGCTCGCGGCCGTCATAGAACGCCGACCAGTCCCACTGAAAGATCCTGCAGGCATCGCTGGCGCTCGGCGCCTGGAGCCCGGTGGGCCGCTCAACGGTCAGGTTCGGCCACGGAGTCCGGTCGACGCCCGTACCGGTCATCCCCGCAAGTAGCCACTTGACCTTGCCGAGAAGGTCGTCGTTGAGCTGCACGTATCTGTCGGACTCGATCTCGATCTCGATCTCGAGCACATCGGCATCGTCGCCGACGAAAGCCTGGAAGGTGCAGGTCGACATGGTTCCGTTGTACTGCCACTCGTCGCCGTCGATGTTGAGCGTCACTCGAGAGTCGAACTCATCACACGACAGCAGCGGATGGCTGGCCGTGAAGGTCACCCAGCCGGCGCCGGGGTACACGGGGCTGCGCTGGGTGATCGCGATCTCACCGCTCACCTCGTCGGGCGGTGCGCCGGCCGCGCCGCAGACCGTTTCGCGGCGCCGGAGGTCTGTGAGATCCACGGTCACATACGTGTCGGCGTTCCAGGCGAACTTCACCGATTTCTCCGCATCGCCGTCGTCCGTCTCCCGGGGACGAATCAACTCGACCGCCGGGATGCCGGGGGGCAGCGGCAGGCGCAGCGAGTCGACGTCGAAGGCGTCGGTCCGCAGCTGGGCGTTGAACTTCGCCCAGCTCTCCGCCTTGAACGCCTCGGCGCCGGGGATCGTCCGGCTGTCGAAGTCGAGACCGACGCTGTCCGTCGTCACCGGATTGAAGACGTAGACGCCGTCGTAGACCAGGTTCCGGTCCTTGCGGTTGTGAACCACCTTGTTGGGCGTCGTGATCATCTCCATGTACCAGGCGTTGCGCGAGCTGAGGTAGATGTCACCGTTCGAGTGGACCCGCCCGGCGAAGGTCATCGGCGGCCCGTTGGTCGCCTCGAGGTCCTCCTCGTAGAAGACGCCGAACTGGAAGATCGGGATCGCCTGCGCCTTTGCCGCCAGGACGATGCCGGACGTGTTGGCGCCCGGGTCGGAGGCGAGCGAGTAGACTTCGACGTTCTGAGTTAGCGCCCAGAGGCCCGAGTAAGGCCCGTCGCTGATCTCCTCCACGACCGCCGTGTCGAGGCGCTGTACGGAAAAGCTATCGAAGCTGAACTCCTCGAGCGTCGGTGGGACGATGCCGGTGAGCTCGCTGTCCGAGAGGTAGCCGTCCTGTAGTGCCAGCTTGAGCTGCGAGAGCGCCACTTCGGCGCCCGCCTCGGCGGCGTAGAAGACGCGGGCCTCGTGGTACTCCATGCCCGAAGTGCGGACCGTGGTCATCGACGCCTTCACCGCAGCGGCCACCAGGACGGCCATCACGGTGAGCACCAGTAGCGTCGCCACCAACGCCAGGCCGCGTCGTTCAGCCAGACGGCCGGCGACCCGGTCCCGTCGCGAGGCTTGCGGCATCATGTCCTTCGCCATAGCGCCTCCTGCTCTCGCCAGTCCTTAGCGGTTCCGTTGATACCGCAGGTTGCGGGGCGATATCGTCCACTCGTAGTCGCGCTTCACCGGCTCACCGTTGTTGACGCGCGGGTCGACTCGATCGGCGACAACGGTCACCGAGACCCTGACGGCGACGATGTCGTCGTAGTCGTTCGAGTCGTCGGTGTCCGTCGGATTAGCCTGGTCGAGCTCGTCACCATCGGAAAACACCAGCTTCACCTCGAAACGTTCCACGCCGTAGGCCAGGATGTCGCCGACGGGCGAGCCATCCAGGTTCATCCGCACGGCACGGTGGAGTTGCTGTTCCGCATCGACGTAATAGATGATCGGCACGAGCTTTTGCACGAAGGTGCCGGAGCGCGTCAGCTGCAGGCCGCCGCTGAGACCGGCCGCCTGCCTCAGCACGAGAGGCGCTTCGGTGAAGGTCGCCTCGAAGGTGGTGTCGGTGGCGTCGACCAGGTCCTCGATCAGAATCAGACGCCGCGTGGCGCGGATCTGCAGTCGGGCCAGATCGCCCGGCCCGAGCTCGAGCGGAGTGATGGGGCCCTTGAGCAGGTCGAGGCAGCGCGAGCCGCAGGTGCCGTCGCCGACCAGCGGATCATCGGTCCCGGCCGGCGGCACGAGGGAATGCACCGGTGCCGGCTCGGGCAGATACGGGACGTGGAGCACAACCAGCGTATCGCCGTAGTCGCCGGGCCAGGTCTTTACGGTGCCAAAGACGACCGTGCTCTCGATGTCGATGCCGGCCTTCTGGACATCATGGCGCAACGACACGCCGATATAGCGGCCGTTGCGGCTGACGCTCTGACGAATCTCGCTGCCGGCCAGCGAGCGCATCTCTCTGAACAGGTAGCCCATCGCGGCACCGAGAACGACGACGCCGAGCGTCAAGGCGACGATCAGCTCGATCAACGAGAAGCCGCGCCGTCGGTGCGCCGACTCAGTGCCGGTTGATCGCACGTTAGTTCCCCGAGTAGATGACCGTCACCATGCGTACGGTACCCGTCCGCCCGAACCCCGACGGATACTGCACCGACACCGTCGCCCGCAGGGCGTCGGGCACGCTGGGTTCGGGGATCACGGTCAGGGTGCGGAGGAAAGCGCCGCCGGCGGCTGCAGCCCCGGTCTCGCTCACCGCCACCGTGTCTTCGGAGGCCAGGGTCTGCGGCACACGCATCTTGACCTCTTCCATGTAGGCCACCGCGATGGACGTAGCCCGAGCGCGCTCCGCGGCGTCGGTCTGCAGCGAGACCATGTAGGCGCTCGAAGCGGAGATCGCCACGACGCCGATCGCCAAGAGGACGATGGCGACCAGCACCGACACCATGCCGAAGCCGTGGTCCGGTTCAACGAGAGCCGAGTACCGTTTCATTTCGTCCATTCGCCGCCGCGGAACACCCAGGTGCGGAACGCGCTGGCGCCCGTGATCGTGACCGCCGACACCGCAGAACCGACCTCTTCGTGCGTCAAGTAGATCACGCCGCCGGAACCGGGTGGCGCCACCATGCCCCGGGAATCGAATTCCACGAAGTCACCGTTGGCGAGCACCAGGGCGCTCGATGCCGCGTGTCCCGCCGGGCCGGTCGTCACTATCCCGGTTCCGAACTGTATCCCACTCGGCAACTCCACCCCCGGCAATCCAACCTTCGAGCCCCGCGTCAGCAGACGGCTGGCCGTAACCTCCGCGTCGGCCTCGCTGATCGACCCGGAGCGCAGCGCCGTGGTGTCCATGAAGGCGCTGTAGAACCTCTCCGATTCATAGAAGCGGACACGGACCTGACGCTTCGCCGCTATCGCCCGCATACGCAGCAGCTCCAGGTCACGGGCCAGGGCCCGGGCCGCCAGCTCGACCTGTCTGTTGGGACTGGGCTTGAGGGCGCGAGGGACGGCTACCGAAGCCACTACCGCCAGGAGCAGCATGACGACGATCGTTTCTACGAGGGAGAAGCCGAGCTTGTTACGCAGCATTGGCGCCAGTTCGCGACCCCTCTAGGGGTGTTTCGCGTATCCCGTTGAGACAAGCCTACATAGGCACCTCGCCCGCGCGTTTGCAAGGCGACGCGCCGGTGCGGTCCAATTACGACCGCTCGGCGGGAAGATCCCAGCCGGATTCTGTTCAGCCCTAGGGCGGCAGCTCAACGGTTGTATAGCGCCGCGGGACACAGCTGGGGGATACCCGCTCAAGATGCGGGCGGCGCCTGAAGCGGTCAATGCCGGCGCTGCCCAGGCCTGCCTTGGCGGTTGCAAGCGGAGTTGCAATTCGCCAGAGCCGCTCTGTCGGCCGTCCCGGGGCCGGTGTCGCAAGTCTCAGTGCCACAGCTTCTTAGACGTTGGGCGGAACGCGGCCTTCACTTTGCGTGTATCGACTTAACGATGCCCCGCGTCGGGACATCTAAGTGATGGCCGGGGAATTCCCCGGTCTGCCGGACCTCCCACCAGATTTGCCCGCCAGGAGTGACACGACAAGTGCCGTTCATAGAGTTCCAGCAGCATCTCTACAGGCTGAAGAGCGGGGAGAACCTGGTCGGCCCGGACGAGGCGAGCGGGATTCGCCTCGAGGAGCTGGACGACGGGTACCGCATCGCGATTAGCGTCGAGGAGTTCGGTACGTTTGCCTGGGCCGTGCAGGACGCGGGTCCCATAGCAATCAACGATCGCCCACTGAAACGCGAACCAGTCGCTCTGTTCAACGGCGACCGGCTGTCATTGAACGGTTGCACGATCGTCTTCATCGATGATGGCGGTGATGACACAGTCAAGATAAATGCGCCGGTACCTGCGGCTGTAGCGCGAACCGTGGCAGAGTCGGAGGCGAACGCGGGTGCGGTAGCCCCGGAGCTGCTCCGCCGCATGACGCCACCCGAAGAGGAACGCAGGGTCGTCGCCGTCCTGCGAAGAATAGACAACAATCAGTCCTATATTATCGACCGGTCGGGCTTCAGAATCGGTCGCGAGAAACGCAGCGACCTCATCATCCCGGACAGGAAGATCTCGCGTTTGCACGCCGAGATTACATACCAGAAAGGGCAGTATCTGCTGCGCGATCTCGGTCGTACGAAAACGAAGGTCAACGGCCGCAAGATAAGCGAGCCTTACAAGCTCCAGGTTGGGGATGTGGTCCAGATCGGTAAGTACGAATTCGCCTTCTTGAGGAGGGTCGCCTCGGGCGAGGATATCGTGAAGGAGACCGAGATCACTCCAGTGCGCGCCGTCGTGCCCGACGCCGTCACCGTGGGACACACCGGACCCCGCGGCGGCCGCGCCCTCTCCTGGATCCTCTACCTCGTCCTGGCAGCGACCGCCGCGTTGATACTGCTAAGCTGAGCCGGCGGCTAGTTGCCGCCGGTTACTTCTTCCACCGCCGCCTCGGCACTGTCGGCGGCGGCCTTCATCGCCTCACCTGCACGTCGACCCCGCTCGACCATGTCTTCGCCCGCCTCTCTCAAGTCCTCGAGCTCGTCGAGCGTCTGCTCGTACAGGTCCTTGAAGTCAGTCTGCTGCCGGTCGCGTACGTAGTAGCCAACGGCCACGCCTACGACGAAGACGATGATCTTCGGCAACAGCCACCGTATGATTCTTTTGCGTCTCTCGGCCATCTCTCATTACCTCCACGTCTCTCAGCGCGGCTCGACATCCTGGGGCGGGAAAGTTTCGTCGAGATCGACTTGCTCTTCCTCCCAGAGCCGCTCCCAGCCGGCCTCTTCGCCCTCGACCAGCCGCGCATCCACTTCGCGCTTGAGCTCGCGCCACACCTCTTCGCTGAGCAGGCCGCGCCGCAGCGCTTCGTCCAGCGCCGACCGCTCGGCGGCGAACAGCTGTGTGCTGACCCGCGCCAGCTGCCGTCGCCGCACCGCGCCGTGGTCCTCCGCCAGGCTCGATAGAGCAGCAGCGTTCTCGGCGCGAACCGCCTCGAAGTAGCGGTTCAGTTTACGATACAACGAGTCGGATATTTCGCCACGCCCGTGTAACCATTCCAGCTCGTTGAGTGCGGCGCGCGCCGCCATCGCCAGACCCTGCGCGCGCTCGAACTCTTCCTGCAACTGCGGGCGACGCACCAGCCCGAGGCGGCGAAGCAGCGGCTTGAGCGTGATCCCCTGCACCAGCAGAGAGAGGAAGACGGCGCCGAGGGTGATCGCCCTCAGCTGATCGACCTGGCCGACAAAGAGTGGCAGGCCGAGGGCCAGCGCCACGGGGATGCTACCGCGCAGGCCGCCCCAGTTGACCACGTGTATCCAGCCTTCGGGCAGCCGGTGGCCCGACAGGAATCGGTACCCCCCGATCGTTGCGTAGACGATGAGCGCCCGGGCACCGACCATGGCGATGAATACGAGCCCGATCTGGCCGGCATAACTAAACAGGCCACCGCGCTCCACCGTGAGCCCGATCATCAGGAAGAGCAGGCCGTTAATCAGGAACGCCGCCACCTCCCAGAAGTTGGTCAGGCTGAGGCGCGTGCTGGGGCTCATGGAGAAGATGCGGCCGTAGTTGCCGATGATCAGCCCGGCGACGACAACGGCGATGACGCCGGACACCTCGAGCCGCTCGGCGGCGAGATAGGCGCCGTATGCCAGAGCGACCGACAGGCCGACCTCGATGAGGTTGTCGTCGATCACCGAGTACAGCCGGTGGGTGAGGTAGCCGAGGACGGCGCCGACGAGTGCGCCGCCGGCTACCACCTTTACGAACTCGACGATCCCCTCCGCGACCGTGAGCGCGTCACCGCCGACCCACGCCAGTACGATGATGTAGAGGACGACGGCGACGCCGTCGTTGAACACCGACTCGCCCTCGACGATTGTCTGCAGCCCACGCGCGACGCCGTGCTCCTTGAAAGTCGCCAGCACCGACACCGGGTCGGTCGGACTCAACATGACGGCAAGCAGCATGGCGAGCGGGACGGGCAGCGCGAACAGCAGATGGAAGGTGGTGGTCAGGAGCGCCACCGAGACGAGCGTGCCCGGCAACGCGAGCAGCCCGACGGGCGTCGCGTAACGCTTGAGCAGCTCGAGGTCCATGTTGATCGTCCCCTCGAACAAGAGCGGCGGCAGGAAGAGTAGCAACCACAGGCGCGGATGGACCGGAAGAGCCGGGACCTCGGGCAGCAGTCCGACGAAGACGCCTGCCAGGACGAGGGCGATGGTGTAGGGCAGGCGAATGTACTTGACTACGATCGCGACTACGATCGCGACCACCAACAACTCAACGAGCAGAACGGTCTCAGACATCGGCGGTTAAGGTAGCTGGGGCGGCGATGCAGCGCCATCACTTGCGGCAGCGGCCGGCGGGAGACTAGCATCGCTGGCGCATGGACGGCAATCTCGCGATCCGCCTGGAGAATATCCACAAACAGTACGGCACCAAAGTCGCCGTCGACGACTTCGATCTTACCGTACCGCGGGCCACCATCTGTGGCCTGTTGGGGCCGAACGGCGCGGGCAAAACGACTACCATCCGCGTCATGCTGGACATAATCGGCGCCGACAGCGGCAGCGTCGAGCTACTTGGCCAGCCGCCAACCCCGGAGGCCCGCGACCGCATCGGCTACCTTCCGGAAGAGCGCGGCCTCTACCCAAAGATGAAAGTGCTGGAGCTGCTGGAATTCCTGGGCGAGCTGAAGGGGACCCCGCGCCGCGTCGGGCGCCAGCGCGCAAGTCGCTGGCTGGAGCGCCTCGACCTGGCCGATTGGGCCGACAAGAAAGCACAGGATCTGTCCCGGGGGATGCAGCAGAAGGTGCAATTCATCGGCACCGTGCTGCACGAGCCCGAGCTGTTGATCCTCGACGAGCCGTTCTCAGGTCTCGATCCCCTCAACGTCGATCTGCTAAAGGAAATCGTGCTGGAGGAGAAGAGTCGCGGCGCTGCCGTCTTGCTCTCGACCCACAACATGGACCAGGCAGAGCGACTCTGCGAACGCGTCGTGATGATCAAGGACGCCCGCAAGGTGCTCGATGGACCGCTGACCGAGATAAGGCGCGAGGCATGGCTGGCAGGTCAACGGCAGGTCCTCTTGGCGATGGAGGGGGGCGCCGGACTGCTGGAAGACCGCTCCCTAGTCGCCGACGTTGAGGATCGCGGGGTCTGTTTCGCCGTCTCTCTACAGGAAGGTGTAGAGCCGCAGCAGTTGCTCGAGGCTGCGATGGCGGCCGGCGCCATCGTCCACCACTTCCAGGTGAGCGAGCCATCGCTCCACGAGATCTTCGTCGCACGGGCCCGTGAGTAAGCTGATCGCCGTCATCCGCCGCGAGTATATGGCGCGCGTACGCACCAGGTGGTTCATCGTGATTACGATCCTGGCGCCCGTACTCATGATAGGCGCTATGGCGATCCCGGTGGCGCTGTTGGTCCGCGAGAGCGACCGCGTCCTGGCGGTCAGCGTGATCGACGAGAGCGGCCAGCTACTTGAGGAGCTGCTGGCGACCGAGGTGTTCGAAGAGGGACGTCTGCGCTACACACCACCGCCGGACGGCGAACCCGCGATGGTCGTCGAGGCGCTTCGCCAGCAGGTTCTGGGCGGACAGCTGTCGGGCTTTCTCTACATCGGGGCCGACGTTCTGGAAGGCGGCGCAATCGAATACTGGGGACGCGATGTGGGACTGACCCTGGTGGATGCGACACTGGAGCCGGCCACGACCACCGCGGTGAGAAGGCTTCAGGCGCGGATGCTGGGACTCGAACCGTCGGACGTCGCGCAGCTCACACGGGAGATCGAGGTGGCCGCCTACCGGGTCACCGAAGAGGGCGCGGCGCGTGAGGAGGGACAGAGCGCGGTCGTCGCCCACATCCTGGCGCTGATGATCTACATGGTCGTCCTTTTGTACGGCGCCATGATGTTACGCGCCGCGGTGGCGGAAAAGGCGACCAAGACGGTCGAGATCATCCTGTCGAGCGTACGGCCCTGGCAGTTGATGCTCGGAAAGACCCTGGGCGTCGGAGCCGTCGGGCTCACCCAGATCGGCATCTGGCTGGCGGTCGCCGGCCTGCTACTGCTCTACGCTGCAGGCGCGCAGGCGTTCGCCGATGTCGAGTTCATGCAAGACCTGCCGCTGGGTGTTGATACGGGCCTACTATTCATTGGCCTCTTCCTGACCGGCTATTTCGTCTACGGCGGGCTGTACGCATCGGTGGGCGCCATCGCCAGCAGCGAGCACGAAGCCTCGCAGCTCCAGTTTCCGGTGACGCTGTTGGTGATCATCCCGCTACTCATCATACCGATCGTGCTCGAGTCGCCGACGAGCAACGCATCGGTCATCCTCTCCTGGATTCCGTTCTTCACGCCGGTCCTGTTCATCGCGCGCTACGCGCTCGGCGTCGTGGAGGTGTGGGAGATCCCGCTGATCTTCACCCTGCAGATCCTGACTATCTTGTGCGTGGCCTGGGTCGGCGGTCGCATCTATCGCGTCGGCCTGCTGATGACCGGCAAGCGACCGACTCTCCCGGAGCTGGTCCGCTGGATACGACACGGCTGATGAACGACGAACGACGGCGTCCGACAGCTCTCGAGGCTTTCCTGCCCTTCGTGTTTATGGCGCTGCTGGTGGGCGTCGGCTACGGCGTTTACCGGCTGCGCATCGAGGTCTTACTCATCGCCGCGGCGGCGGTGGCCGGGCTGGTCGCCGTTCGACTGGGTTACACGTGGGCGGAACTGCAGTCGGGGATAATCGAAGGGATCGCCAAGGCGCTGCCGGCGGTGTTGATCCTCGTCTGTGTGGGCGCGCTGATCAGCACCTGGATCGCCGCGGGGACCATCCCGCTGCTCCTGAGGCTGGGGCTGCATACCATCTCGCCGCGCTTCTTCCTGGTCACGGCGTGTGTACTGTGCTCGTTCGTGTCGCTGTTCACAGGGACGTCATGGGGTACGGTGGGCACGATGGGCATCGCGCTGATCGGCGTCGCCGCCGGGCTCGGCGTTCCGCTGGGCGCCGCAGCCGGCGCGATCGTCGCCGGAGCCTACTTCGGTGACAAGCTGTCGCCGTTCTCCGACACCACCAACCTGGCACCGGTGGCGGCCCAGTCGAACCTGTTCGACCACATCCGTCACATGCTGTGGACCACGGCGCCCGCGTGGACCCTGGGCCTGTTGGTCTACCTGGTGGTCGGTCTGCAGGCCGGGCCTGCCGCATCGCCCGAGCGGGTGGCGGCGATCCTTGACACGCTAGGCGACGCTTTCGTGATGAGCCCCTGGGTGCTTTTGCCTCTACCGGTGGTCTTCTACTTCGCGGTGCGAAAGCGTCCCACGGTACCCGGGATCCTCCTGGCATCGGCCCTGGCCGGCGTCTTAGCGATCGTCTTTCAGGGCGAGTCGATCAGTGACGTGGCGGAGGCGGCGGTGAGCGGTTACGTCGCCGACACCGGCGACCCGGCGGTGGATGGCCTGCTCTCGCGCGGCGGAATGGGGCCGATGATGGAGGTCACGCTCATCGTCTTCGCCGCCTTCTCGTTCGCCGGGATCGCCAACCGAGCGGGCTTGCTGGACGTAGCCCTCGGGCACCTGATGCGGCTGACCCGCACCACGGGCCAGTTGGTCGCAGCGACGGTGGGATCCACGGTCTTTACGGCGCTCATCACCGGGTCGAGCTACCTGACGATCCTACTGCCGGGCGAGCTGTTCGCGCCCGCCTACCGGAAGCGGGACCTGGCGGCGAAGAATCTGTCGCGCACGCTGGAGGACAGTGGCACGGTGATCGTGCCATTGATCCCGTGGTCGGCCGCCGGCGTCTTCATGGCCGCGACCCTCGATGTCCCGACGCTGAGCTACCTGCCGTGGGCCGTCATGAATTACACCGGTCTTCTGTTTGCCATCCTCTACGGATTCAGCGGATTCGCGATCGCGCCGCGGGTACGAGAAGACGAAACACTTCCGGGTAGTTAGTCTGGACATTCGACAGCCGACAGCCGACAACCGAGTTCCGGCCACTACTCGACTATCAAGGCTCGACTCCCAACCTCGACCGCAGACCGTCGAACATCGACAATCGATAGTCCGAGGCGCGTCAGCGCTGCCGGTGCCGTCACTCGGCGGTCGAATGTCGGCTGCTTAGTGTCGAGCTTTTTTCTTCTGCTAGCCGTGTTCCACCTCGGGCGTCGGCCGCCGGGTAACGATGACCAGCACCCCGGCAATGATCACGGCGCTGGCCACCAGCACGCGCGGACCCATCGGTTCGGCGGCAAGCGCCCAACCGAGGAAGACGGCGACGATCGGGTTGACGTAGGCGTGGGTAATGACGCGGGCAGGTGTCGAGACTTTGAGCAGCCACAGGTAGGCGCTCAGGGCGATGATCGAGCCGAGCACAGTCAGGTAGGCCAGCGCGAGCAGGGAGCGGAGCGACACTTCGCCAACATCCAGTGACTGCCACTCCCCGAACGCCGAGCCAACCAACAGCAGGATCACGCCGCCGGTCAGCATCTCCATCCCCGTCGCCTGGGCCGGGGAATCGGGGAGATGTCCCTCGCGCGTATAGAGCGAAGCGAACGACCAGGCCAGGGTGCCAAACAGGATCACACCCGTGCCCGCCAAGTCGATTCGCCCGGCGCCGGCAAGCTGCTCGGGCCCGATCAGAATCGCGACGCCGGCGAACCCCAGGAGGATTCCAACCAGGACTTTGAGGTCGGGTCGCTCGCCGCCATAGAACAGCCAGTCGATCAGCACCATCCAGAGTGGACCGACGGCGACGATCAACGCCGCCGCACCCGACGGCACACGTTGCTCGGCCCAAGAGACGCCCCCGACACCGAAGACGAGCATTGCCGTGCCGACCAGCGCCGCCACGGCCCAATGGGAGCGCTGCGGGCGCCGCGCTCCGCGCAGGCGCGTCCAGCCATATAACAGGAACCCGGCCGCCAGGAAGCGGGCCGCGGTCATAAGGAACGGCGGCAGGGTTTCGATGGCGAAGCGGATGGCCAGGTAGGTCGAACCCCAGATCAGGTAGATGGCAGCGAATGCCGCCAGCAGGCCCAGCCGCGTGGGCCCCGCGCCAGCCGTGGCGCTCCCTGCGGGAGTCGCCTTGGATGCGGAAGGTTCTTTCTCTTGCATGGCGATAACGCTACGCCCGCAAGTAGGGTCAGAGGGAGGGGAAAGCAAGGGCGCGACCGGGAGAGCCGATCTCGGCACAGCGGTGGCGCGCCGCCGGCGCGCCGGCGCATATTGCCTGTGCCATGTGGATGACGGTCATGCAGACACCGATTCAGCGCGCCCAGGAGCAGGCCACGCAGGTTGAGGGGGCCCTCGGGCGCGTCTGGACAGCCATCACCAGCGTG
Organism: Gemmatimonadota bacterium; assembly: GCA_039586755.1. GTDB lineage: Bacteria > Gemmatimonadota > Gemmatimonadetes > Palauibacterales > KS3-K002. The sequence continues at coordinate 9,951 of JBDHJU010000046.1, read as the reverse complement.
GGGGCGCTGGAGAAGCTCGCCATCTTCCTCGTCGTCTGGCTCGCTCTCTACGGGCTGTCACGCCTGATCCGTCGCGGGATCGATGCCCACATAGACGAGATCAAGCGACGCCATCAGCTGCGGAAGATCGTTTCGTACGGATTCTGGATCACGCTGGTCGGCGCGGGCGTAATCTTGTTCGCCGAGCGCCTGGCGCTGGCGGACGTCGGCACGGTTCTCGGCCTCATAGCCGCCGCCGTGACGATCGCACTCGCCGACGTGGTGCGCAGCCTGGCCGGCTGGATCTACATCAACTCGCGTCGCGGGGTCGAGATCGGCAGCCGCATCCAGGTCGAGAACCTGATCGGCGACGTCATCGACATCGGCCTGCTGAAGACGACGATGCTCGAAGTCGGCGAGCCGCTAGTCTACGCGATGCAGTCGACCGGCCGCATCGTCACGGTGCCGAACAGCGTGTTCCTGAACAAGAACGTGGTCTCGTCGGCGACGGTGAACCCACTGGTCTGGCAGGAGATCCAGGTGCTAGTGACGTTCGAGAGCGATTGGAGGCGGGCGCGCGAGATCATCCAGGAGGTGGCGACGGAGCTGTACGAGGAGATCGTGCCCGACCTAAGAGCCGGGTTCCAGAAGCTCGAGAGCGAATACGCTTTCCGGCTCGGCTCCACCGCACCGATCGTTTACACTACCATAGCCGACTCGGGCGTTATGCTGACCCTGCGCAACCTGACACCGGTCCGCAAACGTCGCGCGACGGTCGACCGCCTCTCCACCGGCATCCTCGACCGCTTCGCCGAAGAGCCGACCATCGAGTTCGCCTATCCCACGTATCGAGCGTTCCGGCTGGGGGAGGGAGAAGACGTCCTTCCTCCGCCGCCGGGGAACTAGGTTTTTTTGGGTAGCCATTCGAGCGAAGTCCATCGGGAAGTCTCGAATGTCGATCTAGGGACCAGTGCAACAGGGGAGGTGGGGAAACGGGAACGCCTCTTTACCTCCCTACCTCCCCTGTTGCACTGGTCCCTAGCTCATGGTTCGAGCTTTCCCAACAGACATTCGATATTGACTCCAACAAAGAAACCGGCCGCCAGCTCGATAGCCGACGGCCGGTCTGGGGGTCTGGCTCAACCGACGCGACGCCTCATGGCGCCGCCGGGTCCTACTACCCCCGGACAAGGCCGGTAGTTAGCCCATACCGCCTCGAGGCAGTCGCTTTGCCCGTGCCGGTTGGCCAGATGTTTCAACGGACACTGGACCACCTCCTTTCGTTTAGGGTTCGCGCCTAGGGCACACAGTGTAATCGACGAACTACGCCGTCCTCTCAAGCTAGGGACCCGATCTCCTAACTGCAAGGATTTTGGAACGTTGCGCCGCTGGATCGCGCGCCGAACGCCGCTCGGCCGCCGATTCTCCCAACGTGCCTTGACGCGACCGTGACCGGCCAAATATTGTGGGACTCCGACTATGGAGAGGCCCGACCAGGTATTCTTACATGCGGAGGAGTCATGGCTGAGTCAAAGGTCCCTGATAACCTGCTCTACACCGAGGAGCATGAGTACGTCATGAAGGTCGGCGACGACGAGATCGTCGTCGGTATCACGGACTATGCCCAGGGCGAGCTGAGCGATGTCGTGTTCGTCGAGCTCCCCGAGGTGGGGAGCTCGTTCGCCAAGATGGAAGCGTTTGGCACGATCGAGGCGGTCAAAGCCGTGTCCGAGCTCTACACGCCGGCGGGCGGCGACGTCGTGGCGGTGAACGAGGCGCTGGGCAACGATCCGGCTCTGGTCAACCGCGACCCTTACGGTGACGGCTGGATGGTCCGCCTGCGAGTCAACGACACGACGGAGTTGGACGGCCTACTGTCGCCGGACAACTATAAGGCACTGATTTCGGCCTAACGCGGCCAGGTAGTTGCAATATCACCACGGAGATAGCGACCAAATCATGAGCTTTGTCCCGCATTCGGAAGCGGATCGCCAGGAGATGCTTCGCGTCATCGGCGTATCCTCGGAAGAGGAGCTGTTCGCCGACATACCGGAAAAGCTGCGCCTCAAGGACCAACTCGACATACCACCGGCAGTCTCGGAATGGGAGGCTGTGCGGATCCTGCAGGAGCTTGCGGCGGCCAACCGACAGCTCATCTGCTTCGCCGGCGCAGGTTACTACGACCACCACTCGCCGGCGGTCGTCGATCATCTGATCCGGCGTAGCGAGTTCTACACGGCGTATACGCCTTATCAGGCGGAAGTGAGCCAGGGGACGCTGCAGTCGATCTACGAGTTTCAGAGCATGGTCTGCGAGTTGACGGGCCTCGACGTCGCCAACGCGTCGATGTACGACGGCGCCTCGGCGATGGCCGAAGCCGCGATGATGGCTCGATCGATCCAAAGGAAGCGCGACAAGATCGTCCTCTCGATCACGGCTAACCCGCACTACAGACAGGTGCTCGATACGTACAACCTCGGGCTGCAGATGCCGGTGGAGATCGCACCGCGGACGGGGTCCGGCCTGACCGACCTCGACGCGCTTAAGAAGCTGGTGGACGAGGAGACCGCGGCGGTCATCGTTCAGAGCCCGAACTTCTACGGTCTCATAGAGGACTTCGAGGCGGCGGCCGGGATCGCCCACGACGCCGGGGCCCTGCTCGTCGCGGTGGTCGACCCGATATCGCTGGCGATCCTCAAGAGCCCGGGCGAAGCCGGCGCCGACATCGCCGTGGCGGAAGGCCAACCGCTGGGGATCCCGCTGAGCTACGGGGGGCCGGTGCTCGGCCTCTTCGCCGCCCGGCAGAAGCACATCCGTCAGATGCCCGGCCGTATCGTCGGCGTGACCGAGGACCTGGAGGGCAAGCGGGGCTTCGTGCTCACGCTGCAGACGCGGGAACAACACATCAGGCGCGAGAAGGCGACGAGCAACATCTGCACGAACCAGGGGCTCTGCGCGCTGGCGGCGACGATCTATCTCTCGACGGTCGGCCGCGACGGGCTGCGCCGGGTCGCGGAGGCCAGCACCCGGATGGCGCACTACGCCTACGACCGTATCGTCGCAGAGACCGGCCTCGAGCCCATGTTCCCGGATTCGCCGTTCTTCCGCGAGTTCGCCCTCAAGACCAAAGGTCCGGCCCGTGACTTGGTCCGGCGCGCCGCCGAGCGCGGCGTGCTGGCCGGTGTGGCGCTCTCCCGGTTCCCCCACATCGATGTAGATGACGGCCTACTGGTCGCATTCACCGAGAAACGATCGAAGGACGACGTGGAGCTACTGCTTGATGTATTGAAGGAGGAGTAACATGCCGAAGCTGACATTTCACGGTCATTCGTGCTTCACGCTCGTGGCCAACGACGGGACGGTCATCCTGATCGACCCCTTTCTCTCGGGCAACCCGTTGGCCGATATCGGACCGGACGCTGTGGGAAAGTGCGAGTACGTGCTTTTCACCCACGGACACAGCGATCACATCGGCGACGGTTTCGAGATAGCGAAGAACACCGGCGCCCAGGTCATCTCGACCTTCGAGATCGTGGCATTCACCCAGCAGGTGAAGGGGATCGAGAACGCGCACCCGTTGCACATCGGCGGCGGCTATAACTTCCCGGTGGGCTATATAAAGATGACGCCGGCCCTGCACGGCGGCGCCGTGGAAGGCGACGAGTCGGGCTGCTACACCACCGTGCCCGGCGGATTCCTCATCACGCTGGACGGCTGCACCGTCTACCACGCCGGCGACACGGCGCTCATCACAGACATGGAGCTGCTGAAGGGCAAAGTAGACGTCGCCTGTCTGCCTATCGGGGATAACTTCACGATGGGGCCGGAAGACGCGGTGCGGGCCGTGGAGATGATCGAGCCCAAGACAGTCATCCCGATGCACTACAACACGTTCGATGTGATCAAGCAGGACCCCGTCGCCTTTGCGAAACAGATTGGCTCACGGGCGAGTGTGGCCGTTCTGGAACCCGGGCAGAGTTATGACTTCTAAATAGTAGACGGTGACCAGTTACCGGTGGCCGGTGGAATCGGGACGAAAGCATGCACCGACCACTGGCTACCGGCTACCGGCCACGGGCTACCGACTACCGACAACTGGACACACAATGACCGATAAAGACCCACGCGATAAGACCTCGGCTCTCATCTTCGAGCTATCCCAGCCCGGCCGCCGCGGCACCGCCGTGCCGGACGCCGATGTCCCGACGCGACCGCTCGACGAATTGTTGCCCGCTTCGGCGTTGAGAAAGACGCCGCCAGCGCTCCCCGAGGTCCCGGAGCATGACGTCGTCCGGCATTTCACAGACATCTCGCTCAAGAACCATCACGTCGACCGGGGCTTCTACCCCCTGGGCTCGTGCACGATGAAGTACAACCCGAAGGTCAACGAGCTGACGGCCCGGTTGCCCGGACTCGTGGATCTTCACCCGTTCCAGCCGGTCTCGGCGGTCCAGGGCGCGCTGAAGCTCATGTGGGAGCTCGGCGAGATGCTCAAAGAGGTCTCCGGGATGGAGGCGATCAGCCTGCAGCCCGCCGCGGGCGCCCAGGGCGAATTCGTGGGCGCCCTTCTGTTCCGGGCCTACCACACGGCACAGGGCAACCCGCGCAAGAAGATCATCATCCCGGACAGTGCCCACGGCACGAACCCGGCAACGGTGATCATGGCGGGCTACGAGGCGGTGACCCTCGAGTCGAACGCCGAGGGCCGGATGGACCCGGCGGCGCTGGAGGCGGCGCTGGGCGACGATGTCGCCGGCGTGATGCTCACGAACCCCAACACACTGGGCAAATTCGAGTCGGAGATCGAAACGATCGCGAAGCTGGTCCACGACGCGGGTGGCCTGCTCTACATGGACGGCGCGAACCTGAACGCGCTGATGGGAATCACGCGGCCCGGCGACCTGGGCTACGACATAGTCCACATCAACCTGCACAAGACGTTCTCGACTCCGCACGGCGGAGGCGGCCCGGGCGCGGGGCCCGTCGCGGTGAAAGAGCACCTCGCCCCGTTCCTGCCGCTGCCGATCCTGATGCAGAACGAGGACGGTAGCTACGCGCTCGATTGGGAGCGACCGACGAGCATCGGCAAAGTCCACGGATTCTGGGGCAACTTCGGCGTGCTGGTTCGCGCTTACACGTACATGCGGATGCTGGGCGAGGGTGGGATCGCCGAGACCGCGAAGGCCGCGGTGCTAAACAACGCGTACGTGTCGGCGCGGCTGGGCGACACATACGAGTTGCCATACGGGCGCGGGCTCCATGAATCGGTGTTCTCGGGCGCTTTCCTCAAGCAGCACGGCATCCGGACCCTGGACGTCGCCAAACGACTGCTCGATTTCGGTATCCACGCGCCCACCGTGTACTTCCCGCTCATCGTCGCTGAAGCGATCATGTGCGAGCCGACCGAGACGGAGACGAAACAGGAGCTAGACCGCTTCTGCGATGCTATGTTGCAGATAGCCGAGGAGGCGGCGAAGGATCCGGAGTTCGTGCAAGGCGCACCCTACACGACGCCAGTCAGGCGGCTCGACGAAGCTCGGGCCAATCGGCAACCTGACGTGCGCTTTCAGGCCGACTGAAGGGCCGCTTCGTCCGGCTGATACTCCCCCACGGCACGACACCTGGCCTGGCCCTTAAAAGGAGCCGAGCCGTATCGTGAACCAACACAAACCGCCAGCACGAGCCGCGGCGCGGCCGGAGGACATCGAAGCCTCGGGGTCGTCGGCCACGGTTTGGCGTCTGATCGAGACTCCGGCTGACAACGGCGCGCGCAACATGGCGACGGACGTGGCGCTGATGGAGGCGGTGCGCGAGGGTGGGGCACCGGCGCTGCGTTTCTATCGCTGGTGGCCGCCCTGCATATCACTGGGACGAAACCAGCCGGCCAAAGACTACTACGACATCGAAGAGGCGAAGCGGCGCAACATCGATTTCGTGCGACGTCCCACCGGCGGTCGCGCCGTCTATCACCATCACGAGGTCACCTATTCCGTCATCGTCGGCGACCGGCAGTTGGGCGGACCCCGGCGAACCTACGACCTGGTCCACCGGGCCCTGCTGGCCGGGCTGCGGCTGCTCGGCGCACCCACCGACATAGTCGAGGACCCCGGGTTGGGACTCCGGCCCTCGACGGTCCCCTGTTTCGAGAAGCTGGACGGCGGTGCCATCGTCTCGGGCATGCGCAAGCTCGTGGGCAGCGCGCAGTACCGAGAGCGAGGCATCCTGCTCCAGCACGGCTCGTTGCTGCTGACCGGCGATCAGTCGCCCACCGTCGAACTGCTAAAGGTGGCGTGGAAGGATGACGCCTCGGCGTCGCCGGCTGCTCTGGACGAGATACTGGATCATCTCCCTACCTGGGCCGAGCTCATCGACTGTCTGGCCAGCGGGTTCGAGCGGCTGCTCGGCATCCATTTAATCGAATCGGTGATCGATGAGAAGGAAAAAGGTCGGATGATGCATCACAGCCGCCGTTTCAGCGACCCGGAGTGGACATGGCGTCTCTAGGCGCGCGCGCTGCGATACTCGGCGGCCTGCTGGCGTTGTCCCTCGGCTGCGGCGGTGAGCGGCCCGGCGCCGAAGTCGCCTCTAGCGATGCCAAGGTAGGCGGGACCGCGATCGTCGCTTTCAACGCCGACATGGGTCGATTCAATCCCCTGGTGAACACCGACCAGAACACCAACGAGGTGATCTACTACATGCTGTTCACCCCGTTGGTGCAGTACGACGAGTCGTTCGAGCCGCGGCCCTACCTGGCCGAGGGCTGGGACCTGCAACCGGGCGGGGTCACCTTCCACCTGAACCGCGATGTGCGCTGGCACGATGGCGTACCGGTGACCGCGCACGATGTCGAGTTCACCTTCCAACGCGCCAAAGATCCACAGACGGCGTCTGTGCTCTCGTCGGCCTATCTCGAGCTAGTCGAGTCGGCAGAGGTGATCGACTCGTTCACGATTCGATTCAGCTTCACGCGACCTCACGCGCGACCACTCGACGGATTCTGGTGGGCACCGGCCCCCAAACACCTGCTAGAGGACACGCCGCCGGCGGAGATGGTCCGCGCGCCGTTCAACCGTCGGCCCGTGGGCAGCGGTCCTTTCCAGTTTGTGGAATGGGAAGCCGGTGAGAGCCTGACGCTTGACCGAGTTCCCGATTTTCCGGAGTCGCTGGGTGGCCCGCCGTTCCTGGACAGAGTGATCTTCCGCTTCGTCGGCGAGCCGGCGACGCTGCTCTCGGAGGCGCTGACCGGTCGGATAGATGTCAACGGTTCCCTGTTTCCACACCAGGCCGAACAGGTCGAGGGCACACCGGACGTGCGCCTGCTCAGCTACCCGTTCCGCGAGTACTACTACATCGGCTGGAACGTGCGGCGCCCGGTACTGCAGGACCCACGTGTGAGGCGCGCACTGACGATGGCTCTCGACCGGGAACAGCTGATCGACGTTCTGATGTACGGCTACGGGCACCTGGCGACGGGGACGATCGCGCCGTGGCACCCGATGTTCACACCGATCGAACCGTTGGCCTTCGACCTGGCGGCCGCCGGCGATAGCCTCGCCGCAGCCGGTTGGATAGATCGCGACGGCGACGGCGTGCGCGAAGATGTTGCGGGCACACCGTTGCGCTTCACGCTGATGACGAACCACGAGAACCCAGTTCGAATCGATATCGCCCAAGTCGCTCAGGCGCGGCTGGCCAGCATCGGCGTCGACGTGGACGTGCGGACGCTGGAGTGGCAGACGTTATTGGCCCGTCATCGCGGCCGTGAGTTCGACGCCGTGGTCCAGAGTTGGGTGCTGGACAACTTCCGCGTCGACCCGGCAGCTCTCTTTCACTCCTCGCAGGCGGACCGACCCGGAAGCTACAACCGCAGCGGTCTCAGAGACCCGGATGTGGACCGCCTGATCGAGACTGCAACGGGCACGACCGACGCCGAGGCCGCGAGGCGTCTCTGGTCCGAGTTCTCGCTCGCATTGCAGCAGGCCCAGCCCTTCACCTTCCTCATGTGGCTGGACGAACTGGCGAGCGTCTCGGACCGGGTCCGCGGCGTCGAGATGGACGCTCGGGGCACGCTGGTAACGATAGCGGACTGGTGGATTCCACCGGAGCGACGCTAGCACGTAAGCGAAAGGGGCAGTTGAGGGTATGGGGAGAAACCTTGTTGTAGGCGCGGCCGTCGCAGCGCTGCTCGCCGGCTGTGGTGAAGGTGAGCGGGCCGCTGATTCGGCCGCCGTACCCGACTCGCTGCGTTACGGCGGCACCGTGGTGGTCGCCGCGCTCAACGAGATCAACTCGATGAACCACTTCGCGAGCACGGACGAGACTTCGCAGGATTTTCAGGGCTTCGTCCTGTTTACGCCGTTGATCCGTTACGACGAGAACCTGGCGCCGACACCCTACCTGGCCGAAAGCTGGGACACGGTGACCACGCGAAGCGGTGGCCTGGTTCTCACTTTCAGCCTTCGTGACGACGTGAAGTGGCACGACGGAGTGCCGACCAGCGCCTACGACGTGAAGTTCACGTTCGATCGCATCAAAGATCCACGCACGTCTTATCGGTACGCGTCGTTGCTTCAGCTGTACGACAGCGCCGTGGTACAGGACTCCTTCACCGTAGCATTGTACTTGAGGCGCTACCCAGGGTACATGGACCCCTGGCGCCGCATCTCGCCGATGCCGGAGCATCTTTTGGGCGACGTCGCGCCGGCGCAGCTCGGGCACCACCCGTTCGGAACGGAAAGTCCCGTCGGCAACGGGCCGTTCCGTTTCGTGGAACACCGGACCGGGGACCGCTGGGTCTTCGAAGCGAACCAAGACTTCGCCGAATCGCTGGGCGGCCGTCCGTATCTGGACCGGCTTGTTTATCGGTACATACCGGAATCGACGACGCGACTGGCCGAGTTTCTGGCGGGTGAGGTCGATCTGTACCTAGTAGTGGCGCCGGACCGGGTCGCGGAGATCGAGGCGCGTCCCGAGACCCGGGTAATCACATACGAGAACCGCAACTACGCGTTCGTAGTCTGGAACGGGCGGCGCACGTTCTTCCAAGATCCGGCTGTACGCCGCGCTCTGACGCTGGCCATCGACCGGCAGCGGATCGTCGATGTGGCGCGCCAGGGGCTCGGCCGTGTGGCGAAAGGACCGGTGCCACCCTTCCACTGGGCGCACCACGCCGAGCTGGAGCCGCTAAAGTACAGCCCGGACAGCGCCCGTATGCTGCTCGAGCTCGCCGGCTGGGTGGACGAGGACGGCGACGGGGTACGAGAGAACGACGTGAACAAGGCCTCGTTCGAGCTGGTTACGAACGTTGGCAGCCCGACCCGGGAACAGATCCTGACACTCGTGCAGGCGGACCTGGCGCAGGTAGGAGTGGACGTGAGCGTACGACTCCAAGAGGCCCAAAGCCTGGGCGCCGATATAATGGACCCCGGGCGACGCTTCGACGCCTCCGTACTCGGCTGGAGCGCCGAGTTCAACCTGGACGACCGAATACTTTTCGCCTGCTCGCAACTCGACGGCCAGTTTCAATGGGCTTCCTACTGTAACCCACGGGTCGACGAGATCCTCGACCGGGTGGCGATCACGGAGGACCGCTCCCGGGCCCTGCCCCTCTGGCACGAGTATCAGGAGATCCTGCAGTGGGAGCAGCCGTACACTTTCCTCTACTACGACGTACGGGCGAACGCGGTGCGCGAGCGGGTACGGGGTGTGGAGATGGACATCCGCGGTGACTTCATCAGCGTGAAGGACTGGTGGATCGCGCCCGCCGATCGCCGCTAGAGCGCGAGGCACGGAGCACTTCACTCGCCGGGTGCCTGCGATGAACGCCTACATCGTTCGCCGCCTGTTGCAAGCGATCCCGCTGGTACTGGGGATTCTGACGCTGGTCTTCATCATCCTGCAGGCCGCGCCGGGCGACCCGATGGCGATCTACATGCACCCCAGCGTGTCGCCCGAGGTGCTGGAGCAGATGCG
>JBDHJU010000127.1:0-10417 GCA_039586755.1 Gemmatimonadota bacterium | reverse complement strand
GAGGATTGCGATGGTAGAGCGGGGACCGGGCTCGGGAACGAGCCGGCGCGGCTTCATCAACTGGCTCTTAGGGACGAGCTTCGGGGGACTTGTGCTCGCGGTACTTTATCCCGTCGGCCGGTACCTGATACCGCCGGCGGCCGGCGAGTCCGCTGCGGCCTCTGTGACGCTTTCGATCAGGCCGGAGGATGTAGCGCCGAACTCGGCTCAGATCTTCAAGTTCGGCAATCAGGCGGGCATCCTCGTTCGCACTCCCGGTGGCGAGTTGCGTGCGTTCTCGGCGGCCTGCAGTCACCTCGGCTGCATCGTCCAGTATCGCGACGACGTCCACCACATCTGGTGTGCGTGCCACAACGGCCATTTCGACCTCAACGGACGGAACATCGAGGGCCCGCCACCCCGCCCACTCGACGAGTTCGATGTCAACGTGCGCGGTGACGAAATAGTTGTCAGCAGGGGCGCCTGAGTATGACGACCTTCAAACAGCGGATGGGCAGCGTTTGGGAGTGGCTTGATGACCGGTTGGGCCTCCGCGCGATCGGCAGCATAGCGGAGAAGAAAGAGGTCCCGGTTCACCGCCATACGGTCTGGTACTATCTGGGCGGGATGACGCTCTTCCTCTTCCTCGTTCAGGTCGTCACCGGCATACTCCTCTTATTCTACTACCGTCCCAGTGCAGAAGATGCCTTCGAGTCGGTGCAGTTCTTGATGGCGGAGGTGGAGTTCGGTTGGCTTATCCGCTCGATCCACGCCTGGTCGGCGAACCTGATGATCTTCACCGCCTTCCTCCACATGTTCAGCGTGGCGTTTCTCAGGGCCTATCGTAGGCCGCGCGAGGTGACCTGGATCTCCGGCGTCGTGCTTCTGGGGCTCGCAATGGGTTTCGGCTTCACGGGCTACCTGCTGCCGTGGAACGAGCTGGCCTACTTTGCCACTCGGGTCGGCACGCAGATCATGGAAGCGGTGCCGTTGGTCGGTGGATTCATGGCCACCGTGCTCCGCGGCGGAAGCGACGTCAGCGGGGCAACATTAACCCGCTTCTACGCGATTCACGTAGCCGTCCTGCCCATGGTGGCCACGTTCCTCCTTGGCCTGCACCTCTTCATGGTCCAGAAGCATGGGATGAGCGTGCCGCCAGACGTCGAGCGAGAGGGCGGCGCGAAGCGCAGCATGCGCTTCTTCCCGAATTTCCTGCTTCGTGATCTGGTCGGCTGGCTGATCGCGCTGGCGATTCTGGCGGCTCTGGCCGCCTACTTCCCAGCCCATCTCGGCGAGAAGGCCGATCCGTTCGCGCCCGCCCCGATCGGCATCAAGCCGGAATGGTACTTCATGTTCATGTTCCAGACGCTGAAGTACCTGCCGGCTCACATCCTCTGGTTCGAAGGGGAGGTCGTAGGCATCATCGGTTTCACCCTGGCCGGGCTGCTGCTGTTGTTGGTGCCTTTCCTAGAGAAACGATCGACGCGCGGCGAGCCGAGCCGCTTGTTCACCTGGATCGTCGTCGCGGCCATCGTTTACATTTTTGTCCTGACGTACCTCGGTTACACCGCGGACCCGACAGTTTAGAGGAGAAACCGAAACGCGCCGGCGCGCTGGCGCCGGCGCGTTGAGGCTACGGCAGTGCGCCCGTCGGTTGACCGGCGCCGCCCTCGCCGCTCGCGGGCAGTTGTGCCTCCGCATCCGTCCAAGGTGGGAGCACCTTGACCAGAACCCAGAGAATGATGAATGGCAGGATGAGGAGGGCGCCGGCCATGAGCAGGCCCTCGATGCCCAGTAGCTCGGCCTTGTACACCGTCAGGCCGCGCAGGCTCTTGGAGAAGAGCTGCCCGCCGATCACCACGTTGTAGCGAATACTGAAGATCCCGATCTGCACCAGAATCGCCGCCCCGAGATAGATGAGGCGCTTCAGTTCGTCGGGAACCTTCAGTACGCTCTCTTTGCTCAATGCCGGCGAGGTCAATCCGAGAACCAGGAGCGGTACGAGAGTTCCCAGTACCAACTGCAACACGATGAGGCTGGTGAAGAGACGGCTCTCGATCAACTGCGTGAGTATTCCTATTGATTCTTCCGATTCGTAGAGTCGGTGAATGAAGTCGAGCATCTCCAACGAGACGTCGACCGCCATGGCGTAGAACAGGAAGGCTGCCAGCTTGTCGGCACACCGCATGTCCACCGGCTTCCAGCGGACCATGCTCGAGATCATGTAGATGATCAAGACGAGCGCGATACCCGAGACTATCGCCGAGAACAGGAAGACGACCGGCATCAACACGCTGCTCCACCAGGGGTTCGCCTTGACCGAACCGAAGATGAATCCAACGTAGCCGTGCAGCAGGAAGGCAGAAGGGATTCCGATGATCGTTATCCAGCGGCCCACCTTGTCATCGAATCTCAGCGACTTTTCCGAGAGGTCGGTAGCCCCTAAGGTGAGGGCATAGTATAAGTATCTTCTCCAGCCTTTCTCGCTCTGATACCAGAGGACCAGGTCCTTACGGTAGTCGAACCAGATTTCCAGCAGCAGTACCACCATCAGGTACCAGGCGTAGACGAAGCCGAACATCGCCATCGCCGACTGTCGGTTCGGCGTCAGAAAGATCTCGTACGAGCGTAACGGGTGACCCAGATGGGCCAGCAGCGGGAGCGGTGCAACCAGTAGGAAGGCCAGCGCCGTCAGCAGCGCCAATCGATAGGTGGGCTGGACTTCCTTGACGTTGAAGACCCGCTCCAGCGAGGCGAGGATGAACGCGCCCGCCACCAGACCCGTAACGTACGGGTAGACCACCACGAGTATTCCCCAGTGGAGCTCGAACTCGTTTGGGTAGATGAAACCCTGCATGGGCTACCTCACCTCGCCGTCTAGGTTGGCGTAATAGACCTTCGGCCTCGTGTTGAGGTGCGGCTTCAGAACCTGCAGATCGTTAAAGCGCATGAACCGCGCTAGAGGCGTGGCTCTGCCCTCCAGTTCGCCAAACAGCCGCGCTCCAGTCGGGCAGACCTCTACGCATGCCGGCACCAACCCGTCGACCAGGCGGTGATAGCAGAAAGTGCACTTGGCGGCGACGTGCGTCTCGGGGTGGAGCCAGCGGGCACCGTAAGGGCACGCCTGTATGCAGTAGCGGCACCCGATGCAGTATTCATCATCCACCAGCACGGCTCCATCCTCGGTAGTAAATGTCGCGCCTACCGGGCAGACCTGAACGCAAGGGGCCTCCGCGCAATGATTGCACAGCTTGGGAACGAAGAAGGTCCTGCGAATATCAGCCCCCTCGAACGCCTTGGGCGGGAATCCGTCCAGGCCTCCGTTGGGACTATCGACTTCGACCTCCTCATCGGTCCTGATAAAGTAGCGTTCGATCCAGGTGTTGAAGTGGTGCGAATCCAAAGGGACGTCGTTCTCGGTCTTGCATGCGGCTACGCACTGTCCGCAGCCGATGCATTTGTCGACGTCGATACCCATACCGTAGAGGTGTTCACTGGGATCATACGAATCCTGTGCCTCGAGCATGGGCACTCGCACCACCCCGAGGAGAATTGGCGCGGCGAGGCCGCACTTCTTCAAGAACTCGCGTCGGTCGACCCGTTTGGATTCTTCTGCCGCTGAGGGTCCGGCGGTGTTCGGGACGTCCGTCGGCATCATGAAGCCTCCGGGTAATGGGGATAGTGGCACTGCCAGCACAAGTACTGCGGATAGTGCGTACGCAGCCCGATTCGTGGGACGTTGCGCGGACTCTCCGCATCCTCGGCATGGCATCCGCCGCAGAAAGCGCGCTCCATCGGTTTGCCGGGACGAACCGCACGCGGTGAGGTCTTGTGCTCTTCCGGTGCAGTGTGACAGGTCACGCATTCCAGCGACGCGTGATGCGAGACCGCCTTCTGGTTGGCGATCTGGCCATGACAGGCGCTGCAGGAGCCGGGTACCATGGGCGGCTCGGGCGCGTGAGGGTTGTGGCAGGTCACGCAGGGCATGAGGGGGTTGTGTGCCACTGGATCGATCTGCGCGAACCCGGTCGGCCGGCTCGGGTTGTAGGCATGACACCGCGGGCAGTGGTCACGTTCGCTCGGAATCACCGGCTTGACCTCCACCGGGTTCGCCACGTGCCCCGCCGACGGACCGTGACAGCCCTCGCAGGCCAGGCCGCGATGGTTGCCCGCCAGACGCTCATCCATGATCGGTCCATGGCACAACGCGCACTCCTGCTGGCCGGCGAACTTCTTCGGGTGGGCGACGATCGAATCGACCGCTGCCGCCCGGTAGTGTCCGGTCTCGCCGAAGGTGTCGGGGATCAGAAAGTAGCGGGCCGCGATGAGCGCCACCGCGGCCAGTGCAAAGACCACAGCGAGTCGCGGGACCTGTTGCGGCAGCTTGTGGCTGCGAAACTCAGGTAATCTGACCATGGGCAAAGCCGGTTGGCTGACCATGATGGCTGGGGCAAGCCATGGGGCGACAGCAGAACCGGGTCTCCCCACCCGGCGATGCTAATGTCACGCCCACGTCGTAATAACAAAAATCGTTCGCGCGCGCCAGTCACGAGTGCGCTGGGCGCTCCTCCTACTGCTGCGGCGACGGGCTAGCCGCCGCCCGGCTCGGGCATCGTGTGGCAGAGGTGGCAGTCAGCCGGTGCGTTGTGTTCGAGCTTGTCGGCGTGGCAAACGGTGCAGACCTGCCGTGTCCACTCGGTGATGAAGGCGGCGTTATCTCCGTGACACAAGCTGCACCCACTGTGTGCGGCCGCCGGATGGATCTGCAACACGTTTTCCTTGTGGCAGCTGAGGCAGCTGCGCTGCGGCTGATGGTGGAACGTGTGGCAGTTCTCGCAACTGAGGCCTGCGACGCGCATGCTGGGCGCGGCGTGACACTGGGAACACTCGAAGCCGCGGGCGCGATGAACGGAGTGTGTAAAGTCGCCGATCTCGGTTGTAATGGTCTGCGTGGGTGCGCCGCCGGGCCCCGTGTGGCAAGTGGCGCAGTTCAGCGTGTCGATGGCCCGGTGATGGCAATTGTCGCAGCTCGATCGATCGGTCAGGGTGATGCCGCCATGCTCGTCGAGCGGGGTGTGGCACTCTGTGCAGGCGAGGTCGGCGCGCTGCACGTGTGGTGTATGGTCGAACCGCCGCCCGGCAAAGCGGCCGGCCTGTTCTCCGATATCGAGGTGGCACTGCAAGCAGACGTTGCCGCCCAGCGTCGGGCCCAGTTCGAGATTGGGAACGGTGTAGGGAAGCGACGCGTCATCCGCGGCCTGCTGAACGAGTTGGAGGGCGGCGCGCAGCAGCTGGTCGGCGTAGGCGATGTTGTGAGCGCCCTTTCCGGTCTCGACGAAGCTGACGTTGTCCTCCGCAAGCGCGAGCAGACTGTCGGCGGTAGCGCGATTGCGGACGGGCACCCCGCCCAGTGTGCTGCGTGCCGCGCTCAGGACAGCGGCCACCTCGTTCGTTCGTCGTTCGACCTCGCGCTGCCAGGACGGGAGGATGTTGGCATAGCGGATCCCGTGACACGACATACAGGTCGCCTCTCCGGCCTGTTTAACCTGAGCGTGTCCCTCGATCTCTGTTGGCAGCCCATGGCAGCTTTGGCAGGAGACCCTGGCGAGGAACATGGTGCTGGGGGTGTTCTCGGTGCCGTGGCCGCCCATGCCGGAGTACATGAGCCGTTGCGCGTCGTGGGCGCCTTGGTGGCAAGAGTTGCAGTCGAGCTCGAACGCGTCAGCGAGCGAAACGACGCGGTGAAGTATCGGCGTGTGGCACTGTGTGCATTCGACATTGTGCTCGGCGATGTGGACGCGGTGTACGAGAGTTGTGTTCTCGAACTGTTGGATCCGCTCGGGCTCGTTGTGACAGTTGAAGCAGCGGCGCTGGCCCGCTTCGCCCGTGCCGCTGGTGACCGTCTCGTGACAGCCGACGCACGAGATCATGTTCTCGACGTATGCGGGGTGGTCGACAACGAAGCCGGCTGCCGAGCGGAAGCGCGGTGGTGAATCGTGGCAGCCGGTGCAACCGGCGATCGGCTCGCCCGCTGGCCGATCCTTGAAGTGGCAGATGAAGCAGGTGACGGCGGTGACTCTGAGATGCGCCGCACCGATCTCGTAGCCCTCGAGCTCCAGCGGGCTCCCCTGAACGATCTGTGAGTGGCAGCTGGTGCAGCGCAGTCGTTTACCGCGGCGCTGCTCGCCCAGGTGATGGGTATGATCGAAGCGCACACCCTCGTAGTTGACGACTCCCTCCAGCCCGCGCTCCGTGTGACAGCCCGAGCGGAGACAGGCGGCGTCCTCGATCTCCGCCCACGGTTTCACGCCGTACGCACCGGTGACGTATTTGACGACCTGGTTGGCTGCCTGGAGCTTGCCCATCGCTTCGGCTTTGATTCCGGGCGCGTAGTGGCACTGGATGCACTTGACGGTGTTATGCGAAGAAGTCGCCCAGGAATCGTAGTAAGGCTGCATGAGATGGCAGTTCGTACAGAAGCTCGGCTGGCCGCTGTACTCAATGAAGCCTACCGTGCCAACGGCCATCAGGATCACCAGCAGGATCCCCACCTGTATGGCGATCTTGATCGGGCGCGAGAAGCGATCCAGTACAACTTGAACCATGCGAGTACGAGCGCGGAAAGCGCCAGGAACCAGACCGGGATCAGGGTGAGCCCGTGCTCCCAGCGGTGTTCTGCGGCAACCTCCTCAGCGGCGCGGATGTCAGTCGCTATCGAGCCGACCTGCCGGCTCAGATCTTCCAGCACCTCCAGGTCGAGGCTGTGCTGGACTTGTGAGATTTGCAGGTAGACGGTCAGAGCCGTTTGGTGACGTAGCATGACGTCTGCTGTCCTGCGGCCGGTCCGCACCAGCTCCTCAATCGCCTCTTCCGAGCTGTGCAGGTCCTGGCTGGCACGCGTTGCCTGCTCCTCGAGCTCCACGCCGACCAGCGCAGCGGGGCTCTCCGCCTCGTGGCACTCGGTACACGTCGCCGCGATCCGGTCGGGCGCAACCCGCTCCGTCCCGTGATTGGAGTGGCAGGCTGTGCAGCCGGGGATTTTGCCTGACCGGGCCGCTTCGCCATGGGGGCCCGAGTAGAAGGCCCGGCGCACCTGGACATGGCACTGCCCGCAGACGTCGGCGATCTGCGAGACTGCGGGCGGCAAGGCGGCGTGTGAACCGTGGCAGCTTACGCAGGTCGGTGCCGCGAAGTTGTTTTCCTCGTAGAGTGCCACGCCGTGGGCGCTGAGGCGGTGGGTCTCGATCTGACCCGTCTCCAGTCCGTATCCCCCCATCAACGCTGCATCTTCGTGACAGTCCTCGCAGGTTGCGGCGATGTTCGTCGGATAGACGTTGCTGCGGGCGTCGTTGGGCGGCAGGATCGTGTGCGCGTCGTGGCAGTCCGTGCAGGTAGGCGCGTTGCGATCGCCTCCTTCGAGCAGCAGGTGCCCGTGTCGACTGGTGCGGTACTCGGCCAGCTGGCCCACCGGCAGACCGTACTGTCGCATCTGGTCGGGGTCGGAGTGACACGATGCACACAAGCTGACAGTTTCCAGCTTGTCGGGGGTCCCGATGTAATCGGTACCGGCGTGCGCGGTCGCCTGCTCGAAAGCCCGCGGATTGCCACCATGGCAGTCGTGACAGCGAATGCCTCGCTCAGAGTGGGTACCGAGGAGGAAAGCCCGGCGTTTCTCTGTGTGACAGACGACGCAACTATAGTCCGGATCGATGGTGAAATCGCGCTGCTGCGCGAGCGCCGGGGCGCCGGCCATCACAGCGGCCAGGATGATGCCGCTCGCCAAAATCCACTTGCCGACTCTCACGGCTGTTCCTCCTCTCCGCCTTCGGCTTCAGCACCGGGTTCATCCTGTAATACGTCCGCCGGCTGTCCCTCAGGAACGAAGCGCTCGATCATCTCTCCAGGCCTCAGCTGAGTGCCGGGTGGCAATGCCCTGAGCTGGCGACCTGCCAGCCATGCTACCAGGAAACCGACGAAGAAAAGTGTCCCGAGTGCCAGTACGACCGGCCGGCGCCGCAGTCGTCGCTCGGGCTTGCGGTCGAAAATCGGCAGCAGCGCGAGAGCGATTCCCAGCAGGGTAAACAGTGTGAATCCCCATACACCGAGATAGCGAATTAGTGCCAGCGAGACGTCGACCACCACCCAGGTGGATACCAGCTCCGATGGCAGTTCAAACGGATTCGCCGGGTCGCCCACCGGTCGTGGGAACACGGCGGCGAGGCTGATTGCCACGGCGAGGACCAGTACCCCGACCACGAATGCCTTCAACAGGTGGTTCGGGAAGAACGGGACCCCATCTTCCTTCTCTCCCGTCTCCCCCGGAGGTGGCGCGGTCCCATGCTTCCGCAGGAGTGAGAAGTGGAGCAGCAGCAGGGCGAAGGCTATCCAGGGAAGAATGATTACGTGCCAGGCGAAGAACCGACTGAGCGTTGCACCCGAAACCACCGCATCTCCCTGCAGGACCGATGCGAACACCCTGAGCACCGGTACACGCGAGACCGTGTCCAGAACTTCGGTCGTCGTCCAATAGGCCCATTGATCCCAGGGCAGCAGGTAACCGGTACCACCGAAGGCGAGCACGACGAGCAGTAAGAGCAGGCCGGCCAGCCAGTTCGTCTCACGTGGCGGCTTGTACGTCCCGCTGAAGAACACGCGCGCCATGTGCGCCATGATCGCGATCACTATCAGGTTGGCCGACCATACGTGGAGATCCCGGACCAGCCAGCCGAGCGGTACCTCGGAGACGACGTACTGAATGCTCGGGTACGCTTCCTGAACCGAAGGCCGGTAGTAGAACGACAAGAGGACCCCGGTCACCACAAGAACGATGAACAGGATGTAGGTGATGCCGCCGAGCGCGTGGCGCCAGCCGACAAAAGCAGGCAATCGTCGGCCTAACGCCTTTCGGGCCGCTTGATCGATTGGCACCGTGCGATCGATGGGCCCGTACAGTAATCCCAAGAAGCGCGCAACGCCGAGCAACGCGGGATCCGTGCTCGCCTTCAGGTCGGCCCAGAACACGGCCAACCATCTCAGTCTCGGTTTCTTCTGTAGCTCGTTCACCTTGCGCCTTCCGAAACGTAGATGACGCCCTCTCTGACGGAGACGGCGAATCGTTTTAGTGCCTGCGTCGAGAGGCCGGCTACCACATCTCCACGCAGATCATACACCATGTATCGGCACGGCGAGTGGACTCGCGACGATTCCGGGTCCCAACGTAGGATGCAACCGTCGGCGGGTGACGTCGCCTGCAATGCGAAGTAGCGGACGGAGTCAAGGCGCACGATCAGGATGGCCTCGTCGCCCCAGGTGCGGATTCGGCTCGAGCCGACCGGGAAGTCCGCCTCCCGCGCCACCTGTATAGCCGGTTGCACCTCCGGGATGTCGAGATTCTGTGCCGGATTGACGTAGAACACCATGGCCATGACGGTGACGGTGATAATCAGCAAGATCACGCCACCCAACAGAAGTTCTGTAAACCCGAGTCGCAGAAGCTTACGCTCTATCTCCATTGTAACCACACGTTATGGGGCGAAGCCGCAAAGGGCCCGTGGAAGACCGCGCGAACCCGTCTCTGCTGCTGGAAGACCGGATAATACTACCACCCTCACCGCGATAGCCGCTACCCGTCGACGCCCTCGCGACTGGTGCGTTAATAGCTCACGTGCTTATCTTCCGGGGTGATGAGGAGACTCCTGCTACCGTTTGTCGGTATCTGTGCCGTGCTGCTGGCTGCCTGCGATGAGGAGAGGGCGTCGGGTGAGCTCATCGGCCCCCTCTCCGGAGTGCACGTGGCCGAGTCGGTGCTCGCAATCGCCGTCTTCGAAGGCGTGCCGGTGGGAATCACCGATACTTTCCTCCAGGACGAGATCGTCCACCTCTGGGTGCGCTGGAACAACCTCGAGCCGCCGCACGACGCGGAGGCGGTCTGGTACGATCCCAACGGTGACGAGGTCGATGTCTCGCTGGTCGAGATCACCGACGGGCCGGCGGAACAGATCACCGTATTCAGCCTCGATCTCACTCCGACTTCGATGCTGGGGTTCTGGGAGGTTGACCTCTGGCTGGACGGCGAGTTCCATCGCAGTCACCTGTTCGAGGTGATCCCGGAGACTCTGCCCGGCGAGTAGGCGCTACAGTTACAGCGCTTCTCTTATCTGCTCCATCAGCCACTCGGCTTCCTGCTTGTCCTTAATGGAGCGTCCCGCGAAAAACTTCTTCCCGTCGCGTTTCACGATCTGAATGTCGTAGTAGGGCCGGTTGCCGGCTTGCATACCGATCTTCAGTGTCACGTCATCGATGTTGTGGGCTGGCACGCGGCGGGTCCGTGGGAGCGGACCGTAGGAGACGTGCGCCTCGTCGGGAGTAAGGATGACGCGTGTGCTGCCGAACCCAGTCGGATCGCCAGAGCCACGGTTCCGCGGGATGCTCCCCCTGT
>JBDHJU010000045.1:0-27053 GCA_039586755.1 Gemmatimonadota bacterium | reverse complement strand
GACTCGCTCGGCGTTCTCGATCTGGGTTCCGGCGCGATCACCCGGGTCGAACGGGTGAAATCGTTCAGGCTGCCGGAGGAGGCTGGCGCCTGGCTGGCCTACCTGCTGGAGGAAGCCGAGGAGGAAGCCGACACGACCGAGTCCGCGGAGGAGCAACCGGCGGAGCCGGAACCGGGGGCGGAGCCCGAGCCGCAGGCCGTGGAGGAGGAGCAAGAGGAGGAGGAGAAGAAAAAGGACATCGGCACGACCCTGGTGCTACGCGATCTCGAGACCGGCGCCGAGCGACGCTTCGAGAGCGTCATGCAGTACGCGTTTGCGAAGAACGGCGAACGACTGGCCTACGCGGTGTCCAGCGAGGATGGCTCGGCCGACGGCGTCTACGTTGTGGATCTTAACGGCGAAGGAACGACGACACTCGCGACCGGGGAGGGCGAGTACAGAGCGCTGACCTTCGACGAGGACGGCGAACAGCTGGCCTTCATATCGAATCGTGACGACTACGAGTCGGACCAGCCGGCGTACACGCTCTATCACTGGCGCGCTGGCTCGGCCGAGGCTCGTGCAGTGGCGAGCGAGGGGACCGCCGGGATCCCCGAAGGCTGGTGGGTCAGCGAGCACGGCGAGCTGAGCTTCTCCGATAACGGCAGGCGCCTCTTCTTCGGTACGGCACCGCGGCCGGAGCCGGAGCCCGAGGACGAGATCCCCGAGTGGGAGAAGGTCGAGCTCGATATCTGGAACTGGCGCGATCCCCTGCTGCAGACGCAGCAGTTAGTGGATCGGCAAGACGAGCTCCAGCGCACCTACCTCGCCGTGGCTCATCTGGGCAGGGGGCCGGTGGTGCAGCTCGCCAGTCCGGCCGTGCCGAACGTCGAGGTAGCGTCGAAGGGCGATGCGGACATCGCCATCGGCAGGTCGAACATTCCGTACCGACAGCTCATCTCGTGGGATTCACCTTACTACAACGACGTCTACGTGGTGAACGTCCGGAGCGGCGAGCGCCGCAAGGTTATCTCGAAGGTGGACGCGTGGCGTGTCGACCTATCCCCCGCAGGCGAGTATGTGACGTGGTGGGACGGCAAGGAGCGGGCATGGTTCGCCCTTGCTTTGGAGGGTGGTGAACCGGTGAATCTCACGGCGGCCGTCCCCTTTCCCGTCCACAACGAGGAGGACGATCACCCGATGGTCCCGGGCCCCTACGGAGGTGCCGGCTGGACGGATGGCGACGGATGGGCCCTCCTCTATGACAAGCATGACATCTGGGCAACGGATCCGAGCGGCCGGCGCGCGCCGCGAAACGTGACCGAGGGGATCGGGCGCGAACGGAATTTCGTGTTCCGCTATGTGCAGCTCGACCCGGACGAGGACGCGATCCCAGAGGACGAGCCGTTCATCCTCCGGGCCTTCGACAACGAGACGAAGGCCAGCGGGTTCTATCAAGACCGGTTCCGAGGGGACGGCCAGCCGGTGGAGCTCGTCATGGCCGACCACTACTTCGGTTTCCCGGGCAAGGCCGAGGATGCCGACGTGCTGGTGGTCACGCGACAGAGCTTCGAGGAGTTCCCCGACCTTTGGGTGACTGATCTCTCCTTCGGCGACATGCGCAAGATGAGCGAGGCGAATCCCCAGGGTGCGGAGTACCTTTGGGGTACCGCCGAGCTCGTCCGTTGGCGCTCGACTGATGGAAAGGAGCTGGAGGGCATCCTCTACAAGCCGGAGAACTTCGACCCGTCGCTCAAGTACCCGATGATGGTGTACTTCTACGAGCGGATGGCGGATGATCTGCACCGCCACCGCAGCCCGGGGCCGGGCAGTTCGAGCATCAGTATCAGCTTCTACGTGAGCCGCGGGTACGTCGTATTCGTGCCCGATGTGCATTACCGGGATGGGTATCCCGGCGAGAGCGCCTACGACTGTGTGGTCTCAGGGGTACTCGCCGTGCTGGACGAAGGGTTCGTGGATCCGCAGCGCATCGGCGTCCAGGGACACAGCTGGGGTGGCTACCAGATCGCCTACCTCATAACTCAGACACACATCTTCGCCGCGGCGGAGGCGGGTGCTCCGGTGACCAACATGACCAGCGCCTACGGCGGAATCAGGTGGGGCAGCGGACGGAGCCGTATGGTCCAGTACGAGAGGGGCCAGAGCCGGCTCGGGGGCTCGCTATGGGAAGCGAGGCCGCGTTACATCGAGAACTCACCGCTGTTCTGGGCCGACAAGGTGGAGACCCCGGTCCTCATGTTGCATAACGATGAAGATGGGGCGGTGCCGTGGTACCAGGGGATCGAGTTCTTCGTTGCGCTGCGGCGCTTGCAGAAGCCGGCTTGGCTCCTCAACTATAACGGCGAGCCGCACGGCTTGCGGAAGTACCAGAACCGCAAAGACTGGGCGGTGCGCATGCAGCAGTTCTTCGATCACTTCCTGCGGGATGCGCCCGCGCCCGTCTGGCTCGCTGAGGGTGTGCCGGCGGTGGAGAAGGGGAGAACGCTCGGGCTGGAGCTCGTCGAGCAAGCAGCGCCCGCCGTGGTTGCTGGGGAAGGCGGCGGAGCGCGATAGGTTGGATTCGACAGCCGACGCTCGACGTCCACGCTGGGCGCCGAGTACTGAGCGTTTGGAAATCGAGAGCCGAGAAGTGAGCCGAAGGTCGGTCGACTGCTGTCGGCTGTCGAATACTATAGCTCGACTGGTCCGCCTCTGGCAGCGTCATCGAGCGCGCTACTGACTTTGCGGATCGCCTTCTTTAGGGCTTCGCCGTAATACGATGCCGCCTCCTTCGCATCCTCCTTGTAGGCGCGCGGCTCATCGGCGCGGCGAATGTACTCGCCCCTGAGGATCCGGTCGTAGTGGCCTTCGCGCACCCAGCGCCGTAGCTCGCCCACCCGCAGGACGTGGAAGGGGTGAGTGGAGCCCAGTAGGTTCATCACCTTGAAGACCGCGTCCGCCAGGCTCTCATCGTCCTCGTATTCTTCCGCCTGCTGCAAGAACTCGCTGAGGTCGAGGTCCTGGCCGTGGTGAGGGCTGCCGCCGGCGAGCTTCATCAGCGCGCTCATGCTGGCTTCCGGGTTCTGTGTGCCAAGGAGCCCTGCACGATCAGACGACAGCTCGCTCTTCCGGACCCACTCGGCCATGGCCAGGATGACCGCTCCAATCGCCAGACCCGCGATGGGTAGCTGCCGCTGCGCCAAGAGCAGAAGCAGCGTGAACACGGTCCGGTAGAGCACGTGGTCGCTGGCTATGTGGCCCACCTCGTGGGCCAGAACGGTCTCCAGTTCCTCGCGATCGAGGACGTCCAACGCCGCGCTGTTGATGAGCACGAACGGTTCGTCGACGCCCAGGGCGCCGGCGTTAACGAATGGGGTCTGCGAGATGTACAGTTCGGGCTCCCACCCCAGATCGAGGGTATCGATCACTCCCACGTGCATATCGTAGACCCACGTGTACTGCTTCGGAGTGACTCGAACGGCGTTCGCCTGAAAGAACAGTCGCATTCCCCGCTCGCCGAACAGGCCGACGATCTTGCGGACCACCTCGGAGAACCCCGGGATGGCGTTCAGGCTGCGGAGGGCCGCCCGGTCTGCCGGATGTTCCCAGGCCCGGGAGGAGATATCGGTCAGCTTGATGCGACCGGTCGTTGCTGGCGTGCTCGGTTGATCGTTCATATCCCCAATCTCGTAAACGCTTGGCGGGGCGTCAAATCCGGGCTCCGGCCGCGGCCCACCCCTGGCCGTTGCCAACCTAGTGCCTGGGCCACATATTACAGTTCCCCAGGCCCTAACCCGATAATCCAGGCTGTACCACCGTACGTGTCCCGGACCGGCTGGGATTCGTGTGTTCGGCCTGGTTTCAAGCGGGGTTGCGGGAGAAGTAACAGGTACAAGTCGAGGGCAGACCGGGGACGGCAGCCCCCGACGGGTCTTTTGAAGGCAAATCTTCGTCACGAGTTTTAGCCAGAAGGAGGAGCGATGGTGAATCGGCATGTGCGGCTGACCGCTTTTGTCGGCTTGTTCGCTCTGGGGCTGGGCGGCTGCGCAGCGGGCGTATCGCAGGAGGATCTCGACGCCCAGCTCGCTCAGGTCCGTGAGGAGTTCCGGGCGAGCGATGATCAGCTTTCAGGTCGAATCGACCAGCTGGAGCGGCGCGTCAGCAGCCTCGAGACCGAGCTGCAGGCACTGCGCAACGACTTCAACGTCACGATGGAGAAGGCGCAGGGGATGATGAAGTTCAACGTCCCGGTGCACTTCGAGTTTGACGTGGCCGACCTCCGCGAGCTCGACAAGCCGGTGCTCGATCGCTTCGCTGAGGTCGTCAAAGAGTTCTACGCGGACGCTCTGGTTACGGTCGAGGGATTCGCGGATCCGGCGGGCAGCGAGGCCTACAACACTCGTCTGGGCCAGCGCCGCGCGGACTCGGTGAAGTCGTACCTGACGACGGCCGGCGGCATGCAGCCCGACCAGGTGCGTGCGGTCAGCTACGGCGAGGCGGCTAACCGTCAGGTCATCCCTGGTGCCCATGGCCCCGGCGTGACCGGAATCGAGAACCGCCGCGTGGCGCTCGTGATCGACTACGGCGGCATGGTCCGCGGCGCGGGCAACTAAGCCGAAGTCTATCGAACGCCAAAATTCGGTTGAGGCGCCCTGCGGCCTTCGGGCCGGGGGCGCCTTTGTATTCTCGTTCGGCGTAAATTGGACTCTGTGGACAAGGAAATGACGGGCCTCCTCGGGGGAGCCGGCGATCTGGGCGATTGGGAGGCGGAGTGCCGTGCCTTCCACGAGGGTTGCGCGCTGGCGCTGAGAGACGACCGCTGCTCCGTGATCGTGACCGGCGAGCGCCGGGCCGAGATGCTGAACGGACTGGTCTCGAATCAGGTGACCGAGCTGGGGCATACGGGCCGCCACGCCTTACTGCTGAACCGAAAGGGCAGAGTGCTCACCGACCTGCGCGTTCTGCCAAGGGTCGCTGACCTCCTTCTCGACCTCCCTCGGTCCGGCTCCGAGAACCTGCTGGCCACGTTCCAGAAGTACCTGCCTCCGATATATGCGGGCTTCGAGGACGCGAGCGGGTCGCTGGGCCAGATCGGCCTATACGGACCGCAAGCACCGACCGCTTTCGCCGCACTCGGTGTCCAGGTCCCGGACGAGCATCTGGGTGTCAGTGAGATCGAGCTCGCGGACACTCCGGCGCTGCTGATTCGAAACCACCGCCTGGCGCGTGACGGCATCGAGCTCGTCGCTGCGCAGGAATCGCTGCCCGACCTGATCGATCGGCTGCTGCCCGTCGTCCGTGAGCAGGGCGGCCGGGCTGTGGGGTCGAAGGCTCTGGAGGTCGCCCGGGTCGAGTCGGGGATCCCGCTGTACGGAGTAGACGTTAGCCAGGAGAATCTGACCCGGGAGACCGGGCTCGAGGGGGAGGCGGTGTCATTCGACAAAGGCTGCTACCTGGGTCAGGAGATCGTCGCGCGGGTCCATTTCCGTGGGCAGGTGAAGCGCATGCTGAGGACCCTGAAATTCTACAGCTCGGTTGAGCCGTCCGAGGCGGCGGAGGGCGGGGGCGAGTTGCCCGCGCCGGGTGCCGTGCTGAGCGGCCGGGACGGCGAGGTGGGCACCGTCACGTCTGCCGTCCGCTCACCGCGCTTCGGCCCCATCGGACTCGGCTATCTAAAGACAGAAGTCGCCCTCTCGGAGACCGCCCCGGACATGACCTGGTCCGGTGCGGGGCGCGAGGGCCCGGCTGTTAACCACGGGCCTCCTCTGCAACCGTTCGGGGACGAAACCGTTTGAAGTCGCTGGGAGCCGTCGTTAGATTTGCCCGCTGCCATCAGGCCCAGCTCCGGCGCATTATGGCACGTCAAACCGTCCACGGAATATGGAGATAGCGGCAGTCGCAACGCGGCAGGCCGGAGAGAGCGATCGGGTGAGCGAGAAGCAGGCGACCACCTATATCGAGGCGATTCGAGAGGGCCTCTGGGAAGAGATGGAGGCCGACGAGTCGGTGTTCCTGATCGGCGAGGACTTGGGTCGCTACGGCGGTGCCTTCAAGCTCACCGACGGCTTCCTGGCCCACTTCGGTGCGGCTCGCGTTATCGACACGCCGATCAGCGAGGCCGCCGTGGTCGGCGCTGCCGTGGGCGCAGCCTATATGGGATTCAGGCCGGTGGTCGAGATGCAGTTCATCGACTTCATCGCCCCCGCCTTCAGCATGCTGGTGAACTTCGCCGCCAAGCTGCGCTACCGGACAGGTGAGGGCGCCCCTCTCGTCGTCCGCGGTCCGTGTGGTGGCGGTGGCCGGGCCGGCCCGTTTCATTCTCAGAACGTGGAGCCGTATTTTCTCAATGTGGCGGGCCTCAAGATGGTCGCGCCGGCGACCGCCCACGACGCGAAAGGCCTGATCAGAGCGGCGATCCGTGACCCCGATCCCGTTCTGTTCTTCGAGCACAAGTTCCTCTACCGCCGGGCCAAGCAAGTGCTACCGGCGGAAGAGTACACGGTGCCCATCGGTAGTGCGCGGGTCGCCCGGCAGGGGGACGCTCTGACGATCGTCACCTTCGGCGCCACGGTCGGTACCTCGCTGGCCGCCGCAGAAGAAATCGCCGGCACGGACGGCGCCCAGGTCGAGGTGATCGACCTGCGTACGCTCAACCCGATGGACGACAAGACGATTGCCGAGTCGGTCCGGAAAACACACCGTTGCCTGGTGGTCCACGAAGCACCCCGCACCGGTGGCATGGCCGGCGAGATCGCGGCACGCGTGAACGAGTTCTGCTTCGAGTGGCTCGACGCGCCGGTGAGGCGCGTCACGGCGCCCGACACTCCCGTGCCGTTCAGTCCACCGCTCGAGGACTACTACCTGGTGCAGGCGGAGGATGTGGTAAGGGCGTCACGCTGGATGCTCGACTACTAGAGAGGCTGTGTAATGGCGAGAGTTGATGTCATCATGCCCCAGATGGGCGAGTCGATCGCCGAGGGGACCGTCACGAAGTGGCTCAAGAATGTGGGCGACGAGGTCAAGCGCGACGAGTCGATCCTCGAGATCTCTACCGACAAGGTCGACGCCGACATACCAGCCCCGACCTCAGGTATACTGATCGAGATCCTCGCCATCGAGAGCCAGACCGTAGAGGTCGGCACCACCATCGCCAGGATCGAGACCGAGGCGGCTGACGCCGTCGCGGTATCGGAGGCCGAGGTCGCCGCTCCGCAGCGGACCGCCGAGCCCGCCGTCGTCGCCGAAGCTCCGCCGGCGGCCCCGCCAAAAGGCGACGGGGCACCGGCCGAAGAGAGCCGCGCGGCGCGCTTGCAGACGCGCTCGACCCCGCTGGTTCGACGTATCGCGGCCGAGCACGGGATCGATCTCGCATCCCTAAGCGGCACGGGTATCGGCGGCAGGGTCACCAAGAAGGACATCCTCGCCTTCATCGAGGGACGTGGCGCGGCGCCCGTCGCCCTACCGGCGGGTGCGCCCGGCGTAATGCACGTTCCCATCCACGGCGAGACCCTCCAGATCAAGATCCCGGACGTCATCATCAAGGAGAACGACCGGGTCGAGGATATGGACATCATGCGGCAGCGCATCATGGAGCACATGCTGATGAGCCGCCGCATCAGCGCCCACGTGAGCTCGGTCCACGAGATCGACTTCGAGCGCGTCGCCCAGCTGCGCGCCAGTCTGAAGCCGCGCTTCGAACGCGAGGGCGTCAAGCTCACCTATCTACCGTTCATCGTAAAAGCTGTGGTCGACGCGCTGAAGGCGTATCCCGTCCTCAACGCTTCGGTCGTTGGCAAGAAGATCGTCTACCACGCCGCCTACAACATCGGGATGGCCGTCGCGATGGACGAAGGCGCCGGCCTCATCGTGCCCGTGATCAAGGGCGCCCACGAGTTGAGCCTGCTGGGAATCGCTCGACGCGCCTTCGACCTGGCGGAGCGAGCACGCACGCGCAAGCTCGATCCTGAAGATGTGCAGGGCGGGACATTCACAATCACGAATCCGGGAGTGTTCGGGTCGCTCTTCGGGACACCGATCATCAACCAGCCGCAGGTGGCGATACTCGGTATCGGCACGATCGAGAAGCGACCCGTGGTGATCGATGATATGATCGCGATACGGCACCGTTCGTATTTCGGACTCAGCTTCGACCATCGCGTCGTCGACGGCGCTATGGCCGACTTCTTCATGATTAAAGTGAAAGAGGTGCTGGAGGCGTTCCCGGAAGATGCGTGAACCAGTTGTCGGTGGTCGGTAATTCCGAAATGTGAATTGTGGAGTTCGAACTTACCGACCACCGACCACCGACCACCGATCACCGACCACCATGCCTTATCTCCGCCTACGTGACCTGCGATCCGGCTCGCTACACGAGTTCGAGGCCGGCGAGGTACGGGTCGGGCGCGATCCCGAGCTCGAGCTCAGTCTAACCGGTGAAGGGACCGACGTAGTCTCGGGGGTCCACCTCCGCTTGGTCTATCGCGTCCGCCGCTGGTGGCTCGAGGACATGGGTAGCCGCAACGGGACGTTCGTCGCCGAGCGGCGTCTGGTCAGCGGCCAGGCCGAGGTCGTCGCCCCCGGAACGGTGATCCGTCTCGGCAAGTCCGGGCCGCGTGTCAAAGTGGAGGCTGCCGCCAGTCGTAGTCTCGAGTCGACCTTGGCGGAGGGGGCCGCGCCCGGCGAGCCGCCGCCCGCCGAGCCCGTGGCGGCCGGGCCTGGAGCAGCACACGGCGCGATACTGAAGCTGGTCTTCGAGGAGGCGAAGAGTGGCAAACGCTACTCGGCCTCGGGAGCCTTCATCCGTATTGGGCGCGGCTCCGATTGCCATGTTCGCCCCCTCGGCACCGACGACGAGCTGATTTCACGCCACCATGCCGAGATCACGCTCGCCCCCGACGGCGCCGCCATGATCCGCGATGCCCGCAGCGTGAACGGCACGTTCCTCAACGGCAGGTACCTGGAGAGCGAGAAGCCGTTGCAGGAAGGCGACCAGATCGCGCTGGGCGAAGAGGGGCCCGTCCTCTTCGTCGAGGAGCTAACGCTGTCGTCTGCGGGCGGACTAACGACCCTCCTCGTTCGACGCGTCGCCCGCGAGGTCTCTCAGGGAACGTCAGCACGGGTACGCCAGCTGATCTGGTCCATGTTGGCGGTGATCGTAACCGCCGTCGCCGGACTCTACATTCTGGCCGAGCGGCGCGAGCGTCAGACTACCGCCGCGCTGGAAGAGCAAGCGCGTGCGCTGGAAGAGCAGCGGCAGCAGCTGGAGGACTACCGCCACGCACTCGCCGCCCAGCAGGCGACGACCGACTCGGTGCTGTTCGTGGCCTCGGCCGAGTATGAACGTCTGAGGACCGAGCTGGTGGCCGCCACCGAGCAGGCGGCACCCGCGTCGGTGATCGATAGCCTGCGCGGCGCGCTGGTCGCCGCGGACCAGCGGACGCAGGCGTTGGAAGCTTCCCTAGCTCGCTCTCAGGATGCGTTGAGGCGACAGCTCGCCGCGGGCGATTCGGCCCGCCGACAGGCCGACGCCCAAGTCTCGCGGCTGCGGGGCGAGCTGGAGCGAGCCAGTCAGGAGCGGGTTTCCCAGGGTCTGGTGGACAGCCTGCGGCAGGCGATAAGGACTGCGGAAGAGCAGGCGTCGGACATCGGGGCGCAGCTGCGTGCGGTCAGCGGGGTCAACTTGGCGGCGGTGGCGCAGGCGAACCAGCACGCGGTTGGCCTGGTCACCGTCTTTCAAGGTCTGCGACTGTTCGACGGGTCCGGTTTTGTCATCACGTCCTCAGGCTATTTCGTGACCAATCGCCACGTCGTGAACCCGGATGGAAAGGAGCCCGATTCCGTGTTTGTGACGCTGGCCGATGAACGCTTCATGGAGCCGGCGGAGGTCATCGTCGTTGCACCCCCCGGCCAGCCCGACCTCGCCGTGATTAGGATCCGGGATTACGGTGGTCCTCGCATCGAGAGCGTCGATTGGTCGGGGACCCGGGCGCGACAGGGTGAGCCGGCGGCGCTCATCGGCTTCCCGGCCGGACTGGGCGCCGCACTCGATGAGACGCGAACCGTGCGCACGTCGATGAGCGCCGGGATCTTCAGCCAGGTAACGAGCGAATCGATCCGCTTCGATGGGTTCACGGTCGAAGGATCCAGCGGCAGTCCGGTCTTCAATGCCAACGGCGAGGTGGTCGCCGTTCACCGCGGCGGCCTGCGCGGGGCCACCGGCCTCGGGTTCGCCGTACCGGTCACGCAGCTGATTCCGATGTTGCCGCCGGAGGTCAAGGTGGAGCTCGGGATCGAGTAAACTATCAGAGCGAGTAACAATCCGAGGAGGAGAGATGCGACGATCACGGTCGCCGAGACGATGGTGTGCAGTTCTCCTGGCGTTGCCGCCGATCGCGCCGCCGGCGCTCGCACAGGTCGAAGCGACGGCCGTCGAGGCGGTCCGCTTCGAGCTCACCGTTGCCAACATCATGCGCGGGCCCGAGCTCGTCGGCACCGCGCCCTCCCGGATGAGCTGGTCGCCGGACGGACACACGCTCTACTTCGTTTGGAAGCAACCCCAGGAGGAGAACCAGGGCTTCTACCGGGTCGCCCGGGGCGGCGGCGAACCGGAACGAGTGCCCGAGGACGAGGCCCTCCGCATCCAGCCCCGGCTCCGAGCCGCTTACTCGGAGGACCGCGATAAGGCTGTATATCAGTACCAGGGAGACCTCTACCTTCTCGACGTGAGTTCCGGCCGAGAGCGCGTGCTGGTCTCTGTGTTAGGCGGTATGTCGAGCATTCGGATGTCGCCGGATGGAGAGACCGTCTACTTCGTCCGCAGCAGCAACCTGTACAAGATCGATGTTGAGACGGGCCTCGTCGCCCAGCTCACCGACATCCGGCGCGGCCGAGAACCGCGAGAAGATGAGCCGGCCGAGGGTCAGCGGCTGTACCTGGAAGAACAGCAGCGCGAGTTATTGAGAGTGTTCGAGACCGACTCCGTCCGCAGGGCACGGCGCTGGCCGCCACCCCCCGACCCGGAGAAAGTCGACACACCAAAGGCTTTCTATGTGGCGAACGGGCAGCGCTTCGGCGGCTACTGGGTCGCAGCGGACGGCTCGCGCATGGCCTTCAGCCTCAACGAAGAGGCGCAGGATGCCCGGGAGGCCTGGGTGCCAGACTACGTCACCGAGGACGGCTACACCCGCCAGGCCCAGCGCAAGCGCACGTTCGTCGGAGACGAACAGGGCAGCGGCAAGCTGGGCGTCATGGACCTGGCGACCGGCGAAGTCGTGTGGATCGACCACGGGCAGGAAGACCGCCAGGTCAATCTCAGTTTCCGTGGCTGGTCGGAGGAGTCCGATCGCCTGCTCGCTGTCGGCTTCTCGGACGATATGCAGGACCGCTGGATACTCCTGGTGGATGCGACAACGGGTGAGTCGAGCGTGCTGGACCACCTGCACGACGATGCCTGGGTCGGCGGACCCGGGTGGCTGTCCGCCGGTTGGATGCCCGACGGCGACCACGTCTGGTACATCTCCGAGGCGAGCGGGTTCGCCCACCTCTACACGATAGCGGAAGGTGGCGGCGAGCCGACTCCGCTAACCACAGGCCCCTGGGAAGTGGTTAGGGCCGAGATATCGCCCGACGAAAAGGAGTGGTTTCTTGTTACCAGTGAGGCCAGCCCGCACGAGCGTGGCTTCTACCGGATGAACCTCGACGGCGGCGACCGTCGCCTGGTCACGGACCTCGGTTCCCTTCAAGGTTCGGGGGGCGGCTCTGTGGTCGTCTCGCCGGATGGCCGCCGGCTCGCCGTCCTTTATGGCTGGCCCAATCGACCGCCGGAGCTCTTCCTGCAGGAGAATCGTCCCGACTCGCGTCACGCCCAGGTCACTAGCTCGACGACGCCGGAATTCGAGTCGTATGATTGGCGCGTACCCGAGATCGTCTACTTCAGAGCGCAGGACGGCGAAGACGTGCCGGCTCGGCTGTATCGGCCCGATGAGCCCAATGGTGCCGCTGTCATCTTCGTTCACGGTGCCGGCTATCTGCAGAACGTCCACAACTGGTGGAGCAGTTACTACCGCGAGTTCATGTTCCACAATCTGTTGGCCGAGCGCGGCTACACCGTCCTCGACATCGACTATCGGGGATCCGCCGGGTACGGCCGCGATTGGCGGACCGCCATCCACAAGTACATGGGCAGGACAGATCTCTCGGATCAGGTCGATGGCGCGCGCTACCTGGTAAACGAGCTAGGCGTTGAGCCCGGGCGCATCGGGATCTACGGTGGAAGTTACGGCGGCTTCATCACACTGATGGCGATGTTCACCGAGCCCGAAACCTTCGCCGCTGGAGCGGCCCTGCGGCCGGTTACCGACTGGGCTTACTACAACCACTGGTACACGTCTCGCATCCTCGGCCTGCCGCAAGATGACGCAGAGGCGTACCGGCGCAGCTCGCCGATCTATCATGCTGAAGGGCTACAGGGCGCGCTGCTCATCTGCCACGGCATGATCGACCAGAACGTCCACTTCCAGGACACCGTGCGCCTGGCGGAGCGGCTGATGGAGCTGGGTAAAGAGAACTGGGAAGTCGCCATCTACCCGAAGGAAGACCACGGCTTCGAGCACTCGTGGGCCTGGACCGACGAGTACCGACGGATACTGAAGCTGTTTGACGAAAACCTTGTGGAGGGGAGTTCGTGATTCCACGACTAATAGAATACTAGAGCAATAGACTGCTCGAATTCAGACTTGCATCGGGTCAATTCCGAATTCGAATAATCAATTGGTCTAGTACTCAGTTAGTCGTGGATTGCCGAATTCCCAATGGGTGAACAGCTATGCCGGCCGACCCCGTACGCGAGTTCGAAGAGTATCGGAACGAGCTGTTGGCGCTCCTCGGTGACAGCGACCCACTCGACGTCCTGGCCCACACTCCGCGGACCATTGAGGAACGCCTCAAGGGGATCGACGAGTCCACCCTGTCGAAACGTCCGGGCGAAGGCACCTGGTCGGTGAAAGAGATACTCGGCCACCTCGCCGATTCCGAGTGGGTCTACGGCTACCGCATGCGCATGATGCTCAGCCACGATGCGCCCGAGATCGCCGGCTACGATCAGGACATGATGGTTGCAGGCATGGCCCATAACGATCGGCCGCTCTCCATGCTGCTGGAGGAGCTGCGCCGGCTGAGAGGGCTGAACCTGGACCTTTACCTGAGAACGAAGGGGCCCGCCTGGGAACGCTACGGCAGGCACTCGGAACGGGGCGCGGAGAGTGTGGGCCTGTCGGTCGAGCTCTTGGCAGGTCACGACCTGAGCCATCGCGACCAGATCGAGCGCACGCTGGTCGCGGTGGGCGCCTGAGTCGCCGGGTGCCCAATCAACCGTTGGCGGCGTCGGGGCGGGCCCCGACGCCGCAGCAGGGGAGATTGAGATGCCAGAAGGGACGATGCTGCTCAATCGCGAGGACATATCCTCGCTGTTGCAGTCGCACGACTATGTGGAAGTCGTTGAGAACGCCTTCAGGGCGTACGCCCAGGGCACGACGCTTAGCCTGGGCCTATTACACGTCGATGCGCCTGACGGGGAGTTCCACATCAAGGCGGGGGGGCCGGAGGAGCCGCGCACCTATTTCGGCCTGAAGGTCAACGCCGGGTTCTTCCAGAACCGGAAGCGCTACGGGCTGCCCAACATTCAGGGGACGATCATCCTCTGCGACGGGGACAACGGCTATCCTCTCGCCTTCATGGACTCGACGGCGATAACGATCAACCGGACCGGCGCAACGACGGCGGTCGCGGCGAAGTATCTGGCACGGCCGGAGTCGTGTTGCGTCACCATCTGTGGCTGTGGCACCCAGGGTCGGGTCCAGCTCCGCTACCTCAAAGACGCTCTGCCGATCAAGCTGGCATACGCGTTTGACTTCGATGCCGGGGTCGCGGACAGTTACGCGTCTGAGATGAGCCGGGAGCTGGGGATCGAGGTCAGCGCCGTGAGCGATCTGGGAAGCGCCGCGGGGCAGAGCGATGTGTGTGTTACGTGTACGCCGGCGCGGAGCTACTTCCTGAACGCAGAGGATGTCCCGGCTGGCATGTTCGTGGCGGCCGTCGGAGCGGACAGTCCGGACAAGCAGGAGATCGATCCCAGGCTCATGGCGTCCGGGACGGTGGTGGTCGACATCCTGAGTCAGTGTGCCGAAGTGGGAGAGCTACATCACGCCATCGAGGCGGGGATCGTCGAAAGAGACCAGGTCCACGGCGAGCTGGGAGAAGTCATCGTCGGCAGGGTGCCGGGCCGCACATCGGGTGACGAGATCACGATATTCGATTCTACCGGTACCGGATTGCAGGATGCCGCGGCGGCGGCGGCGGCCTATGAAAGGGCGCTCGAGGCGGGGAAGGGAAAGTTTTTCGACTTCTTCGCGAGCGCCTGATGGATCTCAGCGGGCTCGATACACCGGCCGGCCTCGTCGATGTCTCACGCATGCAGGCCAACCTGGAGCGCGTGGCGTCCTACTGTCGCGAGCGAGGTCTCGCCTGGCGACCGCACGTAAAGACTCACAAGACACGCGAGTTGGGTGCGGCGCAGATAACGGCCGGCGCCTGCGGCCTCAGCGTCGCCACGCCCCGCGAGGCGGAGGTGATGGCCGCGATTACAGATGACCTCCTTTTCGCCTACCCGCCCGTTGGACGTGGTAAGCTCGATCGACTCTTGGCCCTGCCGGAGAGCCTCGAGTTGACCGTTGGCCTCGATTCTCTCGAGGCCCTGCGGGTGTTGGGCTCGACGGCCGCCGAGCGGGGCCGCGAGGTGGGCGTCCTTGTAGAGATCGATGTCGGCCTCCACCGTGTCGGTGTGGGTACGACCGAAGAGGCAGTGGCGCTCGCCCGGGAGGCGGATCGGCTGGATGGAACCGTCTACAAGGGCGTGATGCTTTACCCCGGGCACATCCGGAGCTTCGTCGAGGAGCAGGGGCCGGCGCTCGAGGAGGTCTCCCGCTGTCTCGAGGGGGTGCTGGAGGCTCTTGGGTGCGCGGACCTCACGCCCGAGGTGGTGAGCGGTGGCTCGACTCCGACTCTCTTTCGCTCGCACGAGGTTGAGGGCCTGTCCGAGGTGCGGGCCGGAATGTGCATTTTCAACGACCGCGCGATCGCTGCCATCGGTGCCTGCGGCTGGGAAGACTGTGCCTATACCGTCCTCGCCACTGTCGTGAGCACTGCCTATCCGGGGCAGGCCGTGGTAGACGCCGGCTCGAAAGCTCTGGCGCGGGAGGAGCTACGAGGACCCGGCGTGGGCTACGCTGTCCTTCTCGATCGGCCCGAGGTGAAGGTCGCCTCCTTGTCCGAGGAGCACGGCGTTCTCGATCTGGTTGAGTCCGATTGGCGTCCCAGGGTCGGGGACCGAGTCCGCCTGATCCCGAACCACGTCTGCGCTTCAGTGAATCTGCAGGAACGCCTCTACGGTGTCGCCGGAGACCAGGTGAGTGATGTTTGGGAGGTGGCGGCGCGGGGTAGGGAGCACTTCAACCCGGGTCCGGCCGCAGCTCCGGGAGAAGTTCGATAGCTGAACAGCGAACCGACTCAAGTATCGGACTTCTCCGCCGGCTATTCCGGGATCGTCCCGCCGACAACGCGCTTGACCAACGAGCCGGTGGCGATCGTTTCGTCCGCGCCCACCCCGTTGATCAACTCCAACGTCTCGATCTCCACGGTGGACGGGTAGCGCTCGGCGAACTGAGCGAGCGTCATCTCGCGGTCTGTCCTCACGATCTCTAGACGCGCAGGCTGTGCATCGAGGGCCGCTCTGTCGTTCAGTCGATGGAAGCTCCCGACGGTGCCGCGAAATCCATCGGCGTACGTGTCCCATCTGTCAGCCAGAGTGTACCCCAAGATTTTGTAGACCAGTTCGCGGTACTCGATGAATACGGCCAGGCCACTGAACTGGGTGGAGTCGCTCGCCGTCGCGCTGAAGTAACCCGTCCGTGCCGGGAGGCCGTTGATCGGGGCGCGAGAAAAGCGTCCTAGCTGGATGCCCGACTGCGAGAAGAAGGTGTCGGCCGCTTCAGCCGCCGACGCTTCTTCGGCCAGGGTCAGCTGGATGACGGCGTCCTCGTTGGGGCTGAGCGCCAACACCTGCTGGGCCATGTTCTGCGTCCTCCACTCCTCGGGGAAGGTGATCTGAAACCTGAGCTCGGGGTGGAGGAATGTGCTGCCGCGGAAGAAACCGTTTCTCGGGTTCTCGCCGAACATCAGACCATCGATCATCTGCAGATAGCGCGTGCGCCCGACTTCGCCGTCCGCGGCGCCGCCGACCTCTGCCAGTCGCTGCTCCATGCGTTCGCGTCGTTCGCCGGGATCGGGGTGGGTCGACCACCAGGCGGGCAGTCCGCCGCCGCCGGCCGCCGTGCTGACCCGGCCGAGCATGTCGAAGACGTCGACCATCTTGGTGGGGTCGTAGCCCCCGCGCCGCATGTAGCGGAAGCCGAGGTCATCCGACTGGCGCTCGTCATCGCGTCCGAACTTGAGGAAGAGCAGGCCGAGGCTGGCGTTGATCAAATCGCCGTAGGCGGCGATCTCGGGTAGGAAGATGTAACCGACTCCGACGCCCAACTGGGCCGCCTGGGCGCGACTGATCTGCTCGGCGGAGTGGCGCGCGGTGACATGGCCGATCTCGTGCCCCAACACCCCGGCCAATTCCGCCTCGGAGTTGAAGTGGGCGAGGATTCCCCGAGTCACGAAGATAAAACCACCGGGAAGCGCGAAGGCGTTGACGATGACGTCGTCGATGATCTGGAAGCTCCAGGGCAGGTTCGGCTTCTCGGATTTGGCGGCCAGGTCCAGGCCGATCTGGCTCACATACTCCTCGAGATCCGGGTCCTCATAGAGGCCGTACGAGGCCGCCACCTGCTGGGCGCCCTCGCGCCCCATCGCGATCTCCTGGGACTCGCTGATCAGCATGAACTGCCGCTCCCCTGTGGCCGGGTTCACCGGGCAGGCGGTGAGCGTCAGCGTCGCGAGTGCCAAGGCGGGGAGTGCTCGGAATCGTCTCATCGGGAATGCCTCCTGAGCTGGCCGTCGGAGCGGGACACCTTGAGGCGTATGGGCGCGCGGCTTAGCTTGCAGGGCGACGCCGGACAGACAGGCCGTCGTGCCCAACCATTGGTGAAACACCGGTAGCGCTCGCCACCGTCTATAATAAGTAGGAGGCGGAGGTGCGCGAGAGGCTCGGCCCGGCCGTGTCGGCGCCGCGAAACTGGAAGCCAGAATGCAAGACGGCGAAAAGAAGTTCAAGGAAGGCATATCGTACGGCCTCTGGGCGGGCTGGCTGTTCGGCTTCGCCGGCCTACACCGCCTCTACCTGGGTAAGTACGGGACCGGTTTTCTCTGGCTCTTTACCTGGGGGTTGGGCGGCATAGGGCAGCTCTACGATCTCATCACCATGCGCCGCCAGGTCGAAGAGGCGAACCTGCTGGAGGAAGCTCGCCAGATGCGCGCTCTGCGCTACTCCCAGCCGCAGCGCACGCCCCAGCAGCTCCTGCTCGACGCTGCGTCGAGGGAGGGCGGTAGCCTGACCGTCACCCAGGCCTCGATGATCACCGGCTTCTCGTTCGAGGAGGCGGAGGGTCTGCTGCGGGAGATGGTGGCCAGCGGTTACGTGGATGTGGGGAACGAGCCGGAGAGCGGCGTCGTCGTCTACTACTTCCCCGAGTTGCGCACCCGGGGCCGGCTGGGACCCGAGAGGATATAGATCAGGCCGGAAGCTAGACGCTCCGGCCTGTTGATCTGATCTACTGCCGTTTGTCTCGCCTATTGCCGCCTGCCCAACACGGCTGTCAGTTCGAGGACCTCTTCTCCGCGCCGCACCTTGATCACCACCGTGTCGCCCGGCGCATGATCCCGCAGCGCGTACGTGTAGTCGTAGATGTTCAGGACTTCCTTGCCGCCGAACTCGATGACTACATCGCCAGCCTGCAGACCGGCCTGCTCGGCCGGGCCACCCTCGCGTACGCCAGAGAGCCGCAGTCCGCCGCCCTCGACTTCGCCGAAGTCGGGGATCGTCCCCAGGTAGGGGCCGTAGCCTCCGCCACCGCCGGCCTGCGGTCGCTCCTGCTTGAGCAGCGTGGGCTCGTCCGGGCTATCGCCCAGCTCGCGGACCAAGGCGGCGGCGAACTCGCCCACCTGTGCCAGGCCCTCGGCGTTGATCAACTCCCAGTCGTCGTCGGGCCTGTGATATTCGGAATGTGTACCCGTGAACAGGTGCAGTACGGGGATGTCGCGTGCGTAGAAGGATGTCTGGTCGCTGGGTCCGTAGCCGTCGCCGATACGACTGAGCGTCAGCTCGGTAGCGGCGGCGTCCAGCGAATCGAGTAGCGCCGGAAACTCCTCCGCCGTCTCTGTGCCGAACACCTGCAGCTTACCCGCGCTCAGGCGGCCGACCATGTCGAAGTTCACCATCGCGGCGACGTTCTCTATCGGAATCGGCGGGTTGCTCACGAAGTGCTCCGAGCCGAGGAGCCCCATCTCTTCCGCGGCGAAGGCGGCGAAGACCAGGCTGCGCGACGGCCGCAGATCCGGGTTCGCGGCGAAGTACTCGGCCAGTCCCAGTAGAACGGCGGTGCCGGAAGCATTGTCGTCGGCTCCGTTGTGTGGCTCTGCCACGTCGGGCGCCAGCGAGCCCGGGCCGCCCATGCCGAGGTGATCGTAGTGCGCGCCGATCACGATCACGCGGTCGGCCAGCGCCGGATCACTGCCCGGCAGCCGGCCCACGATGTTGTACGCTTCGACCCGGAGCGGTTCGACCTTGGCGTCCAGCAGGACCTCGAGCTCGTCGTCCGCGAGCCAGGCCAGGATCTCTTCGCTCTCGAGGATCTGGATCACCGGGATGCCCACGCCGTGGGGCGGATCTCCGGGCTGTGGCGCCTGGAGCCGGGTTACGGTGATCAGCACGGCCTCAGCGCCCGCGTCACGCGCGGTTGTCGCCTTGCGGCGCGGCGACGGATCCAGGGCCGAGCCGTGCGGATCGAAGTCTTCCGGTACACCGCCGCGCAGTGCCACGATCTTCGGGCCCTCGTGCGAGGCGAGGCCCTCATAGTCTTCGCCGCGCAGCCCGTAGCCGGCGTTGAAGCCGCGGCCGCTCAACGAGCCGGCAGCCGAGAAGTTGAACGGCACCCACTCTTTGAACAGCTCGAGCTCCAGGGCGCCGCGCGGCGTGCGGAGCACCAGCCTGCTGTCGGCGGCTATGGACACGGTAGTGGTGATCTGGAACGACTGCCGGTAGCCGTCCGTTCCCAGCGGCTCCAGCCCATAGGACTGGAACAGATGCGCGATGTACGACGCGGCGCTGTCGGCGCCTGGCTCGCCGGCCTCGCGGCCGCCCAGCTCATCGCTTGCCAGGTACTTTACGTGGCCGAGCAACGCCTCGGGCTCTAAGCTCTGGGCGGTCGTCGGGGCGGGTAAGGTCAAGACACACGTCGCTGCCAGGGCCACCACTGAGGCGGCCCGGCAACGGAAAGGTCTCCCGTGGTTGCGCGAAGGACGCGCAACTGGTTCGATTGAGCTTGTCATGGTGGCCCGAACTTACATCGCCTGGGGCGCCGACGTCCAGTTGTACGTGAGCGAGCTGGGCGACGGTCCGCCGGTTATCGTCCTGCACGGCGGTCCCGGCGCCAGCCACGACTATCTGCGGCCCTCATTCAGCCAGCTGGCCGATGAGTTCCACCTCCACTTCTACGACCAGCGTGGGGGCGGTCGCTCGTCCGTGGAGCGTCCGCGCCAGATCGGCTGGCGCGATCACGTGGCCGACCTCGAGTCGTTGCGCCGCGAATGGGGATTCCAGCGGCTGACCCTGCTGGGCTACTCCTGGGGTGGGCTGCTCGCTCTTCTTTACGCGAGCCAATACCCGGAGCGGGTCCGGGCCCTGCCGCTGGTCGCACCGGCGACGGGGTGGGGAGACCACCATCGCCGTTTCCAGGAGGAGTTCCAGCGGCGGTCACACTCGGCCGAGGTGAAACGCATGCGCGCTGAGCTCGAGGCTACCGGCCTCGAGGAGCGAGATTCCGCCGCGTATTGGCAGCGCCGCTTCATCCTGAGCATCGCAGGGTACTTCAGGGATCCGCGCGAGGCGCGAGATGTAACGCCGTTCGTCGTACAGGAGCAAGCGCGGCAGGCGACCTGGGCGAGCCTCAAAGGCAACGGCCCGGAACTGCGGCGCAGGTTGGCGACGTTGCAGGTACCGACGCTGATCCTTCACGGTCGCTACGATCCGATACCGATGGAGTGGGCCGAGGAGCTGGCCGACGTAATGCCGAAGGCAAGACTGTTGGTGCTGGAAGAGAGCGGGCATCTGCCGTATGTGGAGCAGCCGGAGCGGATGTTCGCGGAGCTTCGCGCGTTCCTGCGAGAGGAGCTCGGCCGATGAGCCGCCGCTATCGCATGGAGACACAAGAGCTCGCCGCCGCCGAGGCGATGGGCCCGGAGCGCGTGCCCCCGAAGCCGCGGCCCGCCGCCGGTGTCATCCTGGCGCGCGACGCCGAGGGTGGACCCGAGGTGCTCCTCGTCCGCCGCCGCGCCGACGTGGGTTTCGCAGCCGGCGCCTACGTCTTCCCCGGCGGCACCCTGGACGCCGCCGACGCCGACGCCGCCTGGGAAGATTGGCTGGACGAGCCGCCCGGCGATGCGGTAAAAGGTGCCGCCGACCCGGATGGGCCCTCGGCGCGCACCTTCGTGGTCGCGGCGCTGCGCGAGCTGTTCGAAGAGACGGGTGTGCTGCTGGCGTC
This sequence comes from Gemmatimonadota bacterium, assembly GCA_039586755.1. GTDB lineage: Bacteria > Gemmatimonadota > Gemmatimonadetes > Palauibacterales > KS3-K002. The sequence continues at coordinate 6,318 of JBDHJU010000045.1, read as the reverse complement.
CGGAGCGCCGCCCGGTGGCGATGCCCTGTCGCAGCAGCGGGACGCCCTGGTCGCCGGACGCAGGCTGTTCCTCGACATCGTGAGCGGCCTCGACCTGCGCCTGGCCGGCGATCGGCTCTTGCTCTGCGCCCGCTGGATCACACCCGAGTCCTTGTCGCGCCGCTACGATGCCCGCTTCTTCCTGGCCGCGGCGCCGCCGGAGACCCGGGTAAGCCCCGAGCTGGGCGAGCTGGTCGAGCACGTTTGGATCAGGCCCGCTGAGGCGCTCGAGAGGTACTTCGACTACGACTTCCGCATGCTGTTCCCCACCGCCCGCACGCTAAGCTGGCTCGAGATTGGGGCGAGTGTGGAGGAGTGGCGCGAGCACTTTCGGGACGTCGCGGTCAAAGCGATCCTGCCGCGGCTCCGGCGTGTCGAGGGAGAGGTTATACCCGTCATGCCCGGCGAGCCGCGTTACGATGAGCGGGAAGGCGATGGTTGATTCGGTAGGCGGTTGGGTCAAGACGGTCATCGCGCGGAACCCGGGACCGCTGACCCTAGATGGCACCCGCACCTACATCCTCGGGCCGGCGCCCTGTGTCGTCATCGACCCGGGCCCCGACCTGGCGGACCACCTGGACGCGGTCGAGGTCGCCCTGGGTACGTCCCAGGTCGCCGCCCTCTGCCTCACACACTACCATGCGGACCATGCAGCAGGTGCCGCCGACCTGATGATACGATTGGCCGCGCCGCTGGCAGCGACGCCGGAGTCTGCCGACAGGGCGGCGCTAGACCCGCCCGCCTTGCCACTCGCCCCGGGCTCGACCGTGAGCTTCGGCGGCGGCCGGCTCGAGGTCGTAGGCACTCCCGGCCACTGTGCCGACCATCTGTGCTTCTACTGGCCGCAAGCACGAGCGCTGTTCACCGGTGATGTGGTCCTCGGTGAAGGGACCTCGATGATCGCGCCGCCGGAGGGTGACATGGCGGCTTACATGGCGACGCTCGAACGGCTGGCCGGGCTCGACCCCTCGGTCATCTATCCGGGCCATGGGCCCGAGATCGATGAGCCGGCCAAAGTGCTCGACGAGTACGTCGAACATCGTCGGCAGCGCGAGCGACAGGTGTTGGATGCGCTGGCAGAGGGCTTAAACACGCCAGCCGAGATCAGGGCTCGTGTCTACGAGGATCTAGACCCGAGGCTGTTCGGTGCCGCCGAAGGATCGGTGCTCGCCCACCTGGCGAAGCTTGTCGACGAGAGGCGCGTGCGGGTGGAAGGGGGCCGCTACCGGCCGAATTACCCGTCGTAGAGATCGGACGGGTCCGTTGCAGCCAGATCGACCAGGAACCCGGCGATCTTCCTCGTCACCTCCTCGAAGTACCGTTCTCCTTTCTCGGCCGTGGCCCGCGACGGGTCCCCGACGCCGGTGTCGGAGCTGATCTCGCTCCACTTTCTCGGCGCCCAGGCCCAGCCGTCTCTCAAGGCCTCGATGCGAAAATTTTTCGCCAGACCACGTCCTGCTTCGGACAGCGGCAGCACGAGCTCGGGAGCCAGGTGTAGCATCAGGCTAGTCTCCAGCTCCCCGGCGTGATCGCCCGCTGCCTCGAACGTCTCATCGGTGGGTACTATGTCGTACCAGTTCAGCGTGCAGAGGAACAGGTCGAGGTCAACCTGGAGCTCTCGAATCATCTGGCGGAAGTCGTTCCCTCCGTGCCCGTTCAGGATGACGAGCTTCCTCATGCCCTGAGCGTCGAGGCCGTGCACGAGATCGTCCAGCATCAAGGCTTGGGTGCTCGGGTTGAGATTGAGCGTGAGCTTGATGTCGAGCTGCTGGGTGTTGACGCCGAACGGTACGGTCGGTAGCACGATGACCTTCGCTCCCTCGCTCCAGGCTAGGCGCGCCGACTCCCCGGCTATCCGCTCGGTCTCGAGAGTGTCCGTGCAGTAGGGCAGGTGATAGTTGTGGGCTTCGGTGGCGCCCCACGGAAGAACGGCGACCTCGTAGTCAGTCTCCCGGACGGACGCCCAGGTCGTCTCCCCCAGTACGTTCGGATTCCCAGCCATCTTCATTCGTCCTTTGTGTCGATCGATGGTGCGGGCCAGTGTCTCAGCAAAGTACTGGGAGCCGAGCGTGCCGGACCAGTGGGGAGGAGCCGGGGGACCGCTCGCCCCCAGCCTCGACAAGGGCGGCCAGCTCTGCTAGACTCAGCCGCCGTATTCGAGCTCCCGAACAGGCGGCTTCGAGGCGGAGTCGGTGGCCGGGATGCGTGCAGGCAGTGCGTGGTGGAGGCGCAAAGGCAGTTGTCTCGGCTCACGATCATCTTTCTCACGATCTTCGTCGATCTCATCGGGTTCGGCATCGTCCTGCCCCTGTTGCCGTTCTACGCCCAGGAGTACGGCGCGTCACCATTGGTCATCGGTCTCATCGTCGCCGCGCACCCGGCGATGCAGCTCGTCTTCGGCCCGATGTGGGGGAGGGTGTCGGATCGGGTCGGACGCAGGCCGATCCTGCTGCTGGGGCTCGTCGGTTCGGGGATCTCCTACCTGATCTTCGCGCTGGCGGGCAACGTTGCCTGGCTGTTCGTATCGCGCATGATGGCTGGCATGGTCGGCGCGAACGTGCCTGTCTCGCAGGCCTACATAGCCGATAGCACCGACCTGGAGAATCGTACCCGCGGGATGGGCTTGGTGGGCGCCGCCTTCGGCCTCGGCTTCATCGCGGGGCCGGCCATCGGGGGCGCGCTGAGCCAGTTCGGCTACGCCGTGCCCGGTTTCTTCGCCGCGGGCCTCTGCTTCGCCAACGCCGCGGCCGCCGTCTTCCATCTGCCGGAGTCGCTGAGTCCGGAGCTCCGCGCCAGGGCCGCGTCACGGGGTGCGGCAGGTCTGTTGGGACGCCTCAGGTTGGGCGTGCACTTCGCACGGTCCCCGGCGATCGGGACCCTCATGACTATTTTCCTGATCGCCACCTTCGTCTTTTCGGCCTTCACCACCGTATTCCCGCTCTGGCTGGGCGTAGAGCTGGGCTACGACGCACGGCACGCAGGCTACCTGATGGCCTACCTGGGACTGGCGATGGCAATTCTGCAGGGCCGGCTGCTGGGGCCACTGGCCCGCCGGTTCGGCGAGCGCCGGCTGTTGGTGGCGGGGACGGCTATCCTGGTCGCAGCCTACCTGCTGTTGCCTCTTTCGGGGGCCCTCTGGCCTCTGCTGGGTACGCTCGTGCTCGTCGCCTTCGGTACCGGGCTCAACTGGCCCACGCTCAACAGCCTGGCGTCTCAGTACACGCAGCTCGACAGGCAGGGCGCTATCCTGGGCGTCATGCAGTCACTCTCGGCGCTGGGTCGCATGCTGGGCGCTATCTGGGCGGGCTGGGTATTCGGAACCTGGAGTCCGGCAGCGCCGTTCGTGCTTTGCGCAGCGTTCATGGGTCTTGCGGCGGCCATCGCGATACTATTTTTGATCAGAGCTCCGTCCCCGGCGCAGCTGCAGTCGAAGCCGGCGGTAGGCACGTAGAGGACTGAGAATACGCTTTCGTCAGAGGAGTACTCAGCGTGATAGCCAGTGAACGGACAGTGGTCAGTGCTCTGATCTTGGGCCTAGGGTTGGCGTTGGGCGGCTGGTTCGTTGGTCACGGGTTCGCCGTGGGGCGCGGAACGGACCGATTCGTCACCGTGAAGGGGGTGGCGGAGCGACAGGTCGAGGCCGACCTCGCGCTCTGGCCGCTTAAGGTGCTCTCGACCGACAACGACCTCGGGCGCGCACAGGCGCGGATCGATCAGGATGTCGACCGCATCCTCGAGTTTCTAATCGAGCAGGGCATCGACACGGCGCTGGCCGAGCGACAGGATTTGCAGGTCACCGATGTCCTCGCCAACCCTTATCGCGAGGGCGCCGCCAGCAACCGCTTTATCGTCACGCAGACGGTGATGGTCCGCTCCGACCAGCCGGAGCTCGTGTTGACGGCGAGCCAGCACGTGGGAGAGCTTGTCGAGGCGGGCGTCGTGCTGTCCTCGGGGCAAGACTACGGGCCGGGCGGCCCGACCTTCGTGTTCAGCCGGCTCAACGATCTGAAACCGGAGATGATCGCCGAGGCCACGGCGAACGCCAGGGCGGCGGCCGAACAGTTCGCTCTCGACTCGCGCAGTTCTCTTGCAGGAATCCGGAGGGCGAACCAGGGCGTCTTCGTCATCCTGCCTCGTGACCAAGCGCCGGGCGTTTATGAGCAGAGCCAAGTCTATAAGACCGTGCGTGTGGTCTCGACGATCGAGTACTTCTTGAAGGACTGAGCGATTTCGCTCGTCCCGCGACGACACATCGAGTAGCAATTGAGGTCCTATGCCTGAAGCACGACCGCGAACGATCGGCGAGCTGAAGAGTTCGGGCTACGCCGCCCGCTCGGTCAAGGACGAGATGCGGGCGAACCTCATCGTGAAGCTGGAGTCCGGCGAAATGCTCTTTCCGGGCATCGTCGGTTACGAGGACAGCGTAATCCCCCAGCTGGTCAACGCCATCCTGGCGCGCCACAACTTCATCCTGTTAGGCCTGCGCGGGCAGGCAAAGAGCAGGATACTGCGCCAACTGGTCGACCTCCTCGATGAAAAGATACCGATCATCGCCGGCTCCGAGGTGAACGACGATCCCTTCCATCCGATAAGCAAGCACGGCCGCTTGAAACGCGAGGAGATGGGCGAAGCGACGCCGATCGACTGGATCCCCCGGGACCAGCGCTATGTCGAGAAACTGGCGACCCCGGACGTGACGATGGCCGACATCATCGGTGACCTCGATCCCATCAGGGCTGCCCGCGGTGGCTACGTGCTCTCCGACGAACTGACCATACACTACGGCCTGCTGCCGCGCGCGAACCGCGGGATCTTCGCGGTGAACGAGTTACCCGACCTGGCGGGTAAGATCCAGGTCGGGCTGTTCAACATCATGCAGGAAGGCGACGTCCAGATTAAGGGCTATCCGATCCGCCTCGCCCTGGACGTGCAGCTCGTGTTCACCGCGAACCCTGAAGACTACACGGCGCGCGGCAAGATCATCACGCCGCTCAAGGACCGGATCGGGGCCGAGATCATGACGCACTACCCTCACGAACTCGACCAGGGCGTCGCAATTACCGAACAGGAAGCGTGGACGGAGCGGGACGGACGTGCGGTTCGAATTCCCGGCATGATCAGGGAGATCGTCGAGCGCATCGCCTTCGAGGCGCGCGAGGACCAGCGGGTAGATCGAAGGTCGGGCGTGTCGCAGCGTCTGCCCATCACGGTGCTGGAGAGCGTCGTCTCGAACGCCGAGCGCCGGGCGATCGCTCACCGGGTGGGTCACGTCGTCCCATGGGTCGCCGACATATACGCTTCGCTGCCGGCGATTACCGGGAAGTTGGAGCTCGAATACGAGGGCGAGCTGGAGGGCGGCACCAAGATCGCCCTGGACCTCATCTCCCGCGCGGCGGGCGCGACCTTCGACCACTACTTTGTCGAGGAGGACGCCGAGCCGATCGTCGAGTACTTCGATAACGGCGGCGCTCTTCAGGTCGCTGAGCTTTCCAGTGCCGAGGCCTGCCTGAAGGGCTACGGTTCTGTTCCCGGGCTCGTTGAGCTGGCCCGTACCGCAGCGAGCGGTGAAGCGGACCTGGCCGAGGCCGAACGGCTGGTGGTGGCCAGCGAGGTCGTATTGGAGGGCCTCGTGGCGAAGCGCAAGATCAGCCGCAGCGAGGCAGGCAGTTACTCGCGGCGCCGAGAGCGGCGCCGGCGGCCGCCGCAAGGACTGGGAGACACTGCGTGGCCCCACGAGAGCTGACCATACACCATCACCATCTCAGCGCCGGCCGCCACCTCTACCCGGCCCTCGTCTTCGCGCAGTTTTTGCATTCCTTCGAGGATTACGTCGCCCGCTTCCATGAGCGCTTCCCGCTCTTCTCGCTGGCCCCGGAGTTCTTCGTCTCCCTCCACCTGGCCATGTTCCTGCTGCTGGCGGCGATGATCCCTTCCGTCGTGCACGGCCGGCTCTGGGCGCTCAGGCTGGCGAAGTTCTGGGCGATCGTACAGATCCTCGCCGGGGTCGGCCACCTGATGATCGGGGTCATCGAGTGGGGCTACTACCCCGGCCTGTGGACGGCGCCGCTCCTGCTGATCTTCGGTGCGGCGTTGGGTCGCAGCCTCCGCACTCCCGTGCCGGCGACCGAGCTCAATGCCGAGTGAGCCCCGGCCGCTAGGGCTTCGTTAGATCGTACACTCGTATACGTTCCACCCCCAGATCGTCTCGGTGCCGGCCCAATAGGAAGTCCCGACCGATCTGGTAGGGTCTCACGCCTTCCGGCGTCTCCACCGTCCCCA
>JBDHJU010000044.1:0-27090 GCA_039586755.1 Gemmatimonadota bacterium | reverse complement strand
CATGTGCAAATTCGAAAGGCGCGCCGACACCGAGCGGGAGAATGGCCGGCCGGCGGAATGGTCGCTATCCCACGCGAGTCTGAACGCTTCCCGCGCCTCTTCGTAACGGCCCAGATCATTCAGCGTGATGGCCCGATTCAGGTGGGCTTCCACGTACGACGGGTTGAGGGCGAGCGCGCGGTCGAATTCCTCGAGCGCCGCCTCAGGCTGCCCCGCCAAGCCGAGCGCCAGACCCAGCAGATGGCGTACGTCGGCGTAGCCCGGCTCCCGGTCGGCGGCCTCTCGGAGAGCCGAGATGGCGCCGACGTAGTCGTTCTGCGCCAGGCATTCCTTACCCTTGGCGATGATCTGGTCCGTATTCATCGAGCCGAAACCTACTTTTTGTCAGCCGCTTGGGCAAGCGAACGGCGGCGACGGCGGCGAAAGATGCGCCTCCAGAGGCCGTATTTCAGGATACAGCGGAAAGCCGAGACACCGTCTTTCCAGTTGATCTTCTTTCCTTCGGCGTAGGTACGGCCGCTATAGGAGATACCGACCTCGTAGATGCGCCAGCCGCCCAGGGCGAGCTTGGCCGTCATCTCGGGCTCGAGGCCGAAGCGGTTCTCTTCGATTTCCAGGCTCTCCAACACCTCGCGGCGAAACATCTTGTAGCATGTTTCCATGTCGGTGAGGTTTAGGTTGGTCATCATGTTGGAGACCAGAGTCAGAAGCTTGTTGCCGACATAGTGCCAGAAGTAGAGGACACGATGCGGGCCTTCGCCGGCGAACCGTGAGCCGTAGACCGCGTCGGCTTTGCCCTGCTCGATCGGACCCATCAAGCGGGCGTACTCTCTGGGGTCGTACTCCAGGTCGGCGTCCTGGATGATCGCGGCTTCGCCGGTGGCCTTCTCGACGCCGGCCCGAATCGCCGCGCCCTTACCCCGGTTCTTCGGTTGCAGCACGAGCTGGTCGATCAGACCCTCGTCCAGCAGTCGCTGCAGTATGTCGCGGGTCCCATCGGAGGAGCAGTCGTCGACACAGATGATCTCTTTGTCGACGGGGACCTCGCGCACCCGTCGAACGACCTCCTCTATCGTCTGGTGCTCGTTGTATATGGGTATCAGAACCGAGAGCTTCACTGATTTCAGCCTGTCTCAGTCGCCGGAGCCGGCCTTAACGATTCCGGCGAAGTATTCGATCGTCCTCTTCAGGCCCTCTCGCACTTCGACCTTCGGCTCCCAACCCAACAGCTCGCGCGCCAGTGTGATGTCGGGCTGCCTGACCTTGGGATCATCCTCGGGTAACGGCTCGTACACCACACCGCCCGCGGAACCGGTCAGCTCGACCACGAGCTCGGCAAGCTGGGAGACCGTGAACTCGGCTGGATTGCCGATGTTTACCGGGTCGGAATAGTCGGAATTGAAGAGGCGGTAGATGCCTTCGATCAAGTCGTCGACATAACAGAACGAGCGGGTCTGCGAGCCGTCGCCGTAGACGGTGAGCGACTCACCCTGGAGCGCCTGGACGATGAAGTTGGAGACGACCCGACCGTCGTGCTTACGCATGCGTGGACCATACGTGTTAAAGATGCGGACGACCCGTGTGTCGACCCCGTGGTAGCGATGGTAGGCCATTGTGAGAGCCTCAGCGAAACGCTTCGCTTCGTCGTAGACCCCGCGCGGCCCTACGGGATTGACGTTGCCCCAGTAAGACTCGGGCTGGGGATGAATCGCCGGGTCGCCATAGACCTCCGAGGTCGAGGCGAGCAGGAAGCGCGCATCCTTGGCCTTGGCCAGGCCCAGCGCCTTATGAGTGCCCAGCGACCCTACCTTCAGTGTCTGGATCGGAAGGTTCAGGTAGTCGATGGGGCTGGCCGGGGAAGCGAAGTGCAGGACCCCGTCCAGGTCGCCGGCCACGTATATGAAGTCGGTCACATCGTAGCGGTAGAAGGCGAACCGCTCGTTCGACAGCAGATGGCTGATGTTGTCGGGCGATCCCGTGATGAAGTTGTCGAGCCCAACGACTTGATGTCCTTCATTCAGGAACCGCTCGGCGAGATGGGAGCCGAGGAAGCCGGCCACACCGGTAATCAGAACCCTCACGCTACAGCCTCCCGTCCGAGCGGGTAGTATTTGAAGCCCAGTTCCTTCATCTTCGACGACTCGTACAGGTTGCGGGCGTCGAACACGACCGGCGCTTTAAGGGCGTCGCGGATGCGCTGCATGTTGGGATTGCGGTATTCGAGCCAGTCGGTGACGACAACGAGCGCATCGGCATCCTCCAGCGCCTCGTATTCCTGTTCGCAATACACGACCCGGTCGCCGAAGATGCGGCGCGCATTGTCCAGCGCCGCCGGGTCGTGGCCTCTAACCTTGGCGCCGCGCTCCAGCAATCCGTCGATCAAGACGATCGACGGAGACTCCCTCATGTCGTCCGTACCGGGTTTGAAGGCGAGGCCCCAGACAGCGACCGTCCGACCGCTCAGGTCGTCGCCGAAGTGGCCCACGACTTTCTCGAGGAAGAGTCGCTTCTGCGCCTCGTTCACTTCCTCGACCGCCGAGAGGATTTTGAAGTCGTAGCCGTAGTCCTCGGCGGTGCGGATGAGGGCCTTTACGTCCTTCGGGAAACAAGAGCCGCCATAGCCGGGTCCCGGGAAGAGGAATTTGCGACCGATGCGCTGATCCGAGCCCACGCCACGCCGAACCAGCGAGACGTCGGCGCCGGTGAGCTCGCACATCCGTGCCATCTCGTTCATGAAGCTGATACGGGTGGCCAGCATGGCATTGGCGGCGTACTTGGTCAACTCGGCGCTGGTGATGTCCATGAAGATGATCGGATTGCCCGTGCGGACGAAGGGCTCGTACAACTCGGCCAGCGCATCACGGGCGGCCGGCGAATCGATACCGAGCACGACCCTGTCCGGTCGCATGAAGTCATCCAGCGCAGCCCCTTCCTTGAGGAACTCCGGATTGGAGCAGACATGCACCGGATGGGATGTTCGCTTCTCGATCTCTGCGCGGACCTGAGCGGCGGTCCCCACCGGCACGGTGCTCTTGGTCACGACGATCTTCTCGTCGTTCATGCTTTCGCCGATCACCCTGGCAACGTCGAGCACATGGCGCAGATCGGCCGAGCCGTCCTCGTCCGGCGGCGTCCCGACGGCGATGAACACGACCCGCGACTCGCTGGCGACCTGCGGAATGTCGGTCGTGAACCTCAGGCGACCCCTGGCGATGTTCCTCTCGACCAGCGGCTCGAGACCCGGTTCGTAGATGGGGATCTTGCCACGGTTGAGGGCTTCGACTTTCTCGGCGTCTACGTCGCCGCAGATGACATCGTTACCCGTCTCGGCGAAACAGGCGCCTGCGACGAGTCCGACGTACCCGGTCCCTATGACTCCTACGCGCATATCGATCTCGGATGATGGTGACCCGGTGTTGGGGGCGGTCCGGAAGGGCTACCTATTATATCCGAACCAAGCTCACGATCGCAACGGCGATGAGCCCGGTGTGCGGTAACGCAACACCGTGCCCCTGAACCAGCGAAAGCCACGTATGATACGGGGCAACCGGCCACCCGGCCGGTCACCCCTCCCGTTAGCCCCTCCTCTACCTTCGTGTCCCAGAACCCAGCGAGCGAAGTCGAGCCTGCGGCGCAGGCCGCGGCGCATCGCAAGCTCCATTACCAGCGAGCTGGGCAGGAGACGGAAACCGGCACCCGTGTACCCGAGACGCAGGGCCACGGGGATTCCAAGACGTCGCGGCACGGTAACGTGCCTCGAATTCACCTCGAGGCCGAAGAGCTCGGCGGAAGCGGTCAGTGCGTGCCGCAGGTGCCTGTCGCGCCCCTGTGATCGCGCCAGCGCCCTGGCTCTTTCCATCGCCGCCTCGCCCGCGGCCGTGACCTGGACTGCGAGGTCGAGGTAGAGCGAGAGCGTCCGGAGGTTGTGCAACACGGCGTGGGCCGCGGTCACGTAGAGCTCGACGGCCGCCGGCAGGGTCCCCCAGCCGCCGCCGACCTCTCCCCAGTCCACGGGCTCTCGCACATCCCCCACGGCCACTTCGCGCCCGCCGGCGTCAACGGTGACCTCGTGCCAAGCCGGGTGGAGGTCGACTGTCTCCTCATCATCGCCGTGACTGACACGTCCAAAGGTCAGCGGATAGCGGTGGGAGAGTCGCCCACCACCGCCCCAGTGCTCATAGCCGGCGGCCAGCAAGACCTCCTCCGCACGGGGCATGTCGCCGCGTGCGACGAGGAGGTCGACGTCGCCGGTCTCCCTCGCAGCGCGAGCCGGGTAGTAGCGGGCGAGGGCGAGGCCCTTGAAGAGGACAGGCCGGACGCCGGCCTCCTGGAAAGCCGAGCCAAGCTCTCGAAGCAGTTGCTCCTGCGCCTCGGTCCTCCGTTCGTTCTCGAGCCTCGCCGCCGCCAGCAGCGCCCAACTCTCACCCGGGACCTCCACACCTTCCTTGGAGCAGGCCTCGCCGAGCGCAGGCGCCAGCCGCTCCACCAAAGCCGCCCCCGTCGCCCGCAGCCAGCTTTCGGCGGTCCAGTCGGACCGTATCTCTCCCCGGCCGAAGTACCTCTTGCTCAACACCGCCAGCGCCGGTTCGAGCCACCCCAACCCACGGCGCGTGCGACTCGCCACCTCTAGTGCCCCGCGCACCAGGCCAGCAGATCGCTCAACGACCGCTCGATGGGGATCTGGGGAGCCCAACCGGTGGCCTCGGCGAGACGCGCGTTGTTTCCGACGACGACGGGAACGTCAAACGGGCGCGCCCTCCCCGCCTTGGTCTCCACCGTCACTTCCACTCCGGCGGCCCGGGCGAGCATGTCGAGCAGCTCGCCGACGGCGTAGGCGCGACCGCTGCAAACGTTGTAGACGCCGGGCTCTCCGGACTCGGTGAGAACGATATAGGCCTCGACGACATCCCTGACATCGGTGAAATCGCGGCGGACCGTCGGATCACCCACCTTCACCGCCCCCACACCCCCGGCTTCCCGGACGCTCTGGACCTGAGCGGCGAGCTGGGGGGCGACGAAGTTGGAACGCTGGCCGGGCCCGGTATGGTTGAAGCTCCGTGTGACGATGACCGAGAGCCCGTGAGAGCGATGGAACTGTGTGCCGAACATCTCCTGCGCCACTTTGGAGACGCCGTACGGGTTGAGCGGCTCCAATGGGTGCTCTTCGCTGAGCGGTTGGAAACGCGCCGCCGCTGCGCCGTACGCGTGCCCGGAACCCGAGATCAGAATCACCGGACGTCTGCCGGACCCCCGTCTCATCGTCGCCAGCTCGTCCAGCAGGTAGAGCGTGCCTATGGCGTTTACCCGCATGGGAGACACCGGATCGGTGAGCGAATCCGCGGGGGACGAGAGACCGGCGAGATGGAAGATGCGGTCTGCCTCGCTGCTGCGGGCGACGCTGCGTACGGACTTCTCATCTTCCAGCTCCAGCGTCACCCAGCTTACGCGGTCCGCCGCAGCGGCGGAGAGCGTCGTCAGCTTCGGCTCGCCGCCCTGAACGGCACCGACGACTTCCTCGCCTCTGCCCAGCAACTCCGCCACCAGGTGCTGCCCGACGAATCCGTCCGCACCTGTGACGAGGTTCAGTGTCACGAGGACCCCTGCTCCTTCGGCTGTGTGCCCAGGCGCTCGACGTCGGCGTCGACCATCATTCGGATCAAGCCCTCGAAGTCGACAGCCGGCTTCCAGCCCAATACCTCACGTGCCTTCGTGGGGTCCGCTACCAGGGTTTCGACCTCCGCCGGTCGAAGTAGCCGGTCATCCTGAACGACGTGTTGCTTCCAATCGAGGCCCGCGTGGCCAAAGGCGAGCTCCACCAGGTCACGGACACTGTGCTGAATACCAGTACCGACGACGAAGTCAGACGGCTGTTCTTGCTGCAACATCCGCCACATCGCCTCGACATAGTCGCCGGCGAAGCCCCAATCACGTTTTGCGTCGAGATTCCCCAGCCGCAGTTCGGTCCCGAGGCCGAGCTTGATTCGCGCCGCCGCGTCGGTGACTTTGCGTGTTACGAACTCGAGGCCGCGACGCGGCGACTCGTGGTTGAATAGAATACCGCTGACGGCAAACAGGCCGTAACTCTCGCGGTAGTTCACAGTTATCCAATGGCCGTAGACTTTGGCCACCCCGTACGGTGAACGCGGGTAGAAAGGCGTCCCCTCGCTCTGCGGTGTCTCCCTCACCTTGCCGAACATCTCCGAGCTCGAGGCCTGATAGAAGCGCGCCTTTGGGCTCACGTGCCTGACGGCCTCCAGGACGCGCATTACTCCAAGACCCGTCGCTTCGCCGGTCAGCACCGGCTGACTCCACGATGCCGGCACGAAAGACTGGGCGGCGAGATTGTAGACCTCGTCGGGACTGACCTCCTCGAACGCTGTCAGCAGCGAATTCTGGTCGAGAAGGTCGCCCGAGAGGATAGTGATCCGGTCCTCGATATGCTCGACCCGTTCCAAGCTCACCGTCGACGAGCGCCGGACGAGGCCGAACACGTCGTAGCCCTTCTCGAGCAACAGGTCGGCCAGGTAGGAACCATCCTGGCCAGTGATGCCTGTGATTAGCGCGCGCTTCGCCATTTGCCCCTCAGTCGCCGGCCGTTACGGGCTTGGTCGCCTCCGGAACCGCTCGGCCCAGCACGTTACGAGTATCCAGAACGGGCCGCCCCGACCGACGGATCAAGTCGTAGTCTACACCGGTATGGTCTGTGACTATTACTATGACATCGGAATCGGCGACCAGACGCTCGTCGAGCGGCACCGACTCCAGGTCCTGGCCTTCGTGACGGAGCGAGGAAACCAGTGGGTCGTGGTACTTGACCAGCGCCCCCTTGTCGACGAGCAGGCGGATGACGTCGAGGGCCGGTGACTCGCGAGTATCATCGGTGTCGCGCTTGTAGGCGGCACCGACGACCAGAACCGCGGAGCCCTTCACCGGCTTGCCGTCCTTATTCAAGAGATCGGCGGTCTGCTCGGTCACGTAGCGCGGCATCTCGGAGTTGATCTCGCTGGCCAACTCGATGAGCCGCGTCTTGTAGTCCAGAGTCTTCATCTTCCACGACAGGTAGTGGGGGTCGACCGGGATGCAGTGGCCGCCCAACCCGGGCCCGGGTGTGAACTTCATGAACCCGAAGGGTTTGGTCTCGGCGGCGGCGATGACCTCCCAGACATCGACTCCCAGCTTGTCGCACACGACCTGCATCTCGTTTGCCAGTGCGATGTTAACCGATCGGAAGGTGTTCTCGAGCAGCTTGGTCAGCTCGGCCGCCTCGGTGCTCGAGACCGCGACCACCGTCTCGATGATGGTCGAATAGAGAGCTCGGGTAACCTCGGCGCAGGCCGGCGTGATACCGCCGACCACCTTCGGTGTATTGCCGATCTTCCATACCGGGTTGCCCGGATCGACGCGCTCCGGGCTGAAGGCCAGAAAGAAATCGACCCCCACGTTCAGGCGGCCGTCGCCCGACAGGGCCGGGAGCAATAGCTCGCGCGTGGTGCCGGGGTAGGTGGTCGATTCGAGCACGATGAGTTGACCCTCGTGGATGCTCCGCCCAATCGAATCAGTAGCCGACATGATGAAGGACACGTCGGGGTCGCCCGTCTTGCCCAGCGGCGTCGGCACGCAGATGAGAATCGCATCGACCTCGCTCAGGCGGCCGTAGTCCAACGTCGCAGTCAAGCGGCCCGCCTTCACCGACGCCGCCACCTGCTCGTCGGGCACGTCGCCGACGTACGAACGCCCAGCCGTAAGGCTCTTCACCTTATCGGCAGACACTTCGAACCCGAGGACCGAGAATCCGGCGTCGGCAAACTCCACGGCCAAGGGGAGGCCTACGTAGCCCAGACCGACCACACCAACCTTGGCCTGGCGGGCCTCGATCTTCTTCAACAGTGCATCAGCCACGTCGCCCAAGGCTATCCTCCGAGTTTTTTCGCCAGCTCGGCGGCATAATAGGTGATGATCATGTCAGCCCCGGCCCGCCGAATCGACTGGACGGCTTCGAGCATCACGCGTTCCTCGTCGATCCAGCCGCGCTCCGCCGCCGCTTTGATCATGCTGTACTCACCGGAGACGTGATAGGCGGCTAGCGGGTGCCCGGTGTCTTGTTTGACTCGATAGATGACATCCAGGTACGGCAGGGCGGGTTTCACCATAATAATGTCGGCGCCCTCTTCGATGTCCATGCGCGCCTCGCGCAGACCCTCATCGACGTTACCCGGATCCATCTGATAGCCTTTGCGGTCGCCGAACTGCGGCGCCGATTCTGCCGCCTCACGGAACGGGCCGTAGAAGGCGGAGGCGTACTTTACAGCATACGACATGATCGGTGTATGTATGAAACCCTGGGCGTCCAGGGCCTGGCGGATCGCGGCGACGCGACCGTCCATCATGTCGCTGGGCGCAACGATGTCGGCGCCGGCCTCGGCATGCGAGACGGCCATGCGGGCGAGGAGCTCGAGGGTCGAATCGTTGTGGACCTCGCCGTCCGGCGTCAGCAGCCCACAATGCCCGTGGTCGGTATACTCGCAAAGACACACGTCGGTGATGACGGTAAGATCGCCCACCCGCTCTTTGATCGCCCTTACAGCACGCTGCACTTCGCCTTCGGCGGCGTAGGCGCCGCTGCCGCGCGCATCCTTCGCTGCCGGGATACCGAACAAGAGCACGGCACCCACGCCAAGCGAATCGAGGCGAGCGGCTTCTTCCACCGTCGCATCGACCGAGGTCTGCTCGACGCCCGGCATGGAGCCGACCGGATGACGTCCTTCCTGGAACGTGACGAAGAGCGGCGCGATGAGGTCTGCCGGCTCGAGCGACGTCTCGCGGACCAGCGCCCGCAGACGCTCCGTTCGACGCAGTCGGCGCGGCCGGTAGGTGGGAAACTTTGCCATCACTCGGCTTCCTTCAGGTTGTCGTAATACTCTACTATCGCCTGCAACAGCCCTTCCTCGGTGTACTCGCGGGCTATCACGTCCACAGCCAGGCCGGCCGCCTGCGCCGCGGCGGCAGTGATCGGTCCGATCACCGCAACGCGCGCTTCTCCCGAGTCGGCTCCGGCGACCTCGACGAAGTGGTTCACGGTCGACGCGGCGGTAAAGGTGATCATGTCAAACGCTCCGCGCTGCAGGCCGTCCTTGAGCGCGGCGATACCGTCGGGGTCGGGCCGCGACTCATAAGCGATCACCTCGTCCACTTCTGCTCCTGCTGCACGCAGCCGTTCCGGCAGGACCTGTCGGGCGCCGGCGGCGCGCGGCAACAGGACACGGCGCCCGGCGATCGCCGCCTGGCCGGTCAAGGCGTCGGCCACCGCCTCGGCCACGTACTCCTCCGGGACAACCTCGGGCCGCACGCCCCGCCGCTCGAGGGCCGCGGCGGTGGCCGGACCGATGGCAGCCACCTGCATCCCGTCGGGCAGAGTAGCAGCGCCTCCACGGGTCCCCAATTCGTGCCAGAATCGCGCCACGCCGTTGGCGCTGGTAAAGACGACCCAATCGTACGAGTCCAGCCGGCCGACCGCTTGCCGGAACGGCTCCGGATCGCCGGGATCCGATATCCGGATGGTCGGACAATGCACCGGCTGGGCGCCCAGCCGGCTCAGCCCGTCCAGCAACCCCTCAGCCTGTGCAGCCGGGCGCGTCACGGCGATGCGGCGGCCCTGCAACGGTCCGGCCTCCTTATTCGACCGATCTCTCGACAAATGTGCTCCTTGCGTCCGCACGCAGCACGCCCTGGGGCCTCGGATGCCCCCGGCCACTGCACTACCCGGCGTCGGCGCTCAATATGTGTCCGCGGGCACGGCGCAGCAACCGACGAGCGCCGCAAACTCAGGCCTGATGGGAAGATAGCCGCCCAGCCACAGCCGAGATCGGTGGGCTGGAGGACCACCGGCGTGCCACCCCACGGCTCGCCGAGCCGGCGACGTTGCCGGTCCTTGATAACCGACGCATATTGGCTTTCTTAGATCTGTTCTTACTTTGTGCGCTATGGGGTGGACACTGGTGCTCGCGACCAGCGAGAAAGGAGTACTACGCGATGGCTAGCTTTGTGACCGCGAACCTGGACCATGAGGTAAAGGGCGGTTTCGTGGTGTTCAAGCTGGACACGAAGTTGCGCTTCGAGTCCACCGAGGTGAACCACAAGTGGCTTTTCCAGATCGAGTTCATGGAGGCGGACCCGGTAAAGGACGACCCGCTGTCTAAGATCCCGGGCTCCGTTGGCTTCGGCGAGGCCGACGCCCGCTTCATACGGCACTACTTCGTCCCCTCTAAGGAGGAAGTCGAGCTGTCTTTCCAGGAGGAGTTCCCGGCCCACCTGGTCGACACCGAGATGGGCAAAGAGGAGGTCTACGCCAACCTCCAGGTTCTGCCGCTGGAGGCTCCCCCGGGATTCGTCCCGGCGAAGACGAGGACCAACATCACACACGTGGACGTCTAGCGTGGCCAGCACTCGCCCTCGGTCGGTTAGTCCACCGTAGCGCACAGGTCTACAGGCGGTCAAAGTCAGGCCGCACGACATAGCAGCGGCCGCTGCGCTCCGCCGAATAGGCGGTCCGCAGCGGCCGTTCGATTTGGAGAAAACCCGATCTAGCGCAGACGCCAGCCGCGACGCCTCGGAAGTCGCTTACGGCGCCTTCTGAATCTTCCCGGCTTTGATGCACCGACTGCACACGCGAACCCGCTTCACCGTTCCATCCTCGATCACGCGTACACGTTGCAGGTTCGGCAACCAGCGGCGGCGCGTGCGATTGTTCGCGTGGCTGACGTTGTTACCCACTGAAGGGATTTTTCCACACGAGTAGCAGACCCGTGCCATTACCTTCTCCTCATACTTCTTGAAAACCGACGTCCTGGCCCCGGTCAGGAGCCGGATTCGGCGGTCATCGTTGTATCTTCTTCCACGTAGTAGTCGAGCGAGTCGACCAGGAAGAACGTCGAATGGTTCTCCAGGCCCGCACGGCTCTCAGCCCTGAAGAAACCGCGCTGCACGTAGACGTCCAGAAGCGAGTCGGTTAACGCGTACACCGAACCCGCGACAGCGATGGCGTCGCCAGGCGCCACCGTGATCTCTGACTCGAGCACCGAGCGTTCGAGAATCAACGGATACCCCGCCAGGTCGGGCAGGTCTACCGTCACAGTTGCAACGCCAAGAGTGTCGGCGACCGTGACCGGGGCCAGCAGGATTCGCACACCCGAGAATCGCTCGGGGTTGGCCACGAACGCCGTATCGGCGACCCTGGGCAGCTCGATCACGGTGTCGGCGACGACAAGGCCCGTATCGACCCTGCTGGACGAAGCATACAGCCAGTACATGAACCCGCCAACTACGATGACAGCTGCCACCAACCACGGCCCGGTGGCGGTTTTCAACTTCCCGAGCGCGTTCGCCATCTGTCTATCCTCACACGGTGTGTGTCACTATTCGACCAGCTGCACGAGCGCGACCTGAGACCCATCGCCCTTGCGCCGACCGAGTTTCAGGATTCGCAAGTAGCCGCCGTTCCGCTCGGCGTAGCGTGGGCCCAGTGTATCGAAGAGCTTCTGCAAAGCTTCCTTGTCATGTATCGTACGCGCAGCCTGTCGGCGCGCGTGCAAGTCACCACGTCGGGCCAGCGTGATCAATCGCTCGGCGAATGGGCGTAATTCCTTCGCCTTGGCCGTCGTAGTCTTTATCCGCTCGTGGCGGACCAGGCTCGTCGCCATGTTTGACAGCATGGCCTTCTTGTGGCTTGCCGTCCGGCTGAGCTGCCGCCCTTTCCTTCTGTGCCTCACGACCCGGGTTCCTGTTCGTAAGTTACTCGTTGTCGGCGACGCCTTCGCTCACAACGTAGAGCTCGCCGTCATCGCCTTCCTGGAACTGCATGCCGAAGTGAAGGCCGTGCATGCGCAGCAGGTCCTCGACTTCCTGAAGCGACTTGCGGCCGAAGTTCTCTATCTGGAGGATGTCGTCCTCCGTGCGCCGTGCGATGTCGCCCAGCGTCCGGATATTGCCCTTCTCGAGCGTATGGCGCGAGCGTACCGAGATATCGAACTCCTCGAGCGGCCGGTTCACCAGATCCCTGGTCTTCTCACTCATCGGGACCAGCTGAACCTCGGGCGCCGCTGTCTCTCCGTTACCCGCTGCGAAGCGACGCAGATACTCCAGGTGCTTGGCCATCAGCTCCGCCGCATAGGCGACGGCCTCCTCGGGCCGCATCGAGCCGTCCGTCTCGACCGTCAGCGTCAGCCGGTCGAAGTCGGTCCGCTGGCCGACGCGGGTCTCGTCGACGTTGAAGTTCGCCCTCAGCACCGGGCTGTAGATCGAGTCGATCAGGATCAGGTCGACCGGGTCATCCTTTCGCCTCTGGTGCTGGTCGGCGAGCACGAAGCCGCGCCCGTGATTGATCCACAGCTCCAAGCGCAGCGGCTTGTCCTCCGGCAGCTCCTCCTGGAGCGTGAACAGCTGGTGGTCGCGGTTGATGATGTCGACTTTCGGGTTCGGGGTTATGTGCCGCGCTGTGACGACGCCCGGCTCCCGAACGACCAGTTCCAGTTTCGCCTCGTCTTCACCGCTCACGACGCGGAATACCAAGCCTTTGAAGCGCTGGATGATCTCGTGAACATCCTCGACAACTCCGGCGATCGTCTGGTGCTCGTGCACGACTCCAGAGGCCCGAAACGCCCAAATAGCCCAACCGGGCAACGACGAGAGCATGATCCGCCGCGTCGCGTTGCCCAGCGTCTGCCCATAGCCACGCTCGAGCGGCTGAACCAGGAAATCTGCTCGCCGTCCGTCGTCGGACGACTCGGTAACCTCGACCCGTTCGGGTAGAACCCAACCGCGTAGGTCAATCAGCACTGTGTAGGCCTCCCTGTGATCGCGGCCGCGAGCGGCCGCAGGATTCACCGCCGCAGCGGCAGGAACCCTCGATCCGACTATTTCGAGTAAAGCTCGACCACCAACTGCTCCTGAACCGCCAGCGGTATGTCGGCGCGTGTCGGCTTCTCCAACATCCGTCCGCTCAGCTTCTTCTGGTCGACGGCGAGCCAGCCGAGCAGCCCGTCGCCACCCCGCACCTCCGCCGCCTCCATGACCACGGGCATCTCACGACTGGCCGGCTTGACCGAGATCTCGCGCCCCGGCTTCACCTCGTAGCTCGGGATCGTCACGGGCTTACCGTCCACCAGGATGTGACGGTGACGCACGAGCTGCCGGGCCGCCTTGCGCGAAGGCGCGAAGCCGAGCCGATAGACGACATTGTCGAGGCGCGTCTCGAGCGCCACGATCAGGTTGTCGCCCGTTATCCCCTGCGCCTGCGCCGCCCGCTTGAACATGTTGTGGAACTGCGCCTCCTGAAGACCGTAGATCCGACGGACCTTCTGCTTCTCACGCAGCTGAACCGCATAGTCCGACTGGCGGCGGCGCCTGGCACGCGCCATCCCGTGCTGGCCCGGCGGATAGGCGCGCCGCTCCAGTGCGCACTTTTCAGTGCTGCACCTCTTCCCCTTCAGAAACAGCTTCTGCCCTTCACGTCGGCAGAGCCTGCAAACCGATCCTGTATGTCTCGCCATTTACCTGAGTCGCCTGCGCTGTGTTTGCACGGTGAACGGTCTAGACGCGCCGCTTCTTCGGCGGCCGGCAGCCGTTATGGGGAATCGGCGTAACATCCCTAATAGAACGGATTTGCAGGCCCGAGGCCTGCAACGCCTGGATCGCCGACTCGCGGCCCGAGCCTGGGCCCTGGACCCGAACGTGCACGCGCTTCAGGCCCAGCCCGAGCGCCTCGCGCGCCGCGTGTTCCGCCGCGACCGTCGCGGCAAACGGGGTCGACTTCTTCGAGCCCTTGAATCCCGACTTGCCGGGAGTTCCCCAGACCACCGTGTTGCCTTGCATATCGGTGATCGTCACTATCGTATTGTTGAAGGTCGCCTTTATATAGACGATCCCCTCTACCCCAACTTCTTTCTTCTTCTTTGGTCCCGCTGCCCGCTTCTTGGGAGGCATCTGGTCCCCTTACTCGATCTGGTTCCCGCCTATCGCGCCCGCGCTGCCGCTACTTGCGCGGCGCCTTCTTCTTGCCCGCCACCGTCCGACGCGGACCCTTCCGCGTCCGCGCATTCGTATGCGTCCGCTGCCCGCGCACCGGCATCCCCTTTCGGTGCCGAACCCCACGATAGCTCCCGATGTCCATCAGACGCTTGATGTTCATCGAGACCTCGGTGCGAAGAGCGCCCTCGACCTTGTAATCGCTCTCGATCGCACGCCGAACCTTGTTCAGGTCCTCGTCCGACAGCTCGTGCATCCGGATGTCCGGGCTCACGCCCGTGTCGGCGAGGATCCGCTTCGAGCTCGAGGCCCCGATCCCATGGATATAGGTCAGCGCTACCTCGACCCGCTTGTTGTTCGGCAAGTCAACGCCTGCTATTCGTACCATCTTTCCCTACCCCTGCCGCTGCTTGTGCTTGGGGTTGCGCTTGCAGATCACCCGGACGACGCCTCGCCGCCGGACGATCTGACAATGCTCGCAAATCCGCTTAACGCTAGATCTTACCTTCACTTCCGCACCCTGTTCTTCTGTTCTGGAGCAGCCTTGAAAGATATCCTGCCTGCCCCGAAGATCAATGGCGGCGCGCCAGATCGCTTCAGGCCGCCCCGGCCAAACATATGTTTTCTCACTTGTAACGGTACGTGATCCGCCCTCGCGTCAGATCGTAGGGCGACAACTCCACTTGCACCTTGTCACCCGGTAGGATGCGGATGTAGTGCATCCTGATCTTCCCCGAGATGTGGGCGGTGATCTCGTGACCGTTCTCCAGCTCAACGCGGAACATCGCGTTGGGCAGTGCTTCGACCACCGTGCCGGTCATCTGGATCGATTCTTCCTTGGCCACCCGCTGCGCCTTTCCTCAGCCCGCCTTCGACGGAACCACGGTCAGGACGCGTGGCCCATCCAGCGTTATGGCGACCGTATGCTCGAAGTGGGCGGACACTGTGCCGTCCGCAGTGACTACAGTCCACTCGTCGGCCAGAGTACGAATCTCACGGCCGCCCATGTTGAACATCGGCTCGATGGCGAGGACGAGTCCCGGCTGCAGCCGCAGCCCCTCACCGGATCGCCCGTAGTTGGGCACCTGAGGATCCTCGTGGGGCCGGCTGCCGATCCCGTGGCCCGTCAGCTCCCGTGGCACGCCGTAGCCGGCTTCGCGACCGACTTTCTCGATTGCGGAGCTAATGTCTCCGATTCGCGAGCCGGGCCGCGCGGCCTCTACGCCGCGCTTCAGCGCTCGCTGCGTTACTTCGAGCAGCTCGCGCACGTCGTCGCTTATATCGCCAACCGACACGGTCAGTGCGCCATCACCGAAGTACCCGTCGTAACCGACTCCAACGTCTATACTGACGACATCCCCCTGCTGCAGCACACGTGTGGGCGACGGGATCCCGTGAACGACTTCCTGGTTGATGCTGGTACAGAGCGTTGCCGGGAACCCGTAGAGTCCCTTGAACGCCGGAGTCGCTCCGTCGTAGCTGTAGATCCGTTCTTCTGCCCAGCTATCGAGCTCGGCGGTTGTGACACCCGGACTAACCAACCCGGCCATCTGGTCGAGGACATCTGCGACGATCTCGCAGGCGTGCGCAATGACCTCGATCTCCTCGTCGGTCTTGAGCGTGATCACGAAAGATCTACCACTCTGGCCAGCGCGTCGTACACCTCATCCACCGACCCAACCGCAGCGACCTCACGGAGAACGCTGGTCTCTCCGTACCATCGCAGCAGCGGTTCCGTATGCTCCTTGTACACGCGCAGCCGGTTCTTCACCGTCTCTTCCCGGTCGTCCTCGCGCGTTACGAGCTCGGTTCCGCAGTTGTTGCAGGCTCCCGCGACGGAAGGAGGATCGGAATGGATGTTGAAGACGGCACCGCAGTTCGGGCAGCTACGACGGCCGGCCAGACGGCGAATCAACTCCTCATCGGGCACGTCGAAGTAGACGACGGCGTCCAGTTTCGCGTCCCGCTCTTCGAGCAGTGCCTGGAGCCCTTCCGCCTGGGCGACCGTGCGCGGGAAGCCGTCGAGGATGAAGCCGGCGGCTGCGTCCGGCGTGGCCAACGCTTCACGCACCAGCCCCAGCACGACTTCATCGGGCACCAGCTCGCCGGCATCCATGTAGCGCTTGGCGTCATCCCCCAGCGGCGTATCGCGGCGAACGGCGTCGCGGAGAATGTCGCCCGTGGCGTACTTCGGCACCCCGCCGCGGGCGGCCAAACGCTCGCCCTGCGTCCCCTTGCCCGAGCCCGGAGGGCCTAGGAGTACCAGGTTCATATCAGCCACTCGCCCTTGTCGCCAGCTCATCGATCATTACATGTACCTCTGCCGACCCCGATACTTCACGCGGCCCTTCTTCATGAAGCCTTCGTAGTGGCGCAACAGCAGGTGCTGCTGCATCTGCTGCACCGTATCGAGCGCCACACCGACCACGATCAGCAGAGCCGTACCGCCGAAGAAGAAGAGCTGAATGTCAAACATTCTGAAGATCAGGAACGGTACCAGCGCGATCGCAGCCAGGAACAGCGACCCAGGCAGGGTGATACGGGAGAGGACATAATCGATGTACTCCGCCGTTCTCCCTCCCGGCTTCACACCCGGTATGAAGGCGCCTTGCTTGTTCAAGTTTTCGGCAAGGTCTACCGGGTTGAAGATGATCGCGGTGTAGAAGTAGGTGAAGAAGACGATGAGCAACGCGTAGGTGATGAAGTAAAGCGTAGTGTCCGGCTGAAACAGCTCCGATATCGTCGCCATGAGCGGCACGTTCGAGAACGACGCGACCGTGCCGGGGACGACGATGATCGACTGGGCGAAGATGATCGGCATCACGCCGGCCGAGTTGATACGCAGCGGTATGAACGACTTTTGCCCTTCGCGGATGCGTCCGCGCCCTACGACCTTCTTGGGTATCTGGACGGGGATCTTCCGCGCCGCCATCGTGACGGCGACCGTACCTGCGATGACGCCGACCATCACGACGAGCAAGGCCGCCAGCTTGAAGGCGCTGATCGTACCGACGGAGAGCGCCTCGAAGGTCCGCGCTACGGCGTTGGGGAATCCCTCGACGATTCCGAAGAAGATCAGCAGCGACATACCGTTGCCGATGCCGCGCTCGGTGATCTGCTCGCCCAGCCACATGATGAAGATGCCGCCGGCGACGAGCGTCAGCACCGTGGTGAAGCGGAACATAAACCCGGGTGCGGGGACGATGGGGCTCTGGGCGCCGGGCTGGCTCTCGAGGAAGATCGCGTAGGCGTAGCCCTGCAGCAGACACAGGAGGACCGTCGTGTAGCGCGTCCACTGATTCAGCTTCTTGCGTCCCTCCTCACCCTCCTTCTGCAGCTTCTCGATGGTCGGGAAAACCGCGGCGAGCAGCTGGAACATGATGCTGGCGGAGATGTAGGGCATGATCCCCAGCGCGAAGATCGTGGCGCGCTGGAGGCCTCCGCCGACGAACATGTCGTACAGCCCGAAGAGCGTTCCCTGCAGCTGGCTGGCCAGATCTCTGAGCGCAATCACGTCCACCCCTGGCACCGTGATGTGGGCGCCGAGGCGATAGATGGCCAGGCAGAGCAGTGTGAACAGAATCTTCTGCTTGAGCTCTGGGGCGCGGAGGAGATTCTGGATGGGGTTAGCCATTACTCAGCCTCGTTTACCTCTCCGCCGGCCTTCTCGATCTTCTCACGAGCGGACGCGCTGAACGCGTTGGCGGTCACTTTGATTGCCCTGCCGATCTCGCCGTAACCGAGAATCTTGACGGGGCGTCGGAGCGACCTGATCAACCCAGCGGCCTTCAGCGTCTCGGGAACGGCCTCGTCTCCCTGGACGCGCTCGAGGTGCCCGACATTGACGATCTGGTACTCGACGCGCTTGTAGGGACGGAAGCCGCGCTTGGGAAGCCTGCGCTGCAGGGGCATCTGGCCGCCCTCGAACCACGGCTTGGTCCTGCCACCGGAGCGTGACTTGTGTCCCTTGTGGCCGCGCCCGGCGGTCTTTCCAACGCCGGACCCGATACCACGACCGAGGCGTTTCGAAGTTCGCTTGACCCCCTTGGGAGGTTTTATCGACTCTAAGTGCGTCATCTAACTCAGGACCCCTTCTCGACTTCGTCCGACTCGGGCACTACTTCGATCAAATGCTTGACCTTGAACAGCATGCCGCGGACCGCTTCGTTGTCGGGCTTGATCACCGAGCGCTGGTGCTTGAGGCCGAGAGCCTCGAGCGTGCGGCGGATCTTACGCGGTGCTCCCAGCCCGCTTTTGACCTGACGAACTCTCAGCTTACTCACGTCGGCCTCCACGCAGCTCCTCGACGGTAATCCCCCGCTCCCACGCCGCCTGCTCGGCCGTCACGAGACTCGTAAGGCCCTCCATCGTCGCCCGTACCAGGTTGACCGGGTTGTTCGATGAGCCGAGGCTCTTGGTCAGGATATCCTGAACGCCGGCACACTCGAGCACGGCTCGCACGGGGCCGCCGGCGATCACACCGGTGCCGGGGCCTGCAGGTCGCAGCAGTACTCTACCGGAACCGTGGTGGCCGATGATCTCGTGCGGGATCGTCCCGTGACGCACGATGGGTACCTGGACCATGTTGCGTCGCGCCTGTTCGAAGCCTTTGCGGATGGCCTCGGCTACCTGGTTCGCCTTGCCGAGGGCGGTGCCGACGCGACCCTGTTGGTCGCCGGCAGCGACGAGGGCGGTGAACGAGAAGCGCCGCCCGCCCTTCACCACCTTGGCCACGCGATTGATGTATATGACGTTCTCGACAAGCTCGCTCTCCCGCTCGCGGGGTCGCTTTTCCCGCTTGTCCCGCTTGTCCCGCTTGTCCCGGCCGTCCCGGCCTTCACGCTGTGTGGCCACTAGATCTTAAGACCTCCCTCGCGCGCGCCTTCGGCAAATGCCTGAACGCGCCCGTGATAAGGGTAGCCTCCCCGGTCGAAGACGACCCGCTCGATGCCCCGCGCCTTGGCACGCTCGGCCATCAACTCTCCGGCGATGCGGCTCTGGACCGCTTTGCGCCGATCGTCTTCGATCTTCGACTGCACGTCTTTCGATCGGGTCGAGACACCCGTGATGCAGATACCCAGATCGTCGTCGATCAGCTGTGCCTCGATGTGACGCAGCGTGCGTCGAACGACCAGCCTGGGGCGTTCCGCGGTCCCGCGGACTTTCTTCAGGATGCGCGAGTGACGGCGCTGGCGAGCCTGGACCCGCCAATCCGCCTTCCCGCGCACTCGTTTCCGTTTCAGCTTCGATATCGACATCAGATTGCCGTCTTGCCCGCCTTACGACGGACCTGCTCCCCGTGGTACCTGATCCCTTTGCCCTTATAGGGCTCCGGCGGCCGGAAGCCGCGGATCTCTGCCGCCGCCTGCCCGACCTTCTCCTTGTCCACACCCGAGACCGTGACCATCGTCGGCGATTCGGCGCCGAGGGTCACGCCCTCGGGTGGATCGTAGACGATCGGGTGTGAGTATCCGAGATGGAAGCGGAGCGATTTGCCAGCCGCCTCAGCCCGGTAGCCCACGCCTATGATCTCGAGTTTCCGCTCGAAACCCTCGGTCACACCGATTACCATGTTCAAAAGCAGCGAACCGGCGAGGCCGTGCAGGGCGCGATGGTCCCTGCGATCGCTCGCCCGCTTCACCCGCAATTCCCCGTTCTCGTGGACGACTTCGGTCGAGGCATGAAACTCCCGTTCGATCTCGCCCTTGGGGCCCTTGATCTTTACACGTTTCCCCTCGACCGTCACGGTCACGCCGTCCGGTACCTTGATAACCCGCTTGCCGATACGCGACATAGGTAGCTCTCCGCCGACTCAGTGGACCACCGCGATGAGCTCACCGCCGACGCCCGCCGCACGGGCCTCACGATCGGTGAGGATGCCTCGGCTGGTCGAAAGGATCGCCATACCCAAACCACCTCGCACACGCGGGATCTCACTCGTTCCCACATAGTTGCGCCGACCGGGCCGCGAGATCCGGCGCAGCTCCCGGATTACCGGCTTGCCGTCCGGCGTGTATTTCAGGTACAGCCTGATAAGGCTGTGCTGTCCCTCGTCGATGACCTTGATACTCTTGATGAAGTGTGCGTCGACCAACTTCTTGGCGATTTCCACTTTGATCTTCGAAGTAGGAACATCGACTCGCTTATGCCCAGCGCCCAGCGCGTTGCGCACACGGGTGAGCATATCTGCAATGGGGTCAGTCATCGTCATCGTGTTTCATCCACAACAAGAGGATAGCCGTTCACCTACCAACTGGCCTTCCGCACGCCGGGAAGTTCACCGTCCAAGGCCATGTTCCGGAAACAGATGCGACAGAGGCCGAACTTCCGGATGAACGCCCGGGCGCGCCCGCATCTGCGGCACCTGTTGTATCCACGAACGTTGAACTTCTTTCGCTTTCTCGTCTTCTCGATCAGAGCTTTCCGCGCCATCGCATCACCAGTTGCTTGAGAACTTACAGTCCGCTAGACGACCACCGGCTCCGCGCCGCGGAAGGGCATCCCCATCTCACGCAGCAAAGCCATCGCTTCTTCGTCCTTGTCCGTCGAAGTGACGAACGTAATGTCCATCCCGTGAATCTTCTGGATCTTGTCATAGTCGACTTCCGGGAAAATCACCTGCTCCTTGATGCCGACGGTGTAGTTGCCGCGCCCGTCGAACGAATCGGATGACAAGCCGCGGAAGTCGCGTACCCTCGGAACCGCGATGTTGATGAAGCGATCCAGGAACTCGAACATGTGGGCGCCGCGCAGGGTAACGCTGACACCGACCGGCATCCCCTCCCGTAACCCGAAGTTTGATATAGCCTTACGGGCCCGGTTCACGATGGGTTTCTGGCCGCTGATCGCGGTTATCGCCTCGACGACCGAGTCGAACAGCTTGGGTTCTCGCGATGCCTCACCGACACCGACGTTTATGACGATCTTCTCCAGGCTCGGTATCTGATGCACGTTGGCGAACCCGAACTCGTCGAACAGTTTGGACCGCACCGTAGCTTGGTAATGCTCCTGCAACCTCGGCTTCATCATCAACCTTCCGCGACCGGGATCGGTGTACTGCAACGCACACACAAGCGTTCGAGCGTACCGTCCGCGTCGTGCTTTCTGCGCACACGAGCCGGTCCCTTGCAGTGCGGGCAGACCAGCATGACGTTCGACGCGTCGATGGGCGCCTCGAACGTGACAATTCCACCCTCCGGGTTAGCCTGCGAGGGGCGCTGGTGCCGGGTACGCATGTTCACGCCTTCGATGACCACGCGGTTCCGCTTGGGGATCACGCGCAGTACGCGCCCTTCCGAGCCTTTGTAGTTGCCTGCTATGACGGCAACCTGATCTCCTCTACGAACTTGCATCGTGCGGCCCTCAGACGACCTCAGGAGCCAGCGACACGATCTTCATGAACCGCTTTTCGCGCAGTTCGCGTCCGACAGGACCGAAGATCCGCGTAGCCCGGGGTTCGCCCTGTTCGTTTATCAGGACGGCGGCATTGTCGTCGAAACGGATATAGGAGCCGTCCTTGCGACGCTGCTCCCTAGCCGTTCTCACCACGACCGCCTTAGTAACCTCACCCTTCTTCACCGTACTGGTCGGGAGAGCATCCTTGATGGTGACGACGATTATGTCACCCATCCTGGCATAGCGACGCTTGCTACCTCCGAGCACTCGGATGCAGAGCGCCTCTTTGGCTCCCGAGTTGTCCGTAACCCGTACAATCGATTCCTGCTGGATCATCTTTCTATCACGTTTTTCGGGCGTGCACGGACTAGTCCGGCCTGCGGACTATCTCGACCAAACGCCAGCACTTCTTTGCCGACAGCGGTCGTGTCTCCACGATTTTCACGACGTCACCGGTACGAGCCTGGTTCTCTTCGTCGTGCGCGTAGTACTTCTTGTGCCGCGTGACCTGCTTGCCGTACAGTGGGTGCGCGAACCGTCTCTCGACGCTGACCACGATGGTCTTGTCCATTCGGTCGCTTACCACCGACCCAACCCTCGTTTTACGTTGACCTCGAGTCATGCGTCGTCACTTCTCCTTGGCATCGCGAGCTGCCTGCAACTCACGCTCGCGCCTGATCGTCTTCAGCCGTGCGAGGTTGCGCCGGATCTGCCGGACCCGCATCGGGTTCTCGATCTCTTCGTAGGCGGTCTTCATGCGCAGGTCGAAGAGCTCATCCGACAGTTCCTCGATGGTACGCTCGATGTCGGCGTCCCCTAACTCACGAATCTCTTCCGGTCGCATCAGAGGCCTCCGGACCCGCGACTGATGAATCGGGTCTTCACCGGCAGCTTGGCCGAGGCCAGCTCCATCGCCCGGCGGGCGATGTCTTCCGGTACACCCTCGAGCTCGAACATCACGCGACCCGGCCTCACAGGAGCGACCCAACCCTCAGGGCTACCCTTCCCTTTACCCATGCGGGTCTCAGCCGGCTTCTTGGTAATCGGCTTGTCGGGGAAGAGGCGGATAAACACCTTGCCGCCCCTCTTGATGTGCCGGGTCATGGCGACACGGGCGGCCTCGATCTGCCGGGAGGTTATCCAGGCGCGCTCGAGCGTCTGGAGCCCGTACTGTCCGAAGGCCACACGGTTGCCACGGGTCGCTTTGCCTCGCACGCGACCCTTCTGCTGTCTACGCCATTTTATTCTCTTTGGAGCCAGCATCGCTGTTTCCTAGTCTATCCTGTACCGCGGCCGCCGGCCGTATAGGTCTGGCCTCCTTTACGATCCTCAACGACTTCGCCCTTAAAGACCCAGACTTTGACGCCGATGGGACCGAAGGTCGTCTTGGCTGTCGAGCGGGCGTAGTCGACATCGGCGCGCAGCGTGTGCAGGGGCACACGACCTTCGTGGTACCCCTCGGTCCTGGCGATCTCGGCGCCACCGAGACGTCCGGAGCACTGAATCTTGATTCCGCCGGCCCCCATTCGCATCGCCTGCTGGACCGCGCGCTTCATCGCACGGCGAAAGGCGATCCGCTGCACGAGCTGGAAGGCAACGTTGTCGGCCACCAGCTGCGCCTCGATCTCGGGACGCTTGATCTCTTCCACGTTGATCGCGACTTCGGCTTTCGTCAGCAC
The DNA here is from genome assembly GCA_039586755.1 of Gemmatimonadota bacterium. Taxonomy (GTDB): domain Bacteria; phylum Gemmatimonadota; class Gemmatimonadetes; order Palauibacterales; family KS3-K002. The sequence continues at coordinate 3,997 of JBDHJU010000044.1, read as the reverse complement.
CGCCAGCTCGTCCCGCAACTTGTCGACTTCCGCGCCACGCTTGCCGATCACGACCCCAGGCCGTCCGGTGTTGATCGTAACCACGATCTTGCCGGGCTTGCGCTCGATCTCGACCGACGAGATCGCCGCGTGACCGAGCCGAGCCTTGAGGTAGTTGCGGATCTTCTCATCTTGCTCGATCAGGTCCGCCAGGTTGCCCTCCGCATACCAGCGGGACTTCCACTGCTTCACGACTCCAAGACGGAACCCGAGCGGGTGTGTCTTCTGGCCCATGCTACTCCTTCCGATCGACGATCACGGTGACGTGACTCGTACGCTTGCGGATCGGGCTGGCACGTCCCATGGCACGCGCCCGCCATCGCTTGTACGTCGGTCCTTCGTCCACGTAAGCCCGCTTGACGTACAGTTCATCTACGTCCAGTCGCTCGCCCTGCTCGTCCGCCTTGTACATCGCGTTGGCGACGGCCGACCTGAGCAGCTTGTCGATCGTCGTGGCGGCTTTCTTGTCGCTGAACTGCAGGGTCGCGTAGGCTTCGTTCACGTCCTGACCACGGATGAGATCGGTGATGATCCTCATCTTCCGTGGGGACTGACGAACGAACCGAGCAATAGCTTTCGCTTCCATCATCAACTGACCTTGGCCCGCTTATCGGCCATCTTGCCGCCGTGTCCGCGGAACAGGCGCGTCGGCGCGAACTCGCCCAGCTTGTGTCCCACCATGTTCTCGGTGATGTACACGGGGATGAACTTGTTCCCGTTGTGTACTGCGAGCGTGTGTCCGACGAAATCCGGCGTAATCGTAGAACGGCGCGACCACGTCTTGACGACACGCTTTTCACCGCCCTCGTTCATCTGAAGGATCTTCCGCATCAGATGTTCGTCGACGAACGGGCCTTTTCTTACGCTTCTTGCCATAAACGCTCCGGCTACCTGCCGAGTCCGGTCACAACCGTACGCTACTGCGTCGCCTTACCGCGCCGGCGACGGCGTACAACGAGTTTATTCGACTTCTTATGAGGGTCGCGGGTCTTGCGGCCCTCCGGCTTACCCCAAGGGCTCACCGGCGGTCGGCCGCCCGACGCCTTACCCTCACCACCACCGAGCGGGTGGTCTACCGGGTTCATAGCCACGCCACGGACCTTCGGCCGCCGACCGGCCCAGCGCGTGCGCCCGGCCTTGCCCCACGAGACGTTCTCGTGGTCTACGTTGCCAACCTGGCCGATCGTGGCCATGCATTCCGCCGGCACCATCCGCACTTCTGTGGACGGGAGCCTCAGAGTCACGTGCTTGCCCTCCTTGGCCACCACTTGTGCTCCGCCCCCGGCGGAACGGATCATCTTGCCACCCCGACCCGGCACCAGTTCCACGTTGTGGACTGTGGTCCCGAGCGGGACCTCCTTCAGGGGCACGGCGTTGCCGAGACGGATCTCACTCCCCGGTCCGGCCATCACCGTGTCGCCGACTTTCATTCCCCTGGCGTGGAGGATGTAACGCTTCTCTCCGTCCACGTAATGGACCAGGGCAATGTTGGCCGACCGATTGGGGTCGTACTCGACCGCCGCGACCTTACCGGGCACGCCGGTCTTGTTGCGTTTGAAATCGATTCGACGGTAGCGGCGTTTGTGGCCGCCGCCGCGCCGCCGAGTCGTTATGTGCCCATGGTGGTTACGCCCACCGGATTTCTTCATGGGCTCGAGCAACGACTTCTCAGGCTTGCTCCGCGTGATCTCGTCGCTGTCGACCAGCGAACGGAAGCGTGAGCCCGGTGTCGTCGGTTTGAGCTTCTTAATCGCCATGCCTAGAGCCCTTCAAAGACCTCTATTGTTTCACCCTCAGCGAGCGTCACGAGCGCTTTTTTCCAATTCGGCCGCTTGCCCACACTCTGACCTCGGCGGCGCCACTTGCCACGCAGGTGCGCCGTCCGGACTTGCGTAACATGCACTTTGAACAAGTGCTCCACGGCGTGCTTGATCTCGTGCTTATTCGCGTCGCTCAGCACCTCGAAGGCGTACTGGTTGTGCTCCATCTGGCTCGCCGTCGTCTTCTCGGTGATGATCGGGCGAACGATAATCTGCCGTGGATCACGCATCGGCGACCTCCTCGGACGCTTGCTTCGCCTGTGACCCCAGCGCGCTCTCTTCGATGACGACCGAATCCGCCCAGAGTACATCGTAGGCCGACTCGTTCCCGTAGGGCTGCACCGCTACGTTGGGCAGGTTGCGAGCTGACAGGAACAAGTTCTGCCGCCGTCCGGCGGTCAGGATCAGCACCTTTTGTTCTGCAATGCCCAGCTTGTCCAGCAACTTCGCAAGCTCCCGGGTCTTGGGGCTCTCCAACGCCAGGTCCTCTAGGACGATGACCCGGTCCTCAGCCGCCCGGGCATTGAAAGCCGAGCGTTTGGCGAGTCGCCGGACCTTCTTCGGCAGGTCGAGCCGATAAGAGCGCGGGGTGGGCGGAAAGACTACGCCGCCGCCGCGCCAGATCGGTGACCGGATGCTCCCCACGCGGGCTCGCCCCGTTCCTTTCTGCCGCCACGGTTTTCGGCCGCCGCCCCTGACCTCCGAGCGGGTCTTCGCCGCTGCCGTACCCTGGCGCAGGTTGGCGAGGTGTGCTTTCACCGCCGCGTGGAGCGACTCCTCGTGCACGACCCCATCGAACGGGTCGGCCGGCAACGTCCGTGCGCTGCCCGCCTTGCCGTCGGCCTTGAAGTACCGAGCCTTTAGTGATGCCGTCATCGTTCTTCCAGCTTCTATCTTGTCAAGCGACCGCTATCCGTCACTGTTTGCCGATGAACAGCCAGCCGTTGCGCGCGCCGGGAACCGCACCCTTCACGAACAGCAGGTTGCGCTCCGGATCGATCTTAACAACCTGCAGGTTGCGGATCGTCTTGCGCTCGGTCCCCATCTGGCCGGCCATCTTGCGACCTTTGATTACACGCGATGGGTCGGTCCCGGGCCCGATGGAGCCGGGCAAGCGGACCGAGGGATGCCCGTGCGTTTTCGGGAATCCGCGGAAGCCGTGCCGCTTCACCACGCCCTGAAAGCCACGGCCCTTGGTGCGGCCCGTGACCTTAACCCGCTCACCCTCGCTGAAGATCTCTACGGTGAGCAGCTGGCCGACCCGCAGACCCGCCGCCTCGAGGGGGCCGGCTTGAGCCTCTGCCTCGGCGGCCGCGGCCTCGGCTGTGGTCTCGCCTTCGGCTGCATCGGCCACTTCGCCCGCTTCCGGCTCGGGAGCCGCTCCCGTCACGGGAAGCGGCGAGTGCGGATCGTCCGCCAGCTCATCGGCTTCGCCTAACCGGAACTCGCGAACGACCGCCGGCACGTAGTCGAGCCCCGCCTTCTGCGAGTGACCGAGACCGGGCTTGCGGGCCCGGTTCGGCTTTCGGCTGCCGAAGCCGAGCTGAACGGCGCGATAACCGTCGCGCTCTTCTGTCTTGACCTGGATGATCGGGCAGGGTCCCGCCTCGATCGCCGTGACCGGAACCGCGGTTCCGTCGTCGGCGAATACCTGGGTCATGCCGATCTTTTTGCCTATTAGCCCGAGCATTCGCGGTTCTACCTAGTCTACCTTGATCTCGACATCGACCCCCGCCGGCAGATCCAACTTCGTCAAAGCGTCGACCGTCTGCGGCTTGGAATCGAGTATGTCAATCAGCCTCTTGTGCGTCTTCAACTCGAACTGCTCGCGGGATTTCTTGTCGATGTGCGGGCTGCGCAGCACCGTCCAGCGCTGCCGACGCGTCGGCAGTGGGATCGGCCCCCGAACGGTCGCGCCAGTCTTCTGCGCCGTCCGGACGATGTCAGCTGCGGTCTGGTCGATCACAGCGTGGTCGAAAGCCTTGAGCCTGATTCGAATATTTCCCGACATAGCAGTCTACCGGTTACTCCAAGATTTTCGTCACGACGCCGGCGCCGACCGTGCGACCGCCCTCGCGGATCGCGAAGCGCAAGCCTTCCTCCATCGCGATCTGCGTGATCAGCTCGATCGTCATCGT
>JBDHJU010000043.1:0-46912 GCA_039586755.1 Gemmatimonadota bacterium | reverse complement strand
ACGCGCCGCCCCGGCCACAAAAAAGAGAGGCACCGAACATCGATGCCCCTCTCTTTGCTATCATTCACGCCCCACGAGGCGGGGCGGAATCTCTTCAATTGCTAGGGCTTTTCGTACGACCTCCACACATACACCACGGGCGGCACGAGAATGAAGCTTGCCACCACTAACGCGATCAGCATGTGTCTCTCACCCCTTTCTGCAGCGTAGCCCAAGGGGCTCCGCCGGTGCCTTCTAGGATCTATGGGCCGCGGTCGGCTTTGAGCCGCGCGCGGCCCGGTTCTTCGGCCTCTATTTGGGCAAACTGCGTGCCAGGGCCAGGACCGCTTAAAGACAGGGTTTTTGTGGCGTCTCGGTTGTGGGAAAGGGACTAATTGTCCGAGCGTCCTCCCAAAAAGTATCGGGCTTGAGGATCTCCGCTCAGCGAAGCGGTGTCTAACGAAACAAGGAATACGGCTGTCAAACGTAGACTGGCCACCGGGTACTCGACTGGGACCCGGCGCAGCCATAACTTAGTCAACTACCTGAGTCATATGGGATTAGTAGCCCAGGAGACATACGATATGAGGAACCTCTCGCTCGTTGACCGGCCTTCGCTTCGTTTCCTTGCAGCTCTGCCGTTGCTGGTGGCGGTGGCCGGGTGCAGTTCCGAACTAGATATCCCGGAGTTCTTCGAGGTTACGTACTCAGTCAGTAACCAGAGCTTGGGTACGGTCACGCAAATCACCTTCATCAATGACCTCGATGACAGGCAAGCTCTCACGCCCGACCAAGATGAGTTCTCGAGCCTCTACTTGAAGCCGAAGGGTCAGACGATCGGAATGACCGCCGAAGGGACGGTATGGGACGGGACGGTGACCCTGACGATCGAAGTCGTCGGTAACAGTAAGAGCTTCACCCGGACCGACTCCTGCGAGGACTTCTCGGGCCAGGAAGTAGCCTGCTCGCTGGAGATTCCGGACGAGATCCTTTAGAGTCGGCAGAGCGCGGTGCCGGTAAGGCTTCAACTCGCCATCGCGCTCGGCCTGGTGGCGGGCCTGCTGTTGGGCCTGGCCGCCGCCGTCACACAGTTTCCGCCCCTTGTAATCATAGCCGAAGGCGTCGAGCCCATCGGGATCGCCTTCGTTGATCTATTGAAGATGGTCGTCATCCCCCTGGTGGCGGCCGTCATTTTTGTTGGGGTGTCCTCGCTGGGCGACCTGCGGCGGCTGGGTCGGATGGGTGGAGCGGCGATGGGGTTCTTCGCGCTGACGAGTGTCGTGGGCGTTCTCTTGGGGATGGGCGTGATGCGCGCGCTCCTCCCTCTGGCCAGCGACGCGGCCGCCCAGGCGATTACGGCGCAGACGGTTGAGGCGCCTGCACTGCCGGACCTCATCGACTTCCTGTTGAGCCTCATACCCAGCAACCCGTTCCAGGCCGCCGCCGAGGGCCTGGATTCTATGGATTGCACCGGTCGGCATCTTCGCGCTGGCCGCACCGGTCACCGCCCGTGCCGGCTGGGCGATGCTTCAGAGCCTCATCGCTTTCGTCGTCGCCGTGTTGGTCGCACTGGCAATCTTCGTCACAGTCGTGTACGTGCCGACCGTTCGGTTCCTCGCTCGCAGGTCGGTCGGGAAGTTCCTCAAAGGGTGCGCGAGCCCGCAGGTCATAGCGGCAGCTACTGTCTCATCGCCGGCAACAGTGCCGGCGATGCTCGAGGCGGCCGATGACGAGCTGCGGGTATCGGGTACCGTGTCCGGCTTCGTTATCCCCCTGGGCGCCGGCTTGGGCCGCGCCGGCAGCGCGGTGTTCCAAGGCGCCGGCCTCGTCTTCCTCGCCTGGCTCTTCGGCGTTTCGCTGGCGCTCTCCGGTATTGGCGGAGCGGTCCTGGCGACGGTCATCGTCTCCTTCACCGTACCGAGCATACCGGGCGGCAGCGTCTTGAGCCTCGCGCCGGCCTTGGGGACCGTGGGCATCCCGCTGGATGGGCTGGCCGTTTTGCTGGGTGTCGACCGGATCCCCGACATGGCACGCACCGCGACCAATGTAACCGGCACGCTCACCGCGACGGTGCTCGTCGATCACCTCGAGGAAGGGGCGAGCACGGCCGCGCAGGTCGCTGGCTCTCAACGCGGAGTAGGTGGCTGGGGGTAACGCGGCGACTGGCGTCGTCGGACTTTCGCTTACGACGTTAGCGAAGGCGAGCGGAGTATCCTGCTCCGAACCGCAAGTCGTAATCGGTGCCCGCTCCCTGAATGACGGCGACACTGTAGTTGCCCGCCGCCCTCAGATCCGGGACGCCGAGCGTCGCCACGTCGGTCTCGCCGTCGGGGAATGTGGCCGAACCCTGTGGAACGACGATGATCGCCGTGCGGTCTTCCATCGTCCTCACATATAACCGATAGCCGGCGACGGCCCGAATGTCCGAGAAGGTTCCGGTGATCGTCAAGGCGACCGCTCGGTCATCGGAGTTCGGTGTAGAGATGGAGAGCTGCACTCGACCGGGCTGTGGTCCCGTGGTCTCTTCGCCACCGCCGCATCCGGCCAAAACGATGAGGGTTGCCGCCAACCCTATTAGACGCCGAGCCTTCATCGTTCGCCTCCCCTGAAACCCGTGGCCGGGCTTAAGCGCGGCTGCGCCTGGCCCGTCTCGAGCCAGGCCAGGATGTCGCCGACATCGAGGAAGCCGTTGGCGTTGCCCAGATCGTCGAGGACCGTCGCCGCCGGGCCGGGTAGCGGCACACCCTCGAACAGTGCACCCATCAACTGTTGCATCGTGACGCTCTCTGCCAGGCTGAGGGTCACAGAGGCGGTCTGTGGGCTGTTGCTCGCCGTCGAGGAACCGATGCTCACCGTCGCCGAGTGCACACCGGGCTCGAGACCGACGATCGTTGGCGTCAGCGTTAGAGTCGTCGGCGCGGTCGTATCATCGAGCTCCACCAGGAGCCAACCACCGGCGCCAGCGTAGTCGACGCCTTGCACGGCGAGGTCGGCGAGCGGACTGCCACCGATGTTGGCGATCTCGACGTTCTGCACCTGCGGGTCGCCGAGCCCCTGCATGGCGAGGAATAGGACCGGTGATCCGGAGACGTCGATCGCCGGAGGCACGACGCGGAAGTTCGCCGTGACGTTCTGATCATCCATCAGTCGAAGCGTGCAGGTCGGCAAGGTTCCGGAGCAAGCGCCGGACCAACTCTCGAACAGGTACGTGAAGGCGGGGTCGCTGGTCTCCGGATCCGCTCTCAGCGTCACATCGGTGGTGATCGGGAAGCTGGCGTCGCACTGGTTAGCCGACCCGAGGTTGGCCGGCCCACAGGCGATACCGGCCGGGTCGCTGTTCACAGTGCCCCTGCCGTCGCCAACCACGGCGACCGTGATCGTCGGTTCGATCAGGCTGCCGTAGGAGATTTCGACCTCGTACCCGGTCGCCGTCTCGGCGATCACGTGGACTATGATCTGGTTGACCGCGTCGATGAACACTTCGCCGGGTAACCATTGCGCGCCGTCGTCGTTCGGGTCGCCGAGCCCATCCTCATCGATGACCCGCGCGTCCTTGCTGCGGGCGGGCGCAACGTGGTGGAGCACTACGGCACGCGCCGGGATATTGTCGTCGTAGTCCTGAAGGCGGCGCGACTCAACGGTGTAGAAGCTGTCGGCGTCGATCGGGATACGCGCCATCAGGTAGTCGGCACCGGTTGCCGGGTCGTCTATGGGCGCCAGAGTGATACGCTGGCTGGTTCCCAGTGCCGGGGTGAAGATCCGATCTGTAGGGATCCAGTTCAGCTTGTCCTTGTGATATGAGATCGTGTGCTGACCGACGCAGCCGTATAGAAGATCGCCCACCTGGCAGGTGCCGCCCGACGCGCTCATCACGTCCCATCGCGAATCGTAAGTTGCACCGTACGGGCCAGAGGAGTGGGGAAGCCCGAAGGCGTGCCCTATCTCGTGCGCCATTGTGGCCTGACGCCGATAGCCCCACGGTGGCATCCACGTCACGGAGTACCAGCGGCTCCCCCCGTCGACGTTGAGGGTCCAGCCACCACCCCAGGCGCAGCAGCCGAACGTGTCGTTGTACATGAAGTTGATGCCGATGTAAGGGCTGAAATCGACAAACGGGTCGGCGGCGGCCACGCAGTCCTGCGCCAGATCGCCGAGCAGTATTTCATTCTGGCCGTCCCCGTCAAAATCGCCGTAGTACCCCGACTTCGGCTTCGGCAGCTCATACCAGCCAAACGCCTGGCTGCCCTGGATGTTCACGTTGTCGTAGGAGACGTCACGCCAGTAGTGATCCAGCTGCGGCTCCGTGCCGCTCATCAACCCGTCGAACCAGGCGATCGTCTCCGGCTCGCCGGGCACATCTGAGAACCGGCACGCCAGGTTGGCGAACGGTTGGGGGCCGAATAGCAGCGCGGATTGTGTCTCCGCTCCGAGGCCGATCGACTGGACTCTTAACGGCCCGCTGACCCGGGTGCGTCGCAACGTGACGCGAGAGCCCGTAACTGTCGCGCGCCGCCGGTCGAGCGCCGAGATGCCACCGAGCTCGCGAAGCTGAGTCTCGTCCAGCCGGAGCTCGTGCGAAGCGCCGTCGTCTTCGATCAGATAGGTCCGCAGGAGGGGCGCGCCGTCCGGCGGGTCGCCCCAGACGACGTGTAGCACACCGCTGACGGTTTCTTCCCCGGTCTGTATGAAGAGGCCACCGGCCAGCAGTAGGGCGAGCGGCACGGCGAGAGTCGCAACGGTCAGGTGACCTTTATGAAGCATTTATTAGAGCGGGATTCTGGAGTCTCGAGGGGAAAGCCGGACTGCCGGCGATGGCGACCCCTCTAGCGGGCCGCAATTCTTTGTAACCCGCGGCACAGGTGCGGTTCCAGCGGGCTTGGCAATTCGCCGCTTCCATCGGCGGCCGTAGAACCGGTGGTGCTTGCAGAGGGTGCCCGGAGGACACAGCTTTCGGTTCGCCCGAGCCCCGACGTCAGCGGTGGATTGCACACGGCGGTCAAGATGCGGCCGATCCGCTTCCTCCTAATCAACCCGACATCACCCTTGTGGCGCGTCGAACGGCCGGGCGCCTACCGGGGCCCGCGGACGTTTCGCTTCTCGATGTTGTCGAGCCTATACGTGGCGGCGGCGATGCCCGGGACCGTGGAAACGCGGATCATCGACGAGGACGTAGAGCCGGTCGACTTCGATGCCGACGTCGATCTGGTCGGCGTCTCTTTCATGACCTTCAACGCTCCGCGCGCCTACGAGATCGCCGACGAGTTCCGCCGCCGCGGCAAGATGGTCATCTTTGGCGGTTATCATCCCACCTTCATGCCCGAAGAGGCCGGCCGGCACGCCGACGCCGTCTGCGTCGGTGAGGCGGAGGGAATACTGCCCAGGCTGATTGACGATTTCGTCGACGGAAGCCTCCAGTCCTATTATAGGAGCGAGCCCGTAGACCTGCGGGGCCTGCCTGTCCCGGATCGCAGCCTCATCCGCGGGTCGGCCTACCTGACGCCCGATGTGGTCCAGGCCACCCGGGGCTGCCCCTACCGCTGCACGTTCTGCTCGGTGGCCGCCTTCGCCCGCTACCGCTTTCGCGCCCGCCCCATCGATGAGGTTATCGACGAGCTACGTGGTTTGGGACGCTACCTCTTGTTCATGGACGACAACATCATCGGCGACCGCGATTACGCTTGCGAGCTGTTCGCGCGGATGGCGCCGTTGGGCAAACGGTGGTTCAGCCAGTGCAGTATCCGAATCGCCGACGACGCCGAGCTGCTCTGCTTGGCTGCCGCGAGTGGATGTCGCGGCCTGTTCGTCGGCCTCGAGTCGCTGGCGCAGGAAAACCTCAACGCCTGGCGCAAGACGTTCAACCGGGCGACCGATTACAGCCGCGCCATCGCACGGCTCCACGAAGCGGGGATCGCGGTCTATGCAGGCCTCGTCTTCGGTATGGACGGCGACGCGCCCGACATCTTCAAGAGATCGTTGGACTTTCTGCACGAGGCGCGGGTCGATGCTCTACAGGCAACACTGCTCACACCGTTTCCCGGAACGCCGCTCTTCGACGAGATGGACCGGGAGGGGCGGATCGTTACTCGCGACTGGGGTCTGTACGACTTCGCTCACGTCGTCTACGAGCCTCTACATATGAGCCCGGAGACGCTACGGATCGGCAAAGATTGGGTGCAGAGTCAGTTCTACTCGCGCCGGTCGGTGCTGCGGAGGGCGATTCGCGCCTTCGGATACTTGGACCGGGCGACGATGCTGCGGGCACACATCCCGCTAAACCTCGGCTACCGGCGCCGGCATCGCGCCTGCGGGACGTTCCGGCGTGGACGGCGTAATCGAAAGAACGGAGAGACCCATGATGAGCGCGGTCAGCCGCAGGACGTTTCTGGCACTGGCAGGTGCGGCGCCGCTGGCGCTGGCGGTCCCCGAACAGCTTAGTGGCGGGATAGGCGAGCCGGCGGCCACGAGCGAAGGCTTCGACCCATGGGTCGAGATCAACGCCCGTAACCTCACCCGGAACCTGTCGGAGATTCGCAGAAGGGTGAATGACCGGCCCGTGATGGCCGTCATCAAAGCGAACGCCTACGGGCATGGGCTTGTGGGGATCGCCAGGGCGCTCGAGCGGCAGGACGTCAAGCACTTCGCCGTCGGCAAGGTCACGGAGGCGGTCGCCCTTCGCGAGAATGGTATAACGGGGGCGGTCCTTAACTTTGGCCCGGTCTCCCAACAGGAGGCCGAGGAGTTGGTGCGGCTCGAAGTATCGCAGTCCGTCTACTCCGAGGCGGTAGAGATGCTAGCGCGGTCCGCGCGGGGCCAGGGGAAGCAGGCGCGGGTCCACATCAAGGTGGACACCGGCCTGGGGCGGGTCGGGGTCCCCTACTACGAAGCGCCCTCATATATAGAGCGGGTCGGCTCGATGCCCGACATCGCCATCGAAGGGATCTTCACCACCCTGACCGAAGAGCCGGACTTCGACCGGGTCCAACTCGATCGCCTGATCCAGGTGTGCGATGCGGCAGAGAACAAGGGCATATCGGTTGGGGTGCGGCACGCTGCCAGCAGCCTGGCAATCTCGAAGTTCCCCGACGCCTTCCTCGACTTGGTGAGACCCGGCAACGCCATCTATGGGCTGGAGGCGTTGGCCAACCTGGATCTCAGGCCGGTCATGTCGGTGAAGGCGAGGGTGATCTATGTGAAGCGGCTGCGGCCAGGAGATTCTGTCTCGTATCACCGGCTGTTCACGGCCCAGCGTGAGATGCTCCTCGCAACGCTCCCTCTCGGTTACTCGGACGGCTGTCCTCCTCAAGGAATCGAAGAGGCCGAGGTACTGATTCGTGGTCAGCGCTGGCCGCTCATCGCCGCCGTGACGGCGAACCATAGCACGGTCGATGTCACAGGCGCCGATGAGATGATGATTGGCGACGAGGTGGTGCTATTCGGCAGCCAGGGTGGGGAAGAGCTGTCGATCGGCAAAGTCGCCGCGCGGGCTGGAAGTTCGGTCTACAAGGTGGCCATCGGAATGAACCCGTTGCTCCCCAGGGTCCATATCGACCGATAGAAGTTCTGCTTGTGCGCCGCTGCCTGGAGTTTTTCGATCTCTGGGCTAAAAGAAATTGTTCCCAACCTCGGAAAAAACTTCCCGGTCAGATTGGCCGTGCGTTCGCTAAGTCTGTTGGCTGCATTGCCTATCGGCACGGCACGGAAGTGGCAAGCTCTGTGCGACGCCTGAGTTAGCCGACAGCATTCCGACCTCGAACCGTCGACCGTGGAGGTTATCATGCAGTTATCCCGCCTGACGCTGCCAGTCGCCTTCCTGCTGTCTTTTTCTGTCGCTAACGTGAGCTTCGGCCAGAACGGTAACGGGGAAGAGACCGGGAACGGCGCGCCGAGTGGCGCCCACTATAATCTTAACATCATCGGCATGTCGAAGGAGAAGGACGCCGACATGACCGGGAACAGTGGCCACCGCATCTTCGTGCGTCTCGGGACTCGAAGACCCGATGACCCGGTGCGAACCAGAATAAGTCTGCGAGAAGGCGAGACGTATCAGGTCGTCGATGCCAACGGGACTGATGGCGGAGCGATCTTCGAGTTGCCGCAGGGTTCTTACTACATCTGGGCGCGCGCACTCGGCAGGCCGGGCGGCGCGGCCAAGATGACGACGTGCGCCGAGGATATCACCGGTGTTGTCGCCGAGGGTGATATCTGTTCCACCGGTGCCGTCCTCGACGTGACACGACACAAGGGGCGAAGCCGCTTCAAGAACGTGACCGATGAACTCACGACGATCGAGCTGCCCGAAGGTAGCGAAGCCGCGCTGGCCTGCGGGGACACGAAGGTGAGCCTCTTCGCCGACTGCCTCGAGGGCTACTTCTGGGCGTACGACAACAACGGGCTGCGCCTGCTCCAGGTGCGGTTCTATTACGAGGAGCCATAGGCTACGAACATCTCGCGACTGTCTGGAAGTCGTTGACAGCGCCGGCGCCGTGGTCTAGCGTGTTAGGCCCACGGCTCGGTGCAACTGCGCAGTGCTCCTCCCCGCCGGGAGTCCCGAAATAACGCTTGCAGGAGGGAGTCCCATGTCCTCACCGCTCTCACGTCGACGGGCTATCTCTGTAGCCGTCATGGCTTTCGCCGCCGGCGCGGTCTGGCTGGGCTGCGGCCAGGATGCCGGCGAGCTCATGGCGCCTACCGACGCTCTGCTCAGCCAGCGGCTGGCGATCCGGACGGCCATCGCCGTTCAGGACCGCCACACCCCCGAGCTCATAAAGATCCCCGGCGTCGTCGGGACCGCGACGGCGCTGGGCGCCGACGGTCAACCGGTCGTGCGGATCTTCACCGAGCGGTCGGGTATCGCCGAGCTCCCGGCCCGGTTGGAAGGGCTGCCGGTGGAGGTGAAGGTGACCGGGCTGGTGATGGCGCGGACAGATCCGACGGACCGCCTTCCACGGCCGGTGCCCACGGGTGTATCCACTGGTCATCCCAACATCACGGCGGGTACCATCGGAGCCCGCGTAAGGGACGCGCTGGGGAACGTTTACGCCCTGAGCAACAACCACGTGTATGCCGACCAGAACCGTGCCAACCTGGGTGATCCGGTGCTGCAGCCGGGTATCGTCGATGGCGGTCAGTATCCGGCCGACCAGATCGGTGTGCTGGACAGCTATGTGCCCATCGATTTCTCGCTTAGTGGTTACAATCTGATGGATGCCGCCATCGCGCTCTCGTCGGTGACTGATCTGGATAACTCGACGCCGACCGACGACGGTTACGGCATCCCCAGTTCGACGATCTACGGCGACGCAAATGGCGACGGCTACTTCGACAACACGGCCGACCTGCTGGGTCTTGAGGTTAAGAAGTACGGCCGCACGACAAAGCTCACGCAGGGTGTGGTCACCGAGGTGAACGTCTTCGTCGAGGTCTGCTACGAGGCGATCTTGAACCTTTTCTGCATCAAGTCGGCCTACATGTACGATCAGCTGGGGATCAGCCCCGGCACGTTTAGCGGCGGCGGCGACTCGGGCTCGCTGATCGTCAGCCTCGACGCCCAGAACCTTCCGGTGGGGCTTCTGTTCGCCGGGGGCAGCGATCGCACCTTCGCCAACCGCATCGACCTGGTGCTGAAGGAATTCGGCGTCTTTATCGACGGGAGTGCCCCGACGGAGGTCGTCGATGTGGCGGTGACGAGCGTCGATGCGCCGGGCTCGGTGGACCGAGGTGATATGGTAGGTGTCGACGTGACGGTGCGGAATGTAGGCACCGAGGATGTGGGCGGTTTCGATGTGACGCTTACGGACCTGACCGATGGCTCGCCCGTTCTAACGAAGACGATCGGTGGGCTGACGGCCGGCACGTCGACGACCCTGAACTATCAGTGGGACACCACGGGCGAGAGCACTGGCGATCACGTTCTCGAGGCCAGACACGCGCTCACCGGCGACGAGAACGTATCTAACGATGCGGGTACGACCACCGTCACGATCAATGAGCCTACGGTGCCGACGCCGGCGCCGGCCGTGCTGGGCTGCAATCCCGAGAGCGGCAGTCGCAAGCAGAAGCTCACGGTCAGCATCTTCGGCGCCGACTTCCAGGACGGCGCCACGGTGAGCTTCGGGGCCGGTATCGGGGTGCGCGGTGTCACCTTCGTGGGTCCGGACCAGCTGGATGCCAACCTGCGGATCGGGACGCGGGCGGCGCCGGGTCCACGCGATGTGACCGTCACCAATCCGGACGGTCAGAGTGGCACGGACACAGCCTGCTTCACCGTGAATTGATTGGATTCGCCGTTGATCAACTGCCGAGGGGGAGGGTAGGACGCTCCCCCTCGCGCTTTACCGCACGGGGTCGGCGGGCGCTCGTCGCCCTCGGGCTTTTACTAATCGGCCTGCTGGCCTTCGGCGCCGGCTGCGAGGGCAAGACGGGGGCCGGCAGCTCGCAGGAGGAGGACGTGGTAAGGATGAGTATCGAAGAGGTGCTGCGCGAGAGGACGCCTGGCCTGATGGCCGTGCGCGGCGTGACGGGCACTGGGCTCGGCGAGTGCAAAGGCGTGCCGTGTATTGTTGTGTTCGTGGCGACCGATTCGCTCGACCTGGCGGAGGCCCTTCCCGACACGCTCGACGGCTATCCGGTGGATGTCAGGGTGTCCGGTGAGGTGCGGGCCCGAGGCGACCAGCCGAACTGACGCGAAACGGGGGCCCACTATCTGTGGAGCGGCGCGCCTCCCACGCCCACCTTCACTTCCCAGACGCGGCCCGTGCGGGTCGATGTCGCGTAGATCGCCTGCTGGTCGAACTCACCCTCTCCGAACGCCAGGCTCGCCACACCGGGCATGCCCTCGGCGATGAGCACCGTCTCCCCGGTCGCCGGGTCGATGCGCCAGATCTGGCCCGTGCCGTTGGCAGCGACGTAGAGACGACCCAGCTCATCCAGCGCCAGGCCATCGTTGGCAGCGCCCTCGCCCAGTCGGGCGATGACTTCCGGGAGGGCCGCCGGCTGGCCGTGCTCCAGCGGCACGGCCCAAACGCGGTCGTCGATGGTCAGCGGGCGCAGACTACCAAAGATTTGTGCTACGTATAGCGTCGAGCCGTCGGCCGAGAGAGCCAACCCGTTGGGATGGCCGACGGCGTCGGTGAAGAGAGTCAGCCTCCCCTGCGGCTCGACCAGGAATATCTCGTCGGTGGCGTCGTCGGAGACCAGGATGGATCCGTCGGCGCGCACGAGGACGAAGTTCGGATCGCCGATCCCGCCATCCACGACCCGCGTCTTCTCACCCTCCGGCGTAATCCGCCAGACGATGCCATCGTCGTTGGGGCCGTGATTGAACCTGTTGGTCGGCCCGAAGTCGGCCATCAAGATGTCGCGTTCACCGATGGGCGCGAGCCCGAGGTTCGAATAGAGCTCGGCGATCTGCGTCACCTCACCATCGGTGCTCACGCGCCAGAGCGCCCGATTGCCGGCGACGTACAGATCGCCCTCGCCGTTGAAGGCGATGCCTTCGCAGCGCTGGAACTTGCCCTCCACCAAAACCGTGGGCGTGACAGGGAAGTCGATCTGTTCGTCGCGCACGTGATCCTGGCCCGGCAGAGTCTCTATCTGTGACAAGAGGCTGCCGAGGGTGAGCGTCGTGACGAGCGCGGCACGGCCGAGTCGCGCACAGAGGTACCTCGTCTCTGTACTCATTGAACCTCGTATTGTGGTAGCGTGTACCTGCCGCCTCGCCGTACGATCCCCACGAGTGGAGGGTTTCAGAATACGCCCATATAGCTGACGTGTTGCTGGAGGCTAGCCCGGGCGGCATTTTTCCCAAGTCAGAAGGTGCTTGGCTGACCTGGGACCGCAATCGAAGGAAGCAACCGATGGCATCGCTCCTGCTCTCACGCGCCTTACTGGACCGGCTGCTGGCTTTGGGCGGCGTCGTGGTCATCTTCGTGGAGTTCCTGACGCTCGATGCGTCGCCTTTCCACATCCCCGTCATCGCCCTCGGGGCCCTAATGGTCTACATAGGGCTATGGCGGCTGACCGGCCGGCTGATCTACAAGCGTGTGAATAAGCCGCTTCGCGCCGACATCAATCAGTTCATCTCGCTGGTGCGGCAGCTCAGTGCTCAGAAGGCGGGGGGCGACGCCAAGCGGATCGCCGAGTGCGATGCCGCGCTGCGCGAGATGCTCGATCGGATCATCAAGACTGCGTGATCCCAAGTTCCTGCGTTCGGCACCGGGCACACCAGCGGAGAAGAATCGATGAAGGTGAGAGCAGTGTGCCTTACGGCACTCACATGTTCTCTTGTCGCCATGGTGGGTTGGTCGCATCCGCTCCCCGCTGTGGCGCAGGTGCGGGCGGAACAGGTCCTCGCCGCAGAGAGAATCACATTCCGTTCTGATGTTCTGGCTGAGGAGCGCCGAATCTTCGTTCGGCTTCCCGAGGGCTACGAGACTTCGGAGAGAATGTACCCTGTGCTGTATTTGATGGATGGAGAGTTCTTCTTCCGGCAGGGGGTTGCCGCTGTGCACTTCCTGTCCGAGATGCCGTACATCAGACAACAGAGCCGAATCCATCCGCTGCCACAGATGATCGTTGTAGGTGTCGTCAACGTTGACCGCAACCGCGACTACACACCGACCCACGCTCCCCAACAGGGACAAGCCCGCTTCCCGACCAGCGGCGGCGCCGGCGAGTTCCACCGGTTCCTCGAGGCCGAGCTGTTTCCACTCATCGAGCACAGATACAGGACCCAGCCCTACCGGGTCCTGGCCGGGTGGTCGCTGGGTGGCCTGTTCACCGTGCACACGTTCCTCGATAGGCCGGACCTCTTCTCGGCCTACATCGCGATGAGCCCGAGCCTCTGGTGGGACAACCAGCTCGTGGTGCAGAGGGCCGACTCGCTGCGGCGCGCCGGAGCCGTCACTGATAGACCGCTGGTAGTGACGCTCGGCGCACTCGAGGGCACCGGGATGAGCGGGCCGGTGCGGGACAGTTTTGTGGCGATGTTCGAAGGCGATTCGTCGGACGAGACAGCCGTCACGTACGTCGAGATCTTCGGCGAGATTCACATCTACGTTTACCACAAAGCGCTGCTCGAGGGACTCAGGGCCCTGTACTCGGAGTGGGTCATGCCGGATGCGGTCTTGGGCGGGCGATGGGAAGCGGTTGAGGGTTTCTACGAGGACCTCTCGGCGCGCTGGGGGTATCCGGTCGACATCCCGGAAGCGGCGTACTTCCGGCTGACGAGTGCGTTGGCTAGAGGAGGCGACGAGGACGGTGCTCTGGAGATTGCGAGGTTCGCAGTAGAAAGGTATCCGCGTTCTTCGTTGGCCCACTACAGGCTCGGGAGCGTATTGTATCGGCGGGGCGATCTCGAATCTGCCCGAGAGAGTTACCTGAGGGCGCTCGAGCTCGAGACGGGCTATGAGGAACCGGACTCCGAACGTCTGGTGGCGATCCAGTCGCGACTCCGGGAACTGGAGCGGGAGAACCGATGAGCGGGGACACATTTCGTTCGCTACCGTTGCGGTATCGTTTCGACGTCTTGTCGGACGCGGAGCTCGATGACGTCCACACTCGCACGACCGAGTTGCTCCACCGCATCGGTGTCGAGGTCGGCTCGCGACCGGTGCTCGAGCGGCTGGCGGAGCACGCCGCCGAAGTCGATTTCGAGGAACGGCGAGTGCGGTTCCCACCAGAGATGGTCGAATCGGCTGTCGCCCGCGCCCCGCGTCGTATAGCGCTGGCTGCGCGGACGCCGGGCTGTGACCTGGAGATCGACGGCGAAAGAGGTTTCCTGGGACTCGATGGCTGCGGCGCCGAGTTCATCGACCCCGATACGGGCGCGAGCCGACCGTCGACCAAGGCCGACGTCGCCACGATTACGCGCCTGGCCGACGCCCTACCCCAGATCGCTTTCGTCTGGCAGCCCGTGGCGGCCCGTGATGTTGCCCCCGAGGTGCAGCCGTTGCACGAGCTGCACGCCCAGCTGGCGGTTACCGGCAAGCACATCCAGATGATGACCGCGACATCGAAGGAAACCGCGCGGGGCGTGGTCGAGATCGCCCAGCTCGCGGCCGGCGGCGAAGCGGCGCTGCGCGAGCGACCCATCGTCTCGAACTTCCAATGCAGTACCAGCCCGCTCGTCTACGACGGCGGCGCGGTCGAGGCGGCGCTCATCTTCGCCGAGGCGGGTGTGCCGTGCGGCTTCGTCGTGATGCCCATCGCCTGTGCGACGGGACCGGCCACCTGGGGCGGAACCCTGGTGCAGTCGAACGCGGAGGCGCTGGCGGGCATCATCATCCTAGAGACCCTGATGCCCGGAGCTCCGACATTCTACGGGTCGTGCGCTACCGTCATGGACCTGCGCTCCGGCGCGGCGGCGTGTGGCGGCCCAGAGGACCTGCTACTGCAGATGGCGTCGGCGCAGCTGGCCCGTCGCTACGACTTGCCCTCCAGCATCGGCACCTTCGCCACCGGAGCGAAGACGCCCGACTGGCAGGCCGGGTTGGAGAACGGGCTGTCGGGTCTGGCCAGCGCGCTGGCAGGTACCGACATGTTGTGCGGCGCCGGTCTGCTTTACGGCGCGCGCGTCTGTTCCCTGGAGCAGGTGGTGCTCGATGCCGAGATCTTCGAGTTGCTCTGCTATCTCCTCGGTGAGCGGGCCGACACCGAGGAGGGCCTGCTGGACGTGCTGGGCGCGGTAGGCCCGGGCGGCGAATACTTGAGCCAGCGGCACACCCTGGACACGATGAGGCGACTGTGGTTGCCGCGCCTGTTCGACCGGAGCGAGTGGTCCGAGTGGGAGGCCGCTGGCAGGCCGGGTCCCCGAGAAGCGGCTCGTGCACGGGTAAGAGAGATACTCGACGGCCACCGGCCGGAATACCTGGAAGAAGAAGTGAACGAAGAGATCCGCGGTGTCATTACGCGCTACGAGGAGGAGGGAGGAGGCGGCCTTGATGGATGAGCTTCTGGCAGCTTTGCGGCAAACGATCCTGTCCCAGGACGAGAAGGGCGCACTTGAGGCGACGCGGACTCTACTGGAGTCGGGTGAGAGCCCGCGAACAATACTCGAGTCGGGGCTCGCCGAAGCGATGCTCGAGCTGGGACGCCGCTGGAAGTGCGGCGAAGCGTTCCTGCCCGAGGTGGTCGTCGCCGCCGACATTTTCGCGCGCTGCAGCGAGCTGGTCGAGCCGGCGCTGCTGGAGAGCCAGGAGGCTCGGGCGCCTTCCTTTCGACTCGTGCTGGCCACCGTCCAGGGAGATCTACACGACCTCGGCAAGAACATCGTCGGCGCCATGGCAAAGACGGTGGGCTTTGATGTGCATGACTTGGGCAAGAACGTGTCCGTCGACGAGATTGTCGCCGCCGCCCGGGAACTCAAGCCCTGTATCGTCGGCCTGAGCGCGCTGCTCACTACGACGATGCCGCAGCAGAAGAACGCCGTCGCGGCTCTCGAGGACGCCGGCCTTCGATCCGAGGTCAAGGTGATCGTCGGCGGCGCGCCCGTCACCCAGGGTTGGGCCGATGAGATCGGCGCCGACGGCTACGCGCCGGACGCGGCGAGCGCGGCCGAGCTCGCCCTCTTCCTCATCGATTGAACCCGAATGAGTGCGCCGGAACTCCGGGTCAGCTTCCGACCTGCGGGACGGGATGCCCGGGTGGCCCCGGGGACGACGCTGCTGGCCGCCGCTCACTGGGCCGGGACGTCTGTCGATTCCACCTGCGGTGGCTACGGGACCTGTGGACAGTGCCGTGTGAGAATTCTGGAGGGCGGCGTCCCCGTGTCGCCGGAAGATTCCCAGCACATCTCTGAGGACGAGCTCGCCGAAGGCTGGAGGTTGGCGTGCCGGGCGGAGCTCGACTGCGATGTCGTCTGCCAGGTGGCCGCTCCTGCCGAGCACCCCCGATCCGTCTTCGAAGGGATAGCTCGGGCCATCGCTGTAGAGCCGCGGGTGAGGATAGAGGATCTTGAGCCCGGCGACGAAGGTGGCGTCGCCAAGGCGATCGTCTGTGGTAGCCGGCAGCTCGATGTCATCACCGGCGACCGTATCCCGCGGCCCTATGGCGTGGCCTTCGACCTCGGCACGACGACGGTGGCGGGCGCCCTGATCGATCTCGTCGACGGTAGTGTATTTGCGGCCGCCAGCATCGTAAACGGTCAGGTCGCCGCCGGCGCCGACGTGATCAGCCGGGCCGCGTACGCCCGCTCGCGCCCAGGAGGTGCCCTCGAGCTTCAGGGCATGGCCGTCGATACGATGAACCGGCTGGTCGCCAGGTTGGGCGTCGCTGCCGGCGTCTCCCCCGGCAGCGTATACGAGTGCGTGGTGGCAGGTAACTCGATCATGCTTCACCTGTTGCTCGGCGTGGACCCGTATCCGCTGTCCGTCGCGCCATTCGAGACCGTCTTCGATGAAGCGCTCGATGTGGCGGCGGCCGATCTCCGCGTCGATACCGCGGCGACGGATCGTCGCGGCCCTCAGCTGGCGATCCATCCGCAGGCGCGCCTGCAGTCTTTCCCGATGATCGGTGCCTATGCCGGCGGCGACACAGTGGCTGGCCTCCACGCCACCGACCTGGTTCGCGGCGATCGACCGCGGCTGCTCATCGATCTCGGTACGAACACCGAGGTAGCCCTCGGTTGGTATGGCAGAGTCGTCGTCGCTTCCGCGCCCGCCGGTCCCGCCTTCGAGGGCGGCGGTGTCCGTTGTGGCATGCCCGCTGTCGAAGGAGCCATCGCTCGCGTGAAGTTCGGTCCGGAGATCGAGCTGGAAGTGATCGGCGACGGGGCGCCCAAAGGCGTCTGCGGTTCCGGTCTGGTCGACGTAGTCGCCGGACTGCGCCGTGCTGGATTGCTCGACCGCAGCGGACGCCTGGGCTCCGCTGACCAGCTGGCCCGTAGTCCGCTGGCCGACCGCCTGGAGGAGATCGACGGTGCGCGGGCCTTTCGATTGGCCGACGGCATCTACATCGGCCAGCGCGACATCCGCGAGCTACAATCCGCCATCGCGGCGGTGGCCGCAGCGATCCGTATCGTCTTGGGCCACGAGAAGGTCGAGCCGCACGAGCTGGCCGATGTCTACCTCGCCGGCTCGTTCGGAGCGGCCCTCGATCCGCCAAGCGCCCGGAGCCTGGGGCTGGTGCCGCCGGTACCTGAGAACGTCGTGCGGAGCATCGGCAACGCAGCCATCGAAGGGGCGAAAGCGGCGTTGCTCTCGTTCCGAGAGCGTGAGGCCGCCTTCCAGATTCCGTACCACACCGAGTACTTAGAGCTGTCTGCGCACCCCGACTTCAACGACACCTTCATGGCCGCGATGACGTTCCCCGACTTGGAGGGGTCGGGGTGACGCCGGAGCCCCAGCCCGCGCCGGTCGCGCTAGTGGTCTGTGGCGCGCTGGCCGCCGACGTGCGCCGCATACTCGCTGAGCGAGGCTGGCAGGCCGACCTCTACGGGGTCCCGGCGACCTACCACATGCGGCCGGCGAGCATCGTCGCTGCCGTCGATGAACATCTTGCATGGATTCGTAACCGCTACAGAAAAGTGATCGTCGTGTACGGCGATTGCGGCACGGCCGGCGAACTGGACGAGGTGTTGGAGCGTCACGGGGCGGAGCGCTTGTCCGGGGAGCACTGCTACGAGATCTTCTGCGGCCCCCGATTCTCGGGCCTCGCCGAGCGGCACCCGACGACCTACTTCCTTACCGACTTTCTGGTTCGGAATTGGGAGGAGGTCGTGGTCCGCGAGATGGGGCTCGGCCGCGCCCCATCGCTCACGGCGAAGCTCTTCGCCGGCTTCACCTCGGTGACCTACCTGCGCCAGACTCCCAACACGGACCTCACTCGGAAGGCCGAGGGCATCGCAGCGTATCTCGGCCTGCCCCTCGAGGTCGAGGAAATCGGCGCGAGCGAGCTCGAGTCACAGCTCGAGCGCTTGATTTGCGACTAGCTGTCGGGGTCTTGGACCCGGGTGGACAACTGGTGTGTACCCGACGCCGAGTTGATATTATCGGAGCATCCTAAATCGACTTTCCCTCAGTCCGGCTTTGTCTCGGAACCGAGGTCGCCCCGTGTCAGAGTACCAGTTGTTCCCGTGGAGATCCGCAGTACACCCGGCACCTGAGCGTGCGTGTCTACCCCCTTATCGCGGTCCTTTCGCTGGTGGCAGGGTTCTTCGTCTTGATGCTCTCCATGGACGACGCAATAGTGAAGCTCGGTCGACCTACGGCGCTGTCGGTGGGATTCTTCCTGCTCACCCTGGTCTTCGCCGCTGCAGCGCTTGCCGGACTGGTGCAGGCTGTGCGGGCCCGCAATTGGGAGATCCACGGGGGCGTGTGGGCTCATGCGCTGCTCGTCTCGCTGGCGAACACCGTGGCAGTCCTCTACCTGAGTTACTGGGGCGTTATCGGGCTCCGTCCCTGGGGCTACTGAGGGAGGATCGGGTTGTCTTCTGGGCGACCCTGACCTTAGATTGGCGCGCTCAATACCAACCACCTACTGATGATCGGGGACGAAGAAAATGTACCGACACCGAGTATTGGCTCTAAGTGTAGTCCTCAGTCTCCTCATCGCGAGCCCGGCGCTGGCCCAGCGCGCTGGTGACATAGTCGGAGGTGTTTCGGGTGGTGCCACCGTTGGCGATCTGTTCGGCGGCTCCGTCAACACCGACTCGAGATGGGGAGGGACGGCGGGGCTTTTCGCCGGGTGGCGCACGTTCCAGAACTCAATAGTCGCTATCGAGGCTAACTGGGTGCAGAAGGGCGGCGAGGGGACTCGACTGGACTACATAGAGATCCCGCTCCTCATCGGTGGCGTCGTGCCGGCGTACGGAGGCGACCTGCGATTCAGAGGCTACATCGGAATCGACTTCGCCTTCAGGATTGGCTGCGAATCCGGTGACGTGCGTCTCGACTGTGACCGCGCCAAATCGACGGAATGGTCGATGCCGTTCGGGGTGATGTTCGGCCGTTGGCTGGATAGCGGCCGCTTCTTTGCACTGGATGTCCGATACTCGCTGGGCCTTTCCGACCCCTTCGAGACGTCGATCGCCTATAACCGCTCCTGGCAGTTCAGGTTGTTTATCGGCGGCCCGCTGCCGGGCAGGGGTAGGTAGCCGCTGCCAGACCCGCTGGGCTGCCCGGGTCGCTACAAGGGTCAGTGGCGTTCGAGGTAGTCGAGTAGCACTGCGGCCATCACCTTGGCGCCGACGAAGATCGACTCCTCGTCGGCCACGAAGTCGGGACTGTGTGGCATGCCCGACGTACCGGCTGCGCTGTTCGACACGCCGAGCCAGTACATCGCACCCGGGATGCGCTGCTGATAGTAGGCGAAGTCTTCGCCGAAGTACGGCGTTATCTCGTTGATCTCGAGCAGCCCCTCCGGCCCGACGACGGAGCGAATCGCCGTCAGGGTGCTGCGCACCAGTTCGGGCTCGTTGACCATGTCGGGGAGAACCTGCTCCTGGTAGGCGAGCGTGTGGGAGATGCCATCCTTGCTGAGGGCCGCGAGCCGTTCCTCTATCTCCTGCTTCGCACGGCCACGCGCTGCGGGGCTCCCGGCTCGTACCATTCCCTCGATCACCCAAATGCCGCGCTCCGCTTCCCGTGGTGCGCCGACCATCGCCAGGACGTAGTCGGTGGGGGCGACGGCATCGCCGGTGCTCACAGCGTTGATCGCCCGGGCGTAGTCTCGCGCAGCGTCACGCAGGTCGCCCGCACCGCGCAGCGTCACCGTGACCCGGTCGAGGCCGGGTAGCGCCGGCCCTTCCACGCTTCCGATCTGGCCGACTTCGAGTGGTGCGGAGTGGAACGCGGTCCTCGATCATCGCGTAGGCGCCCTGAATGTTCTCTTCCGCCGGTTGAAAGATGAACTTCACCGTTCCCGGCAGCTCGTCCCGGATCGCCGTGAGGGC
This sequence comes from Gemmatimonadota bacterium, assembly GCA_039586755.1. Taxonomy (GTDB): domain Bacteria; phylum Gemmatimonadota; class Gemmatimonadetes; order Palauibacterales; family KS3-K002. The sequence goes on along the minus strand of JBDHJU010000043.1, from coordinate 27,045 downwards.
CTCGGCGACACCCAGTGCAACTGTGGTGTGTATGTCGTGTCCGCAGATGTGACGGACTCCGGGAGTCTCCGAGGCGAAGGGTACGGGATCCGGCGCGTTCGAGTAGACCGCGTCCATGTCAGCGCGGTAAGCTACTGTCGGGCCTGGCTTTCCGCCCCTCAGAATGCCCACGACCCCGTGCCCGCCAACGCCGGTAGCCACTTCGAGACCCGACCCGCGCAGCCGCTCCGCTACGATCCACGCCGTCCGCTCCTCCTGTCCGGAGACTTCCGGGTGTCTGTGGATGTCGCGGCGGACCTCGATGAGATCCGCGCGCACGCTCTGCAGCTGGCGCTCGACATCCTCCATCAGTACAGCGCTCTGAGCGTATGACGCCGTAGCACTCGAGGTCAAAAACAGAAAAGTCAGGGTGGCAAAGTTCATCGTGCGGTGTGTGCGGTTCATGACGTTTTTCTCCTGAGGGCTGTCTCGGTACGCACACTACGACGGGCTGCCACCGCCAGTTTCGTTCCCACTGTGTTCCGGCGATGGTCCGGGTGGGTAGTGCACAAAATGAACGCGTGTTTATCGGCCGCGAAGCGGTCTGTACGGGCGGCCCCTCTACTCGGAGAGTGAAAGCGCGGCATCCTTTTCCTCGCCTCTAAGCTTAACTTAAACAGTGACTTACGTCTTCAGCCGGGTGACCTATTTCATAGGCTTCAGGCGGTTCTACGCGTTTGCTCTTGCGTTGAGGTTTGTACCGGACGGCCCGCAACTTTTCTCGATCTTATAACGGTCAGGACCGTTCATGCGAATTAGGGGTACGTGTGAATGAGCGCCCCTCCTCGTGCTCACCGCCTACTTTCCCTCTCCATACATCTCCTTGCCGAACGGAATGGGCACTTGTCCTTTGCCGCGACAAGCACCTCCCGCCAGGAGAAGAAAAAGATGCTCCGCGCTGTTTCCCTCCTCGTAGCGATCACCATCGCTCTCGCGTGCTCGGCACCGTCGTCCTCCATGCGACCTTCACCATCCGCCCGCGTATCGGCCGACACAACCTGGCTCGATCAACCCACGCCCATGCTGACCATGGAAGCTCTCGAGCAACTCGTGGAACTGTGGGCCGAACGGAGGTATGCGGGCGCCTGTCTCCACGGCGGGGTCACCGATCGAGACGGTGTCGGCAGAGTGGCTGAGGTCACGGGGTTGTCGCCGGCCACCTATCCAAGTCGTTGCCCTGCAGAGGGATACGTCGGCGTTGTCCTCTTTTTCGATGCCGAGCAGGGCAGGCTCGCCGAAGCGAACGATGTGACCTGCCGAATGCTGACGCGGCATCCCGAGTGGGGTGTCGTCGGCGCCGTCAGCGGGCTTACCTACACGATTCTTCGCGACCCGGAGGGTAACGTCGTCGGAGAGGGACCGGCCCCGGTCGCCTGGTTCTGTGGTTGGCTCCGCAATGGACCGGCCATTGTGACCACGGCGTCAACCTCCTGAAGCCGACACGGCCCTGGCGCACAGTTCCCCTGTAAGCTAGTTCAAGCTACAGTGTCTACCTGTGTGGTAGACCACTGACCATCGAGTCGGTTTGTCTCGAAGCGTATGGTAGTGGGGTGGTGTGTCTGCGAAAGGAGAGATGGCGATGAAGCTTGGTCGATCGAGGAAGTCGTGGCTGAGTCTCGGCTCGGCGGGACTGTTCGTACTTCTGTTGCAGCCGTCCTGTGCCGGTTGGCTCAACGCACAGACGACCGGCTCAGAGCAAGAGCGTCCTCTGAGAGTCGTCATCACCAACGATGATGGTGTCGAAGAGCTCGAGGATCGTGTGGTTCCCCTAGCGCGGGCCCTGGCCGCCTTCGCGGAGGTGTATGTCGTTATCCCGTTACAGGATCGAAGCGGCACCACGCACCACATGAGCCTCTCGATGGGCAGGCGGTCTCTGGAGTCGGAGCTGGTATGGGCGGGACCGCTCGAGGAGGGGGGCAGGCGAGTCGAGGTGCACGTGCTCGACGGATACCCAGCCGACTGCGTGGCCTTGGCGCTGGGCGGCATCTTGAGAGACGACCCGCCCGATCTCGTCATCTCCGGGCCGAACGGTGGCCCGAACTTGGGGCCAGCGTGGTTCGGTTCCGGGACCATCGGCGCCGCGCGCATCGCGGCAGTCGTCGGGGTTCCCGCGATCGCCATCTCCGGGCTGGACGATAGCGAGGAGGAAGCGGTTGAGGCTCTGGCCGCTTGGGTCGCCCAGCTGGCTCGCAGCGAGCTCGTGCTGGGGCTGGAGCCCGGGGGGTACCTGACGGTCGCCCTGCCGCGGAAGCTACCGTCCGAGATCAAGGGCATCCGAGTGGCGCCCCGCGCCTCGGGGTTGGGAGGGCGCTATTTCGAGAAGGCACCGCCGCTCATCGGCGAAGGCGAAGAGGGCCCCAGGCAGGTCTGGTTGCTTCAGGTGCCCGAGATGACAGAGCTGCCGCCCGGCGAGAATGACGTCCTCTACTATGTCCAGGACTACATCGTCGTTACTCCCATGCGTGCGGACGAACACGACTACGAGTTCATGGACGAACTGCGAGGCAAGCTGGACGAGCTGCCGCCCTGGCCGCCGGAACGGGAACGCTAATCGGTGACGTGCGGCGTCTGCCCTCGTGATTCTCAAGGTCACACGTAGTAACAACAACTTCCGTGACGAGGCAGGTGTCTGACTTCCCCCCTGGAGAGTTTTAGGGGTTAAAGGAGAGATGAAATGCAAGAGGCAGCCGCTTCCATCGGAGTCGGACTCGCATCCGTTTTGGTTGTCATCTTGGTGTTGCTTTCCGCCTGTCTTATCGCCCTGGCGCCCTTGAGACGTATCCGGCTGCCCTTTACGGTGGCGGTGATGCTCCTTGGTTCTATTGTCGGCATCGCAGTGGAGACCCTGGAGCGATACGGTTTTGGCTTAGGTAGCGGAGCGGTCCTTCAGCATGTTGAAGCCCCGCTGTCCGGAAATATCGACAGCTTGCAGGATGAAGCGTCGACCGGCGGTCACTCTGTCGAATCCAGAACCGATGATCACAACGCCGGGCATACGTCCCTGTTTCGACGCTTCATAGACGAATTTGTCAGCGTCTTTCGCGCGGCGGGCGACGGGCTTACCCCGACCCTTATCCTGTTCGTCTTTCTCCCCATTCTGGTGTTCGAGTCGGCGTACAACTTGGAAGCGCGGCAGGTTATCAGGAACTTTCTGCCTATCACGGTTCTGGCTTTGCCAGGAGTGCTGCTGTCAACGGTGATATGTGGCGTGGCCGTGATGATGGCGGGCGGGCCGGGTCTCGGTATCACCTGGGCGGTGGCGCTGCTGTTCGGCGTTATCGTTTCGGCCACCGACCCGGTTGCAGTTGTGGGGCTGTTCAAGGAACTGGGCGCACCGAAACGCCTGGGGATACTGGTCGAAGGGGAAAGCCTCTTCAATGACGGCACCGCCATTGTCCTATTCAACATTCTCCTTGCGTTTGTCATCGGTACGGCGGCAACCGGGGCAGGCACGTCCGCCGCGTTTCTTTCAGGAGGCTTGGAGTTTCTCAAGGTCACCGTCGGGGGGGCGGTGGTGGGGCTGCTGCTGGCCTGGATCGGCTGGCGCGTCATCGGCTCGATCATTGAGAACCTGCCCATCAAAATATCCCTCACCATCGTTATGGCATACGCATCTTTCGTGATCGCGGAGCATCTGTTGCATGTCTCGGGCGTCATCGCGGCGGTGCTGGCCGGCCTGGTATCCGGATCATACGGTAAGCTCAAGCTCTCCCAGTCCATGTCCGAATTCATGAAAGAGTTCTGGGAGTTCCTGGCGTTCGTCATGAATTCCCTGATCTTCTTCCTGGTCGGTCTGGTGATTGCGCTCAGATTGGACTTCGGGAGTTTCACCGCCGTTCTGCCGCTGCTGGGAGCCGTCATCATCGGGCTGATCATTGCCCGCGCCATAAGCGTCTTCGGCGCCATGCCTATGCTGCGACGCCTGATGGAGGCGGTGGACTTCCGTTACCAGGTGGTCATGTTCTGGGGCGGTCTGCGGGGCGCCGTCGGGCTCGCGCTGGCGCTCACCGTTGTCACCACGCCCGGAATCCCCGGCGCAGTTCAGCAGGCCGTGTTGACGCTCACGGCCGGGGTTGTGCTTTTCACGCTGCTGGTGAACGCCCTGACCATGGAACCGCTGCTTGTCATGCTAGGCTTGAACCGGCCGAGCATCGTGGACCGTTTCGCTATGCAGCATGCCGAACTGGTGGTCTGCGATGCCGTTTCAAAGGTTCTGGACCGGATGGAAGGGGAAGAGCTGTTCGCAGCCGACGCAATCAGCGAATTTCGTGGCCGTTATGGTGAGCGGGAGCAGACCGCCTGCGATAGCCTCGCCGAGCTGCGGGAAGAGGCATCGAAAACGACTGGATACAAGGAGGCCGTGGCCGGATTGCTGGCGCTCGCCGTTGAAAAACGGGAAGTCCTCGCCCGGTTTTCAGACGGTTCCATTTCCGAAGACGCGGCGAGGACTCTCCTCTGGTCATCCGACCGGCTTCTGGATATCGTGAAGTCCGCTGAAAGGCTCCCCGAAACCAGGCCCCTTGATGTCAGCGCCCAGAACATGCGGGCGCGCCTCCTCGCTTTTCTGGAGTCTCGCGGGATCATGAAGTGGCTGATCAGACGTCTCAGATCCAGGCAACTGGCCGAAGAGGTCGAACTCGAGCACGGCCTCTACATTGCCGCCTTGGGAGTGGACCGCAACCTGCAGGGAATGGAAGACGCCCGCACCATCGACCTGGCGACGCTGGGCAGGATTCAAGCGCGATTCTTTTCATGGGAGCTCAAAGCCCAGCAGCAAATCGAACGCCTCGTCGAAGCGTTCCCCGCAGCCGTCCGCGCAGTCCAGAAGACTCTGGCGGAACACGAAGTCCTGCGTGCCGAGGCCCAGGCGCTGCACCGCCTCTGGGAGGTCGGTCTCCTCACGGAAACCGCCTGGATGCTGTCCCATGAGGAGATGATCCGGCGGGAGCGCGTCCTGCACCGCAAGTTGCGGACAGGGGCTTGAGGGAGGACCGGACCGGGGCCGCGGACTCCGAGTCCGCTATCTCACCGGACTGGTTGGGCTCATCGGGCGGCAGAAAGTCTGTCGGTAGTGGTCGCGTAGGGCGTCGCGCAGAACTTCTTCGAAGGCCAGCAGCTCCAGCGACAACTGCTGCGCCAGGTTGCCGGCGAAACTCGACCGATGGAAGCAGCGAACGAAGATTCGCGGCGCGCCAGAGCGATTGCGGAGCAGCATCGCGGCGCGGAGGTTCAAACGCTCATCCCCTGCACAGAGCAAGTAGACTGGTGTGCCCTCGCTCTCCGTCAGCATGCTGTCCACCTCATTCCACGCGGCGGGATCGCTCACCTTCTGGTCAATGGCGATCACGCGCTCGAGGTCGTGGGAGATGTCGGCCTCGAACTGGCGGAATAGGGCTGACGCAGCGCGGTCAACGATAACCACCTGCGCCAACTCGTCTGCCGCTTCATCCAGCAACACCTCCAAGATCGTCTGGCCAAAACGTCCGAAGCCGGCCAGGACAACAACATCGCGATAGCCTGTCTCCTCAAAGTGGCGCGCCAGGTGGTTGCGGTATAGATGTGAAGCGCCGATCTGGTGAGTGTTGAAGCCGACGGGCGCGCGATCGTCCTGCGCGATACGCTCCACTGGGCGCAGCAGCGTCAGGTCGGCCACATGGACCGTGATCGGTAGGGAAGGCCGCTTGGCGTTTCCCGCCCAGGCGGCCTCGAGGTTGACGAGGTCGCTGTCTGTGACCACCACCATTCCGTGGGCCCGTTCAAGCTGAAGCGCATCGATCGTCGCGGCCCGCTGTGCGTCTCCTTGCAGAAACTCAACTCCGTGTCGGCGCACTGCCTCCTCGGAAGTGGCGAGCCCGGCGCTGCGGTCGACCAGTAACACCGGACGATTCGGGTCCACGGATCGCAGCGCTTCCAGGTAAGCCATGCCGACCTGGCCGGCGCCGATTATCACTATGTGATCAGTAAGGCGGCGACGCTGCAGCCACTGAGGTCGGACCAGCCTGAGCAAGCCCTCGATGACCGCGCTGGTCGTAATCGCCGGCGCCAGAAAATAGGCGATCCACAAAGCGATCCGTCCGGCCAGCACCCCGCCGATTGGCGTTCCCAGGTCCAGCCCACCGAATACGAACAGGCCGGCGGCGTAGTAGACCCAGACGATGATCGAGTCATCGACCAGGCCGGGCCGCTCGCTGGTCACTACGCCCGTCGCGAATGCCACCAGGACTAACACGAACACGAGGAGGATCGCTGTGATGCGCGCGCCACGAGCCGCCCGGCTCTGCCGCAATAAGACTCTTCCGAAGTTCACGCGTGACCGCCCTATGTATCCAGGACCTCACGGGCAATCGCAGCGACCACCGACCGGGCCGCACCGTCTATGCCCGCGATGAACGGCCCTTCGTGGCGGGTCGCATCGATTGACCGGCCCTCTAGGTCCGTGATGTCTCCCCCAGCGCCTCGTACCAGCAACGTTCCCGCGGCCAGATCGTGCGGCTCGGCCGCACGCAACGCCCAGAGATTCGCGTAGACAAAGGCTCCCTTGGCGGCCTCCAGCAGTGCCCACGATGGTGAGCCGCCCGGAGATTTGACCATCTGCACGTCGTCGCGGCGCCATGCTTCATAGAGACCGCCCACAAGCCCCCCTGCGGCGCGACCCGGGTGAACGTTCACCAACACCTTCGACTGATTCTCCAGCGTGGTCGGCAGCGAGACCGCCGCGTCCGGTTCGCCGTAGAGGGACAGTTGCAGAAGTCGAGACGGTCCCTCGGCGAGCGCGTAGCCCAACTCGCCCGTCTTTGGGTTGAGTATGAAGCCCAGCTTGGGCGCGCCATCTCGGAAGACGGTGAGCACGGTCGTGTACGTCTCGGTCCCGGTTACGAACGCCCAAGTGCCATCCAGCGGATCGATGGCAACGGCCAGGCCCGACGATGGGAACGAGCCACCGGTCTCCTCACCGACTAGTGGCACTCCTGGTGCGAACTCGGCCAGCGCCTCGCGCAGCCGTGCCTCTATTTGCTGCTCCACTAAAACGGTGGGCGAGCCGTCTTCCTTGAACTCGACGTTCTTCCGCAGTGCCACATGCGCGCTCCTGAGCGCCCGGGCCGCGATCAACAGTTGAACTATCCCGAACCCGATCCAGGCCTCGGTCTCGCCGGACTCAGGTCCCGGCGACGGACTTCCCGATCGGAACGCTTCGAGACTCGCGATCTCCAGCTTGTTCAAAGTCACTGTTGATCTACCCTGTCCTGGCCAGAAGATCTTCGGCCCGCGACTTTTCCATCCGGTCACTCTCCATCAGCTTCACGATCGACTCGCGGATGAATCGGGCCTGACCTGCTGGCACACGGTTCACGGTGCCCGCTTCGAGCGGCCACCAGCGGACTTCGTCGAAGAGCTCGCTTGGGTCGAACGAGTCGGGTGCTGCATCGGCATCGACGAGATACAGATATACACGTGTCTCGACCCAAGCGTGATCGGTCTGTCGTGGATCGTAGGTGTAGCCCTCGAATACGACCTCGCTATCTTCCTCAGGGCGCCAGCCCGTTTCACTTTCCACCACCCGACCGATGCCGGAGTCAGGTGACTCGCCGGGCAGGACAAACCCTTTGGGAAGTTCTAGGTCTGTCTGCTCTTCCTTACCGCCCAGCAAGATTTCCGGCTCTCCCGTGGTTGCGTTGCTGCGCACCACACTGGCGGCGACGGACAGATTACAGCCCCAAAGTCCTAAGAGGCCGCGGCCGGCGATCCCGGTCCGGCCGCGCGGGTTGAGGGGGCGCCCAACGTCGTCGCTATACTTGGCGGGCCGCGCCGCTAAATCATCCGCGATGCTGCTGATGTCCTCGGGGTCTGCCCAGCCGCCGGCCGTCTTGAAGCGATCTTGCTCCAGCACGGAGGAGTCCACGTGATACGGCGGAACGTACTCCGGGCAGTCCAGTGGCCAGGGCGCTTCGTCAAGCAAGATGCGCTGCCGGGGAGGGTAAGATCGGGGGCGTTCGGCGCGGATCTTTAGATGGAAGTCGTCCGCAACGAGGATGTAGGCCAGACTCTCGACCGAATACAGCGCATACATCAACTGCGGAAGCTCGCACTCGCCGCGCCCGCGCCGCTTGTCGAAGCTCAGCGTGTGAAGTGCATAGCGCAGTAGGGCGATCTGATAGGCCAGCCAGTCATCGCTCTGCTTGATGGAAAAACAGGTCTGCCGGATCTTGCGCACTGCACCAAGGATCTTGCGGAAGCGAAAGTCCCACTTGGCAAATTTCAGCGCGTCCGGCAGCCCGTCGACGTCGGCCGGTAGCCGCTGCGCCAGCAGGTATTCCTCGAACTTACGGAGCCGCGGCAGGTCGTCCATGTCGAACGTCTTGGTCATCACGAACTTCACGTCGTTCTCGAGCTTGGCGAAGTCGAGCTCGAGCGGCGCCGGCCCGCTGTGAGTCCAGTCGATGAACCAGATGTTGTCGACATCATCGCAGATGATGTTGGCGAAGTTCAGATCGCCGTGCGACAAACAGACTTCGCTGTCCAGACCGTCCTGGTTCGCCGTGATGAGTCGCACGAAGCGGGTCAGTTGCTCGGGGTCGACGTACGCATTGCCTCCGTTCTCTTCGGCAAAGTACTCGAGGATGATGTCCGCGTTCTGACGCAGCCAAATCAGTTGCTTTTCAGCGTGCAGCCCGAAACTGCGGTAGGGTGCGACCCAGGATAGCTCGCTGGTGTTCTTGTACAGCTTGACTGACAAGAGTGAGAGTGCCTTCTCCAGTCGCGTCATGAAACGCGCCAGTGACTCCTCACCCTCTGCTTCCTCGAAGCTGTCCTGCAGGGTCTCCGGTCGGCCCTCCATCGCCGCCAGCTCCATGCCTACGCCCAGCGCCTCGCCGGAACTGACTGGATAGCCGAACGTCGGCACGTGCTTGCCGAAGAAGTCCTTCACTTGGTGATACCCGTCCAGCTCACGACGCATCTGTCCAAAGGCGTCTACCTTAAGCACCAGCGGCTCGGTGCGCGCCTCGCCCTTCCAGCCTTCCGCCATGAACAGCAGGCTGCCGCTGTAGCCGCCGGCCAAGGGCTTGAGGTGGACGCGCGTCCAGTGCATACAGATGAGTTCCAGGATGCGGCGCTGGGCCGGATCGAAGGCCTCACGGGCCTCCTCTGGCTCGATGACGCAGGGGCGGCAGTCGTAGTGGGCGAAGTCCTCGGGTTGCAGCCCGACGTGGGCCGCTACTTCTTCCAGGTCGAGCAGCACATCGACGCTGGCGGAGGGCAAGTTGTGTCTGAGTGCCGCGAAGTGGGCTTCCTGAGTGGCGCTGCCCACCAGGTGGGGCGACACCGCGACGCCGGTGATGCCGAACGCGTTGCGCAACAAGGTGGCCAGCGCCTGGACGTGACGATCGGTGTGGCAGCCGACCACCAGGAACTGCAGCCCCCCGGAGCGGGCGGTCTCCGACATTGGATCGAGACCGGCCAACTCGCCGGCCCGCTCCAGCAGCAACTGCCAGGGGATCTCGGAAGACGGCGCGGCGATCAGGTGCGCCTCTCCGGCGAGCTCTTGTATGGGCTCCACGAGCTCCGCCGAATCTTCACCAAGCTCATCGGTGAGCAGCACGACGCTGATCGAGCCGCCCCTCGCCTGCAGCTCGACCGCTTTCTTGAGCAAAGTCGGCAGCGGGCCTTCCCCAAAGGTCCTGCCGCGACCCATCAGCCGAGCGATCTCGCGCTGCCCTACGTTCGACTTCGAGCCTTGATACTGGTGTTCCGGACTCAGGACTCCGTTGCTCAGTCCAGTGCCTAGAATGATAGTGTGCATCGTATCCTGTGCGCCGCGCTCGGTCACGCTCATCAGCAGCCGCTCACGTAACTAGAGGATTACGCCTTCGAGAACGAGTTCCGATACTTTCGCGGTCTTATCGGAAGATATGCGCTTCAGTACATCTCGGAACTCGCTGTACTCGCGCTTTATCTGCTCGAAGTCTCTCTTGCTTAGCAAGAATACATCGCAATACGACAACGTCCGCACTGACGCCGTCCGTCGCTCGCCAAGCAGCAATGAAAGGTCGCCGAAATAGTCGCCGCTCTCCAGAGTGCCGTGTGTTTTTTGCCCTTCGTCCGAGCAGATCTCGACCGTGCCCCGACTAATGAAATAGATGCCATTCGCAACTTCGCCCTCACGTGCGATCACGACATCGGGCGCAAAGACCTGTGGCTCTAGGGCCATTAGCAGGACGTTGCGGAGGGCCGGTGTGCAGTACTTGAACAGTGGGACCCGCTCGAGAAGCTCACGCGTCAGGTGAAACAGTACCTCCAACCTAATAGGATCGGGGAGATCGCTGAGCAACGACCCTTCGCTCATCCCGCGATAGCGGGCCCAGATGTAATCGTAGTAGTTGCGAACGTGCTCGCTGACCCCGGCGGGAACGCGACGTGTGCGCAGATACTGGCTAACCGTCTCGACCCGGTTCCAGAAAGCAGCCTTGGAGGAGTCGAGATTGCTGAGCAGCGATGCGATGTTGCCGATGATGAACGCGTACATCGATGCGCCCAGCAGCATGACCAGCATCGTGAGTAGATATTCGATGTTACGGTGAGGCGTGATGTCGCCGTAGCCCACCGTCGTCATCGTGACGATCACCCAGTAGAGTGAGCGGATGAATTGTGTCTGGCGATCGGCACCGTCGATTCCCTCCATCAGCGGCCAAGATTCGCTCGGAAACCCCTGCATGAAGGGGACGACGAACCAAGCACACGCCACCCAGTGCGTGAGGAGCAGGATGACGAACGCGAACTTGACGATCCGCAGTAGCCCGGAGTTCGTCCAACTTTGGCGCTGCCAACGGCGGAAGATCACGAAGAGGCGCACGACGCGAAGCAGGCGCAGCAGCCGTAGCAGCAGCACGATCGACACGCCGTTGATCTCGAAGCCCGCCCAGCCCAACAGCAGAGCGTCAAACGGGAACGCTGCCAGGAGATCGAACGCGAACAGGCCTCTCAGATAGCGCTGCGCGATCTTCCCGCGGTCCGTGATGTCGCTACCCAGGTGGCGGTAGCTGGTGCGGAAATTGAAGAAGATGTCTGCCAGGAAGAAAAGGTCGATCAGGTAAATGAGCGCCGAGCTGGCCAGGCCGACGTGGTGGACGAATGCCACCTGGTAGGGCACCAGCACGCAGCTCGCGATGATCAATGCTAGGATCGCCAGGTCCCAGGTCGTACGGGCCCGTGAGTCTTCCCTGATTATCTCCCGCATCGCTCCCTTGGGCTGAGTTCTGAAGTGGGAAGCGCCGGATCCACGTTCGCGGAAATGTGCGGTCGGCCACAAGCTTAGCCCTCTGAGTCGGTCGCGTCCAGCGCGCGAGCGCCGCCCCACCCGTGGGGCGCGTGGCCCCATGGGAAGAAGCCGGGGCCAGCTGAGTCCGCTGCCATCGTGAGGCTTTTACTGGGAATGCGGGCTTGACCGTGACCGCCAGCGGTTAGTAGACTGATCCGTTCTTCGCGGCTTGAACGCTAAACAAGCTACAATCTTGAGGGCGCTGCTGGATGGTGCCTGATGTGGCTTGCATACACCGTCTTAGGTCTGCTGTCAGCAAGCCAGGGTGTGCGCTGCCGATGCCTGCGAGCCGTCCGTTCCCTGGAAATGACGCTTGAAGGCCCTGGTCACTTTGGAGAGCCCACATGAAGATGACTACTGAGGAAGTCGGGGCCGTCGCTGTATTGCGGTTCGAGGGGAACCTCGACACCAACACGGCGCCCGAGGCACAGGAGCGCTTCGATGAGTTGATCGGCGAAGGCGCGAATAAGTTGCTGGTTGACTTCAAGGCATTGGACTACATCAGCAGCGCCGGCCTGCGTGTCTTGCTGGCGACCGCCAAGCGGCTGAGCAGTGAGGGAGGTAGCCTGCGGATCTGCCATCTGAACGACACAGTGCGAGAAGTGTTCGAGATATCCGGATTCAGCACGATCTTTAGCGTGTTCGATACCGAAGCTGAAGCACTGGAAGGTTTCTAGGAAACTCGCGAACAGCCATGCCCCAACCTCGAGTACGCTCGTTAGCTGTCGCGAGTGTACCAGCACTGATCCTCGCCATGGCCCTGGTGATTCGCCCAGCGCCGGCTGCGGCTCAGGAATCGGGCGCGGGAGCTTCGAGCACCGACAGCGTGACCGCGGCAGCTCAGCCGCAGGATACTACCTTCCAAGAACCGGCGGATTCACTCGCCGAAGAGCCAGAGGTGAAGCTCGACATTGGGGGCGCGCTTCGCCTCAACTACTCTTACCAAGACTATAACGAGCCCAGGCAGGATCGGTACGGCGACTTCTTCTTCGAAGTCTTCATGCTCAGCGTCGATACCGAATATGAAGACCTGTTCCTGGCGGTCCAATACCGGTGGTACAACTATTTCGAGGCGATTCGCTACGGTTACGTCGGCTTCCGGTTCACACCGAAGTTGGAGGCCCACCTGGGGATCAGCCAAGTCCCGTTCGGCGTCCTGCCCTGGGCCTCTCACAGCTTCTGGTTCGGAGCCACCTACTATATGGGGTTCGAGGACGATTACGACACAGGCCTCAAGGTTGTCTACCGCGATGGCCCGTGGAACCTTCAGGCCGCCTTCTACAAGAACCCCGAGTACAGTGATCCCACCCGGGCGGAGCGCTACTCCTTCGATCTCGTTACCGGCGATGGCCAGGCCAACGAAGAAGTCAACCAGTGGAACGGCAGGGTGGCGTATAACTTGAAGCTCGGTTCCCGATCGTCGGTCGACATAGGGGTTTCGGCGATGTATGGTGCGATCTATAACCAGACCACGACCGAGATGGGCGATCGCCACGCGTTCGCGCTTCACTCCGACTTTCACTTCGCTAGCTGGAACCTTCAGCTTCAGGGATTGCGCTACCAGTTTAATCCCGAGAACCCGCCGGAGGTCGATCGGGGCACGGTTCAACTGGGGGCGTTCGGTTTCCCGTTCTTGATGGCGTCAGAGGGCTGGGAGGGGACGTTCAACGTCGCCAAGGACTTCCATCCGGACTGGCGGTTTCTGGACAGCGTGAAATGTTATGCCGATCTCAGCAAGGTCTTTCCCGATGGTCCGGATACTCACACCTCGACACAGATCGTGACGGGCTGTCTGCTCGTTAAGTGGGGACTGTACACGTATGTCGATGTGATCACAGGTCAAAACATGTGGTTTGCCGGTGGGCCAGGCATCGGACTGGATACGCCCACATCCGACCAGTGGGACTCACGACTCAACGTGAACTTCGGGTTTTACTTCTAATGCGTATCGAGATGAGGCTGAACCTAGGGACGCCTGTGACGCTGGTGCTGCTGCTAGGGCTGTCTTCTCCGACACTAGTGTGGGGTCAAAGCCAGCCCGGAGTGGAGCTCACGCAAGATGAGCGGTTGTGGCTGGAGAGCCAGGAGCGCATCCGGGTCGGTCCGGCCCCGAACTTCCCGCCGGTAGAGTTCTTCGACGAGGCCGGAGAGTATCGAGGCATCGTTGCCGATTACGTGGCCCTGTTCGAGGAACGGCTCGGCATCGAGTTCGAGATCGTGCGGCTCCCGACCTGGAACGACGTTGTCGAGCGCACGATGGCCAGGGAGATCGACGTCTGGTTCGAAGCGGCCGCTACCGATGAGCGCCGTGAGTACCTGTTGTTTTCCGAGCCCTATTTGCGGCTGCCATCCGTCATTATCGTACGCACCGAGCAGACGGGATCGCTCGTTCCCGCAGACCTCGCCGGGCGCCGGGTGGCGGCCGTCGAGGGCTACGCGGTCCTCGAGTACCTGCGGGAACGGGTCCCCGGTATCGATATCATCGAGGTGCCGAACGTCGAGGCCGGACTGCAGAGGGTCTCGTTTGGCTCGGTCGACGCCCTTGTCGCCGGGGCCGCGGTAGCCAGCTTCTACATCGAGCAGCTCGGCCTCGCGAACCTTCGTGTGGCCGGCGAATCGGGCTGGGAGTGGCAGCTTTCCATCGGATCACGCAACGACTGGCCGATTCTCCACGACATCCTCCGCAAGACCCTCGATAGCATCGAGCCCGGTGAGCGCCGCGCCATCTACCGGCGCTGGGTTTCGCTCGAGGAACCCGAAAGCGGCATTCTCGGGGTTCCGCAGTGGGTCCCTTGGGTCGTCATTCCGCTAGCCCTGATCCTCATTGCGGTCGTTCTTCGCAGCCTGCGCATCGGGGCGGCAGGGGTCCGTTTGGAGGGGGCGCGGACGGGATGGCCGGTATATACCGCTGCCTCGGTGGCCATCGTCGCGATCATAGTCGGTACCTGGTTGGCGGAGGCCCGCATCGGTGAGCGAATGAAACAGGACGTAGGCAGCGCGCTGCAAACGGTGCTGGGCACCACGAGCCAGGCCGTGTATCACTGGTTCCGCGAGCGCGAGGAAGAGGCGCTGGTATGGAGTGGCCACCTGGACATTCAGCTCTCTTGCCGAGCGCTCTCTGGGATCGCCTCGTCGCAGGCGGCGCTGGCAGCTTCCGCTGAACAGGCCAGCCTGAGGGATCAGCTCGGCCCACTGGTGGAGGAGCGTGGTCATCTTGGGTACCTCATGCTCACACCTGGCGGGCTTGTACTTGCCTCGGATGACGACGGTATGGTCGGTGGCCGCCTCGACTCACCCTCAGTGACGGCCACGTTGGCGAGAATCACGGAAGGGCCGCGCTACGCCGGCGTCGGTTTGCCCCAGCGCGAAATAACAGGCTCAGGCGGTCAAACCGCTACGATGCTCTTCGGCGCTGCGATACGTGAAGGTGACGGCACGATCCCATGCGTGCTTGCCTTCCTCCTCGATCCGGAGCGTGATTTCACGGAGATCAACCAGCGTGGACGGATTGGTGAGTCGGGTGAGAGCTACGCGTTCGACCGAGAGGGTAGGCTCATCAGCGAGAGCCGCTTCGAAGATGATTTGAGGCGACTGGGACTGATCGGCCAGAACCAGAGCGGGATACTAAACGTGGAGATCCGGGACCCAGGTGGGAATCTCCTTCAGGGTTACCGGCCGGAAGCCCCGCGGCACCAACAGCCGCTGACCCTCATGGCTCGCAGCGCCACGAGCGGGCGCTCGGACGTCGACCTGAACGGCTACAGCGATTACCGGGGTGTGCCGGTGATCGGTGCCTGGGTCTGGGATGAGACCACCGGCCTGGGCATCACCACCGAGATCGACGTCAGCGAAGCATACGGCTCGCTGCGCTGGGTTCGTCGCATGGTTACGGGCGGAGCTGCCCTCGCCGTCGTTCTTGTGGTTGCTTTGACGGTCATGTTCTCCGTTGATAGCGCCAGGCGCAGGAGGGCTGAGCAACAGCTCGCGCGCCAGTCGGCGGCTCTGGAGGCGACCGTCGACGGGATGGCCATCACCGATCCCCAAGGGACGATCCGCTGGGTTAACCCCGCTTTCTCGGCCCTCACCGGCTACTCGTTTGATGAAGCGGTGGGGCAGAATCCGCGGGTCCTCAAGTCGGGTGAGCACGATGCGTCGTTCTACGAGAACATGTGGCAGACGATCTCCTCGGGCCGGGTGTGGAGCGGCGAACTCGTCAACAGGCGCAAGGATGGCAGCTTGTACAACGAGGAGATGTCCATCACGCCGGTAGTCAACGACGACGGAGAGATCGTCGATTTCGTTGCTATCAAGCGGGACATCACCGAGCGCAAGCGGATGGAGGAAGAGCTGGAGCGCGCCCGGAAGCGGATGGAGGATGAGTTGAATGTCGGGCGCGAGATACAGATGAGTATGCTCCCCCTGATCTTCCCGCCTTACCCCCGCCGGACCGATTTCGCGGTCCACGCGAACCTGGTGCCGGCCCGGGAAGTCGGCGGTGACTTCTATGATTTCTACTTGATCGACGAAGACCGGTTCTGCTTTTGCGTCGGTGACGTTTCCGGGAAGGGCGTGCCTGCCGCGTTGTTCATGGCGGTCACCAAGACGCTGATCGAATCCAGGGCGAGAAACGACTCCTCGCCGGCCAGCATTCTGACCCACGTCAACAGCGAGATCAGCCGGCACAACGAAGCGTGCATGTTCGTGACTATCCTCCTGGGCATCATCGACCTTAGAACGGGAGATCTTTCGTACGCTAACGCCGGCCACGACCCACCCTATTTGAAGTGCAAGGATGGTAGTCTCGGCAGCCTGGATGAGCGCCACGGTCCCGTGATCGGGGCCATGGACGGCGTGGTGTACGGGGAGGGCCGGGCCGATCTCTCTCGAGGTGACCAGTTGCTCCTGTTCACGGACGGGGTCACCGAGGCCATGGACGAGACACGGCAGCTGTATTCCCGGGAGCGACTGACGCGCATGCTATCGGCTCGGGACTTCGAGTCCGTCGAGGCCCTGGTGCGCGCCACGGTGGACGACGTCTGGCGATTCCAGGGTGATGCCGAGCAGGCCGACGATGTCACCGTGCTCGCCGTGGAGTATATCGGCGAACCGGAAGACGAAGTCCGGGCGGCCCTTGAGCTGAGCATCGACAACCGCCTGGAGGAGATCGATCGCCTGAACGGCCAGTTCAACGAGTTTGCAGAGCAGCACGCGGTCCCAGCAGCCGTGCGCCGATCGGCCAACCTGGTCTTCGACGAGCTGCTCAACAACATCATCTCGTATGCCTACGACGACGATCGCGAACATACGATCGACATCCGGATCGAGCTGGCCAGAGGCCGGCTGGCTATCACGATCACGGACGATGGAAAACCGTTCAATCCGTTCGGCGCCAAACCACCCAACATGACGTTGTCCATAGAGGAGCGGCAGGTCGGCGGTCTGGGAATCCACCTGGTCCGCAGTATGATGGACGAGGTCTCCTACAATCGTCGCACGAACGAGAACGAAGTCATCCTGGTCAAGTATCTGGATCCTGGGACGGACGCGTAAAGCCGGCCCAATCCAGAGGAAAGGGAATCCCCGGGGTTGACCGAGTGGTGAGCTAACCTGCAGGTCGAAAGGCTAACCATCCTGGACAGTGGCGATGGCGAAGGTCTCCCGACCCACGTGAGGAACCTCACTCGCAGCGCTGTGGTGTTACTGGAGCAGGTGAAGAACGCCACTGGCGTGGATCTCGCGAAGTTGGCGAGAGGTGCGGCAGACCCGGCTGTGGAGCTGCCCAAAGAACTCGGCTGATTCCCAGCAGGCCGCTCGGTCGTTGAGCCGCGGCCCGCGTGGTCCTCCTCGAGCGGCGGGGCCTCTGACGCCCCGCCGCTCTTCATTTCTAGCTGTCGGCCCTGGATTTCCCGCTTGATTCCCACTTGATGACGCCTCCCCAACGTATGTCTAGCGAGTTCAGCGCACTTCGGCCGTAGCAACGAGGAGGAAGCCGGCCGGAGGGGATGAACCGAGGGACGGAGGCGCCGCCCGATGAAGCATGCACGAGACAGGTACTTCCGCTGGTTGGTCGAGCACCGGATCGAGGTCCTGGCGCTCAACGTTGCGCTGTTCCTAATCGTCGCCGTCGGTGCCGGTCGCGTGCCCATCGACTACACCATGGAACAGTTCTTCCCCGGTTGGGGGCCCGAGCGGGAGCGCTACGATCGCTACAAACAAAGCTTTCACAAAGAGGACGCGCAGATTTCCGTCTTCTGGAAGGACTCGCGGCCTGCTGGTATCGCCGTGTATCGCGACCTGCAGCAGGCTGCAGGCTACTTCGAGGAGGTCGGGCTGCTAGACGTGCAGTGGCTGGGAAGTGTCGAGGTAGCGGAGGTCGTAAAGGTCGAGGGCGAGAGTGCCCTGCACGTCCACACGCTGATTGAAGAAGAACGGCTGAGCGACGCATACGTCCGGCAGGTTCTGGCCGAGCACCGGGATGACCATCTCTACCGCGGCTACCTGTGGAACGCGGAACAGACGGTCTTCGCGATCCACGGCACTCTCGATCCGCGCGACATGGAGGACGACCTGAGGCGGCGCGAGATCGACGAGACGCTACAGAGCGAGTTGGAGGCGCTTGCCGGCGACAGAGCGGAGTTCGCGCTGAGCGGTGTTCCGATCACGCGCTCGCGAATCCCCAAGCTGCTGGATGAGGACCAACGCCTTTTCGTCGGTGCCGGCCTGCTGGTCTTCCTCGCCGTCCTTTTCTTCTTCTTCCGTCACGCAGGTCAGGTCGTATTGTGTCTGGCCTCTATCGTACCGGCCTACTTGAGCACGGTGGCGTTGATCGGTCTGACGGGCAAGCCGGTCACGGTGTTGACGGGCTTCATCCCGATCATCGTCCTGGTAGTCGGCGGCAGCGACATCGTTCACCTGCTCTCGCGCTATCGGCAACTTCGCGCGCAACAGATCGGCAACGCCGACGCTGTCGTGTCGGCATTCTCCGAGTTGGTCACACCTTGTTTTTATACGTCGCTGACGACGGCGATCGGTTTCTTGAGCCTGGTGGGCACCCGGATCGGGATCGTGATGGACTTCGGGATCTTCACCGCCGTGGCGATCTTTCTGACCTACGGGTTCAGCATGACGCTGCTGCCTGTGCTCTTGAGTTTCTATGCGAGGCGTCGTTTCAATGACCGCGGACTGCAGGCAGCGTGGGCGCGCTGGATCGTCGATGCCGCCGCGGGGCTGGCGCTGCGACCGGCGCGTAAGGTCCTGGCCGCCTTTGCGGTCGTGGCGCTCATCGGCGCCGGTCTCGGGCTGTCGCTGCGTGTCGACTCGTATCTAATCGACGACTTGAAAAAAGGTGCCGGGGTCAGGCGCGACCTGATCTGGGTCGAGGACAACGGCTTCGGGATCTACCAGGTCGTGCTGTTCCTGCGCCAAACGGACGAGCGGCCGCTCCATCATCCCGATGCGCTCCGCTGGATGGAGAGCTTTCAGCAATTCGTGGCCGACGAGCCCGCCGTCGTGAATTCGCTGGCGCTGCCCGATCTGCTCAGGCAACTGCGCCGCGCGGCGCTGGACGGCGACGGTGCGGACGAGGCGCTCCCCGGAACGGTCGAGGAGGCGAGCCAGCTCATCTTCCTGGCCGAGCTACAGGACGCCGACTTCTTCACCGACGTTTATCGCGAGCTGGACGGGGAAGCGCAGGTGATCGTAATGGTGCGGGATGCCGGGTCGCGCGTCATGCTGCCGTTTCTGCGCCGGGTCGATCGCTACCTCGAGTCGAATCCGCCGCCCGTGGGGAGCGCCTACTCGACGGGCACGGTGAAGCTGATCCAGAACTACTCGGCGCAGGTCCTGAGAAACTTCGGCCCGAGCCTGGTCATCGCAATCGTCCTCATCTTCGCGGTGATGAGCGTCATGTTCCGCTCACTACGGCACGGGCTGGTCGCGCTGATCCCGAACTTCTTCCCGCTGCTGGTCCTCTTGGCCGTGATGAAGATCGCCGGCTTCGCCCTCAAGCCCTCGACGATCCTCGTCTGCTCGATCTCGTTCGGACTGGCCGTCGACGACACGATCCACGTGCTCAGCCGCTTCCGGCGCGCGATGGCTGAGGGACTGCAACTACGTGCCGCGCTGCGGACTGCGGTCCGCGATACGGGCCC
This sequence comes from Gemmatimonadota bacterium, assembly GCA_039586755.1. Lineage (GTDB taxonomy): Bacteria > Gemmatimonadota > Gemmatimonadetes > Palauibacterales > KS3-K002. Next base: position 7,542 of record JBDHJU010000043.1, on the reverse strand, counting down.
GGCAATCCTCATGACGACGCTCATCGTCAGTGCCGGGTTCTCGCTGCTTATGGGGTCACGCTTCGAGGTTCTGTTCCTGGTCGGCTTTTTGACGATGGTGAGCGCGATCGCCGCGGTCACCGCCGACCTGTTCGTGTTCCCGGCGATTATCGCCGCCGCCTGGCGGAGATCTGAGAGACGATCGCACGCTTCGAGAAAGACGCAGGAGGCATTCGGTTATGAACATAGATACATCGAGGTTGCAGATAGTGCGCCGTCTGGGCTGGTGCGCCGTGTTGATCCTGCCGTTGGCGGATTCGTCACCGGCCCCCGCCCAGACGGCGGAAGAGCGTGGACTGGCCATCGCTCGCCAGGCGGAGCGGCGCAGTAGCGGCTACGCCGACTACACCGCGCGCCTGACCATGGTGCTCCGCACCCGCGACGGCAGGGAGCGGACACGCGAGATGCGGGTCAGCGGCCTGGCGATGAACGGTGACGGCGACAGGACGCTGATCGTCTTCGAAAACCCTCGCGATCTGGAGGGCACGGCTCTTCTGACCTTCAGCCACCCGGAGGAGAGCGACGACCAGTGGCTGTACCTGCCGTCGCTAAAGCGGGTCAAACGAATCGCGGCGGGCAATCGGGCGGGCTCGTTCATGGGAAGCGAGTTCGCCTACGAGGACATCGGCTCGCAGGAGGTCGACAAGTTTACCTACCGCTACGTGGGCGACGAGACGTTGGACGGCGAGGAAGCGTTCGTAGTGGAGCGCCGGCCGGTGGACTCGAGCTCCGGCTACTCACGCCAGACCGTTTGGGTGGACCAGGAAGAGTACCGCCCCCTGCGCATCGACTACTACGACAAAGACGGCGAGGTATTAAAGACGCTGCGCTTCACCGGTTACCGCCGCATCACCGGCACGTACTGGCGCGCGGGCCAGATGACGATGACCAACCACAAGACCGGGCGAACCACGACGTTGACCTGGAGCGACTACACGTTCGACACGGGTCTGGCCGAGCGAAACTTCAGCCCCAACGGGCTGGCGCGTGCGAGGTAGGTATGTCGACCGCGGTGCGAGTCGGGCTTCGGGCGTGTGGTGTGACCGCCCTGGCGCTGGCACTCGCGGCGCAGGGGCTCTTGGCCCAGTGGCGTTCCGAGGTCGTCGCCGAGGGCCGGCTATTCGGGCCGGCGTACGAGACCGCACTCATCTTAGATGCCGAGTTTCAGCACTCGTGGGATCGCGGACGGCAGGTACTGAGGGTAGCGCCGTATGTGCGCTGGGACCCGAGCGGCGAGCGCAACCGCATCGACTTCGTCGAGCTGAGCTGGGCGCACCAGTGGGAGCGTTGGGAGCTGCGGGCCGGCCTGTGGGAGGTCTTTTGGGGTGTCAGCGAGTCGCGGCACCTGGTAGATGTCATCAATCAGCGGGATCTCGTCGTCGGCGGTCAGGGCTACTTGAAGATGGGCCAGCCGATGCTGGCGCTGGCCACCGTGCAGAGCTGGGGAACCGTCGAGCTGATGTTGATGCCATGGTTTAGGGAACGGAGGTTTGACGGGCGCGCCGGGCAACTATGGTCGCCGATCCCGGTGGACGCGACGCAGCCTGTCTACGAGTCGGGTGCGGGAAACACGCGTCTGGACTGGGCGATCCGCTGGTCGCACAGAGTGGGTGACTGGGACTTCGGCCTCTCGCACTTTTCGGGGACGCGACGCGAGCCAGGATTTCTTCCCGGAGAGGATGGATCTGGCAGAGCGGTCCTGGTGCCCTACTATGATGTGGTGGATCAGACCGGCGTCGACGTTCAGTGGACGAGGGGAAATTGGTTGTGGAAGCTAGAGGCCGTCACGTTGAACCCGACGAACGGCCGTTACCTCGCGGCGGCCGGCGGTCTCGAGTATGCCTTCGCCGACTACCTCAGCGTCTTCGCCGAGTATCTCTTCGACAGCCGCGGTGATGCGGCGACGAACTCGTTCGCCGACGACCTGTTCGTCGGCGCGCGCTTGATGCTTCAGGACGGTCAGCTGCAGGGCGGCGCTTTTGTCGACCGCGAGACGTGGAACAGCGTGCTCAGGTTGGCGCTCACCTGGCGGCTCGGCTCGTCGGCGACGCTGGCGGTGGAAGCCGGGGCGTTCCTGGGAGACGAATCGCTCGAACCCGCCCTCGCGTCGCGGCAACACGACTACCTGTCTCTCGCTGTGACGCGCTACTTCTGACTCGCCGGGGCGCGTCTGGCGCCCTATCTTGAAGCACAGTTAGGACATGTCCATGCAAGTTCAGGGGAGGCAGCCATGCGGTTAACAGTCTGCCTGATCGCACTCGTCGTCGTCCCGGGCCTCGCCGAGGCGCAGACCGAGCTGTCGCGACAGACTCGGGAGTTCGTGAGCGTCGATGCGCCGGTCGTCGCGCTCGCCCATGTCCGCGTCATCGACGGCACCGGGGCGCCGGCGATGGAGAATCAGACCGTCGTGATCCGCGACGGCGTCATCGCTGCCGTGGGCGACGCCGCGACCGTTGATGTGCCCGATGGTGCCGAGGTCCTCGAGCTTTCGGGTCGCACCGTGCTCCCGGGCTACGTGATGCTGCACGAGCACATGTTCTACCCGGCGGGCCGCGGGAACTACAACTCACAAGCTTACAGCTTTCCGCGACTCTACCTCGCGGGCGGCGTTACCACGGCCCGTACCGCCGGTAGCATGGTGCCGTACGTGGACCTCAACCTCAAGCGGGTCATCGACGCCGGTGAGATTCCCGGTCCGCGGATCGACGTCACCAGTCCTTATCTGAATGGGCCGGGCCTGGGGCTCTTAGGTGTCCAGGCGCTCACGGGCCCGGAGGACGCGCGGAAGATGGTGGCCTACTGGGCGTATGAGGGCGCGACGTCGTTCAAGGCGTATATGCAGATCTCGCGGGCCGAGCTGGAGGCGGCAATCGACGAGGCGCACGCGCATGGCTTCAAGCTGACGGGACATCTCTGCTCGGTGACCTTCCGCGAGGCGGCCGAGCTCGGCATAGACGACCTCGAGCACGGCTTTCTGGCCAGCACCGACTTCGTGGCCGACAAAGAGGAGAACAGCTGCCCGCCGGGGAACGCGCGGAACGCCTCACTGATCGATCTGGACATCGAAGGCCCAGAGTTCAAGGGGCTGGTTCAGCACTTGGTCGACCACGGTGTTGCCATAACCTCGACGCTCCCAGTCTTCGAGACGTACACGCCGGGTCGACCGCCAGCGGCGCGCGGTGCGATCGACGCGATGATTCCCGAGGCACGCGAGCAATACCTGCGGACGCAGCTCAGAATCGCCGGCCAGGAGGAGAGCGACTGGTCCGTCCTCTTCAAGAAAGAGATGAAGATGGAGCATGCGTTCTCCGAGGCCGGCGGTCTACTGGTCGTGGGTACCGACCCGACGGGCTACGGCGGCGTCGTGGCAGGCTACTCGAACTGGCGAGCGATCGAGCTTTTGGTCGAGGCCGGGTTCTCGCCGGTCGAGGCGATCGAGGTCGCGACTCTGAACGGCGCGCGCTATCTGGAGATGGATGACCGGATCGGCAGCGTCACCGTGGGCAAGTGGGCTGACCTCGTGGTAGTAAGCGGGGACCCGTCGACGGATATCGCCGAGGTGCGGAACGTCGAGCTGGTCTTCAAGGAGGGGATCGGCTACGACTCGGCGAAGCTCCGCGCTTCTGTCGTCGGAACCGTGGGCCTACACTAGCAGCTTGCCAAGAAAGGTCCGTGGATTCGGGTCGGCGCCGGGGTCCCCCTCGCTTCACCGCTCGCGTGCGCCCAATGAGGGCGTAGCACCGCCCAGCGTCGCTCACGAGTTACGCTCCGGGGAACCCCAGTGCCTCCCTGGCATACAGTTACGATCTCTTTCGGCGACCTGCTGGTCGAGCTTAACGCCGTCAGACTCGCTCGACCGGTAGGACGAGACAGCTCGGACCGCCCGCTCCCTTCCTGAACTCCGATAGGTCGAGGCTGTGCACCATCACGCTCTCTTTTTCCAGCTGGGCGATCACGGGCGCGTTCTCGGCGGCGTTCGCGATGACCTCGTTATCGGCCAGGCAGATGACGTTACCGGTCGACGGCCCTCGTGGGTCGACCTCCACGGTGTCGAAGCCGCTGAAGAAATCGTCGGGAAAGACGCCGCGACAACAGAGGATCCGCTCGGGGCCGATAGCGCTCATCGCGCCGCCGATGTGCATCCACTCGTCCCCCAACGGCGCGACCCGAATCTCGTAACCCTCCTCGCTCAACATCGGGCTGAGCTGTCGAATGCCCTCTTCGTTGGTCCTGCCTGTGTGTCCGACGAAAGCCACACCGCCCATGAGGATGACGTCGCCGCCCTCGACCGTGCCCGGCGCCGTGATCTCCCCGATGCACGGCTCTCCTAAATCCTTCAGTGCATCCGACATCCAGGCTTCCTCACCGCGGCGAGCTTCTAGCCCCATGCGCAACTTTATCTGGCCGTGCGGTGTGGCCAGGGCTACGTCCCGGGTGAATACTGAGTTCGGATCGCCGGCCAGCTCCGGCAGGTCGATGACCTGGCAGCCGAACTCCTCCATCGTCGCCTTCAGAGCGTCGTGCTGCTCGATCGTGCGCTCGCGGTCGGCGAGCTCGGGGATGTTCGCGCCCTGGTGGGTGCTTACGTCGAAGTAGGCGTCGCGTGGTGTAGAAACTACTACTCGCGTCAACCTGTCGCCCTCATTCCTCAACATTCTCGATCGACTCCGGTTCTAATCGCTGCGTTGCGAGCTTCTGCGCCAGCGGTAATAGACGGGAATCCCCACTAGGGTGAGTCCGAGCCCGGCCAGCGATTCCACCGGTCTTGCGAACAGAGTGTTCACCAGAATCGCTGACATTGTGACGATGAACACAAGCGGCACAACCGGATAGCCCCACGTCTTGTACGGTCGCGGCAGATCGGGTTGGCTTCGTCTGAGGACGAAAACCGCAGCGGTGGCCGCGATCCAAAAGATGAAGGAAACGAACACGACGTACGTGAACAGTTGCTCGTAGCTTCCGGTCAGTGCGAGGAGGCCAGCCCAGATGGCCTGAAGTAGAATGGCGAGTGCCGGGGTCCGGAATCGCGGGTGCACCTCGCCGACCTTGCGAAAGAAGACGCCGTCGCGGGCCATCGCGTAGTAGACCCGCGGGCCGGCGAAGATCGCGCCGTTCAGCGCTCCAAAGATCGAGATGATCACGGCCGCCGAGATTAGGCCGGCGGCCACGTCGCCGTGCAGAGCGGTGGCTGCTTGCTCGGCGATTCTTACGACCCCCACCATATCGTCCACCGGTAATGCCGCCAGGTAAACGAAGTTCACGAGCATGTATAACGTCGTGATGATCAACGTGCCGGCGACCAGTGCGATGGGCAGGTTGCGTTTCGGGTTCTCGATTTCGCCGGCCACGTAGGTGATGTTGTGCCAGCCATCGAAGGCCCAGGAGACAGCGATGATGGCGACGCCGAAGCCGACGAGAAGTCCGCCGGCGCTAAGGCCCGTCGGGTTGAGTGTGTAGTCGATCGGCGCGGTCCTGCCGATGGTGAATCCGAGAATGACGAACGCGAGTATCGCCCCGATCTTCACCACCGTGAAGATGTTCTGGATGATCTTGCCGAAAGCGACGCCGACGTAGTTGAAGGCGGATAGGAACAGGATGACCGCGACGGCGACCAGCTGTCCCACCGACAGAGCGAACGTGTAACCGCTGCCGAGAATGCCTATTTCTTTGGAAAAGATGATGCGCTGGGTCGAGAGGGCGGGGAAGAAGTAGCCCGAGTACTCGGCGAAGCCCACCCCTAGTGCGGCGATCGAGCCGCCCATCGAGACCAGAAACAGGATCCAGCCGAACAGGAACGCGGAGAGGTTACCGTAAGCCTCGCGCAGGTAGACGTACTGGCCGCCGGCGTGCGGCATCGCCGCGCCAAGCTCGGCGAACGTCAGGGCACCGGTGAGGGTGAGGACACCACCCACCAGCCAGGCCAAGAGCAGCAAGCCGGCCGACGGTATGCTCTGCGCCATAATCCCGGTGGTCAGAAAGATGCCGGAACCGATGACGATCCCCACCATCATCATGATGGAGTCGAACGTGCCCAGCTGGCGGACCAGGTCGCCGCCGGTCGTACCGTCGTGGTTGGCGTTTGTAGAGATTGCTCTCCTACCTCCCCGTACCTTGCGTGGGCCCACTTTAACCTCTGCGCCCGGTCGCAGTCCAGCAGGCTAACCCGCGTCTCTTGCGGTGACAGTCAGTACGCCCGAGCTTCCCCTCACGACACACGGGCGAACGAGGATGAGGAAGGGCAAGTACCGGACTTCGTGGAGGATTGTCGGACCGTCGGCTCTAGTGGCGAGCGTCCTGCTGTCGGCCTGTGGGAAGGAGGCGCTGAGGCCGAACTTCGTCCTCATCTATATAGACGACCTGGGCTGGAGGGACGTGGGTTTCATGGGGAGCGAGTACTATGAGACCCCGCACTTAGACCGGCTGGCGGCCGAGGGCATCGTCTTCACGAGCGCTTATGCCAACGCCCCCAACTGCGCGCCCAGTCGGGCGTCGCTGCTTACCGGTCAGTACACGCCACGGCACGGTGTCTATACCGCAGGCAGTCCGGAGCGCGGCGCCGCGCGCCTTCGCAGACTTGTCCCCGCCCCCAGCAAGACGGCGCTCGACACTAGCGCCGTTACGATAGCGGAGGCTCTGAGAGCCGCCGGGTACGCGACGGCGCACATAGGCAAATGGCATCTAGGCGGTCTCGGCCACCTGCCCACCGACCAGGGCTTCGACCTGAACGTCGCCGGCGACGAGCGCGGCAACGTCCCCACTCACTTCTATCCCTATCGCAGAGATGAAAACGAGCTCAGAGATCTGGCTGGGACGGGTCGAGAAGGCGAGTACCTCACCGATCGATTAACCGATGAAGCGCTGGAATTCATCGAGCATCACAACGACCGCCCGTTCTTCCTCTACCTATCCCACTACGCCGTGCACACGCCGCTGCAGGCGAAAGACGAGTTGGTGAGTAAGTATCGCGAGAAACCAGGCGATGACGAACACAACGACCCGGTGTACGCCGCGATGGTGGAGAGCGTTGATGAGAGCGTAGGCCGCATCGTGGCGAAACTCGACGAGTTGAGCCTGTCGGAGAACACGGTCGTCTTCTTCTTCTCCGACAACGGCGGCTACGGACCGGCCACGTCGATGGTACCGCTGCGCGGCTCGAAAGGCATGCTCTACGAGGGGGGTATCCGCGTGCCGCTGGTCGTTCGCTGGCCCGGGAATTTCGCGCCGGGTAGAGAGGAAGCGACGCCGGTGATGGGCACGGATCTTTTTCCCACGATACTCGAGATCGGGGGAGCGGAGGGGCCTGCGCAGCCGCTGGATGGGGTGAGCTTGCTGAGGATGCTGCAGGGTGCGGGTTCGCTGGAGCCTCGGACGCTCCACTGGCACTTTCCCGCCTACCTGGAAGCCTATCGCGGCATGGCGGGGCCGTGGCGTACCACGCCGGCGGCGGCGATCCGTGCTGGCGACTACAAGCTGATAGAGTTTTTCGAGACGGGCGACTTGGAA
>JBDHJU010000126.1:0-7150 GCA_039586755.1 Gemmatimonadota bacterium | reverse complement strand
GCTGTAGAGGATGGTGCTGCCGTCGGCCGACAGCTTCGTGACAAAAGCGTCGGAATAGGAATAGGGGTTGCCGATCGGCTCAGCCTGAATCGGGTCCACCGTGGGAAAGTCCGTGGATTGGGTGGAGCCGACGAGGTAGATCTCGCCCTCGCCGTTCAGTGCGATGCCGTGCCCCTCATCGGTGTAGTCGCCGCCGAGGAACGTGCTGTAGACGATCGCCCCGTCCTGGCTTGCCAGCTTCATCACGAAGGCGTCCCGAAACCCCGTCAGGTTGGTCTGAATGCCTTCGACAACCGGGAAATCGCTGGAGATCCCGGTGGCGTAGTCGTGGTCGTTGCCGCGGATGTGGGTGGTCCAGAGCAGGTCGCCGTCGGCATCCAGCTTGACGACCACGATGTCGTTCTCGGCGTCGATCGCCCGGCCGGCGACATAGGCGTTGCCCTGCGCGTCCACGGTCATCTGACGGCCGGAGGCCAGGTAGAAGCCCGTCACCGTGGTCTCGTAGACAAGGGTCGGCTGCGGCGTGAAGCCGGCCTGGAGCTCTGATGCGCAGGCAAGCGTGAGAAGAACCGCTGGAGTGATACGAGCAAGGCGCATGCTTTTCATGGCGTATTCCTTCGTGTCAGAATCGTTGGAGGAGAATCCACAGCACCCGGAAGCACCGACACGCCGGAAGCGCCGGCTCATGGTGTGGGTCTGCGGCCTGAGCGCAAAAAAGCGGGAGCGGAATCGTTCAGGCTCCGCTCCCGCGGAAACTATGACAAGAGTTTGGGGTTACAGCTCCTCGCGGCCCGGCGGCAGCAGCGGGCACAGGAAGTACACGTCGTCCTCGTCCATCTCACCGTTGCCGTTGGCGTCCACCCACCAGCGGCCGCCCCGGTAGCCGGAGTCGCCCGGGCCGAATTCCGTCTGGAGGCCGCTGGGGCCAGCCATCTCCAGGAGCTGGAACGGGCCTCTCGGCGGCAGATCTCCCAGGACAATGGAGTCGTAGAAGAGTCCCTGGCCCGTGACGTAGACAATGGCGTGGGGGTGGGGGTTGCCGCCGTCTGCCGTCGCGTGCTTGGTCACCGCCACCGCGAGGATCGCGCTGGTCGCGACCAGGAGGACCGCTAGAACGTTCAGTCTCTTCGACATTTTGTTTGTCTCCTTGTTGCTCATAACGTCCGAAATCGATTTGACACACCCGAGGCTGATCCCGCGGTGTGTTTCGCCCACCATGGGCATTTGGGGGCTTAGTCGACGGCCCCGCCGTGCGCTTGCAGGGGATTCCAGATTTTCTTGGGGGGTTCTGTCGGGGCAGGAAGCCTCCGACGGTCAGCCGGAGCCCGATTCGATGACTTTGCGAAGCCGTTGACGGGCTTCGTCCGACAGCCGCACGCCCGGCAGCCGGCCGTCAGCTTCCAGGCGTTTCACGGCGGCGTCGATGAGGCGGGCGAGCTTGTGCAGCTGCCGCCGATACCGGCGGCACGGCGCGCAGATGAGCAGGTGCAGGCGAAGGGCCCAGCGATCCACGCGGCTGAGCTTGCCGTCCTGGGCCGCCGACAGCAGCGCCGTGGTCTCCCGGCAATGCAGCGTCAGCAGCTTGACCATGTCTTCGGCGAACGCCATCACCGGTTCCCTTCATGCGCCCGACCGAACCCGCTGCGCTCGAGGCACGCCCGGAGCTGGGCCCGCGCCCGGTGGAGGAGCGTCCAGAGGTTGGTCGACGTAGTCTCCAGGACCTTGCAGATTTTCTCGGCCTCCAGCCCCTGCATCTGGCGCAGGCTGAAGGCCTCGCCCATCCGGGCCGGGAGCTTCGACAGGCAGTCACGCAGCACCGCCCAAAACTCCCCCTTTTCCAGAATTGCCTCCGGCTCTCCTGGCCATGCGGCCGGCAAGTTCTTCTTCCACTTGCCGCCCTTGGTGAACATCGCGGCCATCGCCTCCGAGACAGCGGGCTCATCGGCTGAGCCGGTGCGCTTGCGCCGGCGGAAGTGATCGCAGATCTTGTGCTTGAGAATGCCCATGAGCCACGTGCGCTCCGATGACTCACCGCGAAAGGTCGCCCGTGCCTCCAGGGCGGCCAGGAACGTCTCCTGCACGCGCTCCTCCGCCTCCTCGCGGTCGCGCAGCTGAAGCAGGGCATAGCCGAACAGGGCATCGGCGTGGCGTTCGATCCACTGGGTCGGTTGGGTCGGTTCCGGCTTCCCCATCGCAAGGGGCTCCGAACGCTCAGGCGGGGCGAAGCCGCGGTCTCGCGGGCGACGGGCCTGCGATCAGCCCCGGGAGCCCAACCATAGCACGCCGGCGCAGAATGCGGGGGACAAGGATCATCCCGTACTGCAACGGAGCGTCCGGCTCGCAACAGCGGAGGGGGTCCGGATCGTCGAGCCTTCCCACAAAGCGTGCCTGTCCCACAAGACGAACAGCCACAAAAAAACCTCGCCCCGGCTCGGGGCGAGGAAGAGTCAGCTCAGATGTCGGCTCCGCGCTCAGGCGGCGCGTGGTAATACCTTGGCCCGCTTCCACCGCCGCAGCGCGGCGACGCCGACCAGGCCCGCGATACCCATCGGCAAGGCCGGCGGGAGCGGGATGTAAGCCCCGTAGCCGCTGTCGTCACCGGGGCCTTGGATGAATTTCCCTGCGATGATGGCCATGTGGTCACCGGGTGGGATCGTGCTGAATCCGGTGATGAAATCATCCGCAGTGACGGGGCCCCCCGCCGTGATCGTGAACTCGAACGTCAAGGAGTTACCGTCAGCGATGGCGTCCGGAGCGCCTCCAGATTCATCCGCCATCAGGGCAAAATCGAACACGCCAAAGCCGTCCGCGTGTTCGCCAGTGCTGAAGCTCCAGCCATTGGTATTTGTCGCACTCAAGGTGACACCAGCAGCTGAGTTGAAGAAGACCTGGCTGAGGGCGTAGGCCGGGGTGGTGTCCCCCGTGTCGTTCGTGACCGTCAGCGTCACCGCATTGCCGACAACGGTAAATTCGAAAGTGGCCGACAGGTATTCGGCCGGGGTCTCATCGCTTGAGCGGGTGCTCAACCACAGCGTGCCCGCGTTCGCAGTACCGGCGCACGCCAACACACCCACCAAAGCCAACACTGGTATACGTAACCCCACTGTCCCACTCCTTTTCATCTCTACGGTACCCTTCCCTAGTAGCGATAACCTTCCAGTTGGAGGATAATGACGTGCCGCCCGAGGACAAAGCAAAAATACGCGAGTTTGAGGCCTTTTTTGCCAGCGGCTGCGGTCGCTTGGCAGTTGATTTTCTAAGCCTCATGACGGCAGAGTGTTGCGGCCGGTTCTGTCGGCCGGGCCCGGTTCCCGTGCCGACGAGTAGCGGCGTCACCCTGGCAGGATAGGCAATCTGGAAAGGCGATGCCCTGGCTCTCTTCCCCTGACGAAACGGCTGCCGAGGCCCCAGGGAGCCGCTGGCCCGTGTCCGCAGAGGTGCCGCGCCTGGCGGTTCGCACGCTCACCGCACCGGCTGCGGCCGCATCCCTTCGAGCTGCTCCCGCAACGCCTCGAGGTCCGTCCAGGACGGGCCGCTGGTTAACCCTCTGCTGCGCAGAAGTGCCTCTGCCCGGTCCAGCTCGTATTCGGCCTCGTCGAGTCGCGACTGCCCAATCAGTGATCGGACCAGGGTCAGCACCAAGACGGGATCGTCCGGCCGACTCGACAACGCCATTCTGATGGCGGTTTCTGCCTCGCCGAAGTCGCCTCGGCAGATCAAAGCCTGGGCGTGTGTGTCCAGAACGTCAGGGTTCTGCGCTTCGAGTTTCAGCGCCCTTTCCGAAAGAGCGGTGGCTTCCTCGCATCGGCCGAGCTGGACCAGGACATAGGCCCGGTTGTTCAGCGCCCTGAGGTCCTGAGGATTCCGAGCCAGGATCTGCCCGTACAGCGCCTCCGCCTCATCGAGATTTCCGCGGACCTCCGCGATCGACGCGAGCACGTGCCAGGACCTGATCGCTAGAGCCTCGTACCCGCCGGTCATCAGCGCGAGCTCCTCTGCCCGGCCAAAATGTGAGGCCTCGTCGGATCGCCAGGCGACTCTGAGCCAGTGCTCCGCCAGGATGAGCGCGCCGCGGGGCTTCGTGGCGAGGTACGGCTCGGCGAGCGCGAGTGCCTTGACGGTGGTCTCGACGTCGGCCGTCGCCGCCGCCTCGAGCCAGCTCTCGGGCCATCGCTCATCCTCGGCCATCAGCGGCTCGACGACCGCGGCAGCCGCGGCATACTGCCCGTCGAGCAGCAGCGCCCGGATCCAGACCACCAGATCGTCCGCCAGCCGATCCGGCGAGGCGAGGATTCGATCGGCGTGCGGGGCCAGCTGCCGGACGGCAGCCGCCGGCTGGCCCAGATCCAGCAGGAGCGACGCGATCCGGCAGTCGGCCGCAAGCGGATCGTCCAGGGAGCGCTGCCGCCAGACATACGCCCAATCGAGCGCCTCCTCGGGAAGTCCGGCGTCATCCAGGAGCTCCACCGCCCATTGCGCGGGCGCGGCGTCTGCCGGAAAGCGGCTCGCGGCCTGTCGGGCAAGAGCGATGCTCTCCTCAGGCCGTCCGGCCACGCTGTGCAGGAGGACGGCCAGGTGCCAGGCCGGACGATAGAGCGGAAAGTCCTGCAGCAGCTTGCGCGCATCGGCGAGGTCCCGTTGCTGCGGCACGAGGTTGCCGGTCTCGTTCCGCGCCCGTGCGTAGAGCGAGACCGTCGCCCGCCGAACTTCATTGCCGGCACCCTGGCTGGTAAGCAGACTGGCGTCTTCGTCGAGGCTCAGCATGGCCAGGATGCTCAGCAGGACGGGGTCGTCGGGATGATCCTGCAGGCCGGTCGCCGTGATTCGGCGCGCTTGCTCGGTGTCGCGGCGGAACAGCCAGTGCCTGGCGAGCTCGGCCCACGTCTCGGGCCGGTCGGGGGCTGCCGCGACGGCGTCCTGAAGGAAGGCGGTGGCCTGATCGAGATCTCCGTATTTCTGGTGGATTCGGCCGAGCAGCAACGCCCGCGTGCCGGGCGGGGCGCGCAGCTCAGGTGCATCCTCAAGAATGGCCAGCGCCAGTTTCAGGCGGCCCGTGCTCGCGTAGAACCCGGCCGCAGCCTCGAACAGGGTCGGGCTTCGATCGGCAGCGGCGAGGAGCCGCTCAAACGTGCGCTCCGCCTCGTCGTGCTCGCCGGCTCTCCACTGAAGCAACGCCAGCGCCAGCAGGTCCGACTCCGACGACGACGCGTCGATCATCGGGGCGAGGCGGACCAGGGCCGTGCTGAAATCGCCCTGCGCCTGCAGGAGTCCGACCTCCGCCCGTCGCAGCTGCGGGGGCAGCGCCGCCTGGTCGCCGAGCCGCTGCAAGTACTCGCCGGCGGAGCCAAAGTCACCCTGCCGCTGGAGAAGGTCAATGAGGCGGGGATACAGCTGCACCTGATCGGGGTGAAAATCGACCGCCCGCCGCAGATGTCTGACGGCGAGATCCAGGTCCGGTGATTCACCGGCGAGCATCAGCCTCGACATCAGCGTGCGCGCCGGCAGCGAGTCCGGGTCACGGAGAAGCTCTTCGGCGATCAGGGAAGCAGCCTCGGCCAGCTTCTTTTCATCGTCCAACTCGAACCGGAGCACGTACTCGGCCCGGGCATAGCGGAACCGCGGAGCCTGCTCGCCCACGATCGTGCCCAGACGCTCAATTGCCAGGGAGGTCAGCTCCCGGTCCTCCCAGGCAATCGGCTGCTGTAAGACCATGATCGCCGCCGTGAGCGACGCCTCGTCTGCCTCCAGGACCTCGGAGAGTGCCTGCAGCGCCGAGTCATGTCCGGCCCTGGCGAGATATGCGGCGCGCATCTGCCTGAAGGCAGGTGTGTATTCCGCGGCACCGGGTCCTTGGCCCAAGGCCGTCTCGATCAGGCGTAGCCCCTCCTCGGTCCGTCCTTGTCGGCGCAGCAGCTCGGCCTGGATTCCGATGATCTCCAGGGTTGGGCCGGCGATCTCCAGTGCCCGTTCCACCAGCGACTGCTCGAGGCCGAACCCCCTGCGCGCGCTGGCATCCGCAAGCGCAAGGAGAGTGGTCGCGCTCACCCCCCGTCGCGCTCTGAACTCGTCGATAAGATCGATCGCCTCCGCGTTTCGGCCGGCGGCCGCGTACGCGTCCACGAGCAGGACCGCGAATCGGGGTTCTTGCCCTGACCTCTCGTAGGTGTCTTCCAGCAGGGCGACCAGGTCAACCGGCCGGCCTGTTTCCGGCTCCGTTATGTCCAACCCCTCCGGGGGTCCGGCCGCCATCCAGGCTCTGGCGAGGACGAAGTAGGCATCGAGCGGCAGCGATTTCCACCTGCGGAACATTTCGACGGAAACCGCCAGTGCCTCCTGCCCCTGGCCGGCGGCGAGCAGCGATCGGGCCCGGGCGAGCCGCGGAGCGACCCAGTGTTGATCCAGAGCGACTGCACGCTCGAACGAGTCGGCGGCGAGCTCGTGCTCGCCCACGTATGCATAGGCCTGGCCGGTCAGGTAGTGCAGAATCGCGAGGTACGTCCGCTCGAAGCCTTCGCCGGTGTCCTGCGGGTTCTGCGCGATGGCAACCTGACAGGCCTGCTGCGTATCGAGCCACGTGGACTGTTCGAGGCGCCGGCTGGCGCGAAGCGCATCCGCCCAGACGAGGAGCGCGACCTGCTCCTTCGCCTCGAGATTCTCGGCGAGGGCGACAAGGGCGTCGAGGGAACGCTCGGCCTCTTCGTCGTCGTTGCTCGCCGTCGAAAGGAGAGCCTGCCAGCGCACCAGCTCGATTCCCTTTTCATCGGCAGCGTGTCGATCCAGCTCGGCCTGCGCCTGGTCGAATGCTCCGACCCGCCAGTGCCGGTAGACGAGGATCGCCGTGACCTGCTGTGCCTCAGGGAAGCTCTCTCGCGCCGCGTCCGCGAGCCGGTTTGCCTCGTCGGGCAACCGGAGCTGGTCCAGCAGGTCAAGCATGCTCTCAAAGACCGCGAGCGAGCCAGCGCCGCGCCGGGCCGCGAGCCGCCCCTCGTTCCTGGCCTCCTCGATCCGCCGGGCGGAGCCCAGGACGCGCGCCTTCAGCAGATGGAATCGACCGTCACCATCTTCGTGTGAGTCGATCCAGGCGTCACAGATCGCCAGGAGCGGTTCGTGCGAGGCAACTTGGGCCCCCCTGATCTCCAGGAGCCGCGCC
>JBDHJU010000125.1:0-6867 GCA_039586755.1 Gemmatimonadota bacterium | reverse complement strand
GACTGAGTTGGCGCGAGCAGCTTTCGACTCGGCACGCGTCATTCTCGAGGCGGCCGTGGCCGAACGCCCCGATCATGATGTGCGACGTCGGTCGCTCGGCCTCGTGTATGCAGGGCTAGGAATGAGAGAAGCCGCGGTTCAAGAGGGGCAGATGGCGGTCGACCTCATGCCCATGTCGAAGGATGCCTATGACGCGCCGTACCACCTCAGAGGGCTCGCGCATATCCATACTATGGTGGGTGACTACGAGGTAGCGATCGACCTGCTCGATTACCTGCTATCGATCCCTTCATTTGATCTATCCCGTATCTTCGACTCCACCCCATGTGGGACCCTCTCCGCGACCACCCGCGCTTCCAGGCGCTGCTGCTGGACGAGTACGAGTAGCCGGACTGTAGACAAAATGTAGACAGACCATTCGTCTCGATCGGGACCATCGGGATCCTCAACAGGCTGGAAGGCCGCTTCCTGTCTCGTTTCGAGTCCGATGGACCCCAATGGTCCTCAGGTCTTTTCGTACTTTTAATCCGCAGGTCGTCGTACACGGCCTCCCACATACCCCAGCATCGCCGACTCTCGCACCACCGGTCCAAACCTCACATACGTAGCCAGAAACGCCCTCCAGTAACGCTCTAGTTGACAGGCCATAACTTACTCCTAGATTTGTGTTTAACCTGATCCACCTTAGCCTATCACGAGATGGAAGACGCACCTTCTTCGACAGTCTCGCCCGAGTCGTCCGGCAACTCCGAGCCCCGAGGGGGTGAGAACGCGGCACGGGCCAACCCGCCCACGGTGGCCATCATCGGCCGCCCCAACGTGGGGAAGTCGACGTTCTTCAACCGGATCGTCGGGGGGCGGCGCGCCATCGTCGATAGCGAGCCCGGGGTCACGCGGGACGTCCACTTCGCCGACGCCGACTGGGCGGGCCGACGCTTCTACATCGTCGATACGGGTGGGATCGTCGAGGATGCGGAGGGCGAGCTCGAGAGCGCGATCCGGCGGCAGGCGCTTACGGCGCTGGATAGCGCCGATCTCCTGATCTTCATGGTCGACGGGCGCGAGGGCCTCCATCCCTTGGACCAGCACATCGCCCACCTGCTGAGAAAGCAGAAGTTGCCGGTGCTCTTGGTGGTGAACAAGGTGGACAACTGGCCGGACGCTACGGAGCATCTGGAGTTCTTCGCCTTGGGCCTCGGCGACCCGGTGCCGCTGTCGGCGGCGAGCGGGAAGGGAAGCGGGGACCTGCTCGATAAGATCGTCGAGCTGTTGCCGCCCGAGGTAGAAGGCGAAGAAGCGGAGCCAGGGCTCCGCCTGGCGGTGATCGGCCGGCCCAACGTGGGCAAGTCGAGCTTCATAAACAAAGTCCTGGGCAGCGACCGGCTCGTGGTCTCGGAGGAGGCGGGCACGACGCGCGACGCGATCGATACGCCCTTCCAACGCGATGACCGCAGTTTCGTGTTCGTCGATACCGCAGGCCTGCGCCGCAAGAGCCGTGTTCAGACCGGCCTCGAGTACTACGCGATGCTCCGCACGCTACGGGCGATCGATCGGTCTGATGTCTGCTTGCTCGTGGTCGACGCCGACGAGGGCGTCGGCAACCAGGACTTCAAGATCGCGAAGCTGGCCTGGGACCGGGGCTGTGGGCTGGTGATGGCGGTCAACAAGTGGGACCTGGCCGAGAAGGAGACGAACACGGCGGTACAGATGGAGAGGGCTCTGCGCGAGCGCGTCCACTTTCTCGAGGCAGTACCCATCGTCTTCATCTCGGCGCTCAGCGGCCAACGGGTCACCCGCGCCCTCGATCTGGCGTGGCAGGTCGGCCAGGAGCGTACGAAGCGCATACCGACCCCGGAGTTGAACAAGCAGCTGGCGACTTTGACCGAGACGGTCCAGCCGCCGCAAAAACGGGGCAGACCCCTGAGGTTCTACTACGCGGCCCAGGTGGCCAGCGCGCCGCCAACCTTCGCGGTCTGGACGAACTTCCCGAAGGACGTACCGGAGAACTACTCCCGCTACCTGGTGAAGGGTTTCCGTAAGGCCTGGGGCTTCACGGGGTCACCGATCCGCCTGAGGTTGCGGGCGCGTAGAAAGGGGGGTGCGTGATCGTCGTCGCTGCTTTGATCCTGGCCGCCTACATACTGGGCTCGACGCCGACCAGCTACCTGCTGGCCCGCTACGGCAAAGGGATCGACCTCCGCGAGTGGGGGAGCGGCAACCTCGGTGCGTCGAATCTGTACCGGGCAGCGGGCCTCGGCTACGCGGCGGTCTGCACGGTGGTCGACGTGGGGAAGGGATTCGTCCCCGCCTGGTTCTTCCCGGGATTCGATGGGCTCGATCTTCCGCAACTCGCCCTCATCTACGGCATCGCAGCGGTGCTGGGCCACATCTACCCGTTCTGGATGAAGTTCAGGGGCGGCAAAGGTGTCGCTACGGGCGGCGGCGTCTTTCTCGCCCTGGCGCCTGCGGCGGTCGGGTTTGCGGCGCTGGCCTGGTTGGCTGTTGCCGCCGTGGTCAGGATCGCCTCGGTCGCCTCGCTGACGGGGTCGACCCTGCTGCCAGCGTTCATCTGGGTCACCGGGCACCGCTTCGATTTCGTCTTCTGGGCCAGCGTACCCTTGGTCGTACTGGTCTGGTGGACACACCGGTCGAACATCAAGCGGCTGGCGGCAGGACGCGAGCACCGTGTAGCGCGAGGCGCCGGAGGCCGTGAGTCCGGGGCCGATTCAGAATCCGTCCGATCCACAGGTGAGGCTTGAGCATGGGTAGAGCGGCGGTGATCGGAGCGGGAAGCTGGGGGACCGCTCTGGCAAAGGTGCTGGGCGATAAGGGGCACACGGTAGGCATCTGGAGCTACGAGGAGTCGGTCACGGCCCAGATCCGGGAGGAGCGTGAGAACCGCGACTATCTGCCGGGCGTCAAGCTGCCTCCTACGGTCGAGGTCTCCATGGACCACGGCGAGGCGCTGGACGGGGCGGAGATGGTCATCGCGGTCGTGCCGTCTCACGCCTTTCGCGACGTCATTGCCGCCGCCGCACCTCACGTCCCGCCGAATGCCATCGTCCTCTCGGCCACCAAGGGGATCGAGGTCTCCACGCTCGAGCGGCCCAGCGAGATACTCGAGCAGTTGTTGCCCAACCACCCGCGGCCTGCCGTGCTATCCGGGCCCACCTTCGCACGGGAGGTCGGCGAGGGCGATCCGACGGCGTTGGTCGTCGCCTCGAGCGACGTCGAGGTCGCCCGCCAGGGCCAGCACTACCTGAACACCGACCGCTTCCGAGTCTACACGAACGAGGACATCCTGGGCGTGGAACTGGCAGGGGCGCTCAAGAACGTGATCGCGCTGGGAGCCGGGATCGCCGCCGGGCTGGGTTACCGTAGCAACAGTCGGGCGGCGCTCATCACCCGCGGCCTGGCCGAGATGACGCGTCTGGGGCTGGCCATAGGCGCGAAGGCGCCGACATTCGCGGGCCTGGCAGGGCTGGGCGATCTCGTCCTCACATGTAGCTCGGAGTTGAGCCGTAACCGCACGGTAGGAGTGCGCCTCGGTAGAGGCGAGACGTTGGAAGAGATCCTCGCCAGCATGAAGATGGTGGCCGAGGGTGTTAAGACCACAAAAGCAGCCCGCCAGCTGGCAAGCGACTACGACGTGGAGATGCCCATCGTCGAGGAGGTCCACAACATACTCTTCGAAGGGAAATCTCCCGAGCGTGCCACAGCGGATCTCATGTTGCGTGAGCCCAAACCCGAAGTATGGGGGGGCAGGGGGGGCAGCGATGCGACGTGAACGTATTGCCCGGCGCGAGTACTTCTCCATCGGAGAAGTCTGCGAAATGGCTGGTCTCAAGCCACACGTGCTCCGCTACTGGGAGACCCAGTTCAAAGAGCTCAGCCCATCGAAGAACCGCGCCGGAAACCGTGTCTATCGCGCGCGCGAGATCAAGCTCATCGAGCTGGTCAAGCACCTGCTCTATGAGGAAAAGTATACGATCGACGGCGCGCGGCGCAGGCTCGAGAAGCTGCGCGAAGAGGGCGACCTGGACGAAGTCGCCGGACAGGCACTCGATCGGCAGACCCTTCGACGAGTGCGCGAAGGGCTCAACGAGTTGCTGGACATCCTCGACCAGTCCCGCGCCGGTCGAGGGGAATGACCGGCGTGCCATCCGAATATCGAGAAACGAGCTCGCACCAGGAGCTGCGGCGCCGGCTGGTGGAACAGCTCCAGGGTGCCGGGATCAGAGACCTGGCGGTCCTGCACGCGTTCGATCGGGTGCCGCGCCACCTGTTCGTGCCCGAGCGATTCGAGGCCCGCGCCTACGCCGATGAGGCTTTCCCCCTGGGTCACGGCCAGACCATCTCGAAGCCCAGCACCCACGCTCTATATCTGCAGACACTGAACCTGCAGGGCGATGAGCGAGTCCTCGAGATCGGCACCGGCTCGGGCTATCAGACGGCGCTATTGGCGACGCTGGCCGAGCACGTCTACTCGATCGAGCGGGTCCCGAAACTGGCGGAAGCAGCGCGCGCACGCATCGAGTCGCTCGGCTTCACCAACGTCGCCGTCCGCGCCAGCGACGGCACCTACGGCTGGCGCGCTTACTCGCCGTTCGATGCGATTCTGGTCACAGCCGGAGCCCTCGAAGTGCCAAAGCCGCTGCTCGAACAGCTACGACCCGGCGGCCGCATGCTGATCCCGATCGGAGACGCCGAGTCACAACAGTTGCACAGGATAGTCAAAACGGCAAAGGGGGCGATCGAAGACACTGTGATCGGCGAGGTCAGGTTCGTCCCACTGCGCGGACTGGGCGGCCACGACGAAACAGAAAGGCGAGCCGGAGAGTGACAGGGGAAGAGAACGGGCGCGGTTGGGTCCGGCGCCTCTACGACTGGGTCTTGGGCTGGGCCGAATCGCCCTACGGCTCGACTGCGCTCTTCGTCCTCGCATTCATCGAAGCGTCGTTCTTCATCGTGCCGCCCGACGTCCTGCTCATCGCGCTCTGCATCGGCAAGCCGCGCCGCAGCCTCCACTTCGCCGCGATTTGCACGGTGGGCTCGGTGCTGGGCGGCAGCTTCGGTTACCTGATCGGCCACCAGCTGTACGAGCTCATCGGCCGCCCGATCATCGAGTTCTACGACGCCGGCGAGGCGTTCCAGCGCGTCGGCGAACTCTACCGGGCGAACCTCGTGCTGGCACTGGGCACAGCGGGCTTCACGCCCATCCCGTACAAAGTGTTCACCATCGCCGCCGGCGCCTTCGCGGTGCCGTTCGTGCCATTTGTCATCATCTCGGCGGTCAGTCGCGCGGCCCGCTTCTTCCTGGTCGCCGGGCTGATACGGATCTTCGGGCCCCAGATCCGCGACTTCATCGATCGCTACTTTAACCTGCTGAGCGTGCTCTTCGTCGTGCTGCTCGTCGCGGGGTTCTTCGTCCTCAAGTACGTGCACTGACGCCGTTTTTTCCGGTTTGACCCGGGCCCGCCGCCGTATAGATTTCGGCTGGCCCAAAGCCCCTAAGAGAGGAGTGCCAGAAGTGCCGACGATCCCAACCCCGTTCATCGGCGGGAGCGACGGTCCCGGACACGACAGGACCGACGAGACCGACCTCGAGCCGCCGTTCTTCACTGACGAGCCCGCAGACTCGCCAGAGGAGCCCGAGCCCGGGGTAGGGGCCCCCGAGGCCGCAGAAGCCGAGGCAGAACCGCCCTTCTTCTTCGACCTCGAGGCCGACGAAGAGGAAGAGCCGCCACCGGCGGAGCAGGCCGCTCCGGCCCGGAAGCCCATACCCATCGAGGAGGTAACGCTCGCGCCGGAGCCTGAAGAACCGGCATTTCTGGCGCCGGAGACGTCAGAAACGCCACCTGGGGCGCCGGCACCATCAGCGGAGGGCGAGGGCGACGATCTGCCGGATTACCTTTTCGGCGCCGACACGCCGGTACCCTTTTCATCTCCCCAGGGAGAGCCCGGCGTGGCACCGCTACCCGAGAGCCCGGAGCTCCTGGCACACAAGGCCGAGGAACTGCTCGAGGGGGCGCTGGGAGACCGCATTCGGGACCTGGTGGCAGCCCTTGGGGCAGCCGCCGCCGAAGTCGCGATACCCCGCGCCTTCGCCGCGGGCTACATAGCCGCTAAGGGCGGCGAGGAGAAATAAGGGATGGCCGAGCAATACTCGCAGGAAGACAAGTTCGTCGCCTCCGTACTGCAGTTCTCGAGTTGGGCGCAACGGAATACACGTACTCTGGTGGTCGCGATCGTCGCCTTAATGATCGTCGTCTTCGGCGTCCGCTACTACTTCAGCTATCAGACGCAGCTGCGGAACGCAGCCTCGGCCGAGATCAGAGCTATCCGCTTCGATCTGCAGGTTGGCCAAACCAGCATTGTCGTCGATCGCCTCCGTACCTTCCTCATCCAGTTCGACGACACGCCGTACAGCCGCGAGGCCCGGGTCCTCCTGGCCCATTCGCTGCTGCTCGAGAATCGGGCGGTAGAGGCCATCGACCCGGCACGCCGAGCCGCCGATAAGGTCGGCAGTAACTCGCTCTCGGATCGCGCCGCCTTCCTTCTGGCTGCCGCATACGAAGAGGTGGGGGAGACGGCTCAGGCCATCTCCGTCTACGAGGACGTCGGACGACGGTCCCAGCACCGCGCAGATCAGAGCCGCGGCCTCGAAGGGGCCGCCCGGCTACGGACCGTCAGCGGTGATTTCGACGGCGCCGCCGCGCTCTACCAGGAGATTCTGGGACTCATGCCCGAGGGTATCCCGGCGCGCACCTACTACGAGTTGAGGGCCGCCGAGTTGAACGCCCAATCGCTGGTGACGTCGAGACAGGCACCCTCAGAAACCCCCTCAAGCGAGGGAGGCTAGGTACC
>JBDHJU010000042.1:0-28006 GCA_039586755.1 Gemmatimonadota bacterium | reverse complement strand
TCGACGCTCCCATCGATCAGGCTGCCGGTCGCGAGAACGCGGGCGATACTGTCAGGGGTGATCTCGGTGCCGCGGTACGGAGCGACGCCGTTTCGCGAGATGACGTCCAGAGCACGGACCCGGGACAGTACATCGATGAGCGCTTCGGAGAGCCCGTCGGCCAGGTACCCGAGGCTCTGGTCGGTGCTCAAATCGTCGAAGTAGAGGACCGCGACGCTACGCGGATCGAAGCCGAGCTCCGCGGCCTCGACCTCGCGGGCCCGGGACGCCTGGTAGTCACGAACGACGACCGCGGTTTCTGCGTTCCCCGCTGGCCGTGGAACCAGGCGAGGATGAAGGCAGCGGGCATCCCGGCCAAGTAGAAGACCAGCGTGATATGGTAGGCGAGCTCGGGGAGAATCGCATAACCGACGAGCTGATCGACGCCCTCGAGTGCCAGGAAGCCGGCGGCGATGTAGCCGCCCAGCCACTGTAGTACGCGACGCTCGCGGATGCTCGCGAAGATGCCCATAAGAGATGCCTTGTGGAAGTTGCCCGGACGGCACGATGCAGCTTAGCGAGATGGGTGTCAAGGCGGCGACCCGTGAGCCGGGCCGCCGCGCATGTCAGCTTCTTTCTACGGGGCGTCGGACACCTTCACCGCCCTCTCGGCTTCGTCGGCCCCGCCCTGGTACATCAGCATGTGGGTTTCGCCGCCCTCGACGACGAACTCGAAGTGAGACAGCGAGTGCTTGTAGAAGAAGTGGCTCTCCGACGACGGGTAGGCCCTGTTCTTCCCACCCCCACTGCGCTGAGTGTACAGCCGACCGTCCTCCACGGTCACGACACGCTCGGTATTCTCGTCGATCCGATAGACGCCGGCGAAGCGCTGGAGAACGGATTCGTCCAGCGTGATCTCCTTCCAGACAGGAAACGGATCGCCGATGGCGATGGCGCCAAGCTTGCCTGCCACTAGGTTGGGACCGGCCAGCGAGCCCGGGCTGTTGCTGAAGACGGCAACAAACAGATCTTCGTCGGGCAAATAGTACGCATCGGTCACGTAACCGTTGATACCGCCGCCGTGGCCGATGGCGCGTCGCCCGCGCAGGCCGCGCGGGGCGAGACCGTAGCCGTAGCCGGCGGAGTTCCCGTTGTTGAGCACGTAGGGCGTAGTCATCCGCTCGAGCGACTCGTCGCTGATCAGCTCGCCGCCGTAGAGCGCCCGGTTCCAGCGAAAGAGATCCTCCACCGTCATCATGAGGGCGCCGGCCGAGTAGGGCTGCGTCATGCTGAGGAACGCTGCGTTGACCCAAGCCCCCGGCTCGCCACCGTACCCTGCAGCGCGCCGCGGGATGACGCGCCGGTGGCTCCCGTAGTAGGAGTCCTTCATCCCGACGCGATCGAAGATCCTTTCTTGTAAGAAGTCGGCGTAGGTCATGCCGCTGGCGCTTTCGATGATGGCACCCAGCAGCACGTAGCCTGAATTGTTGTACCTGAACTGCGCGCCGGGCTCGAACTCGACGGGCAGGTCCTTGAACACGTCGATCAGTTCCTGGACCGTGAGGTCCTTGCGGATCTCTTGATCCATGTAGTCGGGGATGCCCGTGTAGCTGACGATCCCGGACGTGTGGGTCAGCAGGTGCTCGATCGTGATACCGTCGCCGTATCTCGGGTAGTCCGGCAGGAACTTGGTCATCGGGTCATCGAGGGAGATCACGCCCTCCTCGACGAGCATCATGATCGCGACCGCCGTGAACTGTTTGGTGATCGACCCGATCTCGAACAGCATGTCTGGCTGCAGTGGGACACCTAGTTCGAGGTTCGCCATGCCGGACGCCCCCAGGAATTCCACTTCCCCGCCCCGGGCCACCAAAGCGGCGGCGCCGGGCTCGTCGGCTGGATAGGCGAGTGTCAGCACCTCCTCGTACTCCTCTAAGGCGACCGCTGTCGCGGTCTGTGCCTGCGCCGGGGTCGGCAGAGCGCCGAGCGCCACCAGCAACAGGGACAAGACGGCATACGCTGCCCTTCGCATCATTCGCACCTCGCTGTGGGGATTTCCCGGTGTACTACTTCGTTCCCTGGACACAATCGTAGGACACTACGAAGGACGAAAGGGTCTGGTGTCGTTCTAGCGCGTCCGGATACGCGCCCAGGCCTCGAGCCCCGGCCTGGCAGAGAGCAGCATGATCACCGTGATCGCCACGGCGGATGTGAGACACCAGGCACAGGTGGCGCCGATGACGAACGGCTCGAGGAATGTGAGGTAGAGGGAGAAGAGCGTACCGAGGACGCAGAGGGCCAGGACCGCCAGCTTCGCCCAATCGGCCGCCGTACTTGATCCGAGTCGCGTCACCGACCAGGCCACGATGATCGCCACGTAACTTGCGAGGCCCAAAAACGCGACCGGGATTACCCCGAAGAGCGTCGCGTATTCGCTCTGGTTCACCGTGTTACAGTCGCCGACGGGGCCACAGACCGCTGTAGCACCGCTCGATTCGATGTAGGTGAGGTAGGCGGCGGCTCCGATGCCGATCGCGGCGATGATCGGTACTGCTGGTGTAAGCCGGCCTTCCGAGATC
Organism: Gemmatimonadota bacterium; assembly: GCA_039586755.1. Classification (GTDB taxonomy): domain Bacteria; phylum Gemmatimonadota; class Gemmatimonadetes; order Palauibacterales; family KS3-K002. The sequence continues at coordinate 25,448 of JBDHJU010000042.1, read as the reverse complement.
GGCCCTCTCGTCATCAGCGCGACCAAGACGAGGCTGAGAACCATACCGATGAGAACCAGGACCGACACGCTGTTACCGACGGGGTCCTGTTGGTAAAGCTCCATCATAGTCGGCCGGTATACGGGGATCACGGCGAGTGAAGAATCGGCTTCGACCTCGGCCGCATCGCCGCTCACGACAGGAGTCGGTTCTTCAGCTCCGCTCTCGGGTCTCGGTTCCGCCTCGGGTCCTTCCGGCGCCACGACCGCCGGTGTGACGGCCGGTCCTTCCTCGGGCGCAGCCTCGAGTGCCGCATCCTCCGCTCCGGCATTGGGTTCCTCGGGCGTAGGGACGGGCTGGGTCTCTGCTGGGGCCTGCGAGGGTTCCTCCTCCATAGAGTCGGTCTGGACCTGCTCCGCCGGCGGCGCCGTCTCGGTCTCTTCCGCTTCGGGAGACGCCTCCACCGCGCCCTCACCCTCAGCGGGGCTCTCCGCCTCGGCCGCGGCAAGCGGCCGCCCCGGGATGGCGGCGAGCGCGGTCTGCAGCCCGGAGATATCGGGCCAGTCGATGCCGCTGCCGGCCAGCCCCCGCTCGATCAACAGCGGCAGCTCCGTCGGGATATCAAGCGAGCCGATGAGGACGCTGTCGCCGATGATCAGACGGGGCACGCCCGTCGACTGGACCTGGAAGCGCTGGGTCGATTCCCGGAAGACTTGATTCCCGGCAAACTTCGACACATCGACCAAAAGGATGTCGATCTGGCCATTTGAGACGTCGTAGAACGCCACCTGTGTCCGGGCCACCGTCGTATCGAAGTAGATGCGCGGTTGGCCGCCAAAGCGGTCGAAGATGACCGGCAGATCCTCGTTGATCACCTGGTGGCAGTGAGGACAGGTGGGAGAGAAGAAGAGCACCGCCCGGACCACGGGTCCCTGTGCCAGGGCCGATCCGGCGCTTGCCGCCGTCGCCAGCCCCAGTAGGACAGCGGATAACGAGAGGCGGATGGTACGCGGTACTACGTGCGTCCTAAGCATGTCTCTTCATACAGCGAGGTAGACCGGAAGATCCGCATTAGAAGATGCCGACGGAACAACGGAAACGCACAGTCGGTTGTTCACGTAGTATAATGAGAACGCAGTAGCAGGAGCACTAGGTTAATGAAGCCGCTGTTACGACTTGCCGCAATAGCCTTACTCGCAGGCCTCGGTGGAACTATGCCCCTCAGCGGGTCGGTGCCGGACCGCCCAACCCTTCTGTTCGAGAACGACGGGACGCGCACGCTACGGATCTTCGTCGACAGGCTTTACGTGGGGACGGTGGGGATGAACAGACTGGTCTGTCTGCAAATGCCGTTCAGGCCGGGGACGGCGATCCTCGAGGCCAGGACACCGAACGGCCGCTCGTCTTATTATTCCGAGCCCGTCGCGCTCACCCATTCGCAAGGCTGGTACTGGAAGATCGGAAGCAAGCCGGAGCAGGACGCGAAGCTGACGCTGCGGCCGATAGCGCGCTGTCAGGTGCGGTAGGTAGGCCGCAAAAGGTAGGGGGCCGCATCGCAGAGCGACGCGAGCCCCCTGAGCGGCCCGGGGGAGGTCGGGCCTAGAACATTCCGTTCTTGTAAGCCACCGCTTCGCGCCAGCCCTCCAACTCATCGATGAAGATCCGGGCCAGCTCGCCGAGGTCCACCGGCTGTAGATCGGCCGCCTCCTCCAGAAGCTCGACGCGGGCGAGGTTGAGCTTCGCGTTCTCGTACGAGCCGTCTATGGCCAGCGCCGATTTGTAGCTCTCCTCGGCGCACCTGAAGTGGCCGGCCCGCTCCAGCGCGACCCCCAGGTTGTTCTGAAAGATCGCCACATCGTCACGCAGCTCGACGGCCCGGGCCAGCGGCGGCAACGCTTCGCCGAAGCGCTCCTGCTCGATGAATACCAGCCCCATGTTGTTCATCGACCAGGCGTCTGCCTCGTCGACCAGTATGGCCTGACGGTAGGCGTCGACCGCCTGCTCCGCCTGGCCAAGCTGGTGGTTGGCACGACCCAGCAGCCGCAACCCGTCGTTCGACTCGGTATCGATGGCCAGCACCTCCTCGATGTTGAGCATCGCGTCGTACGGCCGGCCCCGGTCGAGCAGCACACGGCTCAAGTTGACCCGGCTCTTCACGTGACCGGGATCGAGCTCAAGCGCCGTCAAAAACGCACCCTCGGCGCGCTCCAGCTCGCCGGCCTTCCATGCCGAGAGCCCCAGCATGTAATAGCCCCACGCGTTCTCCGGTCGCCGGTCCGTGTAGCCTGTGAAGAGCCGCTCCGCCTCTTCGTACCGTCCCTCCAGGAACGCCGACTCCGCCATCTCGTACGTCACCTGGGTTGGCGGCTCGGGCGGCCCGACGGGCTCCACCTCGTACGACGTGTCCTCGGAGGCCAGAACCGTCTCGGCCTCGGGGGGAGGCGGCGGCAGCGTGATGTCCGGGGGCTGGACCCGTTCACGGACCTCCTCTCCGGTCTCCGCCGTGGGTCGCTCGGCGCCCCCACACGCCACCACCGCCAGGGGGACTGTTGCGACCAGCGCCAGCGTGACGCCGATCCCCACAGCCCAGCGGTGAACCTCGATTCCTTTCACCTTCATCATCCACCTCCTTGCACGCGGGCGCCCGCTGGCGCCGGTCCTCGATCAAAGCTTCCGCCGGTCTTAAGGGCAGACGGAGGGCCAGACCGAGGCGGCTGGAGGGGTTACCGTTTAATAGCTTGTCTTATAATGACTTACAGAGGTGAGTCGCCTGGGGCGAGGGAGAGCGGATGGCAAATCGTGTTCTGTTGGACACGCCTCCGAGACCGGGCATGTGTCCGGCCGCACACGCCCTCAGTCCCGCTTGATGTTGTGGCGTCGCATGATCTTGAGGAGGCTGGCGTGGTCGGCGAGCCCGAGGTCTTTCGCCGTGTTAGTGATGTGCCAGTCGTTGCGCTCGAGTGCGGTGAGAACGATCTGGCGTTCCGCCTCGGCTTTGAGCTCCTGGAAGGTGCGCTTCCCCGATCCCGAAGGCAGCGGAGCCGTTTCACCGATTTCGGCCGGTACCTGCTCGATGCCGATCAGGTCGCCGCTCGTGGCGATGATCATGCGCTCGACGATGTTCCTGAGCTCGCGGACGTTGTTCTGCTCCCAGCGGTACGACATGAGGATCTCGAGCGCCCCCGGGTCGAGCTTTTTCTTGCGCACGCCGAAGCGGGCGCAGGTGACCGTGAGAAAGTGGTCGATGAGCTCGGGGATGTCGGAGAGATGATCGCGAAGCGGGGGCACGCTGATCACATGAACGTTGACCCGGTAATAGAGGTCGCGGCGGAAGCGTGACGCCTCGACTTCCTTATCGAGATCGCGATTCGTGGCGGCGACGACGCGGGTGTCGATCTTGATTGAGCGTTCGCCGCCCAGTCGGGTGATCTGGTTTTCCTCGAGTACGCGGAGCAGCTTCGCCTGAGCCGGCATCGGAAGCTCGCCGATCTCATCGAGAAAGAGGGTGCCGCCGGCGGCGACCTCGAAGGCGCCCTTGCGTGTGCGGCTCGCGCCGGTGAACGCGCCGCGCTCGTGACCGAAGAGCTCGCTTTCAACGAGGTTCTCGGGCAAGGCGGCGCTGTTGATGGCGACAAACGACTTCTTGGGATCGGAGCCGAGGCGATGCAGCTCACGGGCCACCAGTTCTTTGCCGGAGCCGCTTTCGCCGACGATGAGCACCGGGCTCGGTACGGGCGCAATTCGGGCGATCTCCTCTCTGAGATTTTGTATCGCCGGGCTCGAGCCGATGAGCGGGCTATCGGTCCCCAGATCGCGCTTAAGTGACTCGACCTCGGCGAGCAGGCGAAGGCGTTCCAGAGCGCTCTCGACTTCTTGCACCACGCGCTCAACCGATTCCGCCTTGTCTATGAAACCGTAGGCTCCCAGTCTAAGCGCTTGCACGCAACGGTCGTAACTGCCGGTTCCGGTGTAGACGACCACGGGAGTCTCGATTCCACGCTCGCCGAGCGTACGAAGTACATCGAACCCATCGGTTCCGGGCATCTCCAGGTCGAGGATGACGCAGTCGACCGCCTCGCTTCCGATGATGTCGAGGGCCTCATCACCCCCGAGCGCGACGAGCGTCTCGTATCCGCCAACCCGTTTCAAGTCGTACGCATAACCCTCCGCCATTGCGGGGATATCGTCCACCACGAGCACCAGAGTCACCGCTCCGTCCCTCCTTCCTGGCCGGCCACCATCGTTTCGCTGGCGGGAAGCTCGACGGTAAAGCTGCTCCCCTTCCCTTCCTCGCTCTCGACCCGGATCGTTCCATTGAGGTCCGTCACCAATCTGCGGACGATGGACAGCCCCAGTCCCGTACCCTCCGCCTTCGTCGTGTAGAAGACCTCGAAGATCTTGGCGCGCTGCTCCGCCCTCATCCCACTGCCCGTATCGGTAACCGTGATACGCACGCGCGAAGGTGTCCCCTCCGCCTCGATGAGAGCCGCCGCGATCGTCACGGTTCCCTTCCCTGTGATGCTGTCGACGGCGTTGTCGACCAGGTTCTCCAAGATACGGCGCAACACGACAACGTCTGCGTGAACGGGCGGCAGACGCTCCGGCAGTTGAAGCTCGATATCCACATCGCCGGGACCGCCAATGCCGCTCACCACCTGGCGAATGACGGCGCTCAGGTCACAGGACCGCGGTTCGAGTCGCGGATAGAGGCGAGCGTAGTTGGAAGCGAGGCTCTCGAGGTACTCGATACTGGAGTCGAGCGTCCCGCGGCGTTCGTCGAAAATCGTCGGCAGGTTCGCCGGCGCATCCCGAGCCACTTGAACGAGGTGGCGAAACACGTTCCGGATCGGGAGAAGGCCGTTCTTGATGTCGTGGTTGACCTGTCGTGCAAGCTCGCCCAGGGTGGCGCGCCGCTCAGCCTCGCGCAGGCGGCCGGCGCTGGCGCGGAGCCGGTCGGTCATGGCACCGAGGAGGCGCGATAGCGCACCGATCTCGTCCCCTCTGCGGCTGCCGAAGTCGATGTCGAGGCGGTCCAGATCGATCCGGGACGTCTTGCGCGCCAGGTCGGCGAGTGGCCGACTGATGCGGGCGGCGAGCCAATTAGCGAGGATAAGCGCGAGGGCGGCGGTGGCGCTCAACGCAGTCAAGAACCAGACGTCGATCCGGCGACGTAGCGCCTGCAGCTCGCTCAGCGGGTGCGTAACCACGAGTCGCGCCGCCTCTAGCTCACCACGCTCGGCATCAGCAAAAGGAATGATGACGTCTCTTGCGATCTCTTCACCGGACGCTGTGAAGGCAACCGTCGAGTCGCCGCCGATCTCTTCGGCTACCAGAACGCTGTCCGCCATCTCCGCCGACGAGAGCACGCCGCCAGGATAGACCAACGTGACGCGGAGTTCCTCGCCGCGCGCCAAACGCGCCAGAAAGCTTCGACCGACGGCCGTGCCTCCCACGAGAGTGAAGCGCCGGCCTCCCATGCGAACGGAATCGGCCCGCACCAGGGCCAAGAAATCTCCCTCCGGAGTACGCGCCCTGGCCAGCGCCAGGCCGCCAGGTACTATCGCCAGAAGCTCGGGCAACTCGGGCTCCAGCCGGTCGAATTCGTTGCGGAAGTGGCCCGAGCTGAGGATGCGGCCCCCTTCATCCTGTATCTGAAGCATGGAAAGCCCGGTCAGTCGCATCGCGATCCCGGCGAAGTCGAGCAGATAGCGCCGGTCCGCAGCCATCCGATCGACGGCACCGCGGCGAAAGCGGTTGTCATTGGTCACGACATCCCTCAGGCCTTCCAGCGTCGCTGCGATCACGTCGCTCTCACCCTCGAGGTCCTCTTCGATGACCGTGACAAGCGAATTCACCCTGCGCTGGTATTGCGCCGTCAGCCTACCCGCCACCTCGCGTCGTACCGCGAAGGCGAAGACGACCATCGCGACCAGGATGATAAACAGGAAAGCGAAAAACAGACGGACACGGAAGCTCACCGACGACTACCTCCCGGCGCATGGCGGCTCGTTATGAGAACCGTGCCATCCCAATCGAGGTAGAGACCGATGCGATTGCTGGCAGCGACCACATGGCGGCGTGTATCGACAAGCGGCACCAACGAAGCTGTCAGATCGAGCAGATGAGGTGCAAGCCACTCGACCCGGCCCGCCAGTTTGCGGGCTGCAAAGCAGGGGTCGAGTACGATCCGCGGTACCGGGACGATGTAAGCGAACTCCTCGCCGTAACGCAGACTCGTCTCTAGTTCCTCGCCCGAAAGGCCTGCGGCCAGCAATTGTGAGTCTTCCGCCCCGACGAGCCCGGGGATGGCAGCCGTCAGCGACGCCGCGCCCTCTGAACCCGCCTCCGAGGCGAGAGCCACTATGCGGTCCGCCAGGTCCCGGGCCACCGGATCGGCTTCGGGATAGACGATCCGCTTTGGACCAGACGTCCGATAGGCACCCGGAGGAATGCGAGGTAGCCCCCCCGAAGACGGTGACAATTCGCCGCACGCCGCGAGGTCCTTCCACCAGGCCGGCGACTCGTGTCCGCGCGCATCGTTGCGTACCGCGTCCCGGGCGAGCGCCTCCAAAAGATCCGTGGATAGCACCTCCGCCTCTCCACCCGTGCGAAGCTCTCTGACCCGTGTGGTAGAGAAGAGTACGTAAGAGCGATCCCAGGGCAGCGGAAGGGAAACGTAGGACGGCTGAGGCGCCGCGTAGTCGAGCGCCGACTGATCACCGGTTATCAGGACATCGTGGCCGCCGCGCAGTACGTCTCGTGCGTCGGCCCCCGGGAACTGACGGAACCGAAGGACCGGCCATTCGACAGACGGCGGGCGCAGTCGCAGCTCAGCGTCGATGCCCTCGGGCACACTCCCCTGGGGCCAAGGCGAAGTATCGACCATCCGCGCTACCGCGAATTCGGGATCGGCAAACATGCGCGGCACATCGCCGTGCGGTCGGTCGAAGAAGACGGCCAGCCTCCGCGGGCCCTCCACCTTGATCGAGTCGATGTCGGCGGCAAACGCCAGCTTCTCAGCCGCGCCGCCCAGCCATCCGGCGACGACATCGTCCGCAGTCACCGGCACGCCGTCCCAGAAGCTGGCGCCATCCCTCAGCGTGAACCTCCAGACTCGCCCGTCTCGACCCGAGCTCCAAGATTCCGCCAGTCCGGGGTGAACCGAGCCTCGGCAGTCCACACGTAGCAGGGTTTCATAAAGATGGCGAAACACGAGCCGTTCGCCTTCGTTCTGCGGCCATGGTGCGTGGCCGACCGCCAGCGGGTCCAGGGTTGCGACGCTAATCTCGCCTGGTAACTCCTCCGGCTCGGGGAGGAGCTCGCACTCGTAGTCAGTCGCGGTGGACGCCAGCGATTCCGGCTGCACGGACGGCGGCGAACGTGACGGTTGTGCACAGGTGAGCGCCCCACCCGCAAGGGTCACTAAGAGGACGATTCGCCTGAAGTGAGCTAGCAATGGTCAGCCGTCGGCTTTGAGCGCGGCCTCCGCCCTTTCGATCAGATGTCGGTTACCCAAATAGAGCGGCGTACGCTGGTGCAACTCCTGAGGCTCTATCTCGAGGATCGTACCGTGACCGTCAGACGACGCACCGCCCGCTTCCCCAATGACCATCGCCAGGGGCGCCGCTTCATATAGCAAGCGCAGCTTGCCTGTCGGACCACTGGAGTCGGCCGGGTACATGAAGATGCCACCGTAGAGCAGCGTGCGGTGGAAGTCCGCCACGAGCGAGCCGATGTAGCGGAGGCTGAACCCTTCGTCTTTGAGCTCATCGACCGCCCGCTGTTGACCCGGCGACCAGCGCTTGTAGTACGCCTCGTTGACGCTGTAGATCTTCTTGCCCGGATCGGGGATCTTCATGCTCGGGTGCGACAACAGGAACTCACCGATCGAGGGCTCGAGCGTGAAGCCGTGCACGCCCGCGCCGGTCGTGTAGACGAGCATGGTGGACGACCCGTAGACGACGTAGCCGGCCGCGACCTGCCTTATCCCGGGCTGCAGCAGGTCCTCCATCCCGCCCCGCTCGCCTTTCGAGATCTTCCTATGGATCGAGAAGATCGTCCCCAGCGAGACATTGGCCTCGATATTCGACGAACCATCCAAGGGATCGTGCAAAAGCGCGTAGTTACCACAGGGGAATTTGTCGGGGATCGGTATCGGTTCCTCGACCTCCTCCGACCCCATCACGCACAGGTTCCCCGAATGGTCGAGGGCGTTGAAGATGACCTCGTCCGCAAACTCATCCAGCTTGCGGACGTCTTCGCCGTGGACGTTGAGCTTGCCCGCGCTACCCACTATGTCTACTAGTCCGGCGCGGTTGATCTCGCGACTGATAATCTTGGCGGCGATAGCTATGTCGTGGAGGATATCGGAGAAGGCACCGGTCGCCTCAGGATAGCGCCGCTCCTGCTCGATGATATGCCGACCGATCGTGATCACGGGCTCAGCCATCTAGGCCTCCTGGCTTTCACGGACGTTTGCCTAAACAGGGCGCGTTTTCCACTCAAGCTAGGGCTGCTCTGCTCGAACGCCAGTCCCGCCGGTGCGCGTCGACGCGTCCGACCCAGAACGGCCGAGGGGGCCGTGAGGCCCCCTCGACATAGGCTGGGTCAGTGACCCTGTGGCCCGACGTCGACGCTCAGGTCGGGCAGCGGTGTGTCGGCGGTGTGCGGCGGTAGCAGCGGATAGACGACACTCGGTTGCCTACCGGTGAGCGTAGCTAGGAAGGCGGCGATGGCTTGCGTCTCGTCATCGCCCAACCGCCTGCCCAACTGGGCCGAGCCCATGATCCCCACGGCCTGCTCCAGGCTCCAGACGCTCCCGGAATGAAAGTAGGGTGGCGTCAGCACGATGTTGCGCAGGGACGGTGACTTGAACACGTACTCGTCGCTGGCCGTCTGAGTGACGGCGAAGCGGCCCTTGTCCTCGGGCGGCAGGATCTCGGCCCCTGGCTTTTCGACAACGCCGAACGGGAAGTAACCGGTGCCGCCGAGGTTCGCGCCGCCGTGGCAGGCGGAGCAGCCGCGGTCCATGAACAGCCTCAGTCCCGTCTTCTCCAGCGCGCCCAGCGCCCCGCCGTTCCCTTCCAGGAACTGATCGAAGCGTGAGTCCGGAGTGATCAACGTCGCCTCGAACGCCTCGATGGCCCTCGCCATGTTCTCGAAAGTCACCGGCTCGTCGTCGCCGGGGAACGCCGCCTCGAACATCTCCACGTACTCGGGGATGCTCTTCAGGGTCGCGACCGCCCGTTCCGGCGTGCTGTTCATCTCGACTGCCGCCTGAACGGGCCCCATGGCCTGTTCCATCAGGTCCGCGGCACGCCCATCCCAGAACTGGGCGATATTGAGGACGGCATTCAGGACCGTCGGCGAGTTGCGCGGGCCCTTCTGCCAGCCATGCCCAACCGACGTCTCGAGCAAGTCCACACCGCCCAACCCCAGGTTGTGGCAGGTGTTGCAGCTGATCAGCCAACTGGATGACAACCGTGGATCGAAGTAGAGCAGCTTGCCCAGTTCGATGCACTCCGGAGTCAGCGGTGTGTCCTCGAGTGCGGGCGGCGCCGTGGGTAGTGGGTCGAAGACGGCCAGGGCCCGCTGCATGAGCTCGTCTTCCTGTTGCGAAGCTCCGAGTACCGCAAGGAGCGGTACGGCGAGAAGAAGCTTCTTCATCGTGGCCCTCCCGCGTTGTCGGACTAGCTATTCTGTGCCTTCCTCACCACCCGATTCTGTAAGCTCGTCGTACCAGCGGGCGTGGTGTTTCTTGATCTTCTCCCTGCTCATGTTACCGGTCACCCACGCCCAGTTCATCGGGTATGCTTCCGGGTGGAAGATGACGAAGAAGAAGTGCCAGACGATAATCGCCAGTGTGGCGAGCCAGGCTTCATAGTAGTGGACCGTCTGAGCGGCCGGTACCAGCCACCAGGCCGGCCAGAACCTCACCGCCTCGGTTGGGAACCAGAGGACGAAACCGGTCACGACCATGATCAGCGTGCCCCAGATCAGGGCCCAGTATTCCGCCTTCTGCGTGTAGTCGTAGCGCCCGAACCTGACCTTCTTGTCCCGGTGGAACAGGTAGATATCGATGCTTTCGCCGAGCTCGACGATGTCCCGGTAGGCTGGCAGCATCGCGCGCAATTCTACCCGGCCCCGTCTGCTGAACGCGATGTAGTAGAGGTGGTAGAGGGCGGCGGCGATCATTACCACCGCGAAGATGCGATGCAGATCCCCACGGACCTCCTCGGTCATACCGACGGCGCTCAGCGCATGGACCCACCAGGCCTCGGGGAAACGGAGGGCGAAGCCCGTGATCACCAGGATTGTGAATGAGATCGCCAGCAGCAGGTGTTGGATCACCTGCGAGCGATCTAGCCGCATGACAGTGCCGATCTGCCGGTCCTCGCGGTGTTTCTTGATCATGAAGTAGTTCATGATCAGCAAGTTGTGGATGGCCATCCCCCCGATTACCAGCACGATGACCCAGATGTAGATCAATCTGATAATCCGGTTGACGGGGTTGGCAGAAATCGACGTCGTCGCGTGCGTGTAGCTGGCGGCGAACGCTGCGTCCGTATCTTCGTGACACTGCCCACAGGTCGCCACGACGTTGGACGGGTGGACGCTCGAGGCCGAGTCTGCGATGGGCAACACCAGGTGCGTCGTGTGGCAACTCACGCAGGTCGCCGCCGCTTCACCTCCAATGTGAATAGCCCAACCGTGATAACTGTCCTCATAGGTACCTATCACGCCGCCCTGCATGCCGTACTTGGCGACGATCTCAGGATCGTCATGGCACGGCCCACATGTCTCGATGGCCAAATTGGCCGCGGAGATTCTGGCTTCCGGGTCCTCGTGTGACAGGATCAGGTGCTCTCCGTGGCAGTCGTTGCAGGCCGGACTGTCGAGAAGACCCGCCCGCAGCGCCCGGCCGTGAATCGACCGCTCGTACTCCTGCTGGACATCTCCGTGACACTGGCCGCAAGTCTGGGAGATGCTCTGCCGGTTGATTCGAGATGTTGGATCGGCCGGTCCCTTCAGGTCGTGCACACCGTGGCAGTCCGTACAGGTCGCCGCTGCCGATCCGGCGCCGCCCGCAGCACCGTGCACCGATTGCGCGTAAGAACCCGCAGTCCGGGGCAGCTTCACCAGTTCTTCGGTCAGCAGACCCGCCTCGCCGTGGCATTCGGCGCAGGTCCCCGGTTGGTTCAGCCTGAAGGTACGCGACTCCAGATCAGTGCTGCGCAGGATGTTGTGCTTGCCGTGACACGCCGCACACGTGGGGGCGCGGGGGTTGCCGCGGATCCAGGAATAGCCGTGTACGCTCTCCAGATAGACACTCGCGATGCCGCCATGGCAGCCGGAGCAGTCTGGAGACTCGAGATCCGTGGCGTGCGGCAGCGCCGTGCCCACCAAGTCCTGGTGGCACATGATACAGGAGAGGCCCAGCGTCCCGTGAACAGACCGCGTGAATTCTTCCTGATCCACCACCATCCGCTCGGGCTCCTCGAGGTGCTGGAACATCGAGGGCGAGGAATGGCACATCAAGCAGGTCGCGTCGTCCTGGGCGCGCGCGAAAGAGGCGGGTCCCAGAATGAGACTGGTTACAAGTAAGGTATGGGCCAGAACGCCCCGATTGGCAGTCATCGCACTACTCCACAGGCCAAGCAGCGAGTGGGGCAGAACTCGCAAGAGGACTCCGCAGCAGTATAGCGGGGCAAGCGGCGTGCCGCCTCCCGCCGCCAGCAGACGGCCGGTGGCGGTGGTGGAAAACTTCCTAATCCCCACCCAACTCTAGCGCCGAGTTACCTCCACATGGAACAGAACTTCGTACGGCCCGATGCTACCACGATCGACAACCAGGTGCTGGTGGCCGAGCTGGGGTCCGCCGGTCCGCACGTAATCGCCGGGACTCGCCGATTTCACATCGGCGCGGTAGCGCTCGTGGAGGTACTGGCTGAGCTCGATGGCCGAGACGCCGCCGTCCCCATCGGCGTCGGCGAGGCCGTCGCCGACGGCATCGGAAAGGAAGACCGCCAGGTAGCCGCCGGCCCTGAACTTGGCCGCCACCGAGGAAGTCACGTCCTCCTCGGAAGAGAAGAGCCCCATTCGGCCTGGTGCGGAGATGACATCTTTGGCGAAGCCGCCGCTGAAGCAGGCATCGAGGACGACGAGCGAGACCCCCGCTGTGACGTTATCGAACATGCGGTTCATCTCGTCGTCCGTGAGGGGCCCGTCGTACAGCTCGATGGTCTCATCCATGGCGTCCGGATCGGTGACCTCGTAGCCACCGGCGCGCGGCAGCCGATTGCCGTGTCCCGAATAGAAGAGGACGAACATGTCGTTGGGACCCATGCGCCCGGAGAGTTCGCGGACGGCATTATACAGGTTGCCGGTAGTGGCATCGTTGTCGGTGAGGACGATAGCGTCGCTGCGGCGCATACCGGTCCGAACCATGGCGTCGTGCACGCGTGCGGCATCCTCGGCGGTGTAAGCCAGGTCGTTGTCCTGGCCGGGATAGTCACTGATCCCCATGAACACGCCGTAGATCCGACCCTCATCGGAGGCGACCACAGGCCCTGCAGTCACCACCTGGACGTCAGCCGGTGAGCCCGGACTCAGGGCCAGCTGGTAGCCGCCCATCTCGCCGGGGCTGTACGAGGTCGTAAGTATCCGGTAGCGCCCGTTCTCCCGCAGCGTGACATCGATCCGCGAATCCGATCGGCCTTCGTAATCATCGTTGTCGATCTTTTCGCCAGCCGGGGTCTGAAGCTGCAGGTAGGTGTCGAACTCGGTTGACGACATGTCGATGCTGACGGCCTGCCCCGTCGCACCCTCGAAGACATACACGTCCCCGTACTCGCCGCTGGCCAGCTGTCGGTCACCGGGCTCCAGCCGGCCGCTGGTACTCTGGCCCATCTGCAAAGCGACGACATCGCGCTGGCGCGTCGCAACCGCGTCACCTCCGCCGAATTCCATCCGCAACTCGTATGACCCCGTCTCGCCCACTTTGTAGGACGTCACGACGACCCGGTACCTGCCAGATTCGGTTATGTCGGTCTCGATCACGCTGTGGTCGGGCAGCCCCTCGTAGTCATCGTTCTCGGACTGCTGGCCGGTGGGGTCGATGAGCATCAGGTAGGTATCGAATTCGGTCGAGCTCACATCTAGCCGTGCCCGCTGGCCGGGGCGACCTTCGAATTCGTAACCGTCGGCGTACTCGCCGCTGCTCAACGTCTCGTCACCCGGCGCCAATGACCCGCGTTCGACACGCGGGCCCGCTGCCACAGCAGTGGCGCCGCCTCCTCCGATCGTAAGGGTGTAGGACCCCGACTCACCGGGCTTATAGCTCGTGACGAGGACCCTGTAGTTACCGCTCTCAGGCAGCTGCATGGCCACTTGAGAGCGTGTGGCGTCGTTCTCATGATCGTCGCTCTCGAACTGCTCACCGCTGGGCGCGACGAGTATCAGGTAGGGGTCGAAATCGCTCGAGCGCAGGTCGATGACGAAAAACTCTCCGTTGGCCCCGGACAGATCGAACGAGTCGACGTACTCGCCCGTGGTCAGCTGGTTGTCACCGCTCGCCAGCGCGCCGCGTTCGGTCATTCCGCTTGAAGCGACGGCAGTAGCGGCGCCAGACCTCGTTATGCCGATCGAAAGGTTGTAGGCGCCCGTCTCACCAGCCTCGAACGAAGTTACCAGGACGCTCCACTCGCCGGTCTCGTCGAGGGTCTTCTCGATTCGTGACCGCGAGGTCGACTCCTGGTAATCGTCGTTCTGGGTATCGGCACCGGAGGGAGCCAGTAGACCCAGGTAGGTATCGAATTCGGACGAGTACAGATCGATAACCACCACGTCGCCCGTGCTCCCCTGGAAATCGTAGACGTCGTAATACTCGTTGTCGTCGAGCTGGTCATCGCCCTTGTCGAGGCGCCCCTCGTAGGTCTGGGTCGAAGGACCAACCGCGCCGACTGCCGCGGTGGCACGCGCCGCCCCCTGAGCGAACGTCGCAACGCCATAGAAACAGGGCTCGCTTGTGCAGTGCGCCATGTAGACGTGTATGCGGTAGGAGCGAGTAGCCGAGGGGGTAACCTCCACCATGGGTACGGCGTCATCCTCGTAGTCGGAATCGATCTCGGTCCCGGCCCCATCGAGCAGCGCGAGGTCGATGTCGGGGCAGTCGTTGTCGCAGACACCGACGAGGATATAGCTGACCCCAGCCTCGAGAGTGAGGTTGAGGTCCTCGGAGGTCTCGTCGTTAAGCGAGCCCGTACGGGTTTCGCCCACCTGCGCGAAGCCTTCCGAAACGAACAGCTCACTCGCGGTGCGGATCTGCTCGAGCACCTGCTGCTCCCACTGGCTCTGCGCTGCAAGCTGACCGGGGGCGAGGGCGAGCACGGCCAAGGCGGTGAGGAGGCGACCTCTGTTCATTGGATGCTCCAAAGATCTAAGGTGGAGGGGTTGCGCGGGGGGGCGAGGTGATGGGTCCAATGCTCAGACCCACGGAAAAACAAATATGCTTCAGGCTGTTTGTCGAGTGCAAGCCCGAATAGCAAGGCGGAGGCAATCTCCCTGCCGGAACGCTGAATCCGGAGTGTAGTGCCCCCGCCCTTGTCCGTGAGCTCGGGCCCGCAACGTCCGCGCAGGGCTGCGGACCGGAGCTACGCTCTTCGGTCAGCCGCCTCGCTTCGAGAACGGCGCTCCGGAAGCGGTGGTAGTGATGCTCAGCTCGTAGGCGCCGGTCTCTCCGGACTCGTAGGACGTCACGAAGACGGTCCAGGTGCCCGATTCGTTCAGCACCATCTCGATCCGCGAACGGTCCAGCGACGCGTTGTAGTCATCGTTCTGGGTGTCGGCCCCCGACGGTGCCATCAGGATCAAGTAGGTGTCAAAGCTGGACGAGAAGAGATCGATGACGACTGCGTCACCCGCGTTCCCGTAGAAGTCGTAGGTGTCGTAGTAGTCGCCGTCCAACCGATCGTCGCCGGTATCCAGCTGACCCCTATAATTCTGCGACGACGGCGTACCGCCTTGTACGGTAGACCCGGAAGCCTCGTCGGCATACACACCGACACCGTAGAAACACGGCGCGCTGGTGCAGTCCGCCATGTAGACGTGGACGCGGTAGCTCTGTGCCCGGAACGGCGTGACCTCCACAATCGGCACGGCATCCGTCTCATAGTCGGAATCGATTTCGTTGCCGGTATCGTCGAGCAGCATGAGGTCGATGTCGGGACAGTCATTATCGCAAACGCCGACCATGATGTAGTGCATCCCGGCCTGTAGCGTCACGTGGAAGTCTTCCGACGCTTCATCGTCCAATGACCCCATATGGGCATCGCCGACCATTGAATAGCCCTCCGGAGCGAAGAGCTCGCTTGCGGTGCGGATCTGCTCGAGAACCTGCTGCTCCCACTGGCTCTGCGCCGTCGCCTGCAGAGGGGCGAACGCCAGCACGGCCAGCATGATAAGGAAGGGACCTCTCTTCATGGGGCTAACTCCAAGTGGCTGGTAGGCTTCCGCGGGGGGGGAAACGGGGCGCGGGCCACGCCTCGGTGGCCTCAGAGGTTCTACACGGCGCCCGCCCCGCGGTTCCGCCTACCCCAGGCCGCCTGGCCGGCCCAGACGAACCCGGCCAGACAGACGGCGATGAGAGCCGCCAAGACCAGTACCCTGGTCGTGAAGAGGCCGTGTCTCGGTGCGGGTAGTCGGATGACGGTGGGCAGGTGGGCCGTCGTTGCGGTGAGAGCCCCACCGTCACCTCGCTGGAGGGGCGGGACGGCGTTCTCCGGGTCGGCATCGGCCGCTGCACCGATGATCTCTAGTTGAACCGGGTTCGAACGCGGGGCGGAGGGCGCGTTGGGCACGAAGATTGGTATGCTCGAGAAGTCATCCTCGACCCTGTAGCTGATGCGGAATTGGGCCAAGCCGGGGACACTCGCCGGCGCGGTGATTCGGCGCGAGTCGACCAGCTGCCTCACCTCCAGCGCTCCCTCCGGCCCGAATGCCCTGTCGACGATCAGGATCTGGCCGGGCAGGCGCGGCGCCTCGAAGACGACGGGCGCGCCAGAGCGTTCGATCTCGTATTGGGCGATGACGGTGGCATACGAGCCTTCGATGATGACCCGTACTTGAGCCGCGTCCAACCTCCCCTCCTCAAACTCCTGGGACGCAGCGGCCATCCCCAGGGCGATCGCCAAAAGAGCACTATTCAGCGGTCCACCTCCAACTCGGCAGCCAGTTCCTCTAGGAACGCGAGGTTAGCCTGTTGAACCTCGCCGTCGCAGTAGGTCGTGTAGATGTTCACGCTGCTCGGTGTCACGTTCAGTTCGTAGGGATACGTCCGCGTCGCTACCTCGAAGAAGCGCCGTAGCAGCTCGGGCGTGAAGACCTCAGCGAAGCGATCCGCGTTGGTGCCTATGGCGGCTACTTTGCCGCCCAAATTATCGGGCATGGCCATGTACGGCTCGAGCCTGGAGACGACTCCACCTGTGGCGCGTCCCCTGTCGCTGGCCAGACCCACATCGCCGAACGGAAGCGACAGGAACTCGCCATGGATGACGTGGGTCGCGCGCCACTCACGCTCGAAGTACCTGGGCTTTTCCCAGCCAACCATCAACGAGCACTGGAAGGGCGGCTCGTGTTCGAGCTCGATGACGAAGGCGAGCATGTAACCGACCTCGGCACGCTTCACCGCCGGGTCAATCGAACCTTTATGGGTCAAGACGTTACCCACCCAAGCAGCCCTGCCATCGACATCGCGTACCACGTCCCAGCGACCGGTCCGCTTATCTTCCCGAACCACGGTCCCCCAGTACTTGGCCAGCCGACGCAGGCCCGCTCGCGCGCGCCTTTTCATGTAGCGAACGGCCAGCAGCCGATAGGGGAAGAGGACGAGCGCGGCGCCGGCGATGGCAATCGTCAGCCCGACGGAACTGTATCGAGCCAGCGGCAGGACGAGCGCCAAGCCAATCAGTCCCCAGAGAGCGGTGACGATCGAGCGCCGCTTCCACCCGCGCGGATAGATGAACCCCCGCATGAGAAGCATGCCGATCAGCGCCACCGGTATCCTGAGCAGGTAGTCCATTCGCTCCCTCGAGTCTTTGTAGCACGCTCATCGTGCCTAATCTGGCGCAGCGCCGCCCCTGAGCGCCAGCGCCCTACGGACCACCCCGCTGGCTACGCATCCAGCGGACATCCTATCTTGTGTCATGGCTCGTGCAGCTTACTTGAATCTGGGGAGCGCCGAGCTCCACAAACGCGCCCGAGCGGCCATCGCCGGCCTGGCCGACTGCCGGGCGTGCCCGCGGGACTGTCAGATCAACCGCCTGGCGGACAAGTGGGCAGCCTGCAAGACGGGGCGCTATGCGGTTGTGAGCAGCTGCTTCCCGCATTTTGGAGAAGAGAACCCGCTGCGCGGCTGGAACGGCTCGGGTACGATCTTCTTCTCACACTGCAACCTGCGCTGCGTGTTCTGCCAGAACTTCGACATCAGCCAGGGGGTGAAGCCGGGACCGGCACGCCCCGGCTCGCCGCCGGAAGAGCTCGCGGCCATGATGCTCTCGCTGCAGCAGCTCGGTTGCCACAACATCAACTTCGTCACGCCTGAGCATGTGGTACCCCAGGTACTGGAAGCACTGGCACTCGCAGCCGACGCCGGCCTCAAGTTGCCGATCGTGTACAACACGAGCGCCTACGACGCGATGGAAAGCCTGGAGCTGTTGGACGGAACCATCGACATATATATGCCCGACTTCAAACTCTGGTCGCGGGAGACGGCCGCCAAGTACCTGAAGGCGGACGACTATCCGGATGCGGCCCGAACGGCGATTGCGGAGATGCAACGCCAGGTAGGGGCATTGCAGATCGATGCGAACGGCGTGGCGACCCGCGGCGTTCTACTCCGCCACCTGGTCATGCCGGGCCACCTGGACGAGACCCAGGCGATACTCGAGTGGATCGCCAGAGAGCTCGGTACCGATACGTATATTAATCTGATGAACCAGTACCGCCCCGCCGGTCGCGTATGCGCCGAGCACTATCCCGAGATCAACCGGCCACCGACATCGGCGGAGTTCAATCGCGCCGTCGAGATCGCCGTCGACCTTGGTCTTACACGGCTCGACGACCGGCGAGTCGACCTACGCCTGCTCCGTAAGCTGCGACCCACCTAGCCGCCGGCTTCTGAACACCACCATCGTCTCAGAAGACCTGCCGGCCGATCGCCAGAAGAGAGTCCAAAGCCCACCGAGCCCTGAAGGGCAGCGCCGGCAGCCGCCGCGCCAGCCGCCGCCACGAGTTCGAGCGGCGTCAACTTCTATTCGGCGTGATAATCGCCTTGGTCACAGTGAGCGCCTCGACGTCGGCCAAGGCCTTCCCCGCTTCCTCGAGACCGTACCGGCCACCGATCACGCGCGCGAACGGTAGCCGCTCTCTGTGCTTGGCCACCAAGCGAAGCGCACGGTAGAAGTGATTGAAGTCGAGTCCCCAGCGACCGCGCACGTCTGCGTGCTTGCGGTTGATGTCTATGTGCGGGTTGATCGTCGCCTCGCCGACGTCGGTATAGTGGCCGGCGATGACGTAGGTGCCTCCATCGCGCAGCAACTTGAAGCCCTCCGGTATTGCTGCCGGGTTCCCAGCGCACTCGAGCGCCACATCGACGCCGCGACCGGCCGTCAGCTCACGGACCTTCTCCTCTCTTCCCTCCTGCGGCACATCGCTCAACGAGATGGTGACATCGGCACCGAGCAACGTTGCCAGTTCGAGACGTGCCTGCGGGTCGCCGATCGCCACCACCGTTCCTGCACCACGCAGCGCCGAAAAGGCGATGGCGGACAGCCCGACCGGCCCGGTCCCCTGCACCAGCACCGTATCGCCCATCGCCATAGCGCCGCGCTCGACCGCGGCGAAACCGGTGAAGAGGCCGCAACCTCCGCCGATCACATCGTCCGCTGTCAGCGGCTCGGGCAACTTCAAGGTCTGCACCCCGGGCTTCAGGTAGATACGCTCGGCCCAGCCGCCTAACGGACCGTCGTGCACCGAGTAGGTGATGCCGTAGACGCGCCGATCGGGACAACGGTTGGGCTGCCCCGCAACCGTACAGAAGTAGCAGGCGTGGCAGGTCTCATGGACATCGTAGAACGTGATGACGTCACCGGGAGACAGCGGCGTACCCATGCTGTCCGCCTCCACCCCAGCCGTCTCCAGCACCCGACCGACGCTGACGTGGCCGGGAATGATGGGAAAGGGGACCCCGGCCAACCGCCCGTGATGGATGTGAACATCCGTGCCGCAGACCTCGCTAGCCACGGTCTCGAGCAGAATGCTACCGGGTTCGAGGGCCGGGTCGTCGAGCTCCCACAGCTCGATCGCCTCCCCGGGCCCCGTCATTACCGCCGCCTTGATGGGCACCCTACACTCCTCTCCTCTAATGCCCTACTGCCATGCCGTCTTTTCTAGGGTCCGAACCTGCAGCCCAGCCGCGCTCGAGCCGCATCACCGCCTGGCCGCCACCGAACGAGACCGATCCGTCGGGCAGGATCACATGCCCCATCGCCGCCAGCGCCCGGCGTACGTCGTCCCCGATCGGCGTCTCCAGTGCTAGCTGTAGTCCAACGAGATGACGGAAGCGCGGCGCGTCGATCGCCTCCTGCAAGCTCATGTCGAACAGCAGAAGGTTGAGCAACACCTGCACATGGCCCTGGGGCTGGATCGAGCCGCCCATAACGCCGAAGGCGAGCCACGGTTCTTCGTCACCGTCGGCGGCCGGTCGCGTAACGAAGGCCGGTATGATCGTATGGAACGGCCGCTTCCCCGGCCCGACGGTGTTGGCGAGGCCGGGCTCGAGCGTGAACCCGGCACCGCGGTTCTGCAATGCAAAGCCGGTGCCGGGCGCCACCACGCCCGAACCGAACTCCCAGTAGATGCTATTGATGAAGGAGACCATGTTGCCGTAGCGGTCGGCTACGCTCAAATAGATCGTCTCGCTCGCCGTAGCCGCCGGCCCCGGCTCGACCCGTTCGGCTGCGCGGCGCGGATCAACCAGCGCACGCCGCCCATCGACGAACTCGTCCGACAATAGATCTTGCGGCGATACCGTCATGTGATCCGGATCGCCGACCCAACCGGCGAGGTCTGCGAAGGCGAGCTTCTTCACTTCTATAAGGTGATGAAGGTAGGGAGCCGAGTTATGCCCCATGGCGGCCAGATCGTACGGCTCGAGTATCCGCAGCATCTCCAGCGCCGCGATGCCCTGGCCGTTGGGCGGCAGCTCGTACACACGGTAACCCTTGAAGTCGACGGAGATCGGGTCGACCCAGGTGGGAGCATGATTCTCCATATCCTCCAGAGTGAGGAACCCTCCGAGCTCCCGTACGCGCTCGACGATCCGCTGGCCCAGCTCGCCGCCGTACATGGTCCTGGTACCGCCTTCGGCGATCAAGCGCAGAGTCGCCGCGAAGTCCGGATTCCGGAACCATTCGCCGGCTTCCGGCGGCCGCTCGCCGTCGAT
The DNA here is from genome assembly GCA_039586755.1 of Gemmatimonadota bacterium. GTDB lineage: Bacteria > Gemmatimonadota > Gemmatimonadetes > Palauibacterales > KS3-K002. Next base: position 4,969 of record JBDHJU010000042.1, on the reverse strand, counting down.
CAGATATGTGGCGCGAGCGCCCTCGTCCCGCTTTAGCTTCTCTACCTCCATCGCCCACTGCCGAGCGATGATCGGCGTCACCGGGAAGCCCTCCTCGGCGAACATGATCGCCGGCCCCAACGCCTCGGCCAGCGTGATGGTGCCGTAGTGCTCGAGCAGCGCTGCCCAGCCCGACAAGGCACCAGGTACGGTGATCGGCTCGGCCCCGTGGATCGGCACGCTCGTGTGCCCCCGACGCAGTAGCTCTTCACGCGTCATCAGAGCGCCCGATCGCCCGCTGGCGTTTAGGCCAATCAGCCGGCCCTCGTCCGCGGACCAGAGTAAGGCGAACATGTCGCCGCCGATCCCGGTCATGTGAGGCTCTACAAGGTTGAGCACGGCGGCGGCGGTCACGGCGGCGTCGACGGCGTTACCACCGCGCTGAAGCACGCCGAGGCCGGCGGCGCTGGCCAGCGGCTGGCTGGTGGCGATGGCGCCGTTAGGTGCGTAGACGGTAGAGCGGCCGGCGACTGTCGAGGGCCGCCCTTCCTGTGCGTTGCTGTCTGAGATCATGACGATAAGAAGGGTCAATGCGGTGGCGGCCACGGTTATTCGCATGCTCGATTCCCCGGGAATTGGACCGACTAAGCCGAGCACACTTCTTTGCGCACTCGGCGGGCGGGGCTAAGGTAGGAAGCGAGCGCCCCGTAGGAAAGACGAGGTCAACTACGATCGCCCCTCGCTGCGCACGATTTTCAGTCCGGCCCGCGCCAGGATCTGCGGCAGGCGCCGGATGAAGAGTCGGTCATTGTCCTTCGTGGGTCCGTCCAGTTTTTCCCACGGGACAAGGTAGGGTGTCTTCTTCTTCTCCGGGTCTCGCGCGCCTGGAGTCCACCCGTTCCGCAGTCGCTCCTTTACCCAGCGCTCGTGCTCCATGACAGCCAGCTCTTCCACTTCCTGCGTCTTGAAACTGAAAGGCTCCGATTCCCGGCCACCGAGCGGCGCGAGCTCGCACCCTACGGCCTGCAGTTTCATGCCGACGTGAGCCGCCTGGTCACGATTCGATTCCTTGAGCGACTCCGGCAGCTTATCCCACTCGACCAGAGCAGGGTCGTCCGCCGGCAATATCTTCTTCTCCTGTTGCTCGCTCACATATTCTTCGTGCGCGGCTCGAGCGATGATCTCGTAGGCACCGGCCGTGAGAAGGCCCGGATTACATATCCGATCGATCAGTCCGAAGGCGTGTAGGCCGGCAAACTCCCCCTCGCCCTGTTGCGATTCTCCCAGCAGAGCGGCAAGTCCCGCGCCGTGCGTCATACGGACAACCACAGGAATCTTCTTCCCCTGCACCTGGCTGTGGATCGCCAATCCCGTGGACAATCCCAGCGTATCGTCATCCAGACAGACATATACGACGCCCACGCTCGCCGCTCCTCCCGAATCCGAAAGGAAGCGGGCCTCTCGGAACTCGGGCGATTCGATGAACATCTGCTGGGGAATAAGCTCGCAAAACCCCTCCAACCATTTGTTGCCCTGGCTCAGCGATTCCGCTAGAGCCTGCGCGTCCTGGTCGACGACGACAACCTGCAATGGCTCGGCCGATTCGCCGCACTCGGCTCGCCAGGTCAGTGCCGCCTGCAATACCAAATTGGCGCCGAAGTGCCCGAGGCCCACAACGACGATTCTGCCGACTGCACCCTCCCCTCTCTGCGAGGATTCGGTCAGGAAGTGCTCGCGCAGCAGTGTTCGGGCACCGCTTTCGAACACGTTAAAGAAGTCGAGCCTGAACGCTACATCCTGGCGCCGCCCGATTTCTTGCATGCGCAGTAGCGTGCAGAGCTGAGGGTCCACGATATGCACCAGACAGGACAACGATCGCCCGTGTCGGCCCTCGACCAACTTGCGCGCCCGCACAGCGACTTCGGCGTTCACTCCGTCGTCGCCGACGACGGCCACCAGGTGACCCGCCTTGTGAACCCTGGCCCGCTTCAGCACCTGCGGGTCCCGCAAATCGCCGATCAGCACGATCGCACCGTTCCCACGGGCCGTCTGAATCAGATCGTTCTCCGCATCGAGTTCAACGATCACAACGCGGTCGCCACGGGCCAGCAGCGAGCGAGCCAGCAGAAGACCCTTGCGGCCGAGGCCGCAAATAACAACGTGATCTCGATAGAAACGCATTCGGAGGCGTTCAAAGCGCTCGCCGAAAATGGTGGCGACAGCCTTGATGACCGTATAGACCGTGACCGCCGGAGCGAGCAGCCTGGCTACCTGGAGCTCCCACGGTATCACCCCGCTGGCCAGTGAGCCCGATTCGAGACTGAACAACTGAAGCGCGAGATAAAGCAGGTCCCAAGGCGTCTTAGACTCCCCGACCACTGCGAAGTACTTGAAAAACCCGATGAATCCCAACACGAGGGCAGTGACGAAAAACACGCCGACGAGTGACCACTCGATGTCGCTCCACAGGCGCTGCACCTTTCGCAAGACACGGCCGATGCGTCGGCGTCTCCTCTCCAATCCGCTACTCAAGGCAAGCACTCCATGCAGTCGCGGTGACCTCGAGGCCTAGGCCTCCATCTGTCGTTTCAGCTGTTCTCGCATCTCTTTCATTTCCTTCATGCGCTGAGCGGAGTCCAGCCCTTCCTCGATGTGTATGCGCGGGAACAATCGCGGAGCGAGAAGTCCGTGTAGGATGACGCCCAAGATGATCCCGAGAGTCACCGCCAGCCACATCCTGCCCCAGAGCCGGTAGACGACGTAGAGGACGCCCGTGCTGAGAGCCGGCTGTAAGGCGAAGTAGAGGATCCTGCGGATCTTGTAAGGGTCCGTGATAACGTCCGCTACGCCTCGGGAGACTACGTAGTTGGTGAAGAGAAAGACATAGATCGCTAGAGCGATGGACCCGCTCAGTCTGTAGGCGTAGACCGCACCCAGCACCCCGGCGACGAAGGCGAGCACACCGAACACGTTGCGAATACGCTTGACACGGGCCTCAGCAGACGGGCCCCCGAGGCTGGTAGACTTCAAATCGGAAACTGCCTTGTGGCCTTCCCCGAGCGCACCGGCCGCCGCTACGAGCTCCACCTCGACCTCTACGCCGAAGGCGGCGGACGCCGCCTCAATGAACCTCCTGATCAGCTCGGGCGGCTGCTCGACGGTCAGAAGTCGAACCGACGCCGGCGCCGACCCGAACTTCGTCTGATATTCCTCGCCCGTGATGAACGACAGGTAGGTGCCCAGCTTGCCCGTTAGCTGCTCCGCCGCCCGCTCTCCGTCACCCCACGGCTCGTTTGCGACAATGCCGAGAACTATCTCACCGCTTGGGCCACGCGCCACGACATCGATGCGATCGGCATCGGAGAGTGCCATCTTGTGCCTCGGTTTTCGTGTTATTCTACATCTTGACTGCGCAGGTGTGGGGCTACTCACCTCCCGCGTGCATCGCGAGAACGCCGGCAAGCAGGGTGACGAACTGTTCTCTGACTTTCTCGATAGTATCGGGTAACAGTTCGGGAAGCTCGTAGAGCAACGCCACATCTCCGTCACTGTCTATACCGACCTTGGCCACGTTGGCGACCCTGTTGAGATCGAGTAGGTGGCTGAGGTACTTCTTCTTGTCGCCGATGGGTTTCACTCCTCCCATTGGGAGGATGACCGAGATGGCGTGCTCACCGGTACGGATCAAGACATCGAGGTCCGTGCTGGCGAAGTCGAGCTTGAATACGTAGCTGTCGTCCTGAGGCTTACTCCAATCCAACCCGGCCCCCGCGAACATGGTTTCTACGTCCTGCTTCGTCTTGGCGACATCAAGGGTGACCAGTGAAGATTGGGCCAGAACGCACTTGACCATGCGCGCGTTACAGCTCTCCTCGTCGTTCAGATCTTTCTTCTTGACATCGGCCAGGTAGACGAGCCCGCGAATCACACCCTCCGCGACAGGAGGTGTGACGACGGCCTTCGGCAACTCCGCAGCGAACGCCAAGCCCGACTTGACGGTCATCGCCTTGATGAAGTTCGTCGTGTAGCTGGCGCGCAGAACCTGGCTGTAAGCCACCTCGCGCCCGAACATCCCCGGCTCGGGCATGGGAACCGCGAAATACACCAGGTCATCCCCGAGCTCGCGGACCTCGACTGTCACTTGCTCGATCCGCTCGCCGCCGAACGGAAACGCCATCGAGCCACCACCCAACTCGAGGAACTTGAGCTCGGTGGCCGAGAGTGTCTCCTGAAGAGTCATCTGCTGCTTCTTCTTACTGGGCGCTTTTGCTTTTTTCGGCTTAGACTTCGGCTTAATCTTCTTCTCATCTCCGTCACCCGCACCAACAACCTGAGGGGTCGGAGCCGGGGGCGGTGGGGGCGGCGGAGAAGCTGGTTCAACCCGCCTCGGTTCTTGCCCCAGGATCCGGGCGATACCCTGAACGAGGTTCCGGAACTCATGGTGCGACGAGGTTCCGTCCCAACCGACCAGATTGGCCGCGTGGATCTTTCTAAACTGGACGGGTAGCCTGACCTTCTCGATCATCGCCGGCGCGAGCTTGCCTTGATCGGCCGCTTCACCGGCTTCCGACGTCACCCAATCCGACTCGACCGCCGCCCGAGACCAGAGCACGACCACGCACTTCGCCTCATCGAGCGCCTTGCCGATCTTCTTGCTCCAGTCCTCCCCGGGAAGAAGTGTTCGATCCCAAAAGACCGACCAGCTCTCTGCCTCGAGTGCCTCGGCCACCTGCCTGGCCATGCCCAGGTCTTCATGCGCGTAGCTGACGAAGATCTCGCTCATTTTCCGTGTGCTCGGCGTTGAGTTTGGCGTATAGGTTTACCAGCGCAGCCAGGCGGAACTTGTCGGGCATGTTTGGGGGGCCGTATCGACACGATCTTGGTGTGCCGCCGTCGATAATGCCGACGGGTCGGCAGCCACGCAATAGGTCCGGGTTTGTCAATCTGTCCGCGCCCAATAGTCGGCCAGAGCCTCCCCGTTACGGAACAC
>JBDHJU010000041.1:0-39358 GCA_039586755.1 Gemmatimonadota bacterium | reverse complement strand
GCGGTCCCAGAGCTGCAACAAGACGTCTATGAGACGTTGTACGACGAGTTTGAGCTGTACGTGAAACTTCAGATGCGACGACACGGGCCGGTCGTTGTCGTCTCCTTCAAGTTGCGGTGAGCGAATGATGTCCGAGCGAAGCTACGAGTGTGCGGTCTGCGGCGAGCCAGCAGCTGCCTCGGTGAGAGAAGAGACAACGGTCTCGATCGGGCGGCGGAGCGCGGTCGTCGAGGACGAGCATCTGCGCTGCGATGGTTGCGGCTCCGAGTATGCGACGCCTGAACAGATGGAAGAGACCCAGCAGAGGGCGGTGGTGGCGATCCGAGCCGAAGAGGGACTGCTGACGCCAGAAGAGATTGTGCGAATCAGAAAAAAGTACGGTCTGTCTCAAGCGCAACTCGAGGCTCTACTCAGGACCGGCCCGAAGACAGTAGTCCGTTGGGAGAGAGGGACCGTGTTTCAGTCTGCAGCCGCTGATACCCTGCTCAGGCTACTCGACGGTGATCCCAACGTCGCCAGGACCCTGGCGCAGATCGCCGGACTTCCCGCGCCGGAGTTCGAGCCATCTCCCGCCGAGGTGATCAAGCAGGAACGCAACCGCTAGCTACCGGGCCCCAGCAGGTGCCGGCGGACCTCCTGGTCCCGGTAGGCCCAGATGCGCCGCAGGTCCGGCTCGACCAGCAGGAAGTTGACAAGCGCGCCGCCCAGCACGCCGTACTCCACCCGATCGGTCATCAGCGTACCGCCGCCACGCCCTGCTTCGAAACGGTGCTCGTGGATCCACCAGCGGTACGGACCGCGCAGTTGTGTATCGACGAATCGGTGGGGCGGCTCCCAAGCGGAGATCTCGCTGCGCCAGCGGACCGGTATGCCGCGTAGTCGCAGGCGGTAGTCGATGATCGTGCCCTGCCGCAGGATGATGGGGTCGGGCGTCAGGATCTCGAAGCGCAGGAAGGGCGGCGTGAGTTCCTGTAGATTATGAGCGTTAGCGAAGAAGTCGAAAACTTCATCGACCGGCCGCGCTAATTCGGTCCGCACTTCCAGCAGATAGCCGCGCTCGAGGCGACTGATGCTCAGTTCCATCTCTCACGCCCGTTGACGGTTCGTTGACAGCGCATCCCTAAGATATGACGGACGCAATTCGCTCGCCTCCAATCTGACCGGGAGGTATAATGTGGATACCATGTCGACGACCCGCATTACCTGGCAAGACGCCCAGCTCATGCCCGAGGACGGCAAGCGCTACGAGGCCATCGACGGCGAGCTGTACGTGACACCGGCTCCGGTCCTCCGCCACCAGTGGATCAGTGGCAACCTGGGGGCGGCTCTGAGAGGAATGCTTATGGAGCCCGGGCACGGTTGGGTGTTCCAAGCTCCCGTCGGCGTCGAGTTTCCCGAGACCGAGGAGGGCGTCCAGCCCGACATCATCTTCGTGTCGAAGGCGCGCTCCGAGCGGCTGGTCAAAGAAGGGATCCGCGGCGCACCCGACCTGGTGGTCGAGATCCTGTCGACGGGCACGGCGAAGCGGGACAGGACCATCAAGTTGAAGCTCTACAGACGGCAGGGCGTCGCCCAGTACTGGATCGTCGATCCCGACGCGAACAGCCTGGACGTCTGGGATCTCGCCGGCGGTGCCGCGGAACCGCAGACCTACACCACCGGTCTGCCCGTTCGTCTGGGCCATCTCGCGCCCGGCACGATCGAGCTCGCCGAGATCTTCCCTCCCGAGCTGCCGGATCGTTAGGACGCCACGTCCCCCTGACGCGCCTCCCTATCCTTCTCGACCCGGTCGAGCCGTACGGCGAGCGACCAGATGTAGGCCACAAAGATGACCGCGGTGATCACGTAGGCGCGAATGATGTAGCCCGCGTCGCGCATGCCCGGCACGACGACGAACACCATGACGATGGCCGCCAGCCCGGCGGCGGCGGCGATGATACCCGTTTTAGTCACCGGCCACCTCCAATCTCACGGCCTCCAGTTCCTCTTCGCCGCGGAGCCGCGCCAGCATGAAGCGCTGCGTCAGCATGTAGAGGAAGAGCACGACGAAGGCAATCATCATGACCCGGAGCGCCAGCACCATCGGCGGATCGATGGTGTCAGGACTCGACTGCACCTGGTGCAGCGTGCGCCACCAGCGGACCGAGAAGTAGACGATCGGCACGTTGACGAAGCCGATGATCGCCACCAGCGACGACACCCGGGCCCGCGCCTCGGGGTCCTCGAGAAAGGCGCGCAGCACCAGATAGCCGGCGAAGGTGATCGCCATGATGGCCGTGGTTGTGAGCCGCGGGTCCCAGGTCCAGTAAACGCCCCAGGTGGGCCTGCCCCAAAGCGCGCCGGTTATCAGACCGACGACGTTGAAGAGGAGCCCGATCTCGGCGCCGGCCACCGCCACGTAGTCGTAGCCGTACTTCCGTGTCCTTATATATAGGACGCTGGCGACGAACGCCGTGAGATAACCGGCCGCGGTGCCGACCCAGCTGGGGAAGTGGATGTACATGATCCGATACGAGTCACCCATTATCTGAGCGGTCGGCGCCCAGACCAGTCCCAGGTAAAGACCCACGGCGAACAGCAGCAGGCTAAGGGCTCCCGTGATCGTCCCCGCGCGCTTCATCGTGCTCACCGACATGCCGACGAGCCGCATGCCGTAAACCAGGACGAAGATGACGATCGCGGCGACGACGACGAACAGTACGACTGTACCCATAGATATCCGCCTAGTCCTCTATCGCGAATTCGAACGTGAGCGTACAGACGGTCAGTAAGACAATATCGATCAGCCCGAGGATGCGAAGCCAGGTCCACAGCTCGCCCATCGGGTCACCCCGGATGACCAGGGTCGTCGCCTTAACCGCCGCGACGACCACCGGCACGATGATGGGGAAGAGGAGGACCGGCAGCATCACGTCGCGGGCCCGCAGGTTCGAGGTTAGCGCCGCATAGAACGTCCCGACGGCCGCGAACCCGAGCGTCCCCATCAGCACGACTCCCATCAGCGCCGGCAGCTTGGTCCACAGGTCTATGTTATAGAGGATCGCCGACACCGGGATGAGAATCAGCTCCATAGCGCCGAGCACGATCAGGTTGGCGACGAGCTTCCCGGCGAAGACCGCCTTCTTGTCGCCAGGGTAGAGGCGCAGCGCCTCGAGGCCGCCACTCTCGATCTCGATCTGGAAAGAGCGACTGAGCGACAGGATGCCGGTGAAGAAGATGGCGACCCAGAGGAGGCCCGGCCACAGATACTGGAGCAGCGTTTGGCCGGGACCGGCGCTCATGCTCGGCGCGTCGGGTCCCAGGGCGAAGCTGAAGATGAAGAGTACCATGGCCGCGAAGAAGGCCATGGCGTTGAACGCCGCCTTGCTTCGCCGCTCGGTCAAGAGGTCCTTGCGGACCAGCGCCATGGCGCGCCGCAAGTCGCCCATCAGATCTTCACCCCCAGCCCGACCGCCTCGGTGGCGCCGGAGATGGCGCCCTCGTAGTCGGAGGTCGGCCCGTCGTAGACCGCCTTGCCACCGCGGAGGGCTACGGCGCGATCGCAGAGCGCCAGCGCCCGCCCGATCTCATGGGTCGCGATGACCAGCGTCTTTCCGGCCTCGCGCAGCTCGCCGATGAAGCGATCGACCCAGCCGATCCCCTCAACGTCGAGCGCGCCGTACGGCTCGTCGAGTAGCACCAGCTCGGGATCGTGGAGCGTCGCCCGGGCCAGCGCCAGGCGCTTGCGCATGCCGGAGGAAAAGGTGCGGGCCTGGCGATCGGCCACATGGACCAGGCCGACGTGGGCCAGCGCCTCGACCAGCTGGTCCCGCTCGGCGCGCATACCGTACATGGTAGCGGCGAAACGCAGGTTCTCGACCGCGGTGAGCTCATCGTACAGGTAGCTCTGGTGCGGGAGGACGCCGAACCGCTCGCGCACGCCCAGGCCGTTGCGCGGCTGCTGACCGAAGATCCTCACCTCACCGTAGGTGGGTCGCGTGACGGCGGTGAGCAGCCTGAGCAGCGTGCTCTTGCCGGACCCGTTGGGCCCCAGCAGCGACACCAGTTCGCCGCGGCCGACCCGGAGGTCGACCGCCCTCAGCGCCCAGGTGCGAGCGTAACGCTTGCTGACCTGGCGCGCCTCGACGACGAGGGCCGTGGTGTCGGTCCGCTCCCGGGCCGCGCCGGGCGCCTTGGCGTTTTCGGCCATTTCCTTCCTGTTCCCTGTGGTTCTGACAAGCCACAAAGAACTCAGGTCGTGCCACCAGGTCAAGGTGTCCGCGGGGGGTCCCTTGCACCGCTCATCGGGGGACCGCACTATACGCCGTCGCCAGACCGGAACCGCCAGTGGACCGGAGAACCGCAGAACCCGTGTACGCACGCACACCTATCGTCGCCGGCCTCACGCTGCTCCTGGGAGCGGGAGCGGCGCTCGGCCAGACGCGCGACCCGGAGCCGGCGGCGTACAGCTTCGTCTCGGGGACCGGCCACGGCGCGGCGCTCTGGGTTAACCCGGGCGCCGCCGGCTTCAACCGGGCGGTCTACCTCCTGGGCCACATGACCTGGGACCGGCCGGAGGGCGGCGAGTGGCTGACCGGCCAGTACACGGTGGGCTTCCACTCGCGGATCATCGCGTTCGGGTACCGTCACGACGAGTTCCAGCCGGGCGGCCAGGGCGACGCCTATACGGCGTCGCTGGGCGTGGCGCGGGGGCGAAACGGGATCGGCGTGTCACGCACCTGGCGCACGGTAGGGGACGCGCAGGGGAGCTGGGAGATCGGGTACCTCAACCACCTGATCTCCGGGGTATCGATGGGCCTGGTCTGGCGCGACATCGGGTCGCCGACGGTTCGGGACACCGTTCGCTACGAGCGGCTGCTCGCCGGCTTCACCTACCGGCCGCCCACCGCATCGCTCTCGGTCTCTGCCCAGGGCGACTACCGACTGGACGGCGGCCGCTTCAACGGCTTTCGCATCGGCGGTTCGGTCCTGATCCTCGGCAGCCTGGACACGTTCGGTCTGGCGGAATGGGACGGCGAAGGCGACTTCGTGGCTTTCCGGCTGGGCGCCACGGTCGGGAGTGGCCGGGCGAGGCTGTTCGGTGGGGCCGGACTCGACTCGGGCGGCAACGCCCGCACCACCAGCGCCGGACTCTCCTACCGCTCAGAGCAACGCTGACCGACATCAAAGCAGCGAACCACTCACTCCGGGCTCGCCGATTGCCGATTCAACTCAGAGATCGAGCTCGTACTGCACTCCAAGAAACGTACGCCGATGATGTGGCGTGGGACCGAAGCGCTCGAGCCCGTCACGGTGGTCGCGCGTGCCGTAGCCGGCGTTGCGTTCCCAACCGTAGCCCGGATAGACCCGGGCCAGGCGCTCCATCAAGCGGTCGCGAACGACTTTGGCGACGATACCGGCACAAGCGATGGAGTGACACTTCCGGTCGCCCTTGACGATGGCGAGGTGGTCGCCCAGGCAGGGCTGCGGCCGTCCGTCGATGAGCACGGTGTCGGGAGTCAAGGTGAGATGCTTGAGGGCCCGCTCCATCGCGAGCCCGCTGGCCCGGCGCACGTTGAGCCGCTCGACCTCACGGGCGGACGCGGCGCCGACGCCGACGGCCACGGCGCTCTCATAGATCGCCTCGGCTATCTCTTCGCGCCTAACGGCACTGAGCAGCTTGGAGTCGTTGGCGCCCTTGACGCCGCCCTCAACCGGGAGGATGACCGCAGCTGCGACAACGGGGCCGGCCAATGAGCCGCACCCCGCTTCGTCTACGCCTGCAATGTGCTGAAAGCCTGCGCGCCAGTACCGGCGCTCGGTGGTCAGGGCGATCGCCCGACGGCCCACGGCCGGGTCTCGGGCCTACCGCTCCTCCTTGATCCGCGCCTTCTTGCCTCGCAGGCTGCGAAGGTAATAGAGCTTGGCGCGCCTGACCTTGCCCCTGCGGAGGACCTTGAACTCGGCGATGGAGGGGGAGTGGATCGGGAAGATCCGCTCGACGCCCACGCCGCCGGAGACCTTGCGTACGGTCAGCGTCTCACGGAGGCCGCCGCCTTTACGCGCGATGCAGACCCCCTCGAACGGCTGGATCCGCTCCTTCTCGCCTTCCTTCACTCGGACCATGACACGCACCGTATCGCCGGGGCCGACGTCGGGAATGTCGCTCCTGAGCTGCTGCTTCTCAATGTCCTGTAGCACGTCCATCTGAGCTTCGACTCCCTTGGCGTTCGCGGTCCTGTGTCACAAGAGCGTAAGAAGATAATCAGACCTGGCAGGTTGTCCAAGGGGCGCGAGGACCGGTATGCGGTAGCCGGTAGCCAGTAGCCGGTAACTGGGGAGTGGCCAACCGGCCACCGGCCACCAACCCACCGGCTACCGGCCCACCGCCCACCGCCTACCGCTTACCGGTCCGCCAAATCCGGCCGCAACTCCCGCGTCAGCCGCTCCGCCTCCCGGCGCCGCCACTCGCTGATCGCCTCGTGGTCGCCGGAGCGCAGCACCTCCGGGACCTCCATCCCCCGGTACTCGGGCGGCCGCGTGTAGGTGGGCGGGGCCAGGAGCGGCGCGTCGTAGAACGAGTCGCTGGACGCCGACTCGTGGTCGCCCAGCGAGCCGGGCAGCAGGCGGACGACGGCGTCCACCAAGCAGAGCGCCGCCGGCTCGCCGCCCGAGAGTACGAAGTCGCCCAGCGAGAAGACGTCGGTGGCCAGCCCCTCGGCCACGCGCCAGTCGACGTCCTTGTAGTGGCCGCAGAGGAGAGTCAGCTCGGGCTCGAGTGAGATGCGCACCGCGTCCTCGTGCTTGAAGGTGCGTCCCCGGGCATCGAGGAGCGCGACGGGACCCTGCGGGTTGAGTGCGTCGATCGCCTCGAAGAACGGCTCCGGCTTCATCACCATCCCGGCGCCGCCGCCGTACGGCTCGTCGTCGACCGTACGGTGTCGGTCGTGTGTGTAGTCGCGCAGATCGACCGTGTTGTAGGAGACGAGTCCATCCCGTGCGGCGCGGCCGGGGATCCCGAGGGTCAGCGCCTCGCGGAAGAAGTCGGGAAATATCGTCAGGATGTTGATCCGCATACGCATAAGATCCGAGGCAGCGTATCAGAGATCGAGCAGGCCGGGGATCGCCTCGATGACTATCCGACCCGCCTTCACATCGACGTCGCGAACGAGCTGGTCGCTGAATGGGATCAGGTGTCCACGCGTTCCGTCGTCCACCTCGAGCATGTGGCCGGGTCCGGTCTCGTAGATCTCGACGACGCGGCCGACCTGCTGTCCTTCCGCAGTCTCGACCTCGAGGCCAACGAGGTCGTGGAGGAAGAACTCGCCGACTTCCAGCGGCCGAGCTTCCTCCGGACTGATCAGTAGGGTCCGCCCGCGCAGGACTTCGGCGGCGTTGCGGTCGCGCACGTCCTCGAAGCGCACGATCAAGCCACCCTTGAAGGCGCGGGCACCGGCAATCGTAAGGGCGAGCCCAGACTCGTCGGGCCGCCCTTCGCTGTCGCCAATCAGCAAAGAACGGCCCTTGGAGTAAATGCCCGCGACGTCGTCCGTCGCCAGGCTCACGAAGCACTCGCCCTTGATCCCGTGGGCCTTCCTGATCTCGCCGACGATCAGGTGACCGCCCCCAGGAGTCTCTGAGTCTCGAGCTACGATTCCTCTTCCTGCTTCTTTTCCTCTGCCTCGGCCTCAGGGGCCTCGGCAGCCACCTCGGGCTCGGCTTCCGCCGCCGCCTCGGGCTCAGCCGCTTCTGCATCCGCCTCGGGTTCGGCTTCCGCCGCCGCCTCGGGCTCGGCCGCTTCCGCAGCCGGCTCGGACTCGGCTTCCGCCGCCGCCTCGGGCTCGGGCGCCTCTGCAACCGCCTCGGGCTCGGCCGGCTTCTCCTCGGCCTTGGCGGCCTTCTTCTTCGCACCCTTGGCCTTGGGCGGGTGAATCGTGCTACCCTGTGCGTCGCCGATGACGATCAGGCCTTCGCCCTCGGTACCATCGGCGAACTTCTTCATTATGCCGGTCTTGCGGAAGATAGGCTCGACCCCTTCGCTCACCAGAGCGCCCTGGCGGAGCCAGTAGAGGGCGCGTTTCTCGTCGACCTCTATGTACGACGGCTCGGTTCGCGGGTTGTACTTCCCGATCGTCTCGGTGATCCTGCCGCCCCTGGAATGCATACTCCCGGCGACGACGATCCGGAACGACGCCTGCTTCTTCCGGCCGACTTTGCGCAGTCTAATCCTGGTTGCCATTCCACTCCTTTTCTTGCCTTCGAGAGAGCCGCGAAAGTTAGGCGGACTCCCTAGTGGTTTCAAGGCCCGCTTGCGGTAGCCAGTGGCCGGTAGCCGGTATATTGGAGAAGGCTCAACCGGCCACTGGTCACCGGCTACTGGCTACTGGATTTCCAGAATCTCCCGCCGGCGGGTCCCCACGGAGACGTAGCGGATCGGCAGCCCGGCCAGCTCGGCGATCCGATCCAGGTAAGCCCTGGCCGCGGCCGGCAGGTCCTCCAGCCGACGCGCCTCGCTGGTCGGGGTATCCCATCCCGGCATCGTCTCGTAGACCGGCTCGACCTCGGCCAGCAGCGACAGGTCGGCGGGGAATTCCTCGAGGCGCTCTCCGCGGCAATCATATCCCACGCAGAGGCTGATCTCGGGCAGCGGGTCGAGGACGTCTAGCTTGCTCACCGCCAGCGCCGTCACACCGTTGAGGCGGCCGGCGTAGCGAACCACCACCGCGTCGAACCAGCCGGTACGCCGCGGCCTGCCCGTCGTGGCTCCGTACTCGGCGCCCAACTCGCGCAGCCGCGCCGCCTCTTCCTCCGGCAGCTCGGTGGGCAGCGGACCTGCGCCGACCCGCGTCGTGTACGCCTTCGCCACGCCGAGCACCGCGTCTATCGTAGTGGGGCCGAGGCCGAGGCCAGTGGCCGCCTGCCCGGCGGTGGTGTTGGACGAGGTGACGAACGGGTAAGTGCCGTGATCGATGTCGAGCATCGCGCCCTGCGCCCCCTCGAGCAGAACCTTCTCGCCCCGGTCAAGAGCCTTCCTCAGGGCGAGCCCGACGTCACAGGCCATGGGTTGCAGGCGCGGCGCCAGTTCGCAGAGCTCTGCGTAGAGCGCCTCCGTATCGACGGTCAAGTCGGAGCCCAGCGCGGCGAGCCTGGCCTGCGCTCGCGCGGCGCCAGCCTCGACCAGCTCGCGCAGGCGGACCGCGTCGGCCAGGTCACCGACTCGGATCCCGACGCGGGCGACCTTGTCCTCGTAGGCGCAACCGATTCCACGGCCCGTCGTGCCGATGGCGCCTTTGCCACGGCTCTTCTCCTGGGCCTGATCCAAGAGCTTGTGATACGATAGAACGAGCTGCGTGCGGGTACTCACGAGGATGCGGTCCTCCACCTCCTGGCCGCGGGAATTCAGCTCATCGATCTCATGTAAGAACGTGACCGGATCGAGGACCATGCCATTCCCGACCACGCACCGTTTGCCCGGGTAGAGCACACCGGATGGGACCTGGTGAAGGATGAACTCATCTTCGCCGACCCGAACGGTATGCCCGGCGTTGGCGCCGCCCTGGTATCGCGCGATCCAGTCGGCATCGCTCGCCAGGACGTCCACGATCTTCCCTTTCCCCTCGTCACCCCACTGCGACCCGACCACAACGAGGCAACGGACACCATCTCCGAACATGATGACCTCACAAAAAAAGCCCCCACTCGGTCACTCCGGGGGGCCACGCTTTCGTGTATCCTTTGGCAGAAGCTAGATCGGGTTCGGGGAGGTGTCAAGGAAGGGGTCGGCTTGGGGGTGGTCGGCTCGGGCGAGATCGCTAGCCTCTGCCCCTTCGCTGCCGCGAGTGACGCACCCAGGTGTTGACCTGCGTATCAGCCACGTTGGTGCCAGGAAAGCGAGGGTGTCGTTGAGCGTAATTCGGAGCGCGGGGGCGGCGCAGCCGCCCTTCTCGCAATCGAACCGCGCGACATGGAGCGAAACGACCCGTCGCTTTCCGCCACTCACTATACGCGAAGAACGCGGCTCAACCCCAGGCGGCGTAGATTCCGATGACGGCGATGGCGAAAGCGATGGCGATCTTGATCGCGGCTCCCGAGGCCCTTCCCAGGACCGCACCCCAGCCGGCCCCCAGTGTCTCTTTGATATCCGTGCCCGGCGAGTGCTGCAGCACGACGGCGCCGACGAACGCACCGACGAACGCACCGACGATGTTGCCGATCACGGGCACCGGCGTACCGATCACGGCGCCGACGAAACCACCGAGGAAAGCGCCCCAGCCGGCACGGTTCGAGCCGCCGTACTTCTTGGCGAAGCGAAAACCTAGCCAGGCCTCCGCCGCCTCAGCCACTACACCCAGAACGACCACGGCGGCGAGTGTCGGCCAGCCGACCTGCTCGAAGCGACCCAGCGCCGCGTAGCCGACCAGCGCCACGACCATCAGCCACAACCCCGGCAGCCCGAACGGTATGAGCACCAGGCCGACGACGAAGGCCAAGATCAAGATCACCAGAGGTATCAGTTCACCCATCGCCTCCACCCTGCAGCAGTCGGGCGCGACTCAGTTCGCTGCGCACCTGCGCGCGACCCTTCTCGTCCAGCGGCTTGAGCGGCGCCCGCGGCGCACCGCCCACGTAACCCAAAAGATCCAACGCATACTTGACGCCGGCGACCCCCAGGTCGCGCACGATCTTCGTGTGCGGCGACGAGATCCGACTCTGCGCCGCTCCGGCCTGTCCCGCCTCGTCCGCCCGGAACTTCTCGTACACCTCAACGGCGAGCTGCGGGGCCAGACAGCCGACGGCGACGATACCGCCGGCCGCACCCATCTCGAGGGCCGCATACAGTTTGGAGCCGGCACCGACCAGGACCTGACAATCCTCGGGCGCCGCGTCGAGGTGCGCGCCGAGAATCTTGAGGTCGCCGGTCGAGTCCTTGATCCCCGCGATGTTGGGGTGGGCACCGAGCTCGGCCAGCAGGCCCGGCGTGATGTCGACCGGTACGAACTGCGGCACGTTATAGAGGATGACGGGAATCGGAATCGACTCGGCAACCATCTCGTAGTGGCGACGCACCGTCTCCGGGTCCATGCGCCCGCGGTAGTAGCTGGGCGCGCGAACCAGGACCGCGTCGGCGCCCACCTCCGCCACGGCCTTTGCGGCCCGCACAGTTGCCCGCGTCGACTCGGCGCCGGTCCCCGCGATGAGGGTCTTCTCGGGCGGCACGATGTCCCGCGCCCACTCGACCATCTGGACGACCTCGCTCTCATCGAGCAGCGGGGCTTCGCCCGTCGACCCGGCGATCACGAAACCGTGGGGCCCCGCCCTCAACCAGGCGCGCAGGTTGTCACGAAAAGAGACCGGTGCGACCGCGCCGGTGGTCTCGTCGAACGGCGTCGTTACCGGCAGGATAACGCCTTCGAGCTTCAAATCATCTCCGAAACCAGTTGGTCGTCACCCAGCGTCTTCATGCGCAGCTCGAAGTCGGCCGGGTTCGAGGCAGCGTTCTTCGCCATTTCGTAGTCCACTTCCGTCTGCATCCCGTACTGCGAGCGACCTTCTTCCATGAGCTGCCGGATCTCGGCGAACCTCTCAGGAACCAGGATGCAGTCGCGAATCGCGCCCGTCACCACCATGACCTCCGCTGCCAAGACGCGCCCGCTCTCGTCCGCCCTGGGCAGCAGGCGCTGCGAGATGACGGCCGCCAACGACTCCGCCAGCCGCACCCGCAACATCTCCTGCTCTTCCGGCGGAAACACCGAGATCGTTCGGCTGATCGTCGTCGCCGCGTCTGGCGTGTGCAGGGTAGAGATCACCAGGTGTCCGGTCTCGGTCGCTTTGATCGCCGTGTCGATCGTCTCGGTGTCACGCATCTCACCGATCAGGATCACGTCCGGGTCCTCACGCAGCGCGGCGCGCAGCCCCGTCTGGAACGAGCTGGTATCGGTGCCGACCTCGCGCTGAGTGATCGAACAATTGATGTCGCGGTGCAGGTACTCGATCGGGTTCTCGAGTGTGATCACGTGGCGCTTGAAGTTCTGGTTGATGTAGTTGATCATCGCCGCCTGCGTCGTCGTCTTACCCGATCCGGTGACACCCGTGACCAGTACGAGTCCACGCGGTAACGACGAGATATCGGGCAATACCTTGGGCAAGCCGAGCTCGTCGAACTTGGGAATCTCGACCGGGATGATTCGCAGCACGATCATGAAGCTGCCGCGCTGCTTCAAGATGTTGACGCGGAAGCGGCCGAGACCCGGCACGCCCCAGGCGCAGTCGTAGTCGGTGATCCGGTCGATGTTATTGCGATCGCGCTCGTTGGGAATGAGCCGCATCGCGACCTCGCGCGTCTGCTCGGGTGTGAGCAGCTGCTTGGTCATAGGAACCAGCTCGCCGTGGATCCGCGCCCGGAAGACATCGCCTGCCTTGATATGCAGGTCGCTGGCTCCGCGCTCGATCGCCGCTCTCAGTATCTTCTCCATATCCCGCTCCTAATAACCCGCCTGCTTGTCCACCACGTTGAGCATGGGCTTCCCGGCCAGATAGCGCCGCGTGTTCTCGATTATCAACTCCGCCTCCCGCTCCCAGAAGCGCGGGCTGATCCCACCCAGGTGCGGGGTGAGGCAAACGTTGTCCAGCTCCCACAGCGGGCTGTCCTCCCGCAGCGGCTCGTCCCGAAATACGTCGAGCCCAGCACCGCGGATCTTTCCCGCTCGCAGCGCTTCGATCAGCGCCTCCTCGTCGACGACCCGTCCGCGCGCCACATTGATAAGCACCGCGCTTTCCTTCATGGCGGCGAGCTCCCCCGCGCCTATCAACCCGTCGGTCTCTCGCGTGTGCGGCACGCAGAGCACCACGTAATCGCTACCCGCGAGGACCGTGGTGAGGTCCTCTGGGCCGAACAGACGATCGACGTCGTCCGACGCAGACCCCGGTTCCCGGTCGATCGCCCACACCTGCATGCCGAGACCCTTCGCCCGCCTCCCGACCTCGCGGCCGATCCCACCGAACCCGACGATCCCGACCACGGAATCGACCAGCTCGCCCACCGGGCTCGGCGCGCAGGCGACCCGGTCACGATCCCACAGCCGACCGGCCCGCCGACTCGCCTCCACCTGATCGAGCGCCCGAGCGAGGTAAAACATCATCGCCACCGCGTGCTCCGCCACCGGAACGCCGTGGGTGCCGGCCGAGTTGGTGAAGATCACATCGCTCTCCCGCATCTCGCGGTAGAGCGAACCGCCGACGCCCGCCGCACCCGAATGCACCCAACGCAATTCCCTACCCTTGGTCAGCACGTCGCGCGGGATCCCGAAACCACAGTACACTTCCGCTCCCTCCAGCGCCTTCAACACCGCGGGACTCACGCTCGCGGGGCCGTCGCCCGATCCGTCCACATCTTCCTTGACCCGGATCAACTCCCAGTCCACCGGCAGGGCGGCGCGAATCCTCTCCGTAACCTCCTCGGGCATACACCAGAGGTGGTAGCGGGAGGAGTACATGTCGATGACAAAACGGCGGGTAGAAGGGGGAGTCATGTTCGAGCCGTCGGGACGACCTCTCATATTATAACGCCGCTGGCAGTCCAGTGTTGAGGGGTCTCAGGTTACCGTAATCCTCCTTACACCTTCCAGGGCGGCCAGCTCGCGCAGTGCGGCATCGCGGGCGCGGCCGCGGCCCACGATCTGATAGGCGGCGCGGAACCGTTCCCTACCTTTCTCGAGTTTCTCGGGCTTGGCGCGCAGGCCGTGCTCCTCGATATGGGCGACGACGCGCTCGAGGACAACGGTGTCGGGATCGGTGGTCACTTCGAGGGTGACCGAGGTGCGACGCCGGAAGAGGAACCCCTCGATCCTGCCGAGGAAGATGAGGGTCAGGGCAACGAGCGCCGTGGTGCCCAGCGCCTCGACGTAGGCGTGCGCGCCCACGGCGAGGCCGATGGCGGCGACGACCCAGAGGGTAGCCGCCGTAGTGAGACCGACGACGCTTCCACGCTCGACCAGGATCGTGCCGGCGCCGATAAAGCCGATGCCCGAGACGACCTGCGCTGCGATGCGACCCGGGTCGGCGGGCCCGGCCGTAGCGGCGTTCGCCACCGCCTGCGAGACGTCCATCAGGAGAGTGGCACCGACGCAGATCAGCATGTTGGTCCTCAGACCTGCGGGCTTGGCGGAGAGTTCGCGCTCGAGCCCGACGATGCCACCGAGCACCGCTGCCAAGACCAGCCTGCCCAGCAGGCCGAGCCTCAGCGTTTCGATCCAGGTGGGGTCAAACCAATCCAACGGTCATTGCTCTCTTAGTTGTCCTTCGCTTCCGCGGGTCCAGCGGCCGGTCCAAGACCCATTCGCCGGCGAACTTCGTCCATCGTGTCGACGGCGACGGCTCGGGCGCGTTCCGCCCCGTCCCGCAGTACTTCGACCACGTATTCCGGCTGCCCCTGCAGCTCCAGTGCGCGCTCACGAATCGGCCGCAACGCCTCGACGAGGTTGTCGGTCAGGCGGCGCTTGCACTCGATGCAGCCGATCCCCGCAGTGCGACACCCCTCTTCGGCCCAGGCGACGTCCTCCTCGCTGGAGAAATGTCGATGGAGGCTGAATATGTTGCAGACGTTCGGGTTGCCCGGGTCGTTGCGGCGCTTCCGCTGTGGGTCCGTGAGGGCCGGGCGGATCTTCTCCCATATCTCGTCCGGCGAGTCCATCACGGCGACGGTGTTCCCCAGCGATTTCGACATCTTCGCCTGGCCGTCGAGTCCGAGGACCCGGCGGACCTTGCCGACGAGCGCCTGCGGCTCGGGGAAGTACTCGCCGAAGCGACCGTTCCACTTGCGGGCGATCTCGCGGGTCAGCTCGATGTGTTGCACCTGGTCCTCGCCGACCGGCACACCCTCGGCGTGATAGAGCAGAATGTCGGCGGCCTGGAGGACCGGATAGTTGAGCAGGCCAGCCAACACCGACTCCTGGCGCGACGATTTGTCCTTGTACTGGGTCATCCGTTCCAGTTCACCCAGCGGCGTCACGGTATTGAAGACCCAGGCCAGTTCGCTATGCTCGGGGACGTCCGACTGGACGAAGATCACACACTTCTCGGGGTCGAGGCCCGCGGCGAGCAGGCCGAGCGCCAGATCGAAGATCTGTTGCGGCAATTCCTCCGGCCGGAACGGCTGGGTGATCGCGTGCAGATCGACGATGCAGAAATAGCAATCGTTGTCTTCTTGCAGCGCGACCCAGTTCTTTACCGCACCGAGGTAGTTGCCGATGTGCAGCTCGCCCGACGGCTGTATGCCGCTGAAGATCCGTGGCTTGGGCTTGGCCATCCGTCACCCGTTGAATAATGAACTCGGAATGCCGAATATCGGTTCTCGGAACTCGGAGGCCCGAGACTCGCCGAACTCGGCCCTCATCGGCCGAGTAAGTTACCGTACGACAACGACATAATCAAGTTATGACCTCGCTCGACAACCTGCTCCACGCCGCCCAAACGGCGGCCGGCGCCGCCGCCGATGTCCACCGCCGCTCGCGCTCGATCGACCCCAGCGCCTGGATCGAAAAGGGCCACGCGGACTGGGTAAGCGAGGTGGATCACGCGGCGGAGAAGGCCGTCGTGACGGAGTTGCGCGGCGCCTTTCCCGATCACGCCATCGTCGCCGAAGAGAGCGACTGGGGCGGCCCGACTCCGGACGAGGCGGAGATCACCTGGTACATCGACCCGTTGGACGGCACCACCAACTACCTGCACGGCTATCCCTACCATGCCGTCTCGATCGCCGCCGTCGACGGCGAGGGGCCCGCCGTCGCCGTGGTTGTCAACACGGGTCACTGGGAGACGTTCACCGCGCGGCGCGGCGAAGGGGCCGAAAAAGATGGGCATCCGATCACCGTGTCGCGGGTCACTCAGCTCAAGCAGGCGCTGATCGGCACAGGGTTCCCCTTCAAGAAGACCGAGCTACTGGATGATTACCTGCCTCAGTTCAGAGAGATTTTGACCCGAAGCAGCGGCGTGCGGCGCACCGGCTCGGCCGCCATCGACCTCTGCGACCTGGCCTGCGGCCGGTTGGACGGTTTCTGGGAGCTTCACCTCGCGCCGTGGGACGTGGCGGCGGGCGTGTTAATCCTGCGCGAGGCGGGAGGAATCATCACGGACTTGTCCGGCTCGGACGATGTGGTGAAGCAGGGCGCGTTCGTGGCGGGGAACCCGGCGATCTACGCTGCTCTGCGGCAGGTGATCGAGGGTATCAGCGGCTAAGGCTGAATATTCGGGCGGCGATCAACGCCACTGGATGAGGATTAGCGCGGTCACCACCATCCAAATGATCGCCAGGCCGCCGAAGACCCAGTACTCGATGGGCTCGAATCGCTGCCGTCCCTTCTTTCCGTGGAACCAGGCTCCGGTGAGCACAGCCGGGAACGCGGTGACGACCGCAACCAGGGCGAGCCTATAAGCCACCTCAGGCAGGACGTCCCGGTCAGCCAACTGCTCGAATACTGACAATACGCCCCAGGCAACGGCCCCAAAGGCGATCATGATCTGCGGCAGGCGGCGCTCTTTGAGGCTCGCGACAAAGCCTATCTCCGCCGGCACCTTGTGTGGCGGCATCGGGGTGACCTCGCCGGGCGCGGCGAGGCGGCGAGCGACGTCGGCGGCGCTGGGTCGGTGCTCCGGCTCCTTGGCCAGGCAGCGCTTGAGCACGTCTTCGAGATCCGACTCCACATCACCGCGCAGCTCGGAGAGGCTTCGCGGCTCCCCCTGCATGTGGGCGGTGATCACCTCGCGCCGCGACTTCGCGTCGTAAGGACCCCGACCGGTCAAGAGCTCGTAGCCCAGTAGCCCAAGCGCATAGACGTCGCTGAGCTCGGTGAGGTCTTGGCCCGAGAGCTGCTCGGGGCTCATGTGGTCGGGGTCGCCGACCAGCTCACCGGTTCTCGTCAGCCGGGCCGCCTGGCCCGACTCGGCACTGGCAAGTATCGCCACGATCCCGAAGTCGGTGAGCAGCGCCCGCCCGGACTCGGCCTCGTAGAGCACGTTGTCGGGCCGCACATCGCGATGGACGATCCCCTTCTGGTGGGCAGCCGCCAGCGCCGAAGCGACCTCGATGATCGCGCTGCGCGCTTCGCCGACCGGCAGTGGGCCCTCAGCCCGCAGGCGTTCTTCCAGCGTCCTCCCTTTCACGTACTGCATCACGATGTAGGGGAGATCGTTGGACAAGCGGCCGACCCGATGGACCGAGACGATGTTGGGGTGCGAGAGTGCGGCTACCGCCTGCGCCTCACGCTCGAAGCGCAAACGCGCCCGCTCGTCGCGGGCGAGCTTCGGCGACAGCACTTTGATGGCCACCATCCGCTTCAGCTGCTGCTCGCGGGCGAGGTAGACGTACGCCATCGAGCCGCGACCCAAGCGCCTGACGACCTCCAGCTCGGGCGCCAGCTCGTCCCTGAGCAGACTATCCAGGTCGTTAGTCCGGCCCGGCACGGGCGTATCGCGTTGCTCCGCTCCGCCCTCCGGAAGTTTCGCCGAGTCGGCCGAGTTGACGTCGCCGGAATCCATCCGATGCACTGTCTTCTAAGGTAGCCTAAGGCCCGCCGTGGGGCGGACGTTAGCTCACCTCCCTATGCCGAAGCAAGTGCCTATTCGTAATAGACTCTCAGGTCTTCGAGAATCCCACCGAATAGTGGCCAGTAGCCGGAAACCGGTGACCGGTAACTCGGAAGGGCGGGAACTGCAGCCTCTAAGCTACCAACCACCGGCCACCGGCCACCAACCGCCCTCCTACTCCCGCACGATGACTGCAGGTACAGCGTGTTCCGCCATCGCCGCGTTGAACGTCGGGATCTCGGTGGCGATGATCTCATCCAGGCGGTCGAGCTGGACCTGCAGCTGGCCCGACAGGTCCTCGAACACGTCGTACGACTGCTGCGTCGGCTTCGCGTCGGCGCTCGACACGGTGCCCGTCAACCCCGCGATCTTGTTGTTAAGCCTGATGGGGAAGTTGAGCGGGTCCTGCCGGCTGCGGTTCTTGGTCTGGTAGATCGCGTTCTCGACCTCGGAGAGCGCCTGCTTGATCTCAGCCGCGTGTTCCGAGATCGTGTCGGCGTACGGTTCGCCCTCGATGCGCTCGAGCGCGGCATCGATCTGACCCCGGACGTCGCGGATCCGCGCCACCGCATCGTTCGCCTCACTGACACGGTCGCGAATCCGAATCAAGAAATCGAACTGTTCCTGCAGGTCCTCCGGCGTCGCGTCGATGCGCGGGTCCTTCACCACCTCGAACGTTTTGGTCAGCTCGCGCTCGCCCACAGTCAACCGCACCTGGTAGGTGCCGGGGGCGGCACGCGGACCGGCCGTGGTGCCCGCCCACATGATCATGCCGGGGAAGTCGCTGGCATCGGGGTAGCGCAGGTTCCAAACGGAGCGGTTCATCCCGGCCTCGACCGAAACGTCTCCCTCATCGTCGCCACGTTCCGGCTTGCTGGAATACTCACGGATCAGCGTGCCATCGGCCTCCAGGAAGGCGAGCCTGACCTCCTCTTGCGGCTCGTCGGCGAAATAATAGTGGACCACGACGCCGCCCGGCGGGTTGTTCCCGACACCCGGCACGAAGCCGCCGAATCCGCCGCCGCCCATCCGGTACGCACGCCGCGGCCCGAACAGATGGACTTGGGCTGCGGCGACCTCACCGTTCAGCTGGTGGAGCGGCGTCAGGTCATCGAGAATCCAGAACGACCGGCCGTGTGTGGCGAGCACGAGGTCGTTCTCTTTGACCACCATGTCGCGTACGGGTGTGACCGGCAGGTTGAGCTGCAAACTCTGCCAGTGCTCGCCGTCGTCGAACGAGACATAGACACCGAACTCGCCGCCGGCGTAAAGCAGCCCGCGTCGCGCCGGATCCTCACGCACAGCGCGAATGAAATGCCCGTCCGGGATACCGCGAACGATCGTCCGCCAGCTCCTTCCGTAGTCGGTGGTCTTGAAGATGTAGGGGCTGAAGTCGTCCAGCTTGTAGCGGTTGACCGCAGCGTACGCGGTGCCCGGCTCGTGGGGCGACTCCTCAACTATGCTCACCAAACCCCACTCGGGCATATTGCGCGGCGTTATCTCTTCCCAATTGCCCCCGCCGTCCCGGGTAATCCAGATGCGGCCATCGTCGGTGCCAGCCCAGATCGTGTTGCGATCGTGCTGCGACGGTACGAGCGCGAAGACAGTGGCGTAATACTCGACGCTGGTGTTGTCCTTGGTGATCGGGCCACCCGATGATATCTGTTTGCTCTTGTCGTTGTGGGTGAGATCGGGGCTGATGACCTCCCAGCTCTGACCCTCATTCCGCGAGCGAAAGACGACGTTCGCGGTTATGTAAAGCTCGTCGGGATCGAAGGGCGACAGCACGATCGGGAAGGTCCACTGGAAACGGTACTTGAGGTCGGCCGCGCCCCAACCCATCGGGTTATCCGGCCAGGCGTGAATGCTACGGTTCTGGCCCGTCGCCCGGTCGTAACGGCTGATCTGGCCGCCGTAGCAGCCGGCGTAGGAGATGTCGGGATTGTCGGGTCGCACCGCGATGTAGCCGCTCTCGCAACCACCCACCGTGTACCAGTCCTGCATGGTGATTCCGAAGCCCGTCGTGCGGCTAGGCGTGCACAGCGTGCTGTTGTCCTGCTGCGCGCCGCAGACGTGATAGGGGAAGTGCTCGGTGGTCGTGACGTGATAGAACTGGGCGGTCGGCTGGTTGTCTTGCCGCGTCCAGGTCACACCGCCGTTGTAGGTGACGTTGGCGCCGCCGTCGTTCGCTTCGACCATGCGGAGCGCGTTGCCGGGATCGATCCACAGATCGTGATTGTCGCCGTGAGGCGTGCCGATCCTCTCGTAAGTGCGACCGCCGTCGGTCGACTTGTAGAAGCCCGTGTTCAACGCGTAGACGGTGTTCTCATTCTGTGGATCGGCATAGATGTGGGTGTAGTACCAGGCGCGCTGGCGCAGGCTGCGGTCATCGTTTACGAGCCGCCAAGTTTCGCCCGCGTCGTCCGTGCGGAAGACGCCGCCGTCGTCGGCCTCGACGAGCACCCAGACGCGATCGGAGTTGGCGGGTGAAACCGCTATGCCGATCCTGCCCAGCGTCCCCTCGGGAAGACCGCTGTTACGGCTGATCTCGGTCCAGCTGTCGCCACCGTCGGTCGACTTGAACAGCCCGCTGCCCGGGCCGCCGCTCTCCATCCCCCAGCCCGTCCGTCGCGCTTGCCAGAGGGCGGCGTAGATGATCCGCGGGTTGTTGGGGTCGAGGACGATGTCTATGGCGCCGGCGTTTTCGTCCCGATACAGGATCCGTTCCCAGGTGACGCCGCCGTCCTTCGAGCGGTAGACACCGCGGGTCTCGTTGGGACCAAAGGCGTGACCGAGCACCGCGGCGTATACGATGTCCGAGTTCGTCGGGTGGACCCGGACCTCACCGATCTGACCGCCGTCCCGAAGACCGATGTGCGTCCACGTCTTGCCGGCATCGGTCGACTTGTACATGCCGTCGCCCGGCGACGTGTTGCCCCGGATACACGTCTCGCCGGTCCCGACGTAGACCACGTTCGGGTCGGAGGGCGCGACGGCGATCCCGCCGATCGAGCCGGCGCCGAGGTACTCGTCGGCGACCGGCAGCCACGTCATCCCGCCGTCCACCGTCTTCCAGACGCCACCGCCGGTGGCGCCCATGTAATAGACATAGGGTTGGCTCGGAACCCCGGCGACCGCGACCGACCGGCCGCCGCGGAACGGGCCTATGGAGCGCCACTCGAGGGCGCTGAACAGGCTCTCGTCGTAGCCCTGAGCACGAGCGCCGTCCGGTATCACCAGCGGCGCGACGATCGCCAGGCCAAGCATTATGCGGATGAAGCCACGCCTGCAGCTCATAGCTGTCCCTCCAGTTGGCGCCTCGCAGGGCGGAAGTCACGAAAGGCTATGTGGGTCGAAGAGGGCTATCCTAGTGATCGGGTGCCGCCCGCGCCAGCGGGCCGAGGGAGGCCGGTCAGGGGGTGCTAGCTGCGTGCCTGTGGATCGGCTTGCGGGCCCTTTCGCTTCACCGCTCGCGTGCGCGGACGGAAGGCGTAGCACCATCTAGCTCGCTCACGAGTTTCGCTCGTAGGGCCCCCAGCGCCTCCCTTACTAGCACGTTACGCGGGCCACAACCACCCGAACACGCCTCCGGTCAGCAAACCGAAGACGAGTCCGTCGATTACGCTCTTCCAGACACTGCTCCAGGTGTGACCGAACCAGATCGCGGGTGGAATCTCGGCGGCACTGTAGGCCAGAAAGGCCACCGTACCCAGAACACGGAAGACGTGCAGATAATCCTCGCCGGCCGGGATACGCGCGGCATATCCTGTGTACGCCACCATGAACGAGACGCCCAGACAGAAGAGGAAATAGAAGACCAGGCTTCTACCCATGTTGGGCATGTCCCAGATGACCAGCGACCCTCGCGGCCCTTCCTTCAGCTTCTCCTTCGCGTCTTCCGCTTTCGCACCTTCGGCGGTCATCTGGTGCGGGAACACGTACTGTCCGCGTTCGAGCCCGAGGTCGCGGACCGTCTGCATCAGCGAGTCCTCATTGGGGATCTGCACCCAATCGGAGCGGTGATGCGGGAGCACCGTCCAGGCGATAAACGCTGCGAGGAACACGATCACCGCGGAAAGCAGGATCGGTAACCACAACGAAGCGAGACTGACCTGTTCCATATTGACCTCCCGGCGCAAAGTCGGTCGCTATTCCATCTCGAACGCCATGAACTGAAGCTGACCCCGGCGCTCGAGCTGGAGAACCACCGGTTCGCCCACCCGAATTCTACCGAGGACAGAACGCAACTGATTGAGGCTGGTGATCGGCTCGCCGTTGATCGAGTGGATCACGTCGCCCGGCATCAATGCGACGCGGCCGTAGACGGCGTCCGGCGAGCGCGCGGCGACGACGACGCCCTGCCGGGCCCGCAGTCCCGGAATCATCGCGGCGATCCTTTCATCGAGCCCGACACCCAGGATTCCAAGCTTGGGTACCAGGTTCTCCTCTGGCGATACCATGATCGAGAAGCGGCCCGGGTCGTCCTCACGTTCCAATACCGTCACCGAATTCCTGACCATCTGCCCTTCGCGCAGGACCTCCAGTGTGACGGTCGCGCCCACCGGCGTGCGATAGATGTTGACGTCGAACTGCCGGCCGTTCTCCATTACCTTGCCGTCGAGCGACAGTACTATATCGCCGATCCTGAGGCCGGCCAGGTCTGCCGGGCTCCGCGGATAGACGTCGCCGAGCACGACCCCCCACTCTCGGGCTAGCCCAAGCCCCTCTGCAAGCGTCGGGCTTATGGTCTGCGCATTCACGCCGATCGTACCGCGACGCACGTACCCATTCATCTTGATCTGCTGGTATACGTTGCGCACGATGTTGCTCGGCGCCGCGAAGCCGAGCCCCTGACTGCCACCGGACTGCGAGATGATCAGCGTATTGATGCCTATCACCCTGCCCTCCGCATCGACCAGCGGACCCCCACTGTTGCCGGGATTGATCGGCGCGTCGGTCTGGATGTAGATCATTGGATCTTCCGGCCGCAGCTGTCGCGCCACCGCACTCACGATGCCCATCGTGACCGTATTCTCGAGGCCGAGCGGGCTGCCGAAGGCGAAGACGAGTTGGCCGGTTATCACCTCGTCCGAGTCGGCGAGCTCGAGATACGGCAGCCCCGTCTCATCGACTTTCAGCACCGCCATGTCGGTCTCGCGGTCGAAGCCGACGATCCGCGCGCCAACGATCACCCCCTGCGGCTTCAGTATCGACTCGCCCGGCGACTCACCCGCAGGGATCGGAAGGCGCACACGGATGCGGCCGGCACCCTCCACCACGTGCAGGTTCGTCAGGATGTAGCCGTCGGCGTCGAGAATCACACCAGAGCCGCCCACCTGCCGCCGGGTCAACAGCCCCGAGCCGGGTTGGTCGCCTTGCTGGAGCGGTGTGTAGCCCGTCGCCATGATCGCCACCACCGCAGGGCTGACGCGCCGCGTCAGCTGCTCGAGGTATCCGCTCAGGTCGTTCAGCCTGGCGAGTGCCTCATCGCGCTGCGCGGTCAACTCGGGCGGGCCGCTCAGAGCGATACAGAAGGCCAATGCCGCAAAAGGTGCAACTTTACTCTTCACAGCTCACTCTCTTGTTTCAGTCGCTTCAATTAACCGCCGCTCACATGCTCAGCTCTCCGGCGGGAATAGCGCCAGGATCTTCGTCGCGGCCTCGTCGACCTTCTTGACGATCTTTTCGATGTCCGGGTCGACCACGTCTGTCGCCCAACCACGCCACAGCACGCGGTCGCTACCGGGCTCGGTGACCATCAAGATGAGCGCCCCCTCACGCTCGACGAACACCTCGCTGCGGCCGGACACGTAACCAATCCGCTCATCGGTTATTACCACGGTTTCGCCCACGTGGTCTCGGCTCGCCACCACGAAGTCGACCAGGAAATCGGGATCGCTCTCGACCTTAGTGTAACCCTTGGCCGCCAGTTCCCTGTCCACCGATGTGACGAGTTGGCGTACCGCGACGGGGGCGATCCTCCGTCGGCCACCCTCTTCGTCTCGCACGCGCCAGGCGTAGGTCTCGAGCCCACTGAAGCTCGCTTCCGGGGGGTACTCCGAGTTGATCTCCATCG
Source organism: Gemmatimonadota bacterium (assembly GCA_039586755.1). GTDB lineage: Bacteria > Gemmatimonadota > Gemmatimonadetes > Palauibacterales > KS3-K002. The sequence continues at coordinate 15,723 of JBDHJU010000041.1, read as the reverse complement.
TAGTGCAGGCCGCGGCGCCAAGCACCAGCATCGCGAGCGGCAAAGGGGGAACGAGTCGCATCGGACTCCTCCTCGGGTATACCAGTCATATCGGTTTCGGGGTTTCAGCGGCCTAATTCATAGCCGGGGGCCGCGAGCTTGGCAACACGGGTACCAGTGCTGGACGCACCGCTCCCCTGAGTTAACTTCAGGAAACTCACCCTCCGTGCCGAGGCAGAGGAAGGTCATGCCAGCCATCGAGATGCCCAGCAGTCATCCGTCCGCCACCTCCGACTCGTTCGAGCAGGAACTGGCGGAGCTACTCCGGGGCAGAACCCGGCTCATGCTTTGGGTCGTGCTGGTGGCCGCCGGCATCGCCATCTTCGCCTACGGTTTCATTCTCAAGGAGCAGCCGGCGTTGCAGGGTGGGTTGATGCGTTGGCTGCTGCCGCTCAAGTTCGTCCACCTCGCGTCGCTCGCCATCGCACTGGCACTGACGTATCTGGTCAAATTCAACGCGCGAGGGTTTCAGCTTCTGGCGTTCTGGGTCGTCGCTCTTAACATGGCCCTCGCGATCGTCATATCGGCGGGAGCACGGCCACTCGATATACCGTTTCTCGCCACCACGTTGACCCTCCTACTCTACGCCGCGTTCATCCCGGCACCCGCCCGCTACACGGTGATGCTGGGCGCGCTGGCTGTCGTGACCTTCCTTATGGCGGCCGTGATGACGTTTGCCTTCCACCCGGGAGCGCAGGAGTACTGGGCGGCGCGAGGCGGCACAGCCGAGCTCCAGTACCACCTGGTCGATGGGTTCTTCGGCCTCGGTATCATGGCTCTGGTCGCGTACGCCGTAAGCCGCACACTGTACAGTCTGCGGAAGACGGCGCACCAGGCAAAGCGCCTCGGCAACTACTACATCGACGAAGAGCTTGGCTCGGGCGGCATGGGCCAGGTCTTCCGGGCCCGCCACGCGTTGATTCGCCGACCCACTGCGGTCAAGGTGATGCAGCCGGCGGGCGAGCAGGAGCAGGCCGCGATCTCGCGCTTCGAGCGCGAAGTGCAGTTGACGGCGACGCTCACCCACCCGAACTCGATCACGATCTACGACTTCGGCCGCACACCCGACCAACGGTTCTACTATGTGATGGAGTTCCTGCAGGGACTCGACCTGCAGGACCTGGTAAAACGATTCGGGCCGGTACCCGCCGCGCGCTCGGTCTTCATCTTGACTCAGGCCTGTGGTGCCCTGAACGAGGCCCACGACCGGGGGATCGTCCACCGCGACATCAAGCCGTCCAACATCTTCTTGACCCAGCGCGGCGGTCTCTACGACTTCGTCAAGGTACTCGACTTCGGGTTGGCTAAGGACGTGCGGGCGGAAGATGCCGCGGAGTTAACCAAAACCGGCGTCGCCGTCGGCACTCCCCGCTACATCTCGCCCGAGGCGGTCAAAGGTGAGAGCATGGACGGGCGCTCCGACCTCTACTGCCTGGGCGCCGTCGCCTACTGGATGCTGACGGGCCGGCCACCGTTCGACGCCACATCGAGCGTCGAGTTACTCGTCGATCACGTCAAGGCCATCCCGACACCACCGTCACAGGTCTCCGAGCTGGAAGTTCCGACGGAGCTCGACGAGATCGTCATGACCTGCCTGGAGAAGAAGCCGGACGATCGCTTCCCGACAGCGGCGGCGCTCGAGGCCGCATTGGACGCCGTCAGCTTCGATTCGCGCTGGTCCCAGGAGCAGGCGCACGAGTGGTGGGAACTCCACGGGCTCGCCGAAGTGTTGACGACAGGGGTCGATTCGGCCCCCACGGACGAGAAGGGCCTTTCCAACAGAGGTATCTCTCGCTTCATCTCCGAGCCCTGAGCGAGCGCGGCGCGCCCCGGGTGTAGACCGACCGCCCGACGCCGCATATAGTTCCTGCCATGCCTGAAGCCGAAGGAACCATTCGCCGCGCCATTTCGGGGCCTTATTCCACGACGGGCTCGTTCGAAGCGGAGCAGCTGGACCTGCTGTGGCAGCGATGCCGCCTGCTCTTCGTGACGGGGATCGCCATCGTTGGGGTCGCAGCCGTGTTGCAGCTGCTCGTCCCCGCAGCCGACCCTGTTCTCGTCAGCTCGCTCAGCGGCATCGCGCGGCTGTCTGGGCCGCTGGGCCACCTGATCCTGTTCGGGCTGGGCCTGGCGCTCCTGTACGCGGTACGGGCCAGCCCCCGGCAGCTGCCGACCATAGTCTACGGCACGATCGCCGCCAACGTCGTCCTTCTGATTTTCAGCCAGGTCGCCTTCCGTCCAGCCGCCCATCCGTACTTCGGTATCTCGCTACTCCTGTTCCTTTCCGCTGCTTTCATTCCCTGGCGTCCCGGATACCAGTGGGCGCTGGCGGCGACTGCAGCGGTCTGGTTCCTCCTGGTGCAAGGGATTCTGTTCTGGACGCTTCCCGAGCTCCAGGCCTTCTGGGCCGAGCGCGGCGGTGCCGAGGCCGCACGCAACTACACGGTCTGGGGCGTTGCGAAGATCGCGATTATCGGCGGCGCATCGGCGCTGGTCAGCAAAACGCTCTACAGCCTGACGAAGACGGCGCACCGAGCGAAACGACTGGGCAACTACTTGATCCACGAGGAGATCGGAAAAGGCGGAATGGGCCAGGTCTTCTACGCCCAGCATTCGCTGATCTGCCGGCCGACGGCCGTGAAGGTCATGCACCCGAACGGACGTGACCGCGGCGTCGCGCTCGCCCGTTTTGAACGTGAGATCAAACTGTCGGCTACCCTCACTCACCCGAACACGATCACGATCTACGAAGTGGGGCGTACTCCCGATCACAGCCTCTACTACGCGATGGAGTACCTGGAGGGCCTCGACCTGCAGCAGTTGGTCGACCGACACGGTCCCGTATCGCCGGCCCGTACGATTCACATACTGACGCAGGTCTGCGGCTCGCTCGAGGAAGCCCACTCGCGAGATATCATCCACCGCGACATCAAGCCTTCGAACATCTTTCTCACACGACGCGGCCTGCTCTACGACTACGTCAAGGTCCTCGATTTCGGACTCGCCAAACAGATCGCGACGGACGCGAGCAGCGCGATAAGCAAGACCGGGATGCTCTTCGGAACACCGCGCTACATCGCGCCGGAGACAGTCTATGGGAACGAGCAGGTCGATGGACGGGCCGACCTCTACTGCCTGGGCGGAGTCGCATACTGGATGCTCACCGGACAGCCACCGTTCCCCTCCGAGTCGAGCGTCGAGGTGCTGATCGACCACGTGAAGACGACCCCCAAACGGCCGTCCGAGGTCTCGGAGCTCGAGATCCCGGCCGAGCTGGAAGCCGTCGTGATGCGACTACTAGAGAAGAAGCCGGGCAAGCGTCACCAGACGGCGCGCGAGCTCGAGGACGCACTCGCCGCCATCCAGCTGGGCGAGGCCTGGTCGAGGGACAAGGCCGAAGACTGGTGGACCCTGCACGGGATAATCGGCGAGAATCCCCACGACTGTGAGTGTTTCTTCCCCGCCGACGAAATCGACACCGAGGATAGGCCGTCGCTGGTCATCCTCGAACCGTCAGCCGAAGCTGCCGGCGGAGAGCCGGCCTAAGGTGACGGAAGCTGCTGGCACGCGATGAGACCACTGCAAAGGCTGGCAGCCTGGCTGGACGTCCGACCCAACGAGGTTCGATACGTCACGCTTTCGTTCCTCGGCGCCTTCTTCGTGATGGCCTTCCTGGTTCTGGCGCGTTCGCTGCGAGAGGCGTTTTACCTTGCAACCTTCCGGATCGAGACACTGCCCTACATCACCGGCACGGTGGCGATACTCAGCATCCCGACAGTCGGCACATTCGGGCGACTGCTGACGAAGTACTCACCCAAAAGAGTCCTGGTAGCTCTGCTCTTCATATTGGCCGCCGGTCTTCTAGCACTCGCACCGTTCAGGGAGGGCGGGTTCCTCTCAGACTACGGCGACATCGGCATCATCGCCTTCTACATCTGGACGGCCCTCGGAACCCTCCTCCTGACCTCCGGATTCTGGGTCGTGACCTCGGAGTACTTCGCCGTCCGCGGAGCGAAACGCCTGTTCGGCCTTATCGGAGCAGGCGGCACGGCAGGCGCTATGGTGCTCGGCACGATGCTGGTCTGGCTGACCGATTATCTCAGCACTGCACAGCTGATCCTGGGACTGATCGGGCTTCTCTTCCTGTTCTACCTCACCCAGCAGCTTCTTCCCACGGCTGCCGTGGTGAGCACTGCCGAGGGTGAGGGGAGGAGCTCGTTCATCGAGGGCATCACGCTTGCGTGGCGATCGCCGCACCTGCGTACGATCAGCCTGATCGTGTTCGTCGTCGCCCTGGCAACCACGCTACTCGATTTCCAATTCAAGGAACTGGCCCAAGCGAGTTTTTCCACGGACGAGGCCCTGGCCAGCTTCTTCGGCGCATTCTACGGCTGGACTGGCGCGATTGCCCTCGTTATCCAGCTCCTGGTCGTGGCCCGCTTCCTGACCATGGCGGGAGTCGCCTGGTCGCTCGCCTTGTTGCCCATCGTCCTCGGCCTCGGGTCGGTGGGAATGCTGATCGTCCCGAGTCTCGTCCTGGTCACCGCCGTCAGGGGCGCCGACGCCACGCTCCGCAAGTCGCTGTATCGCTCTGCCTTGGAAGTGCTCTACGTACCGGTGCCACCGCTGTTGCGCCGCAAGACGAAGACATTCGTAGACTCGGTCGTAGATTCTATTGGTGAAGGGCTCGGTGCCGGACTGATCTTCGTCTGGGTCACTGCGCTGGCGCTACCGTCGCGATTCTTCTCGCTATTCATTATCGCCGCGTCGTTCAGCCTCATCGTGCTCAGCCGGCGGATGGGCCGCCAGTACTTCGCCACCGTCTCCGAGCAGTTGCAGGTAAGCGGGGAACGGGCGGAAGCGGCCGCCATCGGCGCCCGCCTCGACAGCCGCGACCTGCTCAGCGGAACGTTCACGCGGATCGATATCCGATCGCTGATCGACGAGTCCGTGGCGTCTCCCGCTGCCGAGGCAGCCCCCGACGAAGCCGCCGAACGAGAGGAGCCGGAAGCCGATGTCACGCTCGCGCGGCTCAACTCGGCGGAGGTCGCGGTTGTAGCACGCACCCTGGACGAGACGCGCGCGTGGCACGAAAGCCACCTCCCGTTACTCTGTCGCCTGTTAGCCCGCGACCCGCTGGTCGACCGGGCAGTAGCCGCTCTCATGGCCGCAGGGGACCCCGCGACACCCTACCTGGCCGAGCTGCTGACCGACGACGCAACGGACTTCGTTATCCGACGCAGGATACCGCGGGTGCTAGCCCGCATGGGCGGTCCGGAGGCGGAGGATGCCCTGCTCGACGCCCTCGCCGCAAACCGATTCGAGGTACGCTACAGAGCGGCGATAGCGCTGACACACCGCCGGGAGCAGGGACACCCGAGGTCCGAACGTGACGAGGAATCGATCATCTGGGCGGCGATCCGCTCCGAACTGGGCCGCAGCAGGCCGGTTTGGGAGATGCAAAAGCTCCTGGACGAGGAGCCCGATGACGAACTGGTGGTAAAGCGGGTCGGAGTGCGTGGCGAGCTGAGTCTCGAGCATGCCTTCAGACTTTTGGGCCTGGTCCTGGAACCCGAGGCGGTGAGAGCTGCGTTTAATGGTGTTGTACTGTCCGACGAACGGCTGAAGAGCTTTTCGCTGGAGTACCTGGAACAGGTGCTGCCAGCAGACGTTCGCAAGAGGCTCTGGCCGTTCATCGGGGATGTAAGCGAGTACAAGCGGGCCAAGCTATTGAGACCGCTCGATGACGTCGTAACCGACCTGATGAACACCGGGGCGACACTGTTCGGTGACGAACAGGATCGCGCGGCGCTCAGACGCATGCTGGAAGAGCAAGAAGATTGAACAGACGGCGAGGGTCGAACTCTATCCGGGCGCTGGTCACGCTGCTCGTCATCGGTGCATTCTTCCAAGTATCCCCGCTGCGAGCGCAGGACGACGGGGACAACGGGGCCGTTTCGCCGGACAGCGCCGACGTTATCCGCACCTCACTCGAGCGGCCGCCCAGCAAACCGCCTTTCGATGCGGCCGATGTCGTGGCCCTGCCGTTCAGGATCGTCGCCTTTCCACTCCGTTTGCTGGCCAAAGGCAACGCCAAGCTGGTCGGCTTCGCGGTGCAGAAGCTCCAGCCGCGCGAATACTCCCTATTCCAAAAGATCGCCGATGAGGGCTTCAGGCCCGCTTTCGGGTCGATCGGCCAGCGCAGCAGCTTCGCGGCCGGCCTGCGCTTCGACCGTTGGAGCCCCTTCTTCGTCGAGGGAGCATACTCGATACGCGGCTCGCAGCGCTACATCGTAGGCCTGGACTTCAACCGTCCAAGCCACCGAATCGAGGGCAGCTACTTGTTTCAGCGGGACGCCCAGCCGCATTTCTGGGGCTTCGGACCCGACACCGACCAGGACGATCGGGTCGCCTACCGCTGGGACCGCCAGATCGCTTCGGCAATCGGTACGCTGCGGCTCTCGCGCCTGACTCTGGTGGGCGGCGTGGGCTACCAGGACAACCTGGTCGGTCGCAGCTCCGACAGCCGCAGAGACGACATACAGGACCTTCCCGAGGAGGACCAACCCTACGGCGTTAACGAGCGCACGAAGTATTTCGTCTTCAACCTCACGAGCTCGTTCGACCGCACGCATAACAGGGCGAACTTCCAGGCCCGCGGCATCTTCCTCCAGGTCGGCTCCAGCCTCTACCTCGGTACGGACGGTACCGATTCCGATTTCCTGCGCATCGCCGGCGACATGTTCGGCTACGTCCCCATCAACATCCGCCAGCAGTTCGCAATCAGAGGACTGATCGAGATCAACCGAGGCTGGGGTGAAGGTGTGCCGTTCACACACCTATCGATGCTGGGAGATGAGCACGGCTCACGCGCCTATGAGGAGGGCAGGTTCAGAGGCCGCGACATGCTGGCCGTCATGACCGAATGGCGCTACGAAATCTGGCGCGAGCTGCAGGAACGGGGACGGGTGGAGAGCTTTCTCTTCCTGGATACGGGAACGGTGGACGGGCAGCTTCGCGACATGCGCCTCAAAAAACTTCGCTGGAGTAGCGGCTTCGGTTTCCGCGTCGTCTGGTCCGGGCAGGTGCGCTGGCTGGTCTATCTGGGATTCGGCCGTGACGGTGCTCGCTTCGACGCCAACTTCAACTGGGCTTTTTGATGACGAAGATCGGGCGATCCCTCCTGTTTCTCTCGACGATCTTCGCTGTCACAGGCTGCGGATCGCGACCCGCTGTACCGATTCGGCTCGAGCCCATCCCGTACGCTGACACCTTGCCCAGCGATCAGCCGGCGGCGCGGAGTCCGGACGAGGTCGAGCGCCTGGTGGACGCCTCGCTGAGCGGAGAGATCGGCCACGCCCTCAGCATTCGCAGGCTTTTGGGGGCACAGCACGAAGCGTTGAACGTCACGCGTTTCGACGACGTGGTGAACTCGGCCTGGTTCGAGCACCGAAACGGGCGTCGGCAGATATCGCCGGAGCAGGTCGCGCGCGGAGCGGCGACGCGTGGTCCCGATACCGGCAACACCCTCACCGTCATCGGTGGGAAGTCCGGCGGCATCTCGCCGGGCTTCACGGTGCGTGACGCCCGAGGCGACACGTTCCTGTTCAAGTTCGATCCGAAGGGGAACCTCCAGCTGGCCAGCTCTGCCGGCGTTATATCGTCGCGGTTCTTCTGGGCGGCGGGCTACCACACGCCCGAGGATTGCATCGTCGTCTTCGATATCGCGCAGCTTGCGTTGGATGAGGGGGCGGTAATCGAGACGGCCTTCGACGAGCGTCCGATGACGAAGGATGACATATACCTGGTCCTCGACGAAACGGACGCACTCCCCGACGGCCGTTACCTCGCGCTCGCCAGCAAGTACGTGCCCGGCAGGCCGCTCGGGCCGTTCTTCTTCTCCGGCGTGCGCGATGATGATCCGAACGACTGGTACCGGCACGAGTTCCGGCGCGAGCTACGTGGCCTTTACGTGATCTCATCGTGGCTGAATCACGTCGATATGCGTTTTGCCAACACGATGGACGTATTTATCGATCCGCCCGGATACGTGCGTCACTACCTCATAGACTTCGCAGCGACTTTGGGCAGCGGAACGATCCGTTCGCATCGTCCCCGTGAGGGCTCGGAGTACAACTTCGACATATGGGCGACCCTCGGTCGCGTGCTCACCTTCGGTTTTCTTGAGGTGGGGTGGGAAGATCAATCGTACGAGGAACTTCACCCGACGATCGGTTGGATCCCGGTCGAGAGCTTCGACCCGGCGAACTGGAAGCCGAACTGGCCTAACGAAGCATTCAACAAGCGCACGCCTCGCGACGGTTACTGGGGCGCGAAGCTCGTCGGTTCGTTCAGCAACGAGCAGATCGCAGCCGCCGTCGGCGCCGGCCGACTCCCCGAGGAAGCAGCGGAAGCGCTCACCGACATCCTGATCCGACGGCGCGACAAGGTCGTGTCGCACTGGTACGCCCAGGTAACGCCGGTGGAGAATGTCGAGACGACTGTGTACCTCGACGCCGACCCTGCGAGACTCGAACTGTCATTCGAGGACCTGGGCCTCAACTCCGGCGTATGGAAGTCGGGAGAGACAACCTACTTCTGGCACTTCGATGACCCCGCTTCCGGCACCCGGAGCGGAGGCGAGGGGGCCGCCGGCTCCGGCGACCGTCAGGTCATCGGTCTCGCGCTGCGGCGGCTCCCACCCGTCGCGCCCAGCGCCGAAAACGATTTCGCGATCCTGCGTCTGGTCGCGAGCCGCGAAGGTGTGACCAACCGTGAGGCGACCGTCTACCTGCGCTGGGACGGTCGAGGGTATCGCGTCGTCGGGCTCGAACACTGAGCTCGATTCGTCTCAAGGTTGCCGCTCAGGTCGCCGCAGGACCGCCTCGCTCCATGTCGCGCGCTTTCGACTGCAGGCACGGCCTCGACCGCGGGCACGGCGGCTGCGCCGCCGCGCGCTCCGAATTACGCTCGGCGGCACCTGCGACTCCCTGAGCCGCCTGCATAATCACGTGAACAGGCGCCGCACGCCGACCACACGCTCCGCAAGCGACCGCTGCAGCTCGGTGTCACCGGCGAGGTCATCGGGCATGACCTCACCGTTGGGCTCAGCGGCGTGAAGTATCTCGGCACCGCCGAGCGACAACGCCACGTGGACGATTCGGTCGGAGTCACGTGCGTGGAAGAACAACAGATCGCCCGGTCGGCATGTCTCGAGACCGGGGCCGGCATCAACACGTCCACCAATCTCGGCCTGCTGGTAGCTGTCGCGCGGAAGCAAGAACCCGTGCAGCCGGTAGACCGCCTGGACAAAGCCGGAGCAATCGGTCCCCCAACGGGTGCGGCCACCCCACAAGTACGGGACTCCCAACCACTCCCAGCCCGTCGCCACGACGACCGGCGCCTGGGCTGGGAAGTCACGCGCCCGCTCGCTCCAATCGACCAACCGCCCCTCGAGCAGGTGCCCTTCGCGCCCATCGGGGAGGCGCACCAGACCACCCGCCACGGCGACCCGAGCGCCCCAGGGCAGCCGCGCGATGACGCGACCGGCTTCGTCGGCCAACGTCGCGTCGAGCGCCACAGCCGGGCGGCCGCCGGCGTCGTCCCACCAAGCCTCCGCCTGCTCAGCCGGACAAAAGATGAGCCCACCCTCCTGCACCCAACCCAGGTAACCGTCTTCGCCGCTGACGCGAGCCCAATCGCCGCTCCGCTCGACCACCCGCACGACCGCGCCCAACAACTCCTGCGAGGTCTGCTCGGCCCGCACGTCAGGCTGCGCCCTTACGGGTGCGAGTGCCGCTCGTATCAGTGCGTGTTCTGTCACGGCCATCCCACTGGCTCCTGAGAGTGGTGGCATTGTGTTCTGGCGATGACCGGGTAGCTTCCCTGCCGCCGACCGATAGCCAGACGCGACAACAATATCAGTACGTCAGTGACGAAACGACAGCTCGACCAATCGACCTCCTCGCACAGGCTCACCTACCTCGCCCTGGCTGTCCTCATCTTCATCTGGGCCGCCAACTTCTCGGTGGTCAAGTACGCGCTGCGCGACATGTCGCCGCTGGCGTTCAACGGCCTGCGCTTTGGGCTGGCCTCGATTCTCCTGGGGATATTTGTGAAGGTCGGCGGTCGATCGATGGCGATGGACCGTCGCCACTGGCCGGCGCTGATCGGACTCGGCCTGCTCGGTAACACCGTCTATCAGGTGCTCTTCATCTACGGCATCGATTGGACGCTGGCCGGAAACGCGAGCCTCATGTTGGCCGCCACGCCGATCTTCACGACACTGCTGTCCATCGCATTCCGACAGGAGCGCGTAGGCTGGATAGCCTGGACGGGCGTAGTCATTTCGGTGGTCGGCATCGGACTCGTCGTCTGGGGCGGCGCACAGGCGGTCGGTTTCGCTGCGGACACGGTGCGCGGCGACCTCACTGTGCTCGCCGCTGCCGCCGCGTGGTCGGCCTACACGGTGGGCTCGAACCCACTGGTACACCGCTACGGTGCATTGCCCGTGACCGCGGTGACGATGTGGATCGGTGGCCTGGTACTGGCGATCGTGTCGGTGCCGTCCTTCTTGGCGCAGGATTGGACTGTGGTGCGGCCGATCTCATGGCTGGCGCTCTTGTACAGCGGCGCCTTCGCCATCGCGCTCGCCTATTTCATCTGGTACTACAGCATTCGCCAGATAGGCAACACCCGGACTGCCGTCTACTCGAACTTCATCCCGGTAGTGGCACTCGTCATCGCCTGGCTCGTGCTATCCGAAACGCCTACCTGGGTGCAGTTGTTGGGCGCTGCGGCGGTGGTCGGCGGCACGATCCTGGTGCGCTTGGGAAGGATCGATCTGCCGGCCGTGACACCCGCCGAGTGAGCGCGCGGAAAGCTCGCAGGTCGGCTTGGGGGCCCTCTCGCTTCAGCGCCTCCCGTTTAACCTCAATCACACAACGAGCGGGCACCACGACTCGCTTTAGGCCAGGCGTCCCGGACACTCTTGACGGTATTAGAGGCCAAGCTCCACGACCGGTGCGCGGGGGGTGCCGGGGTGTTGTTGAGCGTAATTCGGAGCGCCGGGGCGGCGAAGCCGCCCGTCCCGCAATCGAGACGCGCGACATGGAGCGAGACAGCCCACGGCACCCCGCAACACCCCAACCTAGCCGTTCTCGAGATCGACGAAGCGAACCAGGTCCATGAACTGGAAGCGACCGTCGTGATGCCAGTGAGGCGACGGCCAGGCCGCCTCTCCCACCGGCACAATACGTGTCGCGCCGATGGCGCCGAGCCGCGCGGCAAGCGACCTCACTTCGTCTCCCTCACCCGCCACCGCCACAGTCTGCAGGTGAGTACCCACCTTCTCCAGCGCCGAGACCGCGTCGGACAGATCATCGACGGAACAGACGCGGATCACCCGATTGAGCGGTGACGGCTCGAACTCGGCGCTCTCTTCGACGATCACCGTCCACTCCGTGCCGCGCTCGCCGGCTAGTATCGTGGCGCCGCGGATCTCGGCGTGCGCGCGCAGTTGATGGATGAGCGCCGACTCAGCGGGCGACATCGCGCCGCGGGGGATCTCCTGCGTTAGCTCCTCAAGCGCGTCGCCGAGCTGACGGGCGAAGTCCAGTGGGGCCACGGCTCCACCGGCCTCGGCGTAGATCGCGTGCGGTGAGACGCAGCCCTGTTGATCGAAGGTGGCCACATCGAGCGCTGCGCCTCGGGCCAGCTCGGGCGCCCGCTTGCGGGACAAGGCTCTCTGGGTCACAAGAGCCACACCCACTCGGTTCGGATAGCCGATGAAACGGGTAGCCGGCGGTACGCGGCACCCGACATCGCTGATCGTCTCGTCGCTGCCGTAGGCGATGACCGCGCCGGCCTCGGAAAACGCCACCGCCTCCAGGTCCTCTGAACCGCCCGGCCAGTAACTCACAGCCAGGCAGCCGGCGAGCTCGGCATCCTGCTCGGCCAGCGCCCGGGCAAAACAGACGGCCAGATACGGTTCACCGGCCGCCGTCTTGCCGAAACTCGCCGACTTCACACAAAGCGCTCGAATCAGGCTGCTAACCGATATGCCGGGTATGTTGCCGCTGAAGAGGTGCACGGTGAGTGGCGGGCCGAAGGCGCGCTGAAAGCCACCGCTCGGGCGCGGCCGAAAATCGTCGAGCACCTCGAGGCCGCCGAACTCGTCCTCGATCGCCGAGCGGAGTGTGTCGGCGCTCCAGCCGGCACTCATCCGCTCCAGTCCGACCTCGATCATGCGCCGCGAATAGCCGGTGAGCTCGGGCAAGGTGTCCACCAGCTCCTCGTACAACGGCTCGCCCGGGCTCGTGAGGCGCCCGGCGGCCATTTCAATGGAGCCGAGTATCTCGAGCACTGGTCGCTCGGCGAGCACCGCGCTCCGCTTCTCGCGCAAGGCTGCCAAGAGCTCGCGTAGCGTATGCGGCGAAAAGGTGGGGATGCGCATCGGGACGTGCCCAGGACCCAATGCACGCTCCTGGACCTCAAGGCCTGGATCGCCGAAGGGGCCGATCGCTCGACTCGCTCCCTCCGGCACCCAGTATGCGTCTAGCGCTGTGCGCTCAGCCATTGGTCCATAGCGATGGAACAACCACGGAGCTCGGCACCTGCCGCACGTCCCATCAGCTCGAACCCATCGGCGCCGGCGACCCCGAGGTCGTCGGTCTGTATGGCCATCACCGAATCGAGATTGGCCAGATCGAGATGCTTGAGCAAGCCGGTCCGGCCCTTCGGGCACGGCTCCAGCGTTTCCGCATCAACGACCTGCGTACGGACCCAAGGTGGCACGACCTTGTGACGCAAGACCGGCGCGCGCCCGCACGCCCGCTCTCGTAATACGTTATCGTAGAACTGCGAGCACATCTCGGTCATGCCGTACTCGGCGACACAATAGAACTCCGACAGCCCGAGGTGCTCTACCAGCATGCCGTACAGTTCTTCCCGCGCCACCTCCCGGCCCCGCCGTTTCGGACCACCGGTCTCCATGACGCGCGAACCCGGCGGTAGGCGAACACCTCGCCCGCGATCCTTCAGTGCCTCCAGCAGGTGAGAGAAAGCAGCAGCCGTCCCCAACAACGCCACCGGCTTCCCACCCGACTCACTCGCAGCCAGTGCGTCCTCCAGTGCCGTAACCCGTAGGCCGCCTCCATCGACGAAGTTGGAACTCGACTTCGCACCCGCCTCGCTCTTCACCAGCTCCAGCATCCAGGTTAGCGAAGAGTTCGGCTCATCCTCAAGCGTCGGACCGAGGATGAGCATCTGCAGGTAGGCGCCTTCCGGCAACACGTGGGCGCGGAAATTAGGAAGCGCCGAAGCCTCGTAGAGCTTCAGGTCACGGACGTAGTGCTTACCGCGTTTCTCCGGGCCACCTGTCGTGCCGCTGGTCCGGAAAACGATCTCGGCCTCTTCCGGGTCGCCGCAGACGAGCGGCGCCGCCTTGAAAGCCGCCGTGGGAACTGCGGGGATCTCGGTCCAACGAGCCACGGCATCGGGCGTCCGCCCGCGCCGCTCGCAATAGCGGCGATACGGCTCGTTCTCCGCGAACTGGTACGCGAAGACCTCCAGCGCCAACCGCTCGAAGCTCTCCTCGTCGGCCGGCGCGCCGACGCCCCGTCCGATGAACTCCAGAACCCCAGCACGGAGTCGATCGTGCTCTTCCATCACCTTTTATTATAGGCTTTGCTGCGTCGGCGAGCACGCTCAGCCAGGTGGTCGCCGCCGTCCGGCAGGTTGGGTTATCGGGCTGATGAGATGTGATTCGGTGGGTCGGCCACCGTCGCTGGAACGGGAACAGTCCTACTCTTCTTCTTCCTCCTCCTCTTCTTCCTCGCTCTCTTCGTCCTCTTTTTCCTCCTCTCTTTCCTCCTCCTCCTCCTCTTCCTCGTCCTCGTCCTCCCCTTTCTTCTTCTTCTTTTTCTTCTTCTTCTTACTCTTCTTCCTCTTTCTCGCTTTCTCTTCCTTTTCCTCTTCCTCGGGCTCTTCCTCGGGCTCTTCCTCCTCGTCCCCGGCCGCAGCCTTCTCCTCTGGCGCGGACCCCGTCTGCGCGGCGGCCTCTATCTCCGCCATCTGCGCCCTGGCTGCCCCCTCGGGATCGAACAGCAGGCTCTCGAATTCGTCACCGCCCACCTCGCCGGTGGGCGCCTTGATCTCGAAGCCCTCGGTTGCCGCCTTGCGCAACTCCTCCGGCGTGAGCATGGCAGCGAAGACGACCGGTGTCCAGCCGGCGGCCCGGACGCCTTCGGCGGCCTTGCCCTCGCGGACCCGCTGCGCCGCCTCGGGATCGCCGAGCTCGACCAGTTTCTCGGCCAGGAAGTCACGGAACTCGGGTCGGTCGATGTACTGGGCCATGAGCAGCAGGTGCTGCACGGCGAGTGGCTCGAGATCGGCCTCGATGGATGCCGTGGTGTACGCCTCGATGTGCTCGCGTGCGATCTCGAGGAACCCCTTCCCCAGGCAGAGCCAGGCCAGGGTCCGGCGCGTTCGGATCACCTCGGGTACCACGCGGATAATCTTCCGGCACACGGCCATCGCGTTATCGTATTCCCCCGACTGCAGGTAGGCGTCGATGGCGTCGCCGTAGCGCCCCAGGGCGCTCTGTCGGTCACCTTTGACCAGATAGAGGTCGCCGGCGCGGTTGAGCAGCCGGGCGGCCTCGTAGCCGTGTCCGATCTTCTTGAGCTCTTCCTCGATCCGCTCCAGGTCGTCGCTGGCCATAACCGCAGCCGCCGTACGATCCTCGCGGCTTTCGGCTTTGCCGAACAGACGTTCTAGGAAACCGAGCAAAAAAGGCATTTGCGAGCCGTTATAGGCAGAAAATCCCTTGCCCGACGTAATCGACCGGGCCGAAGATCGCTTGCGGCGGTGGAGGACCGCGGCTCAAATTAGAGCGGCCCGCGCAAAGGGTCAACAGAGGGGCGGGCGATCACGACCACGACTAGGAGAGTCAATGCACGTCAGCATCGAATACTGCGTCGTTTGAAACTTCGGACCCCGGGCCGCCAGTTTGGCGGACGAGATCCGCAAGCACAACGCCGACACCGAAGTCGAGCTGATCAAGGGAGGCGGCGGCGCCTTCGAGGTATGCCGGGACGGCGAGCTGATATACTCCAAGCTCAGCGTAGGACGGTTCCCAGAAACTGAGGAAATTCTGGAGCTTTTGGCCGAGTAGCGGTCGGCGTAGGGTCGGGCCTCAGGCTAGTCCCAGTAGTGATCCGGCTCGTCCCAGGTCTCCGTCCAGAACCGCTCCTCTTCCTTGGCAATCTGTTCCAGATCGAGGGCCCGTTCCGGCACCTGCCGCTCGCTCAGCCTACCGTGATCGATGATCTGTTCGACCATATCGTCGGTGAGCCAGCCCTTCTGCGGAGGGGTCTTCAGGCGGCGTCGGCGCACCATCGCCATGTACCCCCCCGCGAGCAGGAGGGCCAGGGCCAGAATCGATAGGATGGCACCGAGCCAGTAGTAAGCCGTCATTCTTGAGCCGAGCAAGCTATGCGGGAGACGGCGCGTTTAACGCCTATCCCTATTATTCCGGCTACGCGCCGCCGTTGTCAATCGTCATACGCTCTTCTCTGAAGGTAGCTCGGATGGGCGCCAAGACAGTCATCGGTTACGGCTGTTTCCTCCTGTTCCTGACCCCGTTCTGCGGGGTCGGTATCTTCATGACCGTCAGGGGATTGC
>JBDHJU010000124.1:0-14637 GCA_039586755.1 Gemmatimonadota bacterium | reverse complement strand
CTTGACGAAATCGTACACGTCGCCGCGCCGCGTCAGAAATATGTTGGACGGTTTGATGTCCCGATGGATGATGTTTCGCGAGTGCGCTTCGGAGAGCGAGCCGCACACCTGCTTGAGCAGGTAGATCACCCGAGCCGGCTCGACGGGGCCAAACCGCTCGACGAGCTGCTGCAGGTCGAGGCCCTCCAAATACTCCATCGCGTAGTAGAGACTCCGGTCCGGAGTCCGGCCTACGTCGTAGATCGTAATCGTGTTGGAATGCGTGAGCGTCGCCGACACCCGAATTTCACGCTCGAACCGGGCAAGAGCCGTCTCCTGCTCTCGATCGTTGGCGCGCATCAGCTTCACCGCCGTGGGGCGGCACAGCAGCGCATGTCGCGCCAGAAAAACGTGACCCATTCCGCCGCTGGCCAGCTCCTTGTGGATCAAGTAGTTGCCGAGACGTTCCGCCGTGAAGGCCGTGCGTCGCAGGCTGTAGAGCGTTTGGCTGACGACGGCAGAGGCGCCGCCCAGTATCGCCATCCCAATCACGCCCGAGATCAGGTGGTGGCGGAACTCGCCGGCTCCGCCTTGTTCCGCCCAGAACGTCCGGGCTTCGGGAAGTGAGGTCCAGAGTAGGAGCTGCAGCGCTGGATACCAGATCGTCACCAGCGCACCCAGCGCGACCTGGTTGCGCGTGGGCCAGGGAAGGAACGCCGCCGTGAGAAACAGGATCAGCGACACCCCGAAGACCGGGTCGGTGGCCGGGTAAGAGACCGCGTGGCTGGCGATGGCCAGAGCTAGGTTGAAGGCCGTGGTCACAAAAGCGATCGTCCCCAGAAAGCGCCGGCTCTCACCTACCAGGTAGAGCGCCCCCAGCGCCAGCCCGAACGACAAGGCGTGGGCCGGCACACCGAGGATGAACTCGAGGCGGAGCAGGCCGCTGATCAGGGGAGGTTCGGATGAGGGCAGGGCCAGTCTGACGCCAAGCGCGACCAGGCTGATGGCGAGCCCCGTCAGGAAGAGGACGCGGCAGCGGGACCAGAGCAGCTCTCGCTCCTCGCGCTCGAACGACCCGCTGGCCGCCGAGGGCGTTGGAAGCGCGCGTTTTATCGTGAACCGGATTTCAGCCATGTGCCAATCTATATCCCTCTGCTGGGCAGCGGTCTATACCCACGTGCCGCCAACCCGATGTCGTCGCCTGCGTAGGGTCAGTCGTCTTAGGGAATCTATAATAGTACAGCCGGGGTTCTGGGGCCCTGCGCCGCGGCGCTATCCACCGGCCCTCCGCGATCACGGAACCGAAGCGCCGTGGCGAGTGTATCGACAGCCTCCCGCCCCATCTCCCTTCTGCAGGAGACCACCGTATGTTACTTGGATGCCGAGCCACACATCTGTTGCCGCTCCTCTGCGCCCCGCTCTTCCTCGTCCTTCCCCGGGCCGCTGCCGCACAGACCGAGAAGCCGGCTCAGGCCGCGGGCGCTGCCAGCGTCGCCGGCAGCTGGTCCGGATCCTGGGTCGCGCCCGAGGGTTATTCCTACGCGGCCGCGATGCGCCTCGAGATGGGGGCCGACTACGGCGTGCAGGGGCAGATCACTTGGACGCTCGAGCAATCCCCGCGGAAGGAGGAGCGCTCGAAAATCGGACTCACTGGGATCGAGTATGTCAGGGGCACGTTCGACCCGGCCTCCGGCGTCCTTCTCATGGAGGGCTACGAGAAGGCTGATCCGAACGCGATTCTGGGGCTCGACCGCTATCGCCTCTTTCTCGCCGAGAACGGGACGGTGATCGGCGGCATCACCTGGCATCACGGCGAGTGGACGGGGCTCTTCCTGGTCGAGGCCGATCGCTGACCCGGGTGGGTAGAAGGTTAGTCGCCGGGCACTCTCACCTATTCATCCTTCACGCTCAGCAGGCGCTCTACGTCCGCTGAGCCTCGATCAGTGGAGATTACATGGCGATCAAGCTTGAGTTCTGCAATGTGATTGTTCCCGTGAAGAAGATCCGGGAGAAACTCGGCGAAGACATCTTTGAGAGTCAGTTCTCCTTAGTCACCGATACAACCTGGCAAGACGGCCATCTCTTCCGAGATGGATGCATGAATCCATACGATCTCCAAGACATGCTCGATGAGTGGGAGAGCAAAGGATTTGAACTTCTGACTGTAATCGATGGGAAGAAACAGTGGAAGGATCTCTGCGTTGTCAATTCAGGGCACGGTCCGTCGTATCCCTGCGCGTGGATCGAGTACGATCCCGATGAGAACATTGTCTGGTTGAAAGGGCACGAACCCGGGGATGTTGTAGGACCACCCGGTCGCAAGGTCGCTGGCGAAGCCTGAGACGCGAAACGGTTCGGGAGATCCATCGGCCACCTTTCGGCGAGCGTGTACTATCTGGAGAGGGACCTCTTTGTTGTCATGATGCTGAACCAGGGGGATGCGCAGCTTCCAATGCGTCGGTTCCTTGAACTGCGATATGGACTGGATTAGTAGCTGTTTGAATAGTCCGACTTGGCTAACGGCAGTTTCCTTTCGCTGCCCCTGAGGCGACCGGGATGTAACGCCGGACGGTCGGCTCACAGGTCCATCTGCAGCCGGATGGTCTTGTCCAGGGACGAGGCCAGCCATTGCCCCTGCCTGGAAGGTTCCCCGAGCGACGCGAGCAGCTCCGCATCCAGATCATCGTCGGGCGGTCGATCCCGGCAGAAGACCTGGAGCGTGTGACTGACGGTCTTCATGCGCTCACGGATGGGAGAGAGCTTGATGTTGCGGGCACAGAAGGCGAAAGGACGTCGCGGATTCGGATCGCCGCCGATCACACCCAGGACGGTCTCGAGGTTCTGGACATAGTCCCAGTGACACGGCCACAACATGTCGATCGCCGTGGCCAGAGACAGCATAGCCTGCTCGCCGTACCCCAGATCACCGTACACGGAATGATAATCGCCGAGTTCCGTATCGAGGATTCGCGTCTGCACGGTCTGTTGCCAGAAGTCGGCCTGCTCCCGGTATCGCTCGGGGCAGTCCGTGCGCCGGATCGATTCGTATTCTCTGCCGGCCTCCAGCAGAGGTACGTAGCCACCGGCCGCCTCGTCCCGCGAACCGGGCCAACCGATGAGCTCGCGGGTCCGTTCGATGATCCGCTGGACCTGCCACTCCTTCAGGGGAGAGCGGGGCCCGAGACGTGCCAGCAGCTCACTTGCCGGCCTGTCTCCGACGCTGAGGTCGACCGAGCCGGCCGGACATCCCGCGCACCACCCCGAGAGTACCGCGCAGGCGCTCTCCCAGGTGCGCTCCATCGGGTGGGTGACGCCGGCCGGTCGCGTGCCGAGCCCCTTGGCCGTGTCCCCGGAGGCGATCGCGAAAACAATGTTGGTGACCCATCTCTCCGCCTTGTGGTGGCAGAGCTCCAGCGTGGAGATGAGCTCCCGGGTGCGTGAAACGCCGGGGGCCAGGGGAGAGATCGCGTCTTCCAGGCGGTCGATCGCCAGGATCTCGCTGTCCGTCGCGACGGCGCAGTTGCGCCACCAGGATCGGCAAGCACCGCGATTGTCGTCGGTTTCCTCCATCATGCACAAGCCTCTGAGGATGAGACAGGGCAATCATGATTATTCCGACCGAGAGTTGTCAATCGCGGTGTGTTCCGGCTGTCAGTGGTGCTCGGTATGAAGGCGCCTGGCGGCGCCTTCAACCGTTCGAGATGCAGTCGCTGCTGTCTCAGATGTCGTGCGGCATGATGGTCTTACGCTTGTTCTCTTTCGCCCGCTCGGCAGCCTTCTTCAGCATGTCCTGAATGTGGCCATCGACGACGTCGATTGCGGCTGGGCTGATGCGGACCTTCAGCGCCTTCGCGCGCTCCTTCAATCGTCGGGCGATAAGATACTTTGCGGCCATCTTGGGCCTCCTTTGTAGGGAGAGGAGTGGGGTCCGGGCGGAGGGGGACTTCGTTGGCCAGAGTACCCAAGTGCCCCGGATTGGTTCCGAGGGTTGCAATTGCCCCAGAGCATGGCTCAGCGGCGCGCTCCGCGAGAACTGCCGGCCCCGCGCGGGTCCGCGACGCCGACGTACGCATCGGTCAAATTATCGAACTCGATTCCGTGAATCCGCGCAAAATAAGGTGCGGAAGCCCGGGCCTCGGGAGTGAAGCCGAAGCTCGCCAACTCGGCCATATCCGCCGCCGACCACGTGGCCGCGCGCCGGCCCTCCATGTAGATCACCGCGGGCGTCGGATGGAAGCGGGGTAGTGCCATCGCCTCCGCTAGCGAGAGTTCCTCATCCACGACGCGGCTCACGACCTCCACTATCGCGGAGATGATGCGTCGGGCTCCCGCGGCACCCAGCACGTACGCCGGCTCTCCGTCTTTCAGCACGATGAGTGGTGACTGCGACGAGAAGGGGCGCGCACCCGGGGGCTGCGATCCCAGGTAGCCCATCGTCGCCGCGTACACGAATCCGAGGCCCGGAGCCGCCACCTTGGAGCCCATGGTGGGCCCGAGCGACTGCGTCAGCGCCACCAATCCGCCCTCCCGATCAGCGACGGACAGATGGGTCGTGTACGCGGGTTCGAGCCTCACGGGCGAAGCCTGGCGGCTGGGAACTAGGACGACAGACTCGACTGCCCTGGGGTCTTCCACCTCCGTGGCGCGCGAGACCGCCCAATCCTTCGAGACCAGGACATCCGCCTGCCGGGCGGGCGTCCCCAGGTCCCTGGTGCGGTCCTCGAAGCTCAGGAGCAAGGCCTGCGCGGTGAGCGCCATCCACTCGGGCGTCCCTGCCCGATCGGTGAGGTTGAACTGTTCGAGGATATGTAGCGCCTCGATTGTGGTGGCTCCTGAAGCGGGGAGGTAAGTGCCCACGAGGTCGTAGCCCCGGTAGCTGCCCCGCACGACCTGCGAGCGGCGCGCCTCGTACCGCGCGAGGTCCTCCGCGCCCACGAACCCGCCACGGCGCTGCATGTCGGCGGCGATGCTGTCAGCGATCCATCCGCGGTAGAACACGTCCGCACCGGCTTCGGCAATGGCCCCCAGAGTGCGGGCGAGATCGGACTGGACAAGCCGTTCGTTGGCCGCGTACGTCTGGCCGTCGGGCTTGAGCAAATAGCGAGAGGAGCCCTCGAACTCCCGCAGCTGTTCCGCGACGCCGGCGATCCGCTCAGCCTCCTCGGGAGTCAACGCGAAGCCCCCTTCGGCGAGCGCGATGGCAGGCGCGATGAGCTCAGCCCACGACCGCGTGCCGTAGGCGGCGTGCGCTATGGCCAGCGCCGCGACCGTGCCGGGAACCCCTATGGTGGGGTAGCCGTAGAGATCCTCTTCCTCCGCCGGCTCGGCCGGCGCTCCGTCCGGCACCTCGGTGGTGCCGTCCACGCCAAAGAACTCCCCCTCCGGGGAGCGTAGCAGGATCTGGGTGCGGCCGCCGAGCCCGGACATGGAAGGCTCGACGACCGAAAGTGCAAACGCCGTGGCGACGGCAGCGTCCACCGCGTTTCCCCCCGACTCCAGTACCTTTGCGCCCACGTCAGTGGCGAGTTGGGAGCCGCTCACCACCATGCCGTGGGCCGAGCGGCTGAGCTGCTCCGGTCGGTAGGCGGGATGCTCCGCCGTCGGTGCCCGGGGCTGACACCCCGGGAGTGCCAAGCCGGTTAGGAGGAGGACGCGAGAGACCACCGACGTTCTCAAGGCTGACCTCCGCTGCTCGGGTGCCGAACCGCCTGGCCCGGTGCCACTCCGTCGACAAACTCACCGTGGTCGAGCACGACGGTCCCATTCACCAAGACGTAGTGCACGCCTTCGGAGTACCGTGCCGAATCCAGATAGGTGGCTCGATCGATGATCGTGTTCGGATCGAACACCGTGATGTCGGCGTACGCGCCGACACTCAGCCGGCCCCTGTATCGCATCGAGGGTACCCCCCGTTCCAGCCGCTGGGCGGGCATCAGCGTGATCTTTCGCAGTGCTTCCATGAGGGTGAGGTGGCCCTCCTCACGTGTCAGTTGGCCCAGCAGGTGGGCGAATGTACCGGCGCCACGCGGGTGTCCCAACCCGTCGACGATCACGCCGTCGCTTGCCACCATCACGTAGGGATGCGTCAGCGCCATCAGCATCTCCTGCTTCGGGATGAAGAAGGTGATGATCGTGGCGCCCCTCTCGCGCCAGTACCCGAAGGTCTCCTCGTTCAACCGCTCACCCGTATCGACGAGCATGATCGAGTCGTAGGTGACGCCACCGAAGCGCTCCTGCCAGCCCGGATCATAGAGTGCCGACTCCAACCGTGTGCTGTTCGCTAGGTACGGGTGAATGTCGACCATGACGTCGATCCCGTGACGGCGAGCGCCCTCGATCATCTCGAGCGACGCGTCCATCGAGCCAATCGCCGACGATGCGAGGTGGACGACCTGGGCGCTGGCCCCGGTGATCGCCGCCGCGGCGATGACTTCCTGAACCGACTGAACGATGGTCTCGGGAAATACCGAGCCTTTGTAGCGCGAATGGACGTGGGCGGGCACATCGTGGTGTGCGGCCACGTCGAACATTTCGATGATCTCCTCGTAGGAAGCGCCGGGTGTGTAGTTGATCCCGAAGCCGATCCCCACGGCGCCGGAAGCGATCGCCTGGGCTGCGATCTCGCGCATCCGCGCGAGTTGGGGCTCGCTCGCCGGCGCATACAGATCCGTCGCGCCTGCCGCCTCGCGCACATCGGGGTGCCCCACCGCTGTGCCGTAGTTCACTAGCGAGCCTTCGGCCTCGAAGGCCGCGTACCAGCCCGGGATGTCCACGGGCCCGCCGTGCATGCTGACCACTGTGGTGACGCCATCCTTGATCTTGTAACGTTGGGGCTCCTGATCAGGCCGGATCCGGGCCAGGATGTCCACGAAGCCGGGCGTGACCACCAGGCCCGAAGCGTCGATCACCCGACTCGCCGTCACCGGCCCGTCCGTGATCGCGACGATCCGATCGCCGCGGATGAGCACGTTCTGCACGCGGTCGGTCCCGCTAGCCGGGTCCACGACCCGCCCGCCAATGTCTCCGCTATCCTGGGCGGCCAAGGGGCTTATCCCGCAGATCGAGATCAGCCCTGCCAGCGGAAGAAGGTGTCGAAGACACGTCCTCAGCATGGTTCCACTCCTGTCTTGTGTGCGGCTTTCCCGCTCCTGCCAGCGCTACTGCCTTGCCCGTTGCGTGGACAGCCATTGACCACATA
This sequence comes from Gemmatimonadota bacterium, assembly GCA_039586755.1. Lineage (GTDB taxonomy): Bacteria > Gemmatimonadota > Gemmatimonadetes > Palauibacterales > KS3-K002. The sequence continues at coordinate 7,460 of JBDHJU010000124.1, read as the reverse complement.
TAATAACGGACACGTCAGAAATTGGCTGCAGCCTCCAGGCAGGTTCTCATGAGAGGAGTTGGGAAGTGGCTCCTTCTCAAGAGGTCTTTTTATCCCTCGTCACAGTGGAGGTGCACATGCATACCTCGAAGTGTGTGACTAGGTGGCTGGCTGCGGCTGTCGCTGTTCTGTGCCTGAGTGCCGTGTGGGTCGGCACGGCAGCGGGCCAGGTCGGAGGCACGATCCGCGGCACGGTCATCGGTGAGGGGACCCTGCGGCCCCTGGAGTTAGCCATCGTCCGGATTGTCGAACTGGACCGGGAGACCCGAACCGGTCCCGAGGGCGAATACGAGTTCCGCAACGTCGCTCCGGGACAGTACACAATAGAAGTACGCACATACGGGTACCATGAGACGCTGGCACAGGTCACGGTGGCGACGGGCCAGGTCGCTGTTCAGGACTTCTCGCTGGCTCGAGCGCCGATCGAGATGGAAGCAATAATCGTGACCGGCACGGCCGGCGGGGTGGAGAAGCGCGAGATCGGTAACGCGGTCACGTTCCTCTCCGTCGAGGACCTGGTTCCGGCCGCTCCGATCGCCAACGTGCAGGAGCTGCTCAATGCCCGCGCGCCCGGCCTCACGATGTACAAGAACTCAGGCCTCTCCGGCACGGGTTCGAACGTCAGGATCCGTGGCGCGGGATCGCTGAACGCGGGGTACGTGCCGGTCTACTACATCGATGGTATTCGGTTCGAGGGGACCCCCGTAACAGCGCAGGGTACGACCAACTCGACCGTCCAGAACCGTAGCCCCCTTGAGTTCATCGACCCGGCCGACATCGAGCGGATCGAGGTCATCAAGGGACCGGCGGCGGCGACGTTGTACGGTGCCGATGCGGCTGGTGGCGTGATCCAGATCATCACCAAGAAGGGCATGCAGACGGATCGCGTGCGGTGGTCGACGAGCTTCGAGTACGGCGGCTCTTCCTGGCAGACGGAGACTCCGGCCACGTTTTACCAGTGCAACGCTTCTCGGATCGCCAACACGAGCGGCAGGTACCCCGGGTGTGAAGACCCCTCTTCGATAGTCTGGGAAGGTCCGAATGGCCCGGTGACGGGGATTCCCGAGTCGGAGATCCTGCGCGATCCCAGCTGGGGCGAGACGTTCGTCATAACCGACAATCCGCTAAAGCGGCACCCTGCGGGAATTCGCACCGGCAAAAGCTACGACTTCAAGCTGTCGGCCCGGGGGGGCGCTCAACTGTTCAACTACTACCTCTCGTTCAACAAAATGAACGAGGACGGCGTCTTCTTCAACAACTTCAATAGGCGTACCGGCGGTCGGGCCAACTTCGAGTTTACGCCCAGTGGCACGCTCAACTTCGGCGTCAACTTTGGCTACACGCGAAACCATTTGCGTTTGCCGCTGAGTGACAACGCGTCGGACGGGATCCTGCGCAACGCCTACCGGGGTCGCGCACGGGCATACGATGATAGCTGGGAGCCCGGCTTCCACGGTTTCGGACCCTATGAGAGCAACGAGTACGATAGGCAGTCGCGGGAGGAACGAACCACCATCGGGCTCACGGCCAGCTGGGATCCATTCCCGTGGCTCGAGAACCGCGTTGTCTTGGGACTGGACAAGTACGACGTCCGAGAAACCACATTCTTCCAGATAGACTCGATAGGCAAGTGGGGCTCGCCGGAAGAGACGGGCGAGGTCAACCACTGGCTGCGGAACACACACACCTGGACGTTCGACTACTCAGGCTCCGCCAGGGCCCGACTGACAGACGACTTCAATTCGCGCTTCTCCGCCGGCGTTCAGCTCAACGCGCGGCAGTACAGGCGATACTCGGCGCGCGGCGACGGGCTGGTTGCGAACAGCGTGAACCTGGTGAGCTCGGCAGCGAACAACTACGGGGGCGAAGCGTTCAACGAACAGACGTCCCTGGGATTCTACCTGCAGGAACAGATCGGCTGGCGCGACAGGCTGTTCGTCACGGGCGCCGTCCGCTTCGACGATAACTCGGCATTCGGCGCGAACTTCTCGATGGTCGCGTATCCCAAGTTCTCTCTGTCGTATATCATTTCAGACGAGGACTGGTTCAACCTGCCGCAGACGGACGAGTTGAAGCTTCGGTTCGCCTGGGGGCAGGCTGGGAACGCCCCGCCACCGTTCACTGCGGACCGGACGTCGGACGTAGACGTCGTGACAGTCGGAGACGAAGCGACGAGCGCGTTGAGGCCGTCTGAGTACGGTAACCCGGACCTCAAGGCCGAGACGGGCAGTGAGTGGGAAACCGGCTTTGACGCGTCTCTGTTCACTGGAAAGGTCGGACTGGAGCTGACCTACTACAACCAGCATACCAAAGACGCGTTGATGGAGATCCCGGATCCGCCATCCAGCGGCTTCAACGGAACTCACTTGGTGAACATCGGTGAGATCGCGAACTCGGGCTGGGAGATTCTCCTGACGAGCACGCCGGTGCTCCGCCGCAACTTCGCGTGGGACTTGACCTTCTCGTTCACCTCGAACAAGAACGAGCTGGTCTCGTTCGGAGGGACACGGGATGAGGTCATCTTCGGGGCGTTCGCGGACGTGCAACGCCATCGCGAAGGCTACCCCCTTGGCGCGATGTGGGCCAACGATGTCGAGCGGGACGCGAATGGGGACCCGGTCATCGATGGTAGCGGCAACGCGAACCTCCAAACGTCGTGCACCTGGCCCGACACGGAGGATCCGGACGGGTACGGCGGAACCTGCCAGGAGCGGTACGTCGGTTCACCGTACCCCACGAGGGAGTTCGGTCTATCGAACACCTTCACGATCTTTGGCAACCTGCGAATCTTCGCGAACATGGACTACAAAGGTGGGCACTACCAGTACTGCGCGATCTGCGAGATCAGGAGGCGGTCGAACCAGAACACTTGGGAAGTCGCCAACCCAGACGCAGACCCGGTAGATCTCGCCGTGGCCGAGACCCGGGAGACCGAGTCGACGATCATGGCGGCGGATTTCCTGAAGATTCGTGAGCTCTCCTTCACCTACACGATCCCGGGAAGCTGGGGTGGGCCGTTCCGCGATGGGCGTTGGAACATCACCGTGGCGGCGCGGAACCTGGTCACGTGGACGAAGTATGACGGTCCCGGAGATCCGGAGGTCTTGTGGTCGCGGACAACGCAAGACGGCGGCGGGCCGGGCAACCGCTTCGAGGTGTTGGATTACGCCTCGGTGCCGCCACCGCGCCGAGTGTCCATAGCCATCCAAATAAACTACTAACGGAGAGCGGCATCATGCGAAAAAGAACGATCGCACGGTGGGCGGGGATGCTGGCTTTGGCATTCCTATTGGTGCCATTCTCCGCCTGTGACGAGGTCTTGCAAGTCAATAACCCGGCTGAGATCGACACCGAGGACCTGTTTGACGAACAGTTGCTGGATGCCCAGGTCGCTGGTGTGCTCGCGCTCTTGGCGGAAACCATGTCCGGGGATGAGGAGTCCAACACCCAGGGCTCTACTTTCCTCACGGACGAACAAGTAACCGGACTCAACTGGGAAGACTGGCAGCGCAACAATCAGCGAATCGTTATCTACAACGAGGGACCTGTTGACGTGATCTGGTCGAACCAGAGTGAGTTCATACGCAACGGGTACAATGCGCTCGAGAAGCTCGCAGTCAACTCACCCGATACGTTGACGGATTCGCGCGTGGCGCTCGTCTCGATGCTGACCGGTTATGGGTATGTGTTCATGGCGGAGACGTTCTGCCAGGCGGTGCTTTCGGAAGATCCCGACAATCCTGGCACCACGCTCTACACCCACGACGAGCTTCTACCCATGGCGATCCCGCATTTCGAGCGGGCGATCGACGTGGGGACAACAGCAGGGGCGCTGGACATCGTGTACGCGGCCCACGTTGGACTTGCGCGCGCGCATCTCTCCCTCGGGAACTGGTCCGACGTGATAAACTACGCTGGCCAGGTGCCCACGGACTGGACCGGGTATTGGGTCGAGTATTCCGCCGCCGACCCGGCGCTCGACAACAACCTGTTCAACGAGCTGCACGGGGCGAACCACACGATTGGCGTGCACCCGGCGTTCTTGCAGGGAGTCTACGGCGATCAGGGTCTGATCGATACGCAAACCGACCCGCGGATTCAGCACACTTCGGATTACTCGACGGGCCACGACCAATCGACGTTGCTGTACAAGCCGTACCAGGGGCTCCGGTTCGAGGGCTATACTGGCGAGACCATTGCGCCGCAATCGCCTGCGTGCCCCAACTGCACGATGGGCGGGGCGAACGAAGGGGACGGAGACAATGGGGACGTGATCCTGGTACAGCAGGGAACCAACGTTCTCCTGGCGGACGGTCTCGAGGCCCAGCATCACATGTATGAGGCGATCGCACGCCAGACACCCACCGACGCAGGACTTCAGGCGTTCGTCGACGCGCGCCGTGCCGTCGGCAATGAAGGTCCCTACCTGGGGGCCGATTGGTTTGCCGAGTTGCGGCGTCAGCGGGGTCGGGACCTGTACATGGGTGGGCTCCGGTTGGGCGATTTGCGCAGGTGGAAACGGGACGGTGTCGGGGATTTCTTCCCGACGGGGCCGCATCCCAATCCCGACCGGCCGCCGGCCGTCTACGATGTCTGGACATGTTACCCCTTGCCGCTGTCGGAGTATGAAGGGAACGCGGGCCTGGACAAGCCCGCGGACCCGCTTTCGCCTCCGGCAGGGATCATCTAAGGCGGAGGGTACGCAGAGCGGAAAGGAGTGAAGTGAGTGGTGGGAGGTGCAAATTGCACCTCCCACTTCTCTAGAATCATCTTGACGTTGCAGAGCGGATCGTTGGGCTCGGGCAGGGGTAACAGCCTTCAAAGGGACAGGTGGGGTTGCGTCAGTGCGCTGGTGACCGCAATCGTCGAGGCCGAGCGATGAGATTCTCGAGTGTCGTGGTCGGGATACTCCTTATTGCAGGGCTGACTCACCCAGTGGAGGGTCAGGTCGTCCGCGGCCGCCTGCTCGACCTGACCAGCAATGAGCCGATCGCCGGAGGTACGCTCACCCTGGTTCCGGTGCAGGGGAGCGGAGTCGTCTCGGTAGTCAGCGGTGAAGATGGCGCGTTTCGGCTGGAGGCACCGGGCCCCGGCCGGTACTTCGTTGAAGCGCGTAGTTTCGGTTATCGCCCTTGGGTCGACGGCCCCATCGATTTGCGCGCCGGGGACGATTGGGAGGCTGAATATCACTTGCCTGCCATGCCCTTCGAGCTGGAGCCGGTCGAGGTTACAGTTCCGGCCGCGGGATATGAATCATTCCTCGACCGAGTCGGGTTCTTTGAGCGCCAGAAGGCCGACTTCGGGCACTTCATCACCCGCGACGAGATCGAGAGGCGTGCACCGGCTCGCTTGACCGACTTGCTCTCTGATATACCAGGAGTACGGGTCGTACCATCCTCGAGTGGGCTTTCCCGCTCGGGCCTGTCGTTCCGTGGCTCGGTGCTGTCGATGGGCGGTGCATGCCACCCGAGGGTCTTCGTGGACGGCCTCATCGTCATTCTCGGCGACGCCCGGGTTCGCGGTACAGACATCTACGGCTTCCCGGAGCAGCCGACGGATGCCGAAGCCGATCCGTCAAACCGGCCGGAGATTGCGCTCGATGACTTCGTGATACCTGAGGATGTCGAGGCGGTCGAGGTGTACCGGCGCGCGTCCCAGGTTCCGGTTCGCTTCGGCGGCACGAGCACCGCCACACAGTGCGGCGTGATCGCGATTTGGACGCGCAGGGGCTGGCGCCGCAATCCCTGAGAGGGCCTTATTGCGCCGTTCAGGTTGCTATTGAGCGACGCCCGATCACAAGCGGGAGACCGCCCTATGCGATACATCGCCAGTTCCATCGCGCTGTACTTCATCGCGGTGACCATCGCAGCGTGCGCCGGAACCAGCGACAAGGAGGTAGAGGTCGAGCCAGCCAGGTCGCCGGTCACCCAAGACAGCATCTATGTCCGGGTTATCAATGATCACTTCTACGACGCGCGGGTGTTCGTTCTCTATGACGGCGGAGAACGTTACTCTCTGGGTCTCTTCGTGGGCCACACCGAGAGCCAGATCATTCCTGTTCTTTGGAAACCGCGGCGGCTGGAGTTCGAGATCTCATTCATCGCCGAGACCGGGCAGTATCTCTCTGATGACCTCAGTGTCAACCCGGGGGAGGTAATACACCTCACCATCCCCCCCAACATCGCCACATCGACGTTCTTCCGTCGCTTGCGGTAGCACGCAGCAAGCACGGCCGCTTCTCATGGAGGGACACTTGATGAAACGCACGTATCTTCTCCCGATCCTCGGCCTTCTGGTGTCGCTCGGTTGCGCTGGCGGTCAGTCGGGTCGAGGCATCGAACCGGACGAAAGCGACATCATAGTACACGCGGTCAACCAGGTCGGCCAGCAGGTTGCCGTATACGCCATATCATTGATCTGCAACGCGGTGACGTGCTCGACTTGACCATCACACTCTCCCAGGGACCGCGGTTAGAGCGGAGGCAGTAGTGGGCAGAGTGTCCCGCGTTCATCGACCGTGATAAAGGTCCACCCCGGTCATCCTTCCGAGCGGGCGCCGATTTCCGTGGTGTAGGCGGATGGTGACATCCCGTAGCGTGCCCGGAACCGCCGGCAGAAGTGGGAAACGCTCTTGAACCCGACACCGTAGGCTATCTCGCTCACCGTCCCCACCCCTGCTGCCAGCAGGTCGGCGCCGCGCTCCAGTCGGAAACCCTGAATCATCGCGCTGGGCGATTGGCCCAACACTTCGTTCAACCGCCGGTAGAGCTGCGACCGGCTCTGTGATACGGCGGCGGCCAGCGCATCGACGCTGAAATCGCTGTCGGCCAGGTGCGCCTCGAGCACCTGCCGGATGCGATCGAGATAAGCCTCGTCGCGCGAAGGTACCTCTACCGGTGCCGGACGGAGCTCGGCTCGCAGCCGGAAGCGCTCGCGCAGCCGCTGGCGCGAGGCGATCAGGTTGCCGACCCGTACAACCAGCTCGCCTACGTTGAACGGCTTGGTGAGGTAGTCGTCGGCTCCCTCGGACAGGCCTTCGAGCTTGTGCTCGTGGCCCGCCCTGGCGGTGAGCAGGATGACGGGCACGAAATCCAGCTCGGGATCGTTCTTCAGCGCCCGGCAAAAGGCGTGGCCGTTGAGGCCCGGCATCATGATGTCGCTGACGATGCAGTCGGGAACCACCTGCCGAGCCAGTAGCAGTCCCTCGCCGCCGGTGGCGGCCTCGACGACCCGGTACGAGGCGGCTTGCAGATGCTTGGCGACGTAAGCGCGAAGCTCGGCGTGATCGTCGACCAACAAGATGGTCGGGGAATCGATGTTATCGGGCGCCGTCTCTTCGTGTCCAGCTCCGTCGTCTGTGACCGCGCCGGTCAGCCGACCGACACCGGCTTCGAGCTGTTCGGGTGGGCGGAACTCGTGCG
>JBDHJU010000123.1:0-7244 GCA_039586755.1 Gemmatimonadota bacterium | reverse complement strand
CTCCACGTGGCGACGCACCCAGATGCGGCCACCCTCCTCGGTCAGAAGGGAAGCGTAGGGGAGCTTGCGCTCTGGCACCGTCCCCAAGTCGACGGGATAGCCGGTCTCCCTGTACCAGTCGAAGACCGCCTCCCATTCGGCGCGCTCCTCGGGCGTGTAGAGGACGGGCTCGTAGGCACGCTCGATCCGCACGGTCCGTCCGTCGGGCCAGCGGACGTCGAACGAGTAGTCGTCGTTGACGCCGACGACTATGTAGCCCAGCGGACTCACGGCGTGTTCCTTCGACGGGTCCATGAACCCACGCACCGTCATCATCAACTGCTCGGCGAAGGCAGATTCCATCGAGGCGAGCCGCGGCTCGTCCGTGAGGCTCGGGACGGGCATCGTGTCTACGGTGTTGCCTTGCGGGTCCAGGTGCAAATAAGCGACCTGCATCGGCTCGTTCGACGGCATCATCTCAGTCAGGATCGGCACGTAGGTGTGGTCCGCGGTGTCCACGACCAGATCCTCGCGTGGGAAGAACCCGCCCCGCACCGGCCAGTGCGCGGCGGCCGTCCCGTCCGGCTCGTAGAGGCTGATACGCGCGCTGCCCACGTCGGGCAACACGATCTTGCCATCGCGCCGCACGGCCAGCGTGCCGACGAAATCGCTATACTCGCCGGGGCCGGCGCCCTCGCGGCCCAGGGTGCGCACGTACTCGCCGGCAGCGTCGAAGTAGCGGAGCACCGGGACCTGGCTATCGAAGGCGTAGATCCCCCCCTCGTCGTCAACCGCTATCTCCTGGATCGACCCGAACGTCAGCTCTTCCGGGCCCTCGAGGAGGCCGATGGATAGCTCCTCGACCATCTCCCGCGGGCCGCCCCATACGCTGCCGGAGATCGTGCGGACGACCACGGTGTCACCGATCGTATCGACGTCGGCGACCCAGGTCCCCGTGTCGGGTCCCCGCTCTGCTGAGCAGGCGCCACTCAAGAGAACCATGACAGTGAAGACGGCGACGGCGGATAGACGCGGACAGTGGGACATCGTGCATCTCCTCTGCGCGATCCAGGGCTGACGGTTTCGATCCAGTCTACGCCCGGTGCGGTCAGGCAACAAGGTGCACTGGCCGGCCCAGCCTGACCTCTCGATAGTGTAGACGCACGGAAGCCGGGCACCGTTGGTCGCACTTGGCTCAACCTGGTCGGGAGGTTGCTTGGAGTTGTATCTTGCGCTGCGGAGACCCATCCAGAAAACACGAACGACTATCGATATTAGGCTGCAAGGCGTGCTGATAGCCTCCTGGCTAGTCGCGACCACCGAGGAGTGTATTGAACTGGGACGCGTTGGCTGCCGTGGCCGAGTTGATCGGGGCGAACGCATACCGGCGAAGAGCCTGGCACAGATGGGTACAGAGCCACGGAGCCACGAGTCCGCCCCAGGTGCCGGGGGCCCAGCGGGCCGCGATGCTTAAACGGGGTTTGCAGAATGGACAAGCCCTCGCCGTTTTCTCCAGAATCTGAAGGGACCTCTGAAGATCCAGAGACGCAGCATCATGCGGACCTCTCGGCTGGGAGACTCGCCCAAGAGGCCGCTGGAGAGTTCGCGGGCCTCGAGAGGCGCCTACCTCGAACACTCATTCTCCTTCTAACGCGCCCAGGGTTTCTGACACTCGAGCATCGGGAAGGCCGAGGGCGCGAGTACGTCTCCCCGGTACGCCTCTACATACTGGCGAGCACCATCTACTTCGCTACAAGCATCGCTGCAGCGCCACGAGGACTCAATCTCGGCCTCTTGACGGTGATCAGCGTGGGGGAGCTGCCGAGCGTTGCGCCTGCTATCATCCTCATTGTGGCCGTCCCCATCTTCGCCGCGCTGCTGAGTGGCCCATTCCACCGCGAGGGTTCGCCGTTCGGCGAGTACCTCATATTTGCGCTGTACTTTCAGTCGATCCTCCTCCTGGTCTTGATCGCTGTAGAACTACTGCCAATTGGCGATCCCCTGAACGACTATCTGAAGCTCGCCTACTTCGTCGGATACGTTGGGCTGGCAGGCAAGCGCCTCTGGGAGCCAAACATCTTGTGGGCCTTTGGCAAAGCGCTGGCCTCTTTCATAGCCTATGCGCTGGCGATTCTACTGGTGTACGGTGCGGCCGTTTTGATCCAGAACTTGCTATTCTGATGGAGCGCTGAGGGACAGATGCTCAATACGCTGGCCAGTCTTGGAGAGTTCTTAGGCGGGATGGCGGTGATCGGCGGTGTGATCTTCGCCGTGATCCAGGTTCGGCATCACCGCCAGCGCCGGCGCGACGCCGGTGCCATCGAGCTCGTGCACGTGGTCCTGAGCACCCATTTTCTCGAGGCCTTCCGTCTCATGGGTTCGGTACCGGACGGAATCTCGGCGACGGAGCTTCGGGCTAAGGGCGGTGAGTATGAAGCGGCAGCGCTATCGATCTTCCTCTTGTACGAGACGATCGGACTCTTGGTATTTAGATATGTCGCGCCGTTTCATGTGGTTCGGGAATTGACCGGCGGTGCCGCCGTCGCCATGTGGCGGAAGCTTTCCACCTACTTCGAGGAGATCAGGGAAGAACGATCGCACGAGCGCATCGCGGAATGGTTTCAGTGGCTCGCAGAACGGCTTGAAGAGGAAGAGGCGCGGGCTCCTATTGAACCCGCCCATAAGAGGTTTGCGGAGTGGAAGCCACGGCCCCGCAATCGCCGTGGGCTAGAACGCCAATCATAGCGGCATCGAGACTATCATGAGAGACCTGGCTACACTGGCAAACCTGGCCGAGATTCTCGGTGCGATCATCGTCGTCGGTGGTGTCGTCTTCGCCGTGATTCAGATCCGGCTGTTTCGGCGTCAGCGGCTGGAGGCCGCCGCCGTCGAGGTGATCCGCTCCTGGCAGAGCCCGGAGTTCACGCGGGCTTTCACCGTTATCCAGAAACTCCCCGACGGTATAAGCGGAGCCAAGCTGCGCGCCCACTGCCCTGACTGCGAGAGCATGGCCATGACCATCGGCAACACCTTTGAGAGCTTCGGAGTCATGGTGTATCGCCGCATCGTGCCACTAGCAGTTATCGAAGAGCTCCTGGGTGGTGCGACGGTCGTCCTGTGGCGGAAACTTGCAGCCTGGGTCGAAGAGTTGCGGAAAGAACAATCGCGCGAGACTGTCTACGAATGGTTCCAGTGGCTCGCCGAGCGCCTTCAGGAGCAACCCGGTTTCGATACCATCGAAGGGGCTCACATGAAGCATCGAGATTGGAAGCCGTGAACGACCGGAGCGAGAACACAATGAGTAAAGTGGGCTTGGTGACCGGACTCCTCTTTGTCCTGCTGGCGGTGATAGTGTTCGTTTTTGCCGACGGCCTTCGCAGATGGTACAGCGGGACCTTCTTCGCGATCATCGGGGCAGTGATGCTAGTTAACGCGCTGCGTTCGCGGCGCGTCGCTGACAAGTAGCGCCTGTCACGTAACCGTCTCGAGACGAGGGGACATCATGGCCGAGGCTGAAACAGCTGGGCGAGCAGTAGTCGTCACCGGCGCGTCCAGAGGGTTGGGACGCTCGATCGCGCTGGACCTGAGCGCTCACGGCTTCCGTGTGTTCGCCGGGGTTCGCAAGGCTGCCGACGCAGAACGCCTGAAGAAAGAAAAAATCGAGCAACTGCGCCCGCTCATGCTCGATGTCACGGACCCCGGGAGCATCGAATCGGCAGCCGAGGAGGTCGCGGAAGCGTCGGGCGGACGCGGCATCTTCGGCCTGGTGAACAACGCTGGTATCGGGGTGTTCGGGCCGGTGGAGCAGACCTCGATGACCGCGGTCGACCAGCAACTCCGCGTCAACCTGGTCGGCGCACTGGCCGTGATACAGCGGTTCCTGCCTCAGTTGCGCGAGGGGAAGGGTCGCATCGTCAACATCAGCTCGGTGAACGGGAAGCTCTCTGTTCCTTACACCGGCGTCTACTCGGCGTCGAAGTTCGCGCTCGAGGCGATCTCAGATGCCCTGCGAGTCGAGCTCAAGCCCTGGGGGATACCCGTCTCCCTCGTCCAGCCGGGAGCGATGGACACGGACATTCGATTTGTTGCCATGCAAGGCTGGGGCGAGCAGCGCGGGGGTCTGAGCCCGGCCGAGCGCGACTTGTATAAGGACATGTACGAGAAGCTGCAAACCATGGTAGACACCGTTCAAGAAACGGCCGCGCCTCATGAGCACGTAACCGAGGCCGTCCTCCACGCGCTTACGGCCGAGTCGCCGAAGACCCGCTACCAGGCCGGGCCGGATTGGGAACAGTGGGCGCCACTGCTCGCCCTTCCCGACGAGGAACTGGACGAAGCTTTTCTCAAGATGTTCGACTAGAAAGGAGACTCAGATGCGACTCACGGCGTCGTTTACGTTCACGATCATCGCTGCCGGAATACTGGCGGCGTGTACCGCACCGCAGGTCGACGTCGCGGCCGAGACCGAGGCGGTCCGCGCCCGCAGCGAAGGAGTCGTGGCAGCCGAGGCCGCCTTCGACGTCTCTGCGACGCTGGCTTTCTGGGCCGAGGACGCCATCGTGCAGGGGGCGGGGACGCCGCAGATCCAGGGAAAGAGCGCGATCGGCGAGCTGTACGGCGATTACTTCGAGAGCGGGATTCTGAAGGAATTCTCTGGTACGACCACGCATCTCGAGGTGTCGGCTGCGGGTGACCTCGCCTACGAGTACGGGGTCAACAGGTTCGTTATGGCCGGACCGGAGGGCGACCTTCTGGACATGGGCAAGTACCTGGTAGTCTGGAAGAAGATCGACGGCGAGTGGTTCATCGTCGCCCTCGCCTTCACCAGCGATGCGCCGGCGCCGGTCCCCATGGCCGGAGAGTAGCGAGCGAGTATAGGGCGTCGGCCTAGTAGATGGTATGACAGAGTTCGAGTACGTCGCAGTACTGATCTCGATCGTTGTGGGCCTTGGCACGCGATCGCCATGTTCTCGGCGAACGCTCGATTTCACGGCGCGCTTGCGATAGCCTCCACTGTGTACCAGTCGTTATACGTCATCCGTACTCTGGGGACCATGTTGTGACTGCATGAGGGTTTCTTCGTGGCCGAACTCTGAGCCGCCCGGTTGCGGGACATCACTTCGCGCAGCCGGCGCTAACAGGAGGCGAGTCGTAATGAATCGAATCCTATTCGGGGGTGCGTTTTTCGTTGCTCTCGGCACTGTCTGTCTGAGCCCCGCGACGCTGACCGCACAGGAGCCGTCCCAAGCAGAACAAGAGATACTGGTCACACTACAGGAGTACGCGCGGGTGTCGATGGCCGGGGACGTGGACGAGATCATGAAGTACTTCCACGCCCGGTTCAGCGCCTGGGACTATGCCCAGGAGGGGCCGGTCGATCGCGCCGGTCTGCGCGAGATGCTCACGTTCTTCCTCACCGAGTACAAGCAGACCGCGTTCAACGTCGAGCCTGCCGCGATCCACGTGCACGGTGACGTCGCGATACTTCACGCCGACTACGACGAGGTGTTCACGGACAGGGCCGGAGTCGAGACCCCGATAGCAGGCCGTTGGACGGCCACGTTGCTGAAGGAAGAGGGCAAGTGGCTTTTTCTTTCCTGGTCGTGGGTGCAGACTGATGGATAGCGCCGACCCCAAACGCAGCTATCAGAAGGCGGCCATCGGCGGCGGTGCCTTGATTGTCGTCTTCCTGGCCTGGCTGATCTCGACCCTCACACCGAGCCAGATAGCACTTCCCGGAAACGTGGCCGCAGCGGGCGCGGGCGTGGAGCAACGAGAACAGGGCCGCCGACCGCCGGCAGAGCTGATGTCGAGCTTCGACGGGCTGGGGGTCGGGTTCGAGGGACCGCACGGCGGCTGGACGGGGCGGAACCCTTCCGACAACAGCCTGGCCGTGGGCCCCGACCACATCGTCCAAATCGTCAACACGCGGCTGGCGATCCTCAGCAAGCGGGGCGCGCTGTTCGACACCACAGGGATGGTGTTGTACGGCGCCGTGCCCACGAACACGGTTTTCCGCGGCTTCGGTGGTACGTGCGAGGCTCGCAACAACGGCGATGCCGTGGTGCGCTACGATCAGTTGGCCGAGCGCTGGCTCATCGTGATGCCGATCTTCCGGCGCGCGCCCGAACGCCCGGACCAACCCGAGGTCTGGGAGGCGAGCGATCGCGTCTACATCAGTCCCCCGGGCGTGGCGGGCCAGCCGGGTCCGGCGGCCCCGCTCTTCGTGCCGCCACCCGCGCCCAGCGAGGCAGCGCCCGAAGCGGCGCGCCAGGCCGGGCCGCGGCAGCGGCCGCCGGAAGAAGAGGGCCCGTACTCGATGTGCTACGCGGTGAGCACGAGCCCCGATCCCATGGGCTCGTACTACCGCTACGAGTTCCTGCGGCCGCTCTTTCCCGACTACCCGCGCCCGGCGGTCTGGCCCGATGGCTACTATGTGCCGACCAGCACGGGCGACGACGTGGTCCAGAAGCACACCTGCGTCGTCGATCGCCGCCGCATGCTCGCCGGCGAACCCGCTACGGAGCAGTGCTTCGTGGTGGATGACGTGAACTTCCTCAACAACGCCGACCTCGACGGACCGCTAACGCCGCCGGCCGGCGCGCCGAACATCGTGATGGCCACCGGGGGTACGCAGCTCCGCGGCGACTTCGACGACGACGCGATCTACGCCTGGGGGTTCTACGTGAATTGGGAGACGCCGGTGGAGAGCAGGCTGGTCGGCCCCCAAAGGATACCTGTCGCACCTTACCACTACCTCTGTGACGGTCAGCTCACCAACTGCGTGCGCCAGCCCGGCACCGACCGCCACCTCGACTCCCAGGGCGACAAGATCATGGCCCGCCTGGTCTACCGTAACCTCGGCGACCGCGAGTCGATCGTCGCGGTGCACTCGGTGACAACAGTGGCCGGAGCCGGAGGTGTGCGCTGGTACGAGTTCACCGTAAACGAGGACCGCAGCGTGGGGCTGCGTCAGCAGGGCACCTACGCGCCGGACGGCTATTATCGGTGGATGGCAAGCCCGGCCGTCGACCGCTACGGCAACATCGGCATCGGCTACTCGTTCGGCGGCACGCCGCACTTCGCGGGGCAGCGCTTCGCCGGGCGGGCGGCGAACGATCCGCTGGGCGTCATCACCCTACGCGAGGCGGTACTAGTGGAAGGCGAGGCGGCGCAGACCAACACCCTGCGCTGGGAGGACTACACCCAGACCGCAGTCGACCCGAGCGACGACTGCACGATCTGGTACGTGGGCGATTACCTCA
>JBDHJU010000122.1:0-10082 GCA_039586755.1 Gemmatimonadota bacterium | reverse complement strand
CGAAAAGTTGTTGAAGGTCGCCAGGTTGGGATCGCTCTGATTCCAGCCCGTCTCCGGCGTCCAGAACTTGTCGTACATCGTGCCGCCGTTGATGCCATCCGCCACCTCGAAGGCTGGATCCGGATAGTTGCTCTCGTTCGTCAGCGCGGCGTATAGATCCAGAATGTCGTTAACGTCGGTCACCAGGCTCCCCATCGAAGTGCCCGGCTGCCCGAACTTGACCTTGTGCTGCACCTCGTACGGCTTCGCACGAAGGAAGCTGCCCACCGTGAATTCGCCGTCGACGACGATGGCCGTTCCGTCAGCGCCATGGCAGCTGGCGCACTCGGCAGCATAGATCGCATCGCCGTTGGTCGCGTCACCGCCCGCGCCGATGTTCATGTAGGTGATCGACCCGGTCGGATACGCGCCGCTGGTCGTGTAGTCGTAGAGCAGGTCGGTGTCGTTCGCCTCTTCCTTCAGGAACTTCACCAGATCCCAGACCTGCTCCTCCGTCATGATCTCGCTCAGGTCCGGCATCTGGTCGCCGACCGTCGAATTCGTCGCCGGGTCGTACGTGGAGAGATCGGCGCTCACCGAACGGCGGCCTGTGGAACCCCACAGGGCGTCGAACAACTCCTGCGGTGTGTGGTGTTCCGCATGTTCGATGAGGTCCACGGATGAGACGTTGGGCCGTGTCGTTCTTGGCGCGCGGCCAATGTACGATGCCGCGTTGCCCTTGCGGTCCCAGGCGTGGCACTGCTTGCAGCGGAAGAAGTCGGCATAGTCGTTAAAGGTCTGCAGGTTCGGGTCGCCCTGATTCCAACCCGTCTCCGGGGTCCAGAACTTGTCGTACATCGTGCCGCCGTTGATGCCGTCGGCAGCGGTGAACTCGGGTGGGTCGTCCGGCGGACCGGTCGTCTCCTCATCGTCGCAAGCGGCCGTGGCGACCAGGGTGAGAGCGACGAGCGCCAGGGCAAGGATCCTGAAACGAGATGAATCCACGGCGTACACCTCCTTGAGGTCACGAGAGCAGCTGTCTCGGCTGAACATGAGTCCTCCTTCCAAAGGGCGATCGAAATGCCACAAATCAGACGTCGGCGGGGTGACGTGGTTGGGGGTCTATTGTTCTACGATTCCCAAGGGCAGGACTCGTACCAGCTTCCCGAAACCGTGAATCCGTTGTCAGAAAGCAACTTAGAAAGACGGACCGTGCCGGGTCGTCAACGAAATAGGGGCAAATACCCCTGTCGATGTGGGGGATTTCACCCTTAATCCCTGGCGTGGGGTAGCGATCGTGTACTATTATCCTCCATTCCTCGGGTGGTCGTTCGGAGGTACCGTTCTTGCCCGTATCTCGTATGGGCAAAAGCCCCATGCGTCCGATTCAGCTCGGAAACAGGCAATCGGGAAGGTTGGACTGAGATTGGGCAAGAAGATCGTTTTGGTGGACGACGATCGCTTGGTCTTGGAAAGTGTGCTGGCTACGCTCGAGGCTGGCGGGTACCAGGTATGGGCGACTGACTCGACGGAGGAGGCGGTGGAACTGACCCGGGAGGTGGAGCCCGACGTGGTGGTGACCGACTACCGGATGCCGCTGATGGATGGGGTATCGCTGCTGGAGCGGGTGAAGGAGCTGGCGGTAGTTCCGCTGATGCTGGTGTACAGCGCGACGCCGCCGCCACGAGACCGCCTGTCTCAGCGGATGCGGGAGGTTTGCTGGGTGGCGAAAACGTCCGGGCATGGCGCGCTTCTCGGGAAGCTCACGGATCTGCTGGGGGGTGGGGTTGACGAGAGTTGATTCCTGGCGTTCGCTCTGGCGTAACACGCCGCTGCGGGGTGGGCTGGGTCGCCGTATCCTGCTGTGGTTTCTCGTGCTGTCGCTGGTGCCGCTGTTTCTCTCGAACAGTGTTGGCTACGTAGTCAGCCGCGGGATCATCGAGAACCAGCTGGAGCGCTATTTGAGGGCTCTGGCGGAAATCCAAGCGCAGCAAGTAGCCACAGAGGTCGAGCGCCACCAACTATTCTTGGACGGGATTGCGGTCAGCGGCCGTCCTCTCTTTCGAACCGTTCCCGCCGCGGCATCTGCCGTGCAAGCTGGTCGGCTGCAGGAATCGTCCGTCATGACACTCGGGGCGCATCTCGATCACGAGCTCGAGGAGCTCACGTCGCTAACCGAGCTCTTCATCCTCGATACGACAGGAACCGTGATTGCGGCGACAGACGCGAACCGGCTCGGACAGGATTGGTCGCTCAGCAAGCTCTTTCGCCGGGGCCGGGTCGAGCATTTCTTCGAGGCGGATTGGGACAAGCGGAACGGGGACGTGGTGCCCCTATATCGGCTGGCGGTGCCGATCCGCGACGAGCGGGGTGGGGTGAGAGGCGTGCTCGGAGGCAGTGTGGGTTTCGAGGCGTTGCGGACGTTTCTGCGCCATCCCGAACATGCGGTCATAGACGTCCACGCCTTCATCGTCGACCATCTGGGTTTCCCAGTTTTCATCTCGCATCCCCACATTCCCGTTGACTATCGGCAGCGCTTCCCGTCGCCTCTGGTCGATCAGCCGCCGGGCTCGCTGGCCCGCTACGTCAACTACGAGGGTGTCGATGTGGTCGGTACGTCCACGGCCGTATCCGGGGTTGCGTGGCTTTACGTCTCCGAGGTGTCGGTAGCCAGCGCTCTCGGTCAACTGCGAGGCCTCGCTCTACTGGCCGCTACGTTGGAGAGCGTATTCGCCCTCCTACTTGTCGCAGTGGTGTGGACCGTAGCCCGGTCGATCGTAGCTCCGCTGCGGCGCCTGGTCGTAGCGGCCGAGCGCATTCGCACAGGCTATCTGGATGTTACTGTCGGGATCGAACGGGACGATGAGCTGGGCGACCTCGGCCGTACGTTCAATCAGATGTCCAGCGAGCTTCAGTCGTCGGCACTCGAGATCCAGGAGCTGCACGAGAAGGAGCTGCGTCGCGCAGCGCAACTCGCTTCCGTCGGCGAGCTGGCCTCCGGAATAGCGCACGAGATAAAGAACCCGCTCGTTGGTGTTGCGAGCGGGGTCGACCTGTTGTCAAAGCGAGTCGGCGAGGATCCGAAGGCCGCCGCCCTTCTTGGCCAGATGCACTCGCAGATTCGTCGTATCGAGTCGGCCTTGCAAGACTTGCTCAGCTACGCCAGCCCTAAAGAACCGCTTCTCACTTGGACCGAGCCAAGGCAACTCGTGGAGAAACTCGTCGACCTCGTGCGCCCGCAGGCAGACGCAGCAGGAGTGCGAATCGAGGAGCGCCACGCCGAGGCGCTACCAACGATCCGAGTCGATCCGGAGCTTCTGACCCAGGCTCTAGTCAACCTGGCCCTGAACGCCATCCAGGCGATGGAGCCCGGCGGGGTGCTTCGTATTTCCGTCGAGGTGATCGATGGCAATGTAGGCATCTCGATCTCTGATACGGGGAAGGGGATCACGCCGGACGAGATCGAGCGGATCTATCGACCGTTTTACACCACAAAGCACCAGGGGACGGGACTCGGCCTGGCGATAACGCGGGCAATCGTCGAACGACACGGCGGCCGTATCACGGCCGAGAGCAAGCCCGGCCAAGGCGCTACGTTCACGCTCGTCATTCCGGCGGCGGCGCAGGAGGCGCTGGTGAAATGAGTACTCGGCCGGTCATTGCCGTTGTCGACGACGAGGAGCTGTTCCGCACCTGGCTGAGCGAGCACCTCGGTGCAGCCGGATACACGGTCATAGAGGCGGCAACAGGCCGCGAAGCATTGCGCCTGGCGACCGAGCAGAACCCGGCGTTGATGCTGCTCGATCTGCGGCTCCCGGATGCCGACGGGCTCGAACTCGTCACTCGACTTCACGAGATCGACCGTGACCTGGTCGTGGTGATCGTTACGGCCTACGGGGAAGTGCAGACGGCTGTCAGGGCGGTGAAGGCGGGGGCGTACCATTTCCTCGAGAAGCCTGTCGATCTCGACGATCTGCTAATCACGATGGAGAAAGGCTTGGAAGCTCAGAGTCTTCGTCGGGAGATCGCGGTGCTGCGCGAACAGCACCGTTGGCAGTTTGCCAACGTCGAGTTTGTCGGTCGCTCGCTCGCCGTGCGTCAGCTGGCCGAGACGGTTGAGAAGGTAGCCCGCACAGAGTCGGCAACGGTGCTGCTGCAGGGTGAGAGTGGGACAGGCAAGGACCTGGTCGCTCGCGCCGTCCATGCCCACAGCAGTCGAAAGGACAAGCCCTTCCTCGAGATCAACTGCACGACGCTGCCCGAACAACTGGTGGAGGCGGAACTGTTTGGCCACGAGCGTGGTGCCTATACGGACGCGCGCGAGAGAAAAAAAGGCCTCGCTGAGCTTGCCGACGGAGGCACTTTATTGTTAGACGAGATCGGCGACATGCCGCTCGGCGCTCAGGTGAAGCTGTTACGTTTTCTGGAGGACTCGAGGTTTAAGCGATTGGGCGGCACGACCGACATCACGGTGAACGTGCGGGTGATAGCCGCCACGAACCAGAACCTTGACAGGGCGATCGAGGAAGGAAAATTCCGTAGCGACCTCTATTACCGGCTGAAAGTCGTCGATCTATACATACCTCCGCTGCGCGAGCGGTCTGAGGACTGTGCGCCTCTTGCGCTCTATTTCATCGAGCAATTGGCTCGAGATCTCAAACGCGAGGCACCGAGGTTAACGTCGGACGCATTGAGGGTTCTGGAGACTTATTCCTGGCCGGGGAACATCCGCGAGCTTCGCAACGTACTCGAGCGGGCGCTCATCATGGAAGACACGCAGGAAATTCGACCGGAACACTTGCCGATGGAGATTCGCGGCTTTGCTCGACCGGTCGACGGAAGAGATGAGATCGTCCAACTCCCGGCGGAGGGGCTTCGCATGGAGGATATCGAGCGCAGCGTTATCGAACAGGCTCTGACGCGGACGGCGGGTAATGTGGCAGGTGCGGCACGCCTCCTCGGCCTCAGTCGCGATACTCTCCGCTATCGGATGAAGAAGTACGACCTAGCCAACTCATACTGGCGCTCGATGTAGCCCAACTTAATCGCCTGACAACCTTTTGACCGCAGGGACCATCCAACGATTTAGCCAAGGAACGCCAAGGGGTCCCAATGGATGAGCTCGCCCACGATCTCCGCTTCGCACTCCGACAACTAAGCAGACGCCCGGGATTCACCCTGTTGGTCGTGCTCACGCTCGCCGTCGGGATCGGCGCGAACGTGGCGATCTTCAGCGTGATGAAGGGGCTCATACTGCGCTCGCTCCCCTACCCGGAGCCCGACCGGGTCGTAGCGATATGGGAGACACCGCTGGACCGCAGGGCATACCAGCCGTTCACTTCTCCCGACTACTTCGACATGCGGGAACAGAACAGCTCCTTGAAGGAGATGGGAGTTTACCGGTTCGACTGGGTCAATCTGGCTGGAGAGGAAGGAGCGGCTCGAGTCTTTGGGGTACGGTGCACGGCCAGCGTGTTGCGGGCGCTCGGCGTGCAGCCGAGCATGGGACGGCTGTTCAGCGACGATGAGGAAATTGATGGGAATCACCGGGTGGTGATCCTCAGCGATGCGTTATGGAGGCGCCAGCATGGTGCGGTCCCGGACATCATCGGGAAACGCATCACGGTGAACGGTGAGAGTTCCGCCGTGATCGGTGTCATGCCGCCGGATTACGAATTCCCGAAGCCGTGGAGCTCGATGTCCGATGAGCCGGAGGTCTGGACGCCCCTGGTGCTCGTGCGGGCCGACAGTCTGCGGGGCTGGCACACTTATGCCGCGCTCGGGCGGCTGCAGGACGGTGTCACAGTCGCGCAGGCGGAGGCCGATCTGCGGACGATCGCCGCCGGGCTCGCCGAGGCCTATCCCAACACGAATGCCCAGGTCGGGGTGTGGATCGACCCGCTGATGCGGCGGGCCCTGGGTGGCGTGCGCAGCTTTCTCGTGATCCTCCTGGGGGTAGTGGGGCTCGTGCTGCTGATCGCCTGTGCGAACGTGGCCAGCATGTTGCTGGCGCGAGGCACGACGCGCACGAGCGAGCTGGCGATCCGAGCCTCTATGGGCGCGGCGCGCCCGCGTCTGATCCGGCAACTGCTGACGGAGAGCATGGTGCTGTCGGCGCTGGGCGGCGTGGCGGGCGTGCTCATCGCCCTGGGAACGTTGGGTGCCATAAAGAACCTGATCCCTCCCAGCATCCCCAGGGTCGAAGGAATAGCGATCGACGGCTGGGTGCTGCTCTTCTCGCTCTTCGTGACAGCGGTGACCGGTCTGATCTTCGGCCTGGCGCCGGCGCTGTTCGCATCGCGCACCGACCTGGTCGGGGCCTTGAAAGAAGGGCGGGGCAGTCAGGCGAGCGGGCGGACGCGAAACCGGTTACTCGCGATGCTGGTGGCGGGTCAACTCGCTATCGCGTTCGTTCTGGCGAACGGTGCCGCCCTCCTCATCGTGAGCTACCTGGATGTGCTGAAGATTCCTCGGGGATTCAACACCGAACACGTGCTGGTCGCCGGTATCCCGCTCAACGGGCCGCGCTACGAGGAGACCGAAGGGCGAGTCGCTTTCTGGAACCGGCTGCTCGAGCGCATCCAGGGTCTGCCGGGGATCGAGCATGCCGCGGCCACGAACAAGCTCCCCCTGGTAGGAGGCAACAACGGCTGGGTCCTGGTGGATGGCGAAACCTACGATCCGCAGGCGCGGCGACCGCTGGTCGAGTACTCGTACGTCAGTCCCGAGTATTTCGATGCGATGGGGATAGCCCTGCTATCGGGGAGAAAGCTTGAGGAGCGCGATGTGACGCGCGCGGACGTCGCCACCGACAGGGTCGCAGTGGTCAATCAGGCCTTCGTCGATCGCTATTGGCCGGGCGAGAGTGCGCTCGGTAAGAGGGTTCGCCAGAACGGTGACCCGCCGGCGTGGATCGCCACCGTCGTCGGTGTGGTCGCCGACGTCCGCCAGTGGGGCCTCGAGTACCCACCGCTCCCCGAGATGTACTTCCCGCACGGCGCCGAGCTTTGGGCGTACACGCGATTGGTCCTACGAGCCTCCGGTGATCCGCAGGCGCTGGTGCCGGCTCTACGACAGGCCGTGCGCGAGATCGACAGCCAGATACCGTTCTCCGGGGTCCGGACGATGGACGACGTGGTGACGAGCGCAAGCGAGCGCCGTCGCTTCTACACGCTGCTCGTCACCCTGTTCGCCGTCACAGCGCTCATCCTGGTAGTCGCGGGGACGTACGGCGTGATGTCGTACTACGTGTCTCAGCGAACCCACGAGGTCGGCGTCCGGGTGGCGCTCGGGGCCGACAGCGGAAAGGTCCTACGGCTGTTCTTGCGTCAGGGGCTGCGGCTGATCCTTCTCGGGTTGGTCATCGGTCTCGTCGGGTCGGTGCTAGCCTTACCTCGAACCTGGTCTTCGGCATCAGTCCCTTCGATCCCCTGTTCCTGGCCGGCGGGGCGCTGGTCATGACGTCCGTCGCCCTCGCCGCGATCGCCGTGCCCGCGTACCGGGCGCTCCGGGTCGACCCCAATCAGGCGCTGAGAGCGGAATAGCCCCGCGCGCATTTCAATGGGCCGACCCGGTACAGTCGCTGCGTTTCAACTCCTACTGCTGGGTCAGCGGATCGACGACCCTGAAGGTCGCCGCCTGTCGCCAGAGCGCCTGCGCCGCCGGCTGCCACTTCATGTAGTCGGGCATGTCGTAGAAGAAGTCACCCAGCCTGAGCTTCCAGTCGCTCGTCCAGTAGATGTAGTGCCCTGGGTAGTTATACGACTCCAGGGTCACGAAGTCCCCGTTCGCAATGCCCGGGACGATCCGGAAAGTCGCATCTTCCTTGAATAGCTGATCGTCGCTCGCCTGTTGCAGGTGGAACTCGAAGTTCTGGTGTCGCAGGTAGTGGCCTGGATAGTTCACCGACTCGAGCGAGACCCAATCGCTGTGGGCCAGACCGGCGACCATCCTGAATGTAGCGTCCTGTCGATCGAGCGGTGTCCCGACCGGCGTGACTTCACCCCGGTAAGATCGGTGACGTACGTAGTAGGGACCCTGCATCGCCTGGAACGAGCAGAGTGTACCCATCGCCACGTCGGGCGGCGGAACGGCTTCACGCGAGATGATATAGACCAGGCTCCACTGTTCGTTACCGCCTTTCCTAACCACGGGAACACGGATCGCGAACTTGTTGTACTCGCCCGCGCTCTCGAACAGGTTAGCGTCGAGTGGCCCTGGCGAATCGCCCGATGTCAGGATCAAAAACCTGCCCTCGTCGAACACGGCGACCATGATTGGGTAGAGGTCATCGCCGCGCGCCGCCAGCTTCATGAAGTAGTCGGTGGTCTGCTTAAGCAGCTCGATGCCGCTGCCGATGAGTGCGGGAATGTCGCCCATATAGAACGCCAACGTCGTCGCCACCCCCGCTCCTATCGCCTCCATCAGGTCCTCGGTGGACGGGCCGCCGGGGTCCGATTCGATGACCTGATACATATATATGAGCGGGTAGGTCGGCCGTCGGTGCTGCGGCGATCCTTCACTGACGCTGAACACGTTGGTGTAGCCGGTCAGGAAGCGCTCGCTGTTGCGCACCATGTTCCCGGCCTTGTCGGTGACGCCGCGCCGCATGTAGTCCGGCGAGTCGGCCGACCAGACGACGTACGGCTCCTCCTCGTCGCAACCCCACTCCCAGCCGGCGTCGTCGGCGCAGCGGTGCGACTTGATCGCGGAGAGATAGATGCGGAACAGCTGCAGACTGTCTTGGGGAGTCGGCTCGGGCAGCTCGATCACCTGGAGCGTGGGCACTGGCTCCAGGGCCTCAACCTCGATCTGCGCCGGGCGTACTGCGCGGACGGTGCGGACGACGGGCATGCTCACCGCCTGGTCTGACCTGAGATCGCGCAGTTGTTGGTTCCGCACTCCCGCCTGTATCTGAGCCTGGAAAGGCTGCATGCTCTGGGTGACTGTGCGGACGAAGGAATTGGAGATGCCGACCTCGGCGAACATCTCCGAAAGCCGGGTCTCGAACTCCGATGTCCCGCCCGGATAGCCGGCGAGGTGACGCTGCAGGGTGTGGTTGAGCGTGAAGATGAGGTCGGGGTCGCTCCCCTCGATCGTTTCCTGAATCGCGGCTCTCTGACGCTCTGCCCTCAGCCCCTCCAGCGCGGCGGCGTCCACCGACTGCACCCGAACCTCACCGCTCTGCGCCCCGTCGGAGACGTTGCGCAGGAGGCCGCGGGCACTCGTCGGCGCGCCCCGCGGGATCCTTCCCACGGTCACCACGAACGTTCGCAGACCACTGAAAGCGGGGTCGGCCGCTCTGGTCTGGGTACCTACCCGCAACTGGAAGGTGAAGGCGCTCGTTTCGGTCGCCTGCCGGGTGACACCCGCGTTGATCGAGTTCTCGATGTCGGAGAGGGATCGGGGCTGCTGCCTCTGCATCAGGCGCGGCTGCACGGTGACCGGCCTGAACTGCCGTGCCGGCGTAAAGGCCACGGTGACCTGGGTGCCGCTGCGCCAGAGAGGAACATCGAACTCGAATGTCTCCCCCGGTCCCAGGTTGATGGTGTGAGTACTCTGCTGAACGCCGCCTTGCGGGACTTCATCCTGGGCCAGCGCGACCGATGCTGACGCTGCGAGCAGTAGAAGGATCGCCGGCGTGGACGAGCGGGACGTGGCCGAAATCATCATGGCACACCTCCGTTATGCAGCGGGAAAACGCTACTACACTGGGGGGAGGTACATCACTTCTTACAGCGCGGAGAGACTCGCGCCGATCATCTTCAGAGTGAGAACGGGTTGACCTACACATGGTTGGGGCGGCCAAACGGTTCTTCGGTTTTCTTGGAGAGTATTTCCACCCTATGGTGTAGCCGTGCGGTTGTCAACGACGAGAGCAACCCGTTGCATCGTAGTGCTCTATTTCGTTTGCCCGTCGCGTACCGGATCGTCTACTAGAGCGTCACTGAGGAGGGCGCGGATGAATCGGTGTTCAAGGTCTTCAGGAAGGATCTGGTGGGCGAGGCCAGGGTTCTGAAACCCCCCGAGGCCAAGGTCGTCCTCTCCATCGCCTGGACGCCGGACGGCAAGAACATCCTCTACGCCCAGCAGAAGGAGCCTGG
>JBDHJU010000040.1:0-66208 GCA_039586755.1 Gemmatimonadota bacterium | reverse complement strand
CCACTACATCGCCGACGCCAGCCGCACCAGCCACTTCTTCTGGCACATCTACACCCGCATGAACTGGGGCGAGCCGTGGTACGCCGGTTTCCGCGAGAGCCAGACCGAGTACCGTCTCAAGAACCAGCCCTACTTCCGGCGCAACCTCATGCCCGGGATGCTCGGCTGGTTCCGGATGACGTCGGGCACGACCATCGAAGATGTCGAATGGATGCTGGCCCGTTCCGCCGCCTTCGATGCGGGCTATTCCTTCGTCACCAGCTACGAGGCCCTGAACGGCAACGGCTTTACCGACCGCATCCTCGACGCCATCGGCCTCTGGGAGCGCGCCCGGATGGCAGGCGTCTTCACCTCCGACCAGAAGAGGCGGATGGAGGACGTAGGTAACGAATTCCACCTCGAGGCGACCGGGCCCGGGGCCTGGCAGCTGGTCCAGATCTATCCGCAGGTCTTCCGGCACGAACGTGGGGCCCGGCAACCCGGCGAGCCGCTCTTCTCGGCTTTCTCGGATCTCCCTGGGCGAACGGGAAGCCCTCCCGCTGCCGGTGAGGCTACGGGAGGGTTGGTCGCTGCGCTACGAAGGTGGCGCAGAGGTTACGATCCGTGACGAGAACCACGGCAGGATCGGCGTACTCGCTGTAGACGAGGCCGCCTTCCGCATGGGGCCGGGCCGCCACACCGTGACCCTGGGCGGCCGCCTCGAGCCGACGGAGGAGGCGAAGGCCCGCCTGGAGATCCGCCCACGGGGGCGCGCCGAGTCAGTTACGTCGCCTTGAGTTCGTTCCGTTGATCAGGCCGGGTCGGTGAACCATATAGTGGGCTCGCCGGCCACGCCCGCCGAGTCCATCACCTCGCGCAGGCGATCGGACTCTACGAACTCGCGAGCCGACTGCAGCGTCTTGAAGTCGTGCCACACGGTGACGTCGTTCGGATCGTCCGCCGACTTGAAGACCGCTTCACCTACCACTCCCATGCCCTTCCGCTCAGAGTCGAAGTCGTCATAGGCCTGCTTCCACTTGGCGAAGTCGGCTACGGGATGGCGTGCGAACATGCGAATCATTGAGACCTCCCAGAGAGGGTGTCCTGGCAAGTAGGGCTCCTCGAATCAGTAAACTCCGTACGACTCGCCACGGTTCCCATCGGACCCACCGCCGGTCTGCGCACTGGCGGCCCTCGTCCGACTTACCTAGTAACCCATTGCCGCGTCGGCCAGCACCGCGCCTGGTTCCCCGGACGACGCCGTCTCCGGACTCCGCGTCATGGTAAACTCCCTCGGCTAGAACTGAGGTAGATGCCGTATCCCCCGCCCCGGCTCGCGATGCTATCTCCGCATGGCACCAAACGCGTACATAACTTCGAGGAAATCGTCGCTGCTGTACGTGAGCTCCCAATCGCCGGTCCGCTCGGCCCCCGGGAAGTGAGAGCCTCTATATACCGACTCCTCGGTCTTGAGCTTGAGCACCAGCGTGTAGGGGGTGTCGAGCTTGAAGGGCTCGAAGCGGTCGAGGTTACTGAGCGCCCGCTGCACGCCCAGGCGGATCCTTCCGTGCGACACCTCGGGGTGCAGAGTGAGCGCGGCGGCCCCGATCCCTTCCTTCACCGCTACCGTCTCGACGTCGCCCAACAGGCCCTCGATCTGTTCGCAGAGCGCCTTGTCACCGGCGGCGAAGACGACAGGGACATCGTAATAACCGGCGATCAGCGAGTTGTAGCCGGCCTCCGGCATCGAGATTCCGTTGATCGAGAAATCCGTCACGTCCCCAGAGCTCGTGTGCTCGAGGAGAGCGTCGGGGGTGCCGGCCTTCGCGTGGTAGCCGATGAAGATGACGGCATCGAAGCTCTCATCGACCCCTTCCATCATGACTTTCGGGCCGCCGGACCAGTCCCGTATCAGCCGGGCCCGCGGATCGAGCAGATCCGGCAAGATATTGCGCGCCGAGCCGTGCGAGTCGCGGACGACGATCTCGGTGGCGCCCGCCGCCACGGCGCCTTCGATAGCGGCGTTCACCTCCTCGGTCATAATTCGACGGAAGCGATCGTAGTCCTTCCCCGTCCTGCTCACGTCCTCCCAGTTGACGACGCCGGTGATGCCCTCCATGTCCACCGAGATGAAGACCTTGAGGTTCCCCTGCGACTGTGCGAACCCCGGGGCACAGAGGAACGGCAGAGCCAGTAGAGCGATCGCTATTCTCTTCATGCTAACCTCCCGGTTGCTGTGGCCGTGCCTCCGATCGCGCGGCGGCCACAAGACTCTCTAACGCAGACGCCGGCCGCGAATCGTGAAAGCGGCTCGGGCGAGGATCTCGTCGATTGGGATGAACCCGAGGAAGCGGCTATCCGGCCAGCCCAGCATGTCACGTCGGTCGGAGAGCAGCACGACCGAATCGGGCGGGACGACCCACGGACCCCAGGTATAGATATTCTCCTCGATGGCCAGCTCGGAGCGCCAGGCACCGGGGCTGGCGATGTCGAAGGGCCACGACTGAGGGGCGCCGTTCAGGACCACGACGCCCGAGTCCATAGCCACCGTGTCGCCGGGGAGCGCGACGAGGCGGCGCAGCACGTGGTACTCGCGGCTACCGCGGACGTAACGGAAGATGAGCAGATCGCCGCGCTCCATTCGGCCGGCCGGGCTCCAGGCGACGAAGTACTCGCCCTGGGCCAGCGTCGGCTCCATGGACACACCGGTCTGAATGTAGATAGAGGGGATGCGCTCGCCGAATCGCGTCGCCCACAGAGCGCCCAGAACAAAGACCGCAACGACGAGCCAGAAGCCGACCCTGATCCACGTGACCACTCGTGATCCCTTCATGGCCGCCCCATGCTCGTCGCGACAAGCGTCGGGCCTAACTGAGACTCAGAGCTCGTCCCTCGTTTCCTCCAGAACCTCTTCCCTGCCCTGGTCCGGATCTTCGATCCCTTGCATCACGTCCGCGGCGATCTTGTCGTAGCGATCCAGCGCCTGTCGCGTCCGCATGTCGTTCCGCAGGCCGACGGCCACCATAAGCAGCATCCCGACGACCACGGAGCCGTAGACGAGGATGGGGAGAGATATCCCGCGCAGCGTGAACAGGCCGAGCTTGATGTCGACCGACTGATCGGAATTTGCGTAGGCGAACCAAGCGAGCAGCGCCACGATCAGCGCGCCGCCGAGGATCTTCCAGGTAAGTGCACGCCATTTCATGGCTCGACGGGGAATCCGGTGAATGTGGCCCCGCTGGTCCCGGTCAGCGCGACCCTCATGTAGCGGCCGATCCAATCTTCCGGTCCCGGGATCAGCACGACTTTGTATGTATCTGTGCGCGCCTGGAGCAACTCACCGCGGCGGGCCCGTTTCTCGACCAGAACCTCGGCGACCTTCCCGACCTCGGCCAAATTCTTCTCGGCCGCGATCTCGCGCACCAGCGCAATCAGGCGCTCCAACCGTCCTTGCGCCACGTGGTCGGGCACGACCCACTCCTCGGCCATCCGGGTGGACGGCGTGCCCTCGCGTGCCGAATAACGGAAGGTGAAGGCGTCATCGTAACGGACGGCACGCACCAGGTCCAGCGTGGCCTCGAAGTCGGTCTCGTCCTCGCCGGGGAATCCGACGATGATGTCCGTGCCGAGCGCGATGTGCGGAATCGCATCGCGCAGTCCCTCGACCTTGGTCATGTACTCGGCGCGCGTGTATCGCCGCGCCATGCGCTTGAGCACCCGGTCCGAGCCCGATTGCACCGGCAGGTGCATCTGCGGGCAGACGGCGTCTTCTTCCGCCATCACCTCCACCAGCTCGCGCGTCAGATCATTGGGGTGCGGCGAGGTGAAGCGCACGCGCCGCACGCCGTCGAGGCGGGCTACGGCGCGTAGCAGTTTCGGGAAGGTCCAATCCTCGTAGCGATACGAGTTCACGGTCTGGCCCAGCAGTGTGAACTCGGTGATCCCCTCAGTGACCTGCTCTTCGATCTCACGCAGAACGGCATCCGGTTCGCGGTTCTTTTCCGGCCCGCGGGTGAACGGGACGATGCAGAATGTGCAGCGGTAGTCACAGCCGCGCTGGATGGGGATCCAGGCCGATACCTGCGACTTTCGCCGTAGCTCCAGTCCCTCGTAGTTCTCCGAGGTCTTGAGCTCTACGTCGACGACACCTCCGCCGCCCCCGCTCGCCTGGTCGATGAGCTGGGGGAGCGAACGGTAGGCGTCGGGCCCTATCACCATGTCGACGTACTCGGCCCGCTCGATGAGCTGCGTGCCAAGGCGCTGTGCCATGCAGCCGCACACCCCGATCAGCGTGCCCGGGCGCTTCCGCTTCACCCGGTTGAGCTCCGCCACCCGACCTAACACCCGCTGCTCGGCGTGCTCGCGAATCGCGCACGTGTTGACGAGGATGACGTCGGCCTCCTCCGGCGCGGAGACCTGGGCGTAGCCGCCGGACTCCAGAACACCCTCCATGAGCTCGCTGTCGCTCAGGTTCATCTGGCATCCGTACGTCTCGACCCAGTACGTCTTCGACATGCTCACGATCTCTGTGGGTGTGCAGTGGCGCGGAGCTCCCCGTCTCGCGCCGTCTCGATCACGGCTTGCTGCAAGCGCGGCCCCGCTGCCCGTAAGGTATCGTCGGCCGGCATCTTCAGGTAGTCACCGGTGACTGCAGTCTCCATGTCGTCGCCTTCGAGCACGACCCGCGCTCTCGTACCGACGCGGCGTCGACGGTGCTCGTCCGCCTTCCGCCGGACCAGCTCGCGTATCTCCAGCGAGCGTTCCGCTTTGACCTCCGGCGCCACCGGGTCGGGCAGTCCCTCCGCGTCGGTGCCCCGGCGCTCCGAGTAAGGAAAGACGTGCACGTAGGTAAACGGGAGCGCTTCTATGAGCGCGACGCTGCGCCGGTGGTCCCCGTCGGTTTCGCCGGGGAACCCGACGATCATGTCGGTGCCCAGCCCCAGCGGCGCGACCCGCTCTGCAAGGCGCTCGACCCGCTCGCGGTAACGGCGAGTCAGATAGGCGCGGCGCATCATCTTGAGTACGCGATCGCTGCCGCTCTGTAGCGGCACATGGACGTGCGGGGCCAGGCGGCCGGCGGAGTCAGCCATTAGGTCGATCACCCGGTCATCGAGTTGGCTGCACTCCAGCGAGCCTACGCGAAAGCGAACGTCGCCTACACCATCCAGCAACGCCTCGAGCAAGGCCGCGAGGGCGACTCGCGGCTTCAGATCCTTGCCGTAGAGTCCGATGTGGATTCCGGTGAGCGAAATCTCCGGATGGTGCCCGGCCAACCGCCGCGCCTCCTCAACGACCTGCTGGGGCGCGCGCGACCGGTTACGTCCCCGGGCGACCCGGATCACGCAGTACGAGCAGTTGAGGTCGCAACCGTCCTGCACCTTGAGCCAGGCGCGTGTGCCCCGCTCACAGCGCTCCAGCAGGTCGCCGTTCTCCTCCTCAGGCCGTCGTGGCAAAACGCCGAGGCTGCGGGCCACGGCTTCGGGATCCTGGCCGGGGACGACCGCGGCGACACCCTCGAGCGCTCGAACCTTCTCTCGTGCCACGGCGGCGGCACAACCGGCGACAACGACCGGTACGCGACCACCGGACCGGCGACTCACGGCGCGGACGTACCGACGCAGCTCGGAGTCGGCAGACCCGGTGACGGTGCAGCTGTTGACTACGACCGCATCGGCTCGGCCCGGGTCGCTTACCGTCACACAGCCGCGGCGCACGAGTAGCTGGCGCATGCGCTCGGTATCGTACTGGTTGGCGCGACAGCCGAAGGTATGGAAGTAGATCCGCCGGGGAGGAGGGCCCGCCTGCATGGACATCGAGGCTAGTTCGTGAAGACCGCTACGGAGAAGGTATAGCGGGTGAAGGATTCCTCGATCGCGTTCGTGTCCTGGCTCCCACGTCGCCCGAACTCGACCGCTGCATCGAAGCGACCGCGGCCGCCGATGAAGTCGGCGCCCAGGCCGACCGCCAGAGCGCGCTCCCACGGTGCATCTTCCTCGATAACGAAGGGGAACTTCTCGTAGCTGCCACCCAGCCGCAAAAGCGTGGCCCAGGCGTCACCCGACGAGAGGAAACGAACCTCGAGACCTCCGCCGAAGCGCCAGGAGTCCTCGGCCGCAGCGTTCGGCAGGTCGGCGCTGGCGCTCGACCAGTTCTGCCACCCCCCCGCGAACGCGAACAGGATTTCCGGCGTCAGAACCCAGGAGGCTCCGACTTGTAGCCCCACCGGCAGACCGACATCGATCTCGGCACCCGTGCTGTCATCTCGGACAGTGAGGTCCGACCCCCAGGTGGCGACGAGGCCGAAGATTATCTCTTCGATCGGCTGGAACTCGGTGCCGAAGGTCAGCCCCCAACCGCTCGTGCGAATCGCCGTGGCCGAGACGAATGGCTGCAAGGGGTCTTCTAGGAACACCCTGGTGACCTCGACCCTTGACTCGCCGAAGAAGTACTGGAGCGCCACGCCGACCGTCCAAGACCGGGAAAGGACAAACCCGCTCTCGAGGCGAAACTGGGTTACACCACCATCCGAGGTGCGCTTTTCTTCAAACGGCGTGTCACCGGTCGTTAGGGTGACTGTGTCCGTAAACTGCACCCCCCAATTCCGATCGAGCACGCTGCCGAAGGCTGCGCCTGCCACCCAGCGCCGCGACATGGGAAGCACCATGCGGAACAGCGGGAAGGAGGCTGTCTCCGTTTCACCGCTCACCTGGTCGCCCGTCAAGGACCGGCTCTCCGGCTGATAAGCAAGCCAGATGCCGGACGAGTTGATTCGGGAAAGCGAGGCCGGATTCACCGCCGATAGGTTACCGCCGTGTAGGACGACCGCGGCACCACCCAGAGCGCGGGCACGACCATCGAGGGGCTGTGCGGGCCTGCCGAGGGCGACGGTACCCAACGTTTGGACCTGCCCCACCGCTTCTGCCGGGGCGAGGGCACCGGAGACCGCCAGAATCATCGGAAGCAGACGGCGGACGCTCACGGCAATCTGAACCCAACCGGCGGCGTGAACACGACGCGGAGCGAAGGTGCGAAGGCCGGATCACCGTCGATTGCTCCGAACTCCCAGAAACCGAAGGTCGCCGCCCCTGTTGTCGGTCGAATCAGGAACCTCAGCAATGGAATCGAATCCGCCGAAGCCTCAGCCCAGTCCTCCACTAGCAGGGTGAGCTCGACGCGAACGGTATCACCCACCGCGATCGAATCCGGGAAAAGGACCACGTCGCCGGCACGGACGAACCTTCCCACCGGCGTCCTGGGGCCGAACACCAGGAAGTTATCGGCCAGTGCGTAAGTCGACGTCTGGAACGGGTCCTCCGCCTCGAACGGCGGAGGCCGCTGCTCGACGCTCACGAGCAGGAGCTCTGCCTTGTTGATCGTCGAACCGCGGAGCGGATACAGGTCGTCCGAACCCAGAACCGGCACCGAATCGGGGATGACGAATTGGGTATAGGTTCGCCATCCTTCCACCCCACCGACGCGAAGGATGCCCTCGACGTTCTCTGTGCCCGTCGGATCGAAGATGAACGTCTCGGCAGTAGCAAACGAGTTGGCCGCCACGGCCGTGTCCGGATTGTCGACCGGTATCATGTTGTAGTCGAGTCTCGCTCCGAACAGCCAGGTGCGACCGGAATCGGCGACGACCACGGCGAGCCCGGTATTAACTTCGAGTGAGTCGGCCCACAGCTTGAGCAGCGAGTCGGAGGCCTCGCCCAGCCAGAAGACGAGTGAGTCGGGCATCTCGCTCGTCGTGTCATCGATGGCGATGAGCTCGAGAGTATCCTCGGCGAGAATCGTCACGCCCAACGACCCCCCGGGCCCGCCCAACCACGGTGTGGCGACCCCCGGCGTATCGACCGCGAACTCCCAGGTAGCCGATATGTCCCACTCCTGCTCGAGCTCGACGAGCTGCAGGATCATGCTTCCGGCCGCCGGAAGGTCCGTCTGCGTGCTGTCGACGCCTATTACTACGCGCGCCGAGTCGTACGCCTCCACTTCCGAGATGAACCCGGGAATTCTGACCTCGACATCGACGCTGTTGTACTGGACGAGCCCACGGCTCGTCCCCTGCGGTGCGCCGCCCACAACCTGGATGTAGTTGGTGACCCCTGCTCTCGTGAAGCCACCGAAGGTCGTGTCGGCCCAGTCGCTCAGCACGCCCGTGTCGAGCACGGCCTCCACGGTGGGCGAAGACGGACCGGGCGCCGCTTCGGGGTCGACGTTGACGATCTCATCCCGCTCGCACGCCACGAGAACGAGCGCCGCTGCCGCCAACCGAAGCGTGGAGGACCCGACCCTCACTCGGCGTCCCCCTTCCCCGCATCTCCCTCGGACGCTGGGCGGTTCGCCACGCTCACGTAGCGGATTCGAAGGTCGGAGAGCACAGCCTGAAGCAGCTGCCCCTCCTCATCGGTGAGGTTACCCCTGGTCTTCTCCTCCAGGACGGCCAGGGTGTCGATTAGCTGCCGGGCCCCTGTCAGGCCGTCTGATATTCGCTTGTCGGTCTCCTCCTTCGACAGCTTCTCGGTCTCCCCCTCAGTCGTCGACGGGTCTAGTAGCATCTCGACCTGGCTGAGCACCGCGATCGCCGACGCCGCCAGCCCGGCGACCAGGTTCTTGAAATCGACCTTTTCCTCGTTCATATGCCTTCCCTACCCCAGACTCTCAACTTTGTGCGTCGACGTTGTAGCGGCGTGGCAGGCGACGTGTAAGGCCCGTAAGGATATCGTAGGTGATCGTGTCACTTCGATCCGCAACCGTCTGCAGGCTCGTGGGGGCGTCGGGCGGACCGCCGATGACCGTGCACACCGATCCGGCCGATACGCCGTCGAGACCCGTTACGTCCACCACTATGACGTCCATGCAGACGCGGCCGATGATCGGCGCCTGCTGCTCTCCAAACGTCACGACGCCGTTGTTCGACAGCGCGCGCGGTACCCCGTCGGCGTAGCCGATGGCGAGGGTCGCCCAACGCGAAGGGCGTTCGGCCTTGTACGTCGCACCGTAGCTCGCCGTCCAACCCGCCGGCACTTCGCGCACCGCAGTCACGCGAGCACGCACCGTGACCACCGGCCGCGGCAGGATCGCCTCATTGCCTCCGGTCCCTCCGTAGAGGAAGAGACCTGGACGCAGGAGGTCCGCACCGTACTCCGGCCATCGAGTCGCTGACACGCTCGCCGCGAGGTGGTGCACGCCACCCGCACCATCGGGGAATATTCGGACACACTGCTGAAACCGCTCCCACTGCTCCCGCGAGGGCTTCTCATCCTCTTCGTCGGCCGAGTGGAAGTGAGCGAACGTGCCCTCCCACTCGAGCTCGGCTTCGCAGGCCTCCAGGACTCGAGGCAGCCAATCGGCTACCGCGGCGTGGTGGAAGCCACAACGGCCGATCCCCGTGTCGATCTCCAGGTGGAATGGGAGGCGGCGATCGACCCTCTTGGCACAGGCCCGGTAACGTCCTAGCGCCTCGAGATCGCCGATGCCCGGCGTCAGAGAGGCCTCAACGGCCAGATCCAGCTCTTCCGGTGTGCTGAAGAGGAGGACCACCCGGCGGTCGATTCCGCGCTCGCGTAGCTCCAGCCCCTCGGCGACGGCGGCCACACCGTAGCCCCAGGGCTGGCGCGGTTCCAGCGCCCGTACCACGGGACAGACCCCCACACCATAGGCATCCGCCTTGACCACCGGCAGCATGCCCACCCGCGGCTTGGCCCGCTCCTGCAGGCTGTCGTAGTTTGCAACGAGCGCACCGAGGTCCACATCGACCCAGGCGCGCACGCTGGACAAGTCTTGTGTACCCATCGTTTAAGTTACGGCCGTCAGTATATCCGGCCGCCATCACGGATGCAAGAAATGCCTGCTAATAGGGAACTTCCACAAGGCGACACCCCGCCGCCAGCCGGGGTCCTCGACCGGGCCCTCGTCCTGGTCCGCTTCCTCCGCGCCGGCTGCCCCTGGGACGCCGCCCAGACACCGGTCTCGCTGACGCCCTACCTGCTGGAAGAGTCTCTGGAACTGGCCGAGGAC
Organism: Gemmatimonadota bacterium; assembly: GCA_039586755.1. Taxonomy (GTDB): domain Bacteria; phylum Gemmatimonadota; class Gemmatimonadetes; order Palauibacterales; family KS3-K002. Next base: position 56,209 of record JBDHJU010000040.1, on the reverse strand, counting down.
ATCATCGAAGGAGCACCCGACGACAGGCTGCGCAGCGAGATCGGCGACCTGCTGCTCAACGTCGCATTCCAGATCGTGCTGGCCGAGGAGCGTGGCGCTTTCGACGCCGCCGACGTGGTTGCGACGCTGGAAGCGAAGATGCGCCGCCGCCACCCGCACCTGTACGGCGATGCCGAAGAGCGCCCCCATTGGGAGGCAGAGAAGGCCAACGAGCGGAGCGGCGATGATGTCTTCGCGGGGTTGGCCAGCCGCCTCGACCCGCTCTCCCGCGCCCAGCGCCTGCAAGACCGGGCAGCCGGCGTCGGCTTCGACTGGGAGCACGCCAAAGACGCGTTTGAAAAGGTCCACGAGGAGGTCGAAGAAGTGGCCGCCCATCTGGAGAGCACCGAGCGCGACGCCCTCGAGCAGGAGATCGGCGACCTGCTCTTCGCCTGCGTCAACGTCGCTCGCCTCTCCGACCTACACGCCGGAACCGCACTGCGGCTGGCGAACGCGAAGTTCGAGAGGCGCTTCAAGCGGATGGCGGAAGTGGCTAAGGAGCGTGGTCTGGTCTTGGGCGAGGCGACGCTGGAGGAGCTGGACGCGATTTGGGAGGAGATGAAGGAAGGTGAGCGGTAGGCGGTGCGGCGGTGGACGTTCACCGCCTACTGCCTACCGCTTACTGCCTACCGTCTGCCCGACGGCGGGCGTCAGCCCGAAGCCTACGGATACAGCCGATTCAACGTCCGCGGAAACGCAATACACTCCCTGATATGCGAGACACCGCAAATCCAGGCGACGGTCCGCTCGAGGCCCAACCCGAACCCGCTGTGCGGGTACGTCCCGTAGCGACGCAGGTCCAGATACCAGCCGTATGCCTCTTCCGGTAGACCTTCTTCGCGGATCCGCGCCAGCAGCCTGTCGTAATCGTCCTCGCGCTGGCTACCGCCGATGATCTCGCCGTAGCCCTCCGGCGCGATGAGGTCGTCGCACAGCACGGTCCGCGTGTCGTCCGGGTTCTCCTTCATGTAGAAGGCCTTGGCCTGCTTCGGGTAGTTGTAGACGAAGACGGGCCGATCGTACTCCTGCGCGACCAGAGTCTCGTCCTCGGCGCCCAGATCGTCACCCCACTGGATCGACGAGCCCAGCGCCTGGACTCTCTCGATCGCTTCGCTGTATGACAGACGCGGGAACGGCGAGCGGACCGATTCCAGCTTCGAGAGGTCACGCTCGAGCTCGTTCTCCAGCAGGTCGCGGCATCGCTCTACCGCGCGCTCCACGATCGCGCAGATAAGGCCTTCCTGGATGCGCATGTTACATTCGCTGTCGCACCAGGCGATCTCCGGCTCGAGCATCCAGAACTCGGTGAGGTGACGGCGCGTCTTCGACTTCTCGGCCCGGAACGTCGGGCCGAAGCAGTAGACCCGACCCAACGCCGCCGCTGTCGCCTCGTTGTAGAGCTGGCCGGTCTGAGCGAGGTAAGCGCTGCCGAGATCGAAGTATTCGGTCTCGAACAGTGTGCCCGCCGATTCGCCGATCGACCCGGTGAGGATGGGCGTATCGACGTTCACAAAGCCCTGTTCATAGAGGAAGTCACGTATCGCCTTCACCACCTCGTCGCGAACGCGCATGATCGCCACCTGCCGTGGCGTCCTCAGCCACAGATGACGGTGCTCGAGCAGAAAGTCGACGCCATGTTCCTTGAGCTGGATCGGATACTCTTCCGCTGACGGCCCGACGATCTCGAGGTCCGTAAGCGACAGTTCGTATCCTCCGGGCGCGCGCTTGTCCTCACGCACCGACCCGCTGACTTTCACGCTCGCCTCGTAGGCGAGCCCCTCGAGTCGCGCCCAAGCCTCGGGGGACACGTCGCCCGCACTCATCACGCCCTGCACCAGCCCCGTTCCGTCGCGCACTATGAGGAACGCGATCTTGCCGCTCGAGCGCAGGTTGTGCACCCAGCCTAGAACCGACACGTCGTCGCCGACGTGCTCAGCTAGCTCTCTTATCTGGACGTGTTCGCTCATCTTTCACACACCCTCGTTCGGGCGCGCAAGTTAGACCGAGCCCCGCAGACTGTCAATTTCCACAGAGTTGGTGAACTGCCAGAGCTCAAGTTCGCCTGGGAATTCTCGAATCTCGATTCGGGGACCAGTACAACAGAGGAGGTAGGGAGGTATAGAACCACTTCCGCTTCCCCACCTCCCCTGTTCCACTGGTCCCTTGCTCAAGATTCGAGAATTCCCAAAGGAACTGAGAATTGACACTTCCGACCTACTGCGCCGGTTCACAGTCCACATCACATATGGCCTGTATCTTGTTGTTCCACAGCTATTTACAAAACCACGTTCAACCTACATCGAAGAGGCGCAGCCGCTCTCGATATTCCGTCCGCAGCGCCTGGCCCAGGGCTCGATGCTCGTCCTGCTTCAGTTCCGGGTCGGCGGCGACGATCTGGGCGGCGGCGTCGCGGGCGGCGTGGAGCAGCGCTTCGTCACGCTCCAGGTCGGCGAACGCGAACTCCGGCAGCCCGTGTTGGCGGGCGCCGAAGAAGTCGCCGTAGCCGCGGAGGCGGAGATCGGCGCGGGCGATCTCGAACCCGTCTTTGGTGGCCGCAAAGATATCCAACCTCTCGGGCGGTTCCCTGCCACCATGTATGACGATGCAGTAGCTCTGTTCGGCGCCGCGTCCGACGCGTCCGCGCAGCTGGTGCAGCTGCGAGAGGCCGAACCGTTCGGCGCCCTCGACGATCATGACCGTGGCGTTCGGCACATCGATGCCGACTTCGATGACGGTGGTGGAAACCAGAACGTTTATCTCACCGGCGACGAAGCGCCGCATTGTCTCGTCCTTCTCGTCACTGTTCATGCGCCCATGTATGAGAGCGACAGCGAGGTCGGACAGCACATCGTTCGACAGATGCTCGTACGCCTCGGTCGCCGATCGTACATCGAGGGCCTCCGATTCTTCGATAACCGGATAGACTACATAGACCTGACGGCCCGCTTCGACCTCCGTCCGCACGAACTCGAAGACACGCGCCCTGGCCGACTCGCCGCGCAGCACGGTCTTCACCGGTCGCCGTCCCGGCGGCAGTTCATCGAGCACCGAGACGTCCAGATCGCCATAGAACGTCAAGGCGAGCGAGCGCGGAATCGGTGTCGCCGACATGACCAGCACATCGGGCTCGGCGCCCGCTCTACGTAGCTGCAGCCGTTGACGAACACCGAAGCGATGTTGCTCGTCGATAATCACGAGGCCCAATCGCTGAAACTCGACGTCCTCCTGGATCAACGCGTGCGTCCCAATGACGAGCTGCGCCTGGCCGCCGGCAATTCGCTCCACTGCCTCGCGACGCTGTGCAGCACGCAGACCGCCTCTCAAAAGCTCGACGTTCACCGGCGAACCGGCGAGCATCTCTGTCAGCGTGTTGTGATGCTGCTCGGCCAGCAGCTCGGTCGGCGCCATCAGCGCCGCCTGGTACCCGTTCTCCACAGCACGCAGCATGGCAAACAGCGCGACCACCGTCTTGCCGCTCCCGACATCACCCTGCAGCAGTCGGTTCATCGGGCGCGGCTGCGTCATGTCGGTCGAGATCTCGGAAAGCACCCTTTTCTGCGCCGAGGTCAACTCGAACGGAAGCGATTCGGCGAAGGGCCTTACGAGCCCGTTCTTTCGCTCGAATGCGATGCCCTGGCGCTTCTCGCGGTTCTCGTAGCGGGCCCGCGCGTACAGCACCTGGAGGATGAACAGCTCATCGAAGGCGAGCCGACGTCGCGCCTCCTCGGCGCGTGCCAGCGTCGGCGGACGATGCAGCCAATCCAAAGCGTCCCGTAGACCCGCCAGCTCGAGCCGGCGGCGCAAGTCCTCGGGTACGTAATCGGCGGCGTCGTCGACGGCAGCGAGCAGCGTATCGAGATTCTGCCGAACGATATGGCGGATCTGACGATGGCTGAGCCCGGCGGTCGCCGGGTAGACGGGAAAGACCGTGCCCTCCTCGTCGACCGATTCGCCGGCCCGGGCCAGAATGGTGAATTCGCGCGGCTGGATCTGGCGGCCGTGGAAGAAGCGCACGGGCCCAGAGACCAGCAGTGTGTCGCCCTTTCGTATGGTGCGGTCGAGGAACGGCTGACCGGGCCAAGAGCACTCGATAAGTCCGCTCGAGTCCTTGATTACCGCCTGGAAGAAGCGTAGTCCGCGTCGCGTAGGTATGACGCCTTTCGATACGACCTCGCCGATCGCCGTCGCGTCCATGCCCGGCGCCAGTTTGGCGATGGGGGTCACCGTCGTGGCATCCTCATAGCGGTGGGGCCCGTGGCGCAGTAGGTCTCGCGCGGTCTGGACGCCGAGCTTGGCCAGCGCCTCGGCACGGCGCGGGCCGACGCCCTTCAAATACTGAACGGGCCGGTCGAGAAGATGAGCCTCACCCATAGAATCAGCACACGGCTAGCGGAGTCCGATTAGGCGGCGCACCGCCCACTCAGCACAGAAGAGAGCGATCAAGACGAGATATGGCCACCCCAGGGTCGCGAGCCCCCGGCGACCGAAGTCCCCGGCGCCGGCGCCCGTCCCGACCTCGGCCATGTCGACGAGCGCGGTCGGGGTCGGCAGCAGCTCACGCGCGAAGCGCTCCACCTCTACCGGGCCGCTCGCCGTAGTCAGGCGCTCCGCCCCATGCGCACTCGCCTGATAGGAATACTCGCCCGGCGGTAGGGAGACGCTCAGGGTGTCGGCCGGGCCGGCGCTCCCCGACCAGACGACGGTCGAGTCCTCATCGGCGAGCTCCACCACCAGGGAGTCGGCACGACCCGGCACTGCCCAGGCCAGCGCTTCACCTCGCTCGACCACCCGACGAAGCGGTACCAGGCCGGGACCGGCACCATCGCGGCCGGTCAAGAGCCAGCCCCCTACCCCGGTCCACAGCGTGCGATACAGTTGCCGCCCCACCTCCTGGCGAAAAGCCCAGCGCCAGTACCCCTCGGCACCGGCCACGGCCCAGCGGCGCGACCCCCAGGAGCCCACCACGACCGCCGGCTCAGGCTCGCCGCGCCGGAAGCGCTGCACCTCAAGCGGCACCCAGAAACGCTCGGCCTCGATCGACCTTGGGCGCACTAGCGGCGGTAACTCCTCGACCGGATAGCCGCCGAGATCGAGCGCCAGCGGCGAGGCCGGCACCTCGCGCGACACATACCACTCCCCCTGCTCGGGAAAGCCCACCCGGATCCCCCACCCCGGTAGCTCGAAGGCCCTCGAGCCCGCGGGCAGCACCAGCAGCCGCCCCGCATCGCGGGCGAGTGCCTGAGCCCAGGGCGGTGCGTCGGCCCCATATCCGTGGAGTACCAGGAGCGGCGCTTCCCTCGCGCGCCGCCGCAGCTGCGCCAGCGACACGCGTCGATAGCCGTCGAGCGTCACCAAGCTGTCGGCAAGCCACAGGTACGCCGCCGTTGGAGCATCTGTCAGACGATCCAGATTCGGGATCAGAAAGGACGGCTCCCAATCGGGCAGCAGCGAGATGAGCACGGGCCCCGCCGGTCGCTCACCAACCTGAATGTAGAAGGGGCGCTGGTTGTCGCGATCCTCGGGGTCCGATCGATCGGCGATCCGCACCGTGTAGCGTCGCACGCCGGGACTGTCGCCCACCGGAAAAGCGAGACCGAGCGGAGCGTAGCGTCCGTCCTCCGGCACCTCGACCCGGCCGCCTGTCTGCACGCGGCCGCGATAGTCAACAACCTCCAGTCTAATGCTGTCGGCCGGCGCCGCGGCGCCCACCACCTCGACCCGTACCTCTGCCGTATCACCGACCTGGATCCAGGACGGCGCGCGCACGCTCGCGATACCCAACTCCGGGTAGGCCTCACCCATCGAGACGAAGGAAAGCGACAACCCTAGCCGACGCGCCTCGTCCTGCGACTCGCGGGCATCGGCCAGGCGGCCATCGGTGTAGACCAGCACCCGACGTGCACCCGTCGCTGCTGCCGCTCGCACCGCCGGTGCCAAACGTGACTCTCGGTAGACCGGCTCGTCCGGCAGCGAGTCCCCGCTACTCCGTCGGGGGACAGCTCCCCCAAACAGCCAGAACTCGTCGAGCCCGGCGAGCGAATCGCGCGCCGTCTGCCAAGCGCCGGGGCCGTCCGCGCGCACCGGCCTGGACATGCTGAAGGAAGCATCGAGGAGAATCGCGTCGCCGCCGTCACGCGCCTCACCCGCGACAGGCACCGAAGGGTTGAGCAGGATGAGCCAGGCGAGGAGCAGCGCCGATCCGCGGAGCGCTGCCGCCCAGTAGCGCCCGGCCACCGGTTCTTCCCGACTCCGATACCACCAGAAGAGATAGGCCGCGATGGCAGCGGCACCGGCGGCCAGGAGCAGCCACTTAACCGGGGACACAACCGCTCCTCACCCAGCCAAGAATCACCCCGAGAATGGACAACCAGACTTCTCCTCTCAGCGTCCCGGGTCGCCGGCAAACCGCCACCGCGCCGTGTAGTCCCGGGTCAGGGGCGCGCCGCTGAGTCGGACGCGCACCAGCTCGACAGGCATGCCGCCGCCCTGAAGTATCGTATCGTGGAACTCGCGATCCGTCATGGCTCCCGACCCAACCAGCTCGCTCTTCAACGCCCGGAATTGGAGGCCGCCCAGCATGTACGCCGCCTGGTAGAGCGGCGCGTAGTCGCCGGCAAAGGAACGGCGCACCTCACCCTCGGCGTTGGCCCGCTCGTGGCCCACGCGGTCCACGAGAAAGTCCACGGCCTCCTGGGGCGTCATCTCGCCCAGGTGGAAGCGGAGGGAGAAGATGATCCGCGCCGCGCGGTGCGTGCGCCAGAACAGCATCCCCATCCGGTCCTCCGGGGTCGCGGGAAACCCGAGGTCCCACAACAGCATCTCCCAGTAGAGCGCCCAGCCCTCCGTCCAAAACGGGGTCGAGAAGGCCCGGCGGTGCGTGTTGTAGCGCGACGTCATGAACCCCTGGAGATGATGGCCGGGAATCAACTCGTGATGGACCGTCGCCCGGGAGAAGTGGGGGTTGTTCCCACGCATGCTCATCAGTTTGTCCTCGTGCGCCATCTCGTCGGTGGGGTAGGATACACGGATCACTTCCCCGCCTAGGAAGAACGGCGACACGACCTGTCGCTCCGGCGACATCATCTCCATCCGCCAGATCTCTTTGGCCAGCGGCGGCACGGTCAGCAAGCCACGCGACTCGACGAAGTCCACCGCCTCGTGCGCCAGGTCGCGCACCAGCTGCGGCTGTTCGCCCGGCGGCACATACGAACGCTTCACCTCTTCGAGCGCCGCTTTCCAATCATCGCCGTGGCCCATCTCGCGCGCCGCCCGCACGAGCTCGGCCTCGCACCAGGCGAACTCACGCTCGGCGATGGCGATCAGCTCTTCCACCGTGTACGGGATCATCTCGTGCGCGAGGTCCGCGGCCAAGCCTTCGGCACCGATCGGATCGCCGATGATCGGCTCGGGCTCATCGGGGTGGATGCCGACCACGGTCTCCCGCAGGAACTTCTCGTAGTCCTCCAGCGCCTCGTCCAGTTTCTCGTAGGGGGCAGCGGTCCACCAGGTGAACAGCGGATCGTAGCCCGAGTAGAAGCCGTGCCAGCCCTCCAGCGTGCGCCCCAGCTCCCTCAGGGTTGCGGCGGCGCGGCGCGCCACCACCCGCGTGAGTTGCGGGCCATCTCGCGCCGCTGAGGACTCGCGCGCCTTCCATGCCTCGGCCGTCGCCTCCCGCACGCTGTCGATCTCCTGCACCAGCTCGGCCAGCGTCCGGGCGAGCGCCGCCGGGTCCACGGGCTCCAGACGGCGCCGGGCTTCCTCCAGCTCCATTAGGGTGCCGGCGAACGGCAGCCACGGCGACATCTGCGCGAAGGTACCCTCCTCGCGCTCCAGGAGGGCGAGCTGATAGCGCAGCTCGTGGTCCAGCAGCACGTAGTCGATGCGACCTTCCTGACTGAGGGCGACGAAGTCGATGCCCGCTAGCCGGGCATGCCAATCGCCGATGAATGCGCGTTGACGCTCTCGTTGTACCGGCGAGTACTCTACGTCGTATCGGCGGTGCAAGGCGCGGCGATCGGACGCGTACAGCTCCAAGGTGTCGCGCAGCTCGCTCACCGCGGGCGCAGCTGTCTGTGCCGGCGCCCGCTGGACGGCAGCCATCAGGGTCAAGAGCAGAGCGAGCGTAGCGGCGGCCCCCAGGCGGATGTGGATCATAGGAATCAGAGCTCCGGTCAAGGTGTCGCGTCGAGTTATGTCGCAGCTTTCCAAGCTGACGGATACCGTGGATGAACTTGAGGTCAAACGCCGAGCAGTCAATAGAAAGGGCGGCCCAGCGAGCGGAATTGTCCAGCGAGGTTAACTGTGTTTTCCGGGAGTGCCCTGAACTGCGCGCGCGAACAGTAGGCGCACGCAGCGTGGCCTACGCCACGCCCACTTTCTTGATGAGCGCTTCGAACCTAGGCTCCGAACGCAGGCTGTCAAACGTCCCGTCTATGTTCAGCCAGGCCATCCAAACGTCGCGCTCTTCGTAGGCCTTTTCCAGCCAATCGAGCGCCTCATCCCGCTCACCCAGGCCAAAGTGCACCAACGCGAAATAGAGCGACCGTACGTAACCCTCTCGTCGTCTCGCCTTCAACTCGGAGAGCACCGCACACGCCTCATCCACCCGGCCCGATGCTCCGTAAGCCCAGCCAAGATGCGCCAGGGACCACGAAAAGTGTTCGTCGAGTTCAAGGGCCTTCTGAAGATGCGCTATGCTTTCTTCGAACCTCGACTCCATTCCGAAGAGCCAGCCAAGCAGCCAGTATGCATGCGCGAAGTTCGGCTCAAGCTCGAGGGCCCTCTTCTGCTGCTCTCTGGCTCGCTCGTACTGCCGGGGCCCAATCAGGCACCAGCCATAGTGCGCGGTCGCAAAGATCGACAGCGGATCGACCTCCAGAGCTCGCTCGCTCTGCCTGGAACTCTCCTCCCAGCGCCCCAAAGCGGTGAACAGAGTTGCGTACCAGTAGTAGGCGGGCGCGTAGCCGGGGTTGAGCTCGATCGCCCGCTTGAATTCCCTCTCGGCGGCCTGCATATCCCAGCCGTAACAGACGTTGACAAACGCCAGCGTGGCGTGCGCTTCACCGAGCCCATCATCGATCTCCAGCGCGCGGAGCGCAGCGGCCTTCGCCTCGGCCCAACCCTCCCTCGCGGGAATGTAGCCGTAGAAGCCCATGAGACAGTGACAGTCGGCCACCCCGGCGTGGGCCAGAGCGTAGTCCGGGTCGATCTCGAGCGCCTGCCCAAAGTACTCCAGGCCCTTCCAAATCCCCTCGCCTCTTCTATCGAAGAAGTAGCGGCCCTTCAAGTAGAGGTTGTAGGCCTCGGAATCGTCCGTCGGTCTCCTCTCGATCCGCTCCTGCTGCGCCGGAGTGAGCGTCGCCTGCAGAGCGGCAGCCACTTGATGTGCCACATCACTCTGGATGGCGAAGACGTCCAACAACTCACGATCGTATTGTTCGGCCCACAGGTGCTCATCGCTCCGCGCATCGACCAGTTGAGCGCTGATCCGCACGCGGTCACCGACCCGCTGAACCTCACCCTCGACGATTGAAGCCACGCCAAGCTCCTCGCCGATTTGGCGCAGCGGTTTGTCGGTGGTTTTGTATCGCATGACCGAGGTGCGGGAGATGACCTTGAGATCGGTGATCTTGGCGAGGTGATTGATGATGTCGAAGGTGATACCGTCGCTGAAGTATTCGCTCTCAACCTCGGCGCTCAGGTTGACGAACGGCAGCACGGCGACCGATTTGCGCCCTTCGGCACGTGTCTCGGCCCGGGCAGCGGTTTCCGCGACCGGCGCGACGGATTCCGCCGTCGCTGCTGCTGGTTCTGCTTCCAGCGATACTTCCCCAGCCGAGCCCCTTTCCCGGACGCACGCCGTCGCCACAACGAACGGAAGCCCGACCAGGAACAGGACGATGGCCGCCACCGGGATCCACTCGGGGAGGACCAGCCGGTCGGTTATCGTGTCGATGATCTCGTAGCAGACCCAGGCGCCGCCGATGTAGATCAGCAGCACCTGCCACAGGGATCGGCGGTGGATCTCGAGGATGAGCCGCTTGATACGGGACATGGCTGCCACCTGCGGCCTGAGGTATGTGGTGCTACGGGCGCCCGGTTGTGCTAAAAGATGTGCCCGTGTCGATTGCGGGGCAACGAGGTTAGAGGGCGGCTAGTCTGGGCCGGCTACTCGGCGAGTACAGTGGTCGGTTCGTGCTCGCCGTTCATCAGCCTGAGGAGCCTGCCTTTGAGTCGCCGGAACTCCGGCATCTCCTCCTGTGAGATCGGCACGCCGGATGGGAGATTCACACCGCGGGCGTCGATGGCTCTCCCGTTGAGCAGAAGCTCGTAGTGGAGGTGGGCTCCGCTGGCCAGGCCCGTCTGTCCGACGTGGCCGATCAGCTGGCCCTGGCTGACGCGTGCGCCCCTCCTGATCCCTCTGGCGATGAAGCTCAGGTGGGCATATCGGGTGCTGTAGCCGTTGACATGCCGGATCTCGACGATGCGACCGTAGCCGCCCCACCAGCCGGCCCGGGTCACAGTACCGTCGGCGGTGGAGTGGACGCGGGTGCCGGTGTCGGCGGCGTAGTCGGTACCGAGGTGGGCGCGATAGATGCCCAACGTCGGATGGTAACGCCGCCGGGTGAAACGAGAAGAGATTCTTCGGAAATCGACGGGCGCCTTGAGGAAGACCATCTTCATCGAGCCGCCGTCCTCGTCGAAGTACTCGCGACGCGAATCGAACCAGAAAGCCTGATGGGTCTCACCTCGATTGGTGAACTCGGCGGCGAGAACGCGGGCGTGCCGTACCGTACCATCGGGACGCACGTGCCGTTCGTAGACGGCGCGATAGGTGTCGCCGCGCCGCAGGTCGATGCCAAAGTCGATCGCCCACTGGAAGGGACGATAGATCCCCCACATGACCTGCTCGATCCGCTCCTGAGCGCCGACCGCCGGCATGCGCAGCTCCATCACCGAATTGTAAAGGCTGCTGGCGATCGTTCCCGTGATCAGCATGGTGTCTACGCGGACGGTCAGCTCATTGAACTCGGCCGCCCAGCCCAGCACATCGCGGACGAAGTAGACCTCGTGGTCGGAGTCTACCTGCACTGTGAGGTCGATCAGGCTGTCCCAGGCCGTCCACTGGGAGTGGACCGCGAGACCGGCTCTCAGCCGCCGCGGGTTCGCGTAGCGGCTAAGCTCCTCGACGATCTCGGCGGCGTCAGTCGGGCCCAGGTCGTGCCGGGCCAGAACCTGAGCCAGAACCTCGCCGCGCCGAAGCGTGTCCGCCCTAACCAGCGACTCGGCTTCACCGGCGGAGACCACAACCGCCTCCAACTCGGGAAGCCGCCGCTGCGAGCTGGCAGGGCGCCCCAGAATGAGCGTCAGGCCACCCGTGACCAGAAACGCAAAGATCAGCAGGCCTCTACCCATTACTCGAACGGGGAGGGGACGACACGTTGGGCGCGGTCCGGTTCTGACTCACGCGATACGACTCCTTTTCTCAATCCATCTGGCGTCTGATAAACGTTGGGATCTCCAGCTCCCGGGGGTCGGCGACCTCGAGCGGCGCGACGCTGCGCTCGGCCGCCGGTACACGCACCTCCTTTTTTACCACCTTGCGGGCCCCAAAGTTCGGCCGCACGGCTCGGGGCGCCGCCTCCCTCTCCGCCGCCTCGAACCCGGTGGCTATGACGGTCACACGGATCTCGTTCTCCAGCGTGGGATCGTGGACGGTGCCGAAGATGATCTCAGCCTCGTCACCGCACGCTTCGCCGATGATCGTGCTTACGGTGTGAACCTCGTCAATCGTGAGGTCGTTGCTGCCCGTGATATTGATCAGCACGGCCTTGGCGCCGTGGATCGAGATATCGTCGAGCAGCGGCGACGAGATCGCCTCCTGCGCGGCTTCCTGGGCGCGGTTGTCGCCCTGAGCCCGGCCCGTGCCCATCAGAGCCGGGCCGCGGTTGGCCATGACCGTGCGCACGTCGGCGAAATCTACGTTCACATCGCCGGTCACGCTGATCAGGTCCGAGATCCCACGGGTCGCCTGCAGCAGCACCTCGTCGGCCTTCTTCAGCGCCTCGCGGAAGCTCGTCCCCTTCCCGACGACAGCCAGCAGTCGCTGGTTCGGCACTACTATGACCGTGTCGACGGCCTTGCGAATCTCGGCCAGCCCGATGTCCGCCTGGTGCATCCGTTTTTTGCCCTCGAACTCGAACGGCTTGGTCACGATGGCGATGCTGAGCGCGCCCAGCTCGCGGGCCAGCTGGCCGACGATGGGCGCCGCACCGGTACCGGTACCGCCACCCAGCCCGGCGGTCACGAATACCAGGTCCGAGCCCCGCAGCACCTGGACGACGTCATCTTTGTTCTCATCGATAGCCTGCCGTCCGATCTCGGGACGCGCACCCGCGCCGAGGCCGCGCGTCAGCTTCTTACCGATCTGGACCTTGACCGGAGCGCGTGTGTTGCCCAGCGCCTGCGCGTCGGTGTTCACGGCGATGAACTCCACGCCTGGCAGGTCCTCCTCGATCATCCGGTCGACGGCATTGTTGCCGCCGCCCCCGATGCCGATGACGCGCATAGTCGCCGAGCGCGCGCCGCTCTCTGCTAGCTCGAATCGAATCATCCTCGTCCCCTCCCCGTTCATGCGTTCCTCGTTGTTACTTCCTGCAGCGGTTTCGGTGAGATCAGGAATCCCATCTAGAAAAACTCCTTGAGCCATCCACCTACCTTCGACAGGGCACGCAGCGTGTGGCCCCTGCCGTTGCTGAGGTCTTCTCGGATGCGCCCAACCCCGAACAACATCAGCCCGGCCGCCGTGGCGAACTTCGGTCGACGCACCGAATCGGCCAGCCCTGTCAGCCCGGCACCCGGTGCACCGCAGCGAACAGGCATCGTGAATATCGACTGCGCGACGTCCAGCGTGCCTTCCAGGCTGGCGCCGCCACCCGTCAGCACCACGCCGCCGCCCAGCCGGTGCGCGTAGCCGGCCCGATCGATCTCGTGCAGCACCAGCGTGAGTACCTCGTCCATCCGCTGCTCGATGATGTGTGCCAGCAACTCGCGCGGCATGTGCTTGCGGGCTCCGGGAGCCGGCCCGGGAACCTCGATCGACTGCTCCGGATCGACCAGGTGAATCGTTGCAACACCGTGCCGTTCTTTGACTCGTTCGGCCTCGGCGTACGGGATGCCGAGTCCTTTGACAAGGTCGTTCGTGAAGCTCACGCCACCGCACGGCACGATAGCGACGTGGCGGATCTTGCCTTCGTGGAAGATCGCGATCTCGGTCGTGCGACCACCGATCGCCACGACCGCAGCCCCGACCTCCCGCTCCTCGGTCGTCAGAACGCTGAGCCCCGCCGCCAGCGGCGTCAGCACCAGCTGGGCCACCTCGTAGCCGGCCCGAGCGACGGCCTTTCGGAGGTTACGGGCCGCAGCGCCCGACCCGAGGACCATGAAGACGTCCGCCTCCAGCCGGGTCCCGATCATCCCCGCCGGCTGCTGGATGCCACCACGATGGTCGACCGAGTAGTCCTGCGGTATGACGTGCAGCAGTTCCTTGTCGGGCGGCACGACGACCGCGCGTGCGACCTCGTGGACTCGGTCGACATCGTCGCCGGTGATCTCGTCTCCACCGATCGCGACGACACCGTTCGACGTACTGGTCTGCACGTACTCGGCCGATATGCCGACGTAGAGGCCGCGCGGCTGCATCCCGGCCATCAACTCGGCCTGCTTGAGCGCCTGGCGGATCTCCTCCGTCGTCTCCTCGATATTGCTCACGGCGTCGCGGCGGATTCCGCTCGGCTTCACCTGACCGACCCCGAGTACCTTGACCTGTGCCGGGCCGTCACCCTCGAGGATGAGCTCGCCGATCACGGCACAAGTCTTGGTCGAGCCGATATCGAGCGCACCGATGAGATAAGGTGTTGCAATCATAGCTGTCCTCTCTGAACCACGATTTGACCCGCATAGCGTGCCTCGACCAGCGTCGCTGCGACACCCCGGCCTCTCAGATCGGCGAGCGTAGCACGCACGCGCCTGGCGAGCGTCTCGTCGATCTCGGCCGGCACGGCGAGGCGCCTCGCTGGCTGAGACATTACCAGATTCATCATCAGACCCTGACCGTCCAGCAGGCGGAAATCTGAGACCACCGCCGCCAGGCCCGGGTCGACCTCCTGCAACCTTCCGAATATTTCGAGCGCATAGAGCGCCGGTCCGACACGCAGTTGACTCGCGTCGGGGGTCAGTGCCACATCCATCATCAGCAGCGGCAGGTCGAGCGTCGTCCCCGCCGGGTCGATCGGCAGTAAGGTTCCGTCACCGAGCACGGCGCGGAGCTCGGGCGTGCCTGCCAGAGCCACCGGCTCGACCTCGCGCACGACGATGCGCAGGGCATGTAAACCCGATCGGTGAACACGTACCTCTTCGATCATCGGGTGCCCGAGCAACCGTCGCTCGACATCGGAAAAATCATCCCACACCGAGCGGTCCGAGCCGATCGCTGCCAGTCGCAGGGTCGAGTCGGGAGCCAGCCAGCGCGATCCCACGACCTCGACCTGGCGTACAGCGAAGTAGTCGAAACGCGCCAGCAGCCGACCTCCCCAAAGCCAACCGGCGATCCCCCCGGCCATCACCAGAAGGCCAACGAAGAACGCCGCGCGTGGCAACGCGCTGCGCCCCTTCATCGCACCGCTCCCAATTCGCGCAACACCTCTTCCTCGAAACCCCAGAACTGGATTTCAGGCTCGAGAGCGATCCCGGTTTCCTCGAGCACGCGGCGACGGGTCTCGACAAGTAGGTCGACTACGTCCTGGGCCCGGGCACCGCCGAGATTCACGATGAAGTTCGCGTGCTTCTCCGAAATCTGTGCGCCGCCGCGACGCGCACCACGCATCCCGACCCGATCGACCAACCGCCAGGCAGACGGCCCCGGCGCGTCGGGGTTCTTCCAGGTCGATCCACACGTCGGCAGGTCATAGACCTGCGCCCGCAGCTTCGCCTCCCTACGGCTCAGGTGCTCCTGCTCGATGCGTTCGGGATCACCGGCCGGCGCATCGACCTCTCCACGCAGAAAGACGGCCGCTGGGTCGAGATCGATCCCGCGGTAGCGCGGACTCACGTCCTCTCTCGTCAGCCGCTTCGCGCTACCGTCCGGCCACATCGCCTCGGCCCACAGGGTGCGCCCCCAGATCCCCTCCTCGGCGGTCCCGGCGTTCATGCGCAGCGCACCGCCCATCGTTCCCGGAACCGCTTCGAGGATCCAGAGGCCGGAACGGCCCAAGCGGCGCGCCGTCTGCACGATCGTCGAGATCTGTGCTCCGGCTCCGAAGCGAATCGTATGATCGAGTACCTCGTGGTCGGCAAACTCGCCCTCCAGCTGCAGCACGGGCGCGCCAGGTCCAGCATCGGAGATCAGCACGTTGGCTCCGCGACCCAAGACGAGAACTCGCTCACCGCTGACCTCCGCTAGAAGCGCACGCAGTTCCTCCTCGGAGCCCGCTTTCGCGTAGGCGGGCGCCGGGCCGCCGATCTTCCAGCGCGTCAAGTCCGCCAGCGGCACGTCACGCATCCACATGGCTCCGCCTGAGCTCGTCAAACAGCGAGTGGGCGACACTGTTGATGTCGCCGGCACCGAGCGTCATGAACACGTCACCGTCCTGCAAGGCGCCCCGCACTTGCGCCATCAGATCCTCGAGATCCACCGCATAGCGCACGCGATCCTCGTCCGCGAACCTGCGAGCCGCATCGACCACCAACTGCGCCGAGACCCCGGGTATCGGCTGTTCGCGGGCCGGATAGATCTCCGTGACGAACAGCAGATCGGCGTCGGCCAGCATCTCGCCGAACTCGTGTGCGAAAGCGCGCGTCCTAGTGTAAAGGTGCGGCTGGAACGCGACGACCAACCGCCGACCGGCGAACGCCTGTCGCGCGGTTTCCAGTGTCGCCGCCACCTCGGTCGGGTGGTGTGCATAGTCATCGATCACCGTCACGCCCGCTGCGACACCGAGATATTGGAAGCGGCGCTCAACACCGGTGAAGCCGGCGAAGGCCGGCGCCGCCGCTTGCGGGTCGAGCCCGAGCGCCACCATGACCGCGAGGACGGCGAGTGCATTACGAAGGTTGTGAGGCCCTCGCAGGGCGAGCTCGAACTCGCCTAGCCTGCGGCCGCCTAGGCTCGCGGTGAACCGTGTGCAGTCCGGCTCGTAGCTAATGGCCGTGGCGCGCAGCATCGCGTCGTTACCGATGCCGTAGCTCAAGCCGCGATCGGCGGCGACGGCTAGCCGGCGCCGTGCTCCGGCGTCATCGGCACAGGCAATCACGCGGCCGTCCTCTGGAACGCGACTTACGAAGTTATCGAACGCCGTTTCCATCTCTTCGAATGTCGCGTACGTGTCGAGGTGCTCAGCCTCGACCGACGTGACCACTGCGACCTTCGGCCACAGCGACAGGAAAGAACGGTCATACTCGTCCGCCTCCACCACGTAGGTCGTGCCACCGATGCGGGCGTTACCCTTCCACGCCTGCACGCGACCACCGACCAGTGCGGTGGGATCGACGCCAGCCGATTCCAGCGCCATCGCGGTGAGGGCGCTAGTCGTGGTCTTGCCGTGCGTACCGGCGATGGCGATCAGGGAGCCCGTGTTCACGAGCCCAGCCAGTGCCTCGCTCCGCTTCAACACCGGAGTGCCCTGGGCACGGGCCGTGTCCAATTCGGGATGGTCCGCCGGGACCGCCGCTGTATGGACGAGGGCGGCCTGGCCGTCGGCATGATCCGGACTGTGCCCCTGGTGAACCATCATCCCTCGGCTCTCGAGATCCTCTGTGGTCTCGTTGCGCTCACGGTCGCAGCCGCTGACGGCGGCGCCCCGCGCAGCCAGCAGCAGAGCGAGCCCTGCCATCCCGGCACCGCCGATGCCCATCAGGTGGATCGCGGCGCCGCTCGCAGCGAGGTCGGCCAAACCGTGCGCTTCCGTCAACGGTCCTCCATCAGGCGCCAGAGGTCGGTGGCGATATCGTCCGCCGCCCGGGGGTTGCCTCGTCCCTCTGCAGCCTGGCTCATGCTCGCGAGTCGCTTCGGCCAGTTGAGCAGATCGACGACGGCATACCACAGAGCCACAGGGTCCCGCTTCACCTCCAGCTCGTCCACGACGACAGCCGCACCGGCCTCCTCCATGGCGGCAGCGTTGTGGCGCTGGTGATCGGCCGCCGCATGGGGTAGAGGAACGAGCACGGCCGGCACGCCCCAGGCGCACAGCTCGGCCAGCGTGAGGGCGCCGGCCCGTGACACGGCCAGCGTCGTCACCGAGAGCGCCTTCTCCATCTCGGCTATGTACGGCAGCGTCCGCACGGCGACCCGGCTGCCCAGCTTCGCCAGGCGCGCCGAGATCGCCGCGTGATGCGACGGACCGGTCGACCAGAGAAGCTGCGCGTCGGGCGGCAGGGCCGGCAGCTCGCCGTCGTGTACGGCGCGGTCGCTGGTCCGGCCAGCGTATGGGGTTACCGTGAACGCGTATGAGCGTGTCACGTCCCGGCCACAAGTTCTTCATCGCCTCCTCGTAACCCAAGTGCAGCTGGTCCACATAGGGCGCCAGCCAGCGTGTCGTGAGACCCGGATAGCTGTTCTGTTCCTGCAATGCCGTGGGCAGCCGGCGCGCGAGCGCCCAACCAACGACCGGCCCTGCAGCATAGCCGCCTGTACCAACCACCAGGTCGGGAGCGAACGAATCGAGAAGCCGCCGGATCTCTTTGCTCGCCAGGATCGCCGACCGTAGTAGCCTCCAGTTCTGCCACGGACGACTGCGGCGAATCGGCTCGAGAGGCAGAAGACGATGCGCGACACCCCGTTCAGGAAGTACGCGAGCCTCGACTCCTCTCTGTGCACCGACCAGCAGTATCTCGATCTCATTACGCGCCGACCTCCTCAGTGATTCGGCCAAATTCAGGGCCGGGTACAGGTGCCCGCCGGTTCCTCCGCCTGCGATAATCGCACGGTATGCCACGTCATCACGCCCGCCAGCTGCCGATGTTCAGGAGAATGCCAACCGCCGACAGGCAGACGACCAGACTCGAGCCGCCGTAGCTGATGAACGGTAGCGTCACTCCTGTTGTCGGCAGCAGGCCCAAAGTCACGCAAATGTGAATCAAGGCGCTGACCACTATCAGCGCCGTCAGGCCCACGGCCAGTAAGAAGCCGAACCCATCGGGAGCGCGTCGCGCCACCCGCAGACCCAGGACACCCACAGCCGCGATGGCCAGTACGATCGCCGCCGTGCCAACGAGTCCCCACTCCTCCGCGATGACCGCGAACGCGAAGTCGTTGTGGGGTTCCGGCAGGAAGAAGTACTTCTGAGTGCTCTCGCCGTAACCGACGCCTACGAGACCGCCCGAGCCCACGGCGATCAGCGACTGGTGCAACTGGTGACCCGCGCCTGCAGGGTCGGTCCCACCGCTGAAGAACGTGGCGATCCTCTCCATCCGATAACTGGCCGAACGGACCCACTCCCAGAAGAGCGGCAGCGCCAGCAGCGCGATCAGCACGAAATGGCCAACTCGTGCACCGGCGGCGAACAGAACGATCGCGCAGAGCATCCCGATTACGACGGCTGACGAGAGGTCGGGCTCCAAAATGATCAGATAACCGACGGCCAGGTAAATCACGCCGAACGCCCCCAGTCCCCAACGCAGACTACGGATGCGTTCCCCCTTTTTCGCCGCTATCGATGCCGCCCAGATTACCATCACCAGCTTGGCGACCTCGGACGGCTGGAAACGGATACCCAACTCGAGCCAGCGGCGCGCGCCGTTGCGCGGCGGCGCGATCGCCTCGGTACCCGGTATGACGAGCACCAGGAGCGCGAGCAGCGTCAGACCGAGCAGCGGCCAAGCCAGCTGCGGGTAGATCCGGTAGTCGACCCGTGCCAGCACGTACAGCGCCAGCAGACCGACCAGCGCCTTGCTCGCCTGCTGGCGGAGATAGAAGTGGTCGGGCAGTCCCTGTGTCTGCGCGAGGAACGAGCTCGCGCTGTACACGGTGATGAGGCCGGCGAGCAGCAAGAAGATCGTGACCGCGAGCAGCATACCGGCATCGCGCCGCGCACTGCCCGCCGCAGGCACGTAAGCGTCAACCGTTACCGATGCCGCAAGATCTCTCACGATATCTCCTGATCCACCAGCGTTATGAAGCGTTCGCCCCGCTCCTCGTAGTTGCGAAACATGTCGAAGCTGGCGCAGGCGGGCGCGAGAAGAGCAGAGTCGCCCGGATGTGTCAGGGCACGCGCCCGCCGCACCACATCTTCAAAAGGTCCATCCTCACGCACGAGATCCACTTCGTCTCCGAGCTCAGACTCGATCTGTGCCGCCGCTTCGCCGTAGGCGACGACTGCGCGAACCCGACCCTTCAGGTCCGGCGCCAGGGCCGCAAACGATTCCCCTTTCGGTCGTCCGCCTAGCAGCAGGACCACTGGGCGATCCATCGCCTGTAACGCCACACGGGTCGACGCCACGTTCGTCGCCTTCGAATCGTTCACCCAGAGCACACCGTCCTTTTCCGCCACAGGCTGCAGGCGGTGAGGAAGCGGCTCGAAGTCACGGAGCCCCTCGCGCACAGCAGGGACGGGAACGTCCGCGAACGCGGCTGCGATGGCGGAGGCCAGCGCGTTGGCGACGTTATGGGCGCCCAGCAGCTTGAGCTCGCTTCGCGCCACGAGCCTGACCTGCTCACCGTCGTAGTGGGCGGCCAACACGTCATCGGCGTCGAGAAAGGCGCCCTGCTCGCCGGCCGGCGGCCGCGATGCGACGCGGAAATAGCGGGGGATCCCGGGTTTTGCCGCGGCCAGATCCAAAACACCTCTATCTTCTCCGTTCAGCACCCAGCGGCTGTCGGGGCCGGCGTTGTCGAACAAGCGGGCCTTGGCGGCGTAGTAGTCCTCGACATCGACATGCCAATCGAGGTGGTCCGGGCATAGGTTGAGAAACACGCCGATCGCCGGAGTGAAGCGGTCTATCTGAGCCAGCTGGAACGAGCTCACCTCAGCGACGACCCACTCGTATCCGCGGTCGCTCTCAACTGCCAGCTCGGAAAGCGCTCGACCTATGTTGCCGCCCACGCCAACGCGCAGGCCGGCGCGCTCGAGCATCGAACCGATCCAGGCGCTCGTCGTCGTCTTACCGTTCGTCCCGGTTACGGCGATGATCGGGGCCTCGAGAAAGCCGAACGCCAGCTCGAGCTCGGAGATCAGCGGCCGCGACCGAACACCCGCACTTTGGAAGACTTCTGCGCCGGGCGGAATCCCCGGACTGGTCACCAACACATCGCACCCTTCCAGCCTCTCCACGTCGTGCCGGCCCAGCTCGACCTCAACTCGCGGACTGCGGAGGTCCTCTACCTCCGCCCGCAGCTCCGGTGTATCCGCCGCGTCGCTGGCGTAGACCGAGGCACCGGCCCGGGCCAGCAGCCGCGTCGCCGCGCGTCCACTGCGACCCAATCCCAGTACGCCCACCCGGAGCTCCGACCACGAATCGGGAGTCTTCACCGTATCTTCAACGTGCTCAGCGCGATCAGCGCAGCGAGCACCCCGGCGATCCAGAAGCGAACGACGACTTTCGATTCCGACCAGCCGAGTTGCTCGAAGTGATGGTGTAACGGCGCCATACGGAAAATGCGCCGGCCTTGCCCAAAACGTTTCCGCGTGTACTTGAACCAGCTCGTCTGCAGGATGACCGACAGCGCCTCGGCCACGAACACCGCACCGACGATCAGCAGCAAGAACTCACCTTTGATCAAGACGGCTACGGCGCCCAATGCACCGCCGAGCGCTAGCGAACCGGTGTCACCCATGAACACATCCGCGGGGTGGCTGTTGAACCAGAGGAAGCCCAGTGCAGCACCGGCGAGCGCGGCGCAGAATACCGACAGCTCACCGACGCCCGGGAGATAGAAGAGCCCCAGGTAGTCGGAGGCGTCGACACGTCCGATCAGATAGGCGAAGACGCCGAACGTGCCGCCGGCGATTGCCGCGAGTCCGGACGCGAGACCGTCGAGCCCATCCGTGAGGTTCACCGAGTTCGCGCTGCCACTTACCACGAGAGCAACGAACGGGATGAAGAACGGCGCCCAGATCACCAGCCGCCACTCCTTGAAGAAGGGCAGCGTTGTGTGGTTCACTGGATAGTCGCTGAGCGGATACTGCCAGAGCAGGTAGCCCAACAGCAGGCCGAGAGCGAACTGGCCGACGAACTTGTAGCGCGCCACCAGGCCACGCGACTCGCGCTGGACAACCTTCATGTAGTCATCGACAAAACCGAGCAGACCCATCGCCGCCGTCAGCCCGAGCGCGATGAGCACGTACGAGTTGTCGAGACGCGCCCAGAGGACCGTTGGAACGACGACAGCAGCCAGGATAATGAGGCCGCCCATCGTCGGGGTGCCGGCCTTGTCGAGATGCGCGTGTGGCCCGTCCAGTCGCACGACCTGGCCGATACCACGCCGCCGCAACCAGCTTAGGATCGGCGGGCCTGTGACAAAGGCGATGAGCAGTGCAGTGACCGTCGCCCCACCTGCTCTGAACGTGATGTACTGGAACAGGTTGAACACGATGTGCTTGTCGGCCAGCGGAAACAGGAATTCGTAGAGCACGATCGTCCCTCGCTAACCTGCCGTACCTGAACCCAACTCTCCCCCAGCCCCGAAATCGCGCTCGAACCAGGGGATGGCCCGCTCGAACTTCATTCCCCGCGACGCCTTGAGCAGAACGAACTCACCGCCCGCGAGGCGCGCAGCCAGCTGCCGGTAGGCGTCCTCCAGCTCCGGCTCGAGGATCAGTGCCTCGTGCGCCCGGCTTCCGGCACGAGCGAACGCCTCCACGAACGCGCCGGTCGCGGCGATCAACTCGACGCCCGCGTCGACCATGAGGCCCGCCACTTGCTCGTGCAGCACATCCGAGCGGGCACCCAGTTCCAGCATCGTCCCGGCGAGGACCGCGCGGCGGCCACCCGCCGCGAGGGCGCCGAGCGCATCGATCGCAGCCAGAAACGACGCCGGATTCGCGTTGTAGCAATCGACGAGCAGCGTGAGATCGCGAAGCCGTCGCACCTCACCACGCATGGGCGGCAACTCGGCGCTAGCCAACCGCTCGGCCGCCCGCTGTGGGTCGATCCCCAGTAGCGACGCCACGACGGCAGCGAATAGCCCATCGCGTATGAGGTGCGTGCCGAAGCCCCGGAGGCCGTAGCCCGTGCCGCCCCATCTCCAGACCACACCGTCGTCGGTGACCGCCCAACTCTCCGGTCGTTCGTCGGCCGCCGCATCCAGCCCGACGCTCCGCACCTGCGGATATCGGGCGCGCGCCCCCTCCACGAGCTCGGGCGGCTCATCGCCGACCAGGGCGACGCCCCCGGCCCGCAGGGTTGGGAGGAGCGAGAGCTTTTCGTCGAGGACCCCACCCAAATCACCGAGCCCCTCAAGGTGGCCTTCGCTCACCGTTGTGACGATCGCGTAGTCCGGCTCCGCGATGCGACCCAAACGCTCGATCTCACCGCGCTGATTCGAGGCGAGCTCGAGCACCCAGATTCTCGCCCCCTCGGGCGCCGCCAAGATCGAAAGCGGAAGGCCCACCAGGTTGTTGAAGTTGCCCGGACTGCCGTAGGCCTCGCTCCCCAGGGCGGCCATGGTAAGCTCGCGCGTCGTCGTCTTGCCGCTCGTCCCCGTTATCGCCACCACGGTGGGATCCAGGGCCGATCGCCTCGCTGCAGCCAATTGGCCCAGCGCCGCCAGGGAATCGTCGACCACGAAGGTCTCGAAGTCGGCCGGCAGGCCGTCGGGGCGACGCTCGACCACCGCGCCGGCGGCTCCGGCCTCTACCGCAGCGCCGACGAAGTCGGCCCCGTCGAACCGCTCGCCGCGGAGAGCGACATACAGCTCTCCCGAACGGATGCTGCGCGTGTCGGTGGAGACACCCGAGTACGTGCGTCCCGGCTCGTCCGTTGCCGGAAGGCCGAGAGTATCGCGCACGCGCTGGCTCGTCCAGGAGAATCGCGCCATCACGAGCCTTCCCCACCGGCGGCGAGCAGCTCCGCCACGATCACCGCCTCGTCCAGCGACCTGACCTCATCGCCGACGATTTGGTAGTCCTCGTGTCCTTTGCCGGCCAGAAGGATCGTGTCCTCAGGGCCGGCGATCTCCAGTGCCCGGGCGATAGCGGCGCGGCGATCAACGACCACTTCGTGGTTAGCTGCACCAATCCCCGGCAAGATGTCCGCGATGATCGCCTCGGGCTCCTCGCTCCTCGGGTTGTCCGAGGTGACTATGCTGTGGTCCGCGCCTGCCGCTGCCGCCCGCCCCATCAGCGGCCGTTTGCCGGCATCGCGATCGCCTCCACATCCGAACACGACGATCAATCGCGTCTTCGTCAGCGGGCGCAGGGCCGCCAGGGCGCGGCTCAGCGCGTCAGGTGTGTGCGCATAATCCCGCAGCACCAGCGGCCGCTCCCCCAATACCTCGAGCCGACCCAACACCGGCGGCACGTGGGATAGCGCCTCTCCGATCACTTCCGCCTCGATGCCGAAGACACCAGCCACGGCCGCGGCAGCCAGCGCGTTCGAGACGTTGAATTCCCCCAGCAACGGAAGTTCGACAGCTACCTCAGCCTCTGGCGCCACCAACCTCCAGCGAGAGCCGCCGCGCCCCTGCTGGATGTCGCGGGCCGTGTATTCCACGTCGCCCGCCAGCCCGAAGCGCACCGTTCGACGTCGCGGTAGATCCGACCACGCCGGTTCGTCGGCGTTGACGACCAACGTCCCGTCCGGGGAGACGAGATCGGCCAGCCGCGCTTTCGTTGCCCTGTACTGGTCGAAGTCGGAGTGATAGTCGAGATGGTCGCGAGACAGGTTAGTGAATGCTGCGACCTCGAAGGCCACTCCATCCACTCGGCCTTGCGACAGAGCGTGCGATGATACCTCGGCGACTACGCACTCGACTTCATCCCGCTTGAGGGCGGCCAAGCGGCCCGCGAACTCCACGGGTCCCGGCGTCGTCAACGCCGACTCTTCGCGCGCGCCCGAAGCGGCAACGACACCCAGGGTGCCGATCGAGCCGCTGGCGAAGCGCCGCGCCAGGATGTGGCGTGCCAGGTGAACCGTGGTCGTCTTGCCGTTGGTGCCGGTCACGCCGACGAGCCTCAGGCCGACTGCAGGCTCCCCATAAACGACTTGCGCCGCGAGGGCCGCGGCGCGCCGGCCATCGCTGACGTGTATCTGCAGCAGGTCGAGCTCGGCGCGTGGGTTCTCGACGAGAGCCGCCACCGCCCCGGCCGCCTTCGCCTCGTTCAGGAAGTCGTGTCCGTCGTGTACGTAGCCTCGAATCGCGCAGTAAAGATCGCCGGCGCCGACCTGGCGGGAGTCGGCGCTAATCCCCGTGACGGCGAGATCAACCGTAGGGCCGGGCCCCCGCAGGAGCCCGGCCGAGTCGAGACGCGCGAGGACATCGGCGATCGGTATCACCCCGCTCCTGATGGGTTACTCGGTCGAACCGGTGGGCTGCGCTCGCTGCCCGAGAGAAGCACCCGCTCGCCCAAGCGCAACATCGTTCCGACCGCTGGCTCCATCGACTCAACACGTCCACCTCCACGCACGGCCACCCGCCAACCTGCCCGGTGCAGCCGGTGTGCGGCGGCACGTAGCGACAGGCCTTTGAGGTCGGGCAGCACCTCCGCGACCCGAAATGCACTGCTCGCGTCATCATCGCGGGTCCTGAGCAGCGGCGTGTCGAGCGCGAAAACATAAGGGCCACCGGTCGGCACCAGACCCGCTGATACTCCCGCCTGTTCGTCCGGAATTTCCGGCTCCCCCATTAGCGGCGGCGCCGACCAGTAGCTTCCCGCAAGAGCGGCACGTACCGCGGTGCGCATGACCGGGGCTGCGGTCGCGCCTCCATAGTACGTGCCGCTCGGCTCGTCCAGTTTCACTAAGATCACCAGTTGCGGATCGTCCGACGGTATGAGGCCGACGAACGACGAAGTGTATGAGTGCCCGTCGTACCCCAACTCCTCATCGAAGCGCCAGGCCGTGCCGGTCTTGCCGGCGATACTCAGGCCATGCACACCGGCGCTCCGGCCCGTGCCTTCAGCCACCGCATGCGCCAGCACCCGCCGAATCGCGGAGGCGATCTCCTCCGACACGACCCGGCGGATGACTTCCGAACCTTCTTGCCAGCGCATCGTCCCGTCGGCAGACCGTGCCTCGCGCACGAGCCGCGGCCGCAAGAGGATCCCGCCGTTGGCGATCGCACCGTATGCCATGACGAGCTGCAAAGGTGTAACCGCTACCTCGTAACCGATGGCCAGTGAGGCGCGGCTCTGTGCCGACCATTCCGAAGGGCGCCGTAGAAAACCGGGGGACTCGGAGGGGTAAGTTAGACCGGTGGGTGTCCCAAAGCCGAAATTGCGCAGGATGCTGAACTGGACGCCCTTCGGAATGCGCTCGGCAAATATCGCCATCCCCACGTTGCTGGAGACCGTTAGCGTCTGTGCCAAACTCAGCCAACCGTGGGGTGTTTCGTCTCGGATCGTTCGACCGGCCGCTCGATACAGCCCTACTCCCGTATCGACGCTATCGGAAAATTCGGCCAAGCCCTCCGTCAGCAGCGCAGCCACCGTGAATGGCTTTAGGGTCGAGCCGGCCTCGTAGGGTTCCGTCGCCGCAGTCAAATGCGGCTCGCGCCCGCGCAGCCGCTCGCGCCGGCTGGCCGCGGCCAGTAGTTCGCCGGTCTTGGGATCGAGGATCAACAGATCGCCGCCGCTGGCGTTGGACTCGGCGACCGCCTCTTCCAGCACCGACTCGGCGAGCGCCTGCATCTCGGCGTCGATCGTTAGATAGATGTCGTGGCCGGGGCTCGGCGGAGCGATCTCCACCGTGAGCCAGGCGGACGAGGCGCCGGTCGCATCTTTCCGCGAAAGGCCCAATCCGGGTTGGCCGGCAAGTACCGAGTCGAAGCTGAGCTCCAGACCGCTCAGTCCATGACCCGCCTCGTTCACGCGACCGATGATCTCTGCCCCCAGGTCACCGCGCGGGTACGAGCGACTGACGCGTGCCTCGGCGTGAAGCCCCCGCGGGAAACGATCCTCCAGCTCATCCAGCTCGAGCGCCGAATAGACGCCCGGCAGCCGGAACCAGCCCTCCTTACCTTCGGCGACCAGCCGCGCTTTCTCTGGTTCGAGATCGACCGCGCTCCGCAATGCCACCGCGGCGGCCTGAGGATCACGCAGCTCCTTCGGCGCCACGTAGAGCTCGTAGTCCGTGCGGCTAACCGCTAGCTCGCGACCTTCACGATCGTAGATCGTTCCTCGCGGCGCCGGAAGCGGATCCCGATACTCATGTTGGTTGATCGAGCGCGCCTGCCAATGCTCGCCCTGCAACACCTGCAACTGGAACGCGCGAGCCATTACCACGCCGCACGCCAACAGCAATGACAGCTGCAGCATACCGTGTCTCAAATGCCGGCGGCGAGCCTGTCGCGCTTCCGACCTCACAATGAGCCTCCCGACACTGTCGATGGCAGACCGCTCAGATCGAGGTACACCAGCTCATCCTCGCTCGGCTGATGGAGTCCCAACGACTGCGCGGCGTGCACGATTCGCGACCGACTATGCAGGTACTCGACCCTCTGTCGCAACTCGTTCTTCCGCACCACCGCGGTTTCCCGCTGATTGTCGATCGCACTGACGCGCTCTGCGATGACGCGACCGCGAGCACCGCGATGAACCGCGATGAACATCCCCGCCAAAAGCAGCATCGCCGAAACGGCGGTGAGTATGCCGCGGAGCCTCATTCGCCTCGCTCCCAGGCACGCAGACGCGCACTCCGCGCCCGTGGATTAGCCTCCACCTCGACCGTTGAAGGCCGCAGCGGCGAGCGCGTGAGCTCGCGACCGAGCGCCCGACCGCGACAGCGGCAAACCGGGATGCCCGGCGGACAGACACATTCGCGGCTCCAATCGCGGAAAGAGCGCTTCACCAGCCTGTCCTCGAGCGAGTGATACGCGATAACCACCATCCGGCCGGTGGGAGCGAGCAGATCTCGGAGGGACGGGAGCGCACGCTGCAACGAATCGAGCTCTCGATTCACCGCTATTCTGAGCGCCTGAAAGATCCGAGCGGCATCGGACGCGGCGACCGCCCTGCCCCAAACCCTTTCCATGACCTTCATCAGATCGTCGCTCGTCTCCAGCGACTCGTCCTCCCGGCTCTCGACGATCGCCGTCGCGAGCCGCCTGGCGCGTCGCTCCTCTCCGAAGTTGCGAAAAATCTCGGCCAGTTCATCCGCCGAGAGACCCGACAACAACTGCGCAGCAGTCGGTTCCGGTCCCTCGCCGAACATCCGCATATCGAGTGGAGCACCTTGGCGAAACGAAAACCCGCGCTCCAGATTATCGATCTGGTGGGAGGACACCCCCAGGTCCAACAAAACTCCAGCCAATGCGCCCTCCCCCAGATCGAACATTTCACTCACATCCGCGTAGTCGCCCCTCGCAAACCGCACCCGCTTCCCGAAACTCACCAACCGCTTGCCGGCTTCATCCTGCGCCTCAGGGTCCCGATCCACGGCCAACAGGTCGGCCTCCTCTCCCGCTCGCAGGATCGCCTCCGCGTGACCTCCACCTCCCACAGTCCCGTCCAGGAAGGTGCCACCCCGCTCGGGCGCCAAGTACCGCAACACCGCTTCCGTCATCACCGGCGTATGGAACGTGCTGGCGCTCAAGGCCCCTGCCGGGTTAGCGGGTCATCACCCGGGGGGCCCGGACGACTTCCCATCACCTACATACAGGACAGTGGACAGACGGCGTTGCCCTACCCCTAGGTCCACACAGCCCTCCCCCTGCCACCTGCCCACCGTCCGAATCCTCCGGGTCCAGCAGCTGACGGCCATCGCACCTCTCATCACAGACGAGCGATTCCCCCACGATCCGCCCATCAACCCAACTCGACCGTCAGCGCCGGGCCCTGCCACCTCACACGAGGATCTGCCGAACGAACTCCTCAAAGCCCTCCTCGGCCTCCCTCGTCGTGTTTTCAAACAGCTCAGGATTCCAGATCTCGATCTTCTCCAGCACCCCCACGACCAGAGCCTCACTGTCCAGTTGCGCCGCCCGTTGCAGACGCTCCGGTACCAGGATCCGGCCCTGCTTGTCGGGGATCACCTCCACCGCGTTTGCCGTCAGCCCCAACACCCTGCCCCGCGCGTCGGGCTGCCGCCGCAGAAGCTCCCCGAGACGCTCCTCCACCACCGCCCAGGCCCGCGCCGGATACAGAAACAGCGCCGGTTCCAGGGCGTGGATCAGGACGAAGCCACCGTCCCCGGCAGCGCGGCGAAACGACGCCGGCAGCGCCAGGCGGCCCTTCTCGTCCAGCTGATGGAGGTAGCTCCCCAAGAAGCCGGTCAAGTAAAACCTCCCCCGGAAGGCTCGCTTGGGCCCGGTCGGCGGGGATCCGGGCACCGAAAGGTGGGCGAGAGATGCACTTCTCACCACTTTACCCCACTCCGACCCCCAAGCTAGTGCCATGTCCCCACTACGTCAAGGACTTATCTTGTACGGGATCTATTCGGGTGGGAATCGCCGATTCGGGTATTCGGGTATTCGGGCTTCAGCGAATTGGGAACTCGAGAGGTAGATCCGCGAATCCGTGGAATGCGGGAATGGGATGAAATCGGGGATCCGGGGAAAGAATCCCCGAATCCCCGAATCCCAGAATCCCTAAATCTCAGCGGTTTCCGCGCTGGGCGCGCCGGATTCTCGCGTCGATGTTGAGCAGCCAACGCTCACAGGCGTCGAGGAGCTGCGGGACCTCGCGCCGCACGTTGCCGGCCCGCTGGAAGTGGCCCTGAGCGGCCTGGACGTTGGCGCGGGCGCGCTCGAGGACGGCGACGGAGGCATCCTCCGGCGTCGCCTGCCGCTCGCCCAGTTGGTAGTAGCTGTAGCCCCACCAGAACTCGAGCTCACGCCTCTGGTCGGCGGGAGCGAAGTTGGAGGCGGTCTCGAAGTGTCCGATCGCCGCCGGCAGGTTGCCGCCGCTACGGGCGCCGTGCGCCTCGCCCCAGAAGAGCCTGAAGACCTCCTCGGATGTCGAGGCACCGCTCTCGATGGCCAGATTGAAATCGATCAGCGCGGCCTGTTGGTCGCCGCCCTGCAACTTGAACCGCCCACGTTTGAGCAGAGCTGCGGGATATTCGGGATCGATCTCGACGACCCTAACCATGGCGTTGCTGGCGTCGCCGAAGCGCTCGGCGCGGCCGAGGGCATCGGCATAAAGCGACCAGAGTCGGGCGCTTTCCGAGTGTGACTGTAGCGCCAACTCGGCGAACTCGATGGCCTCGTCCGTTCGGTTGGCCTGGGTGTAGGCGGCGAGCGTGTTCTCGATGATCGAGAGGTCGGTCTCCTCGCCTTTAATCTCAAGCACCTGCTCGTAGGCCTCGAGGGCGATGTCTACGTAGGTGGAGTCGCTCGAGGAGTAACGTAGCGCGTAGTCACCGAGCGACTGCAGGAGGTCGACATCGTTCTCAGCGATCTCGAGTCCGGCCTGGATGATCGCGATCGCCTCAGGCATCAAGTCGGCGTTCGCCAGGTCGTAGGCGACCTTGATGCGCACAGGCACGTTGCCGGCATCGTACTCCAGGTAGCGCTGGTAGAGCTCGCTGGCCCGATCGGCCTCACCGGACTGGGAGTACATGAACGCAGCGTTCTGCAGCGCGGCGCGATGACTCGGCTGGCGCTCGAGCACCATCTCGAAATAGGCGATCGAAGAGTCCGCCCAACCGTCCGTGGCGGTCTCTTCCTGCTCGAACATGACGCGGTAAGCCATACCCTTGTTGAACAGCACGTGTACGCTGTTCGGGTTGATCTCGAGGGCTTCGTCGCAGTTGCGCAGCGCGTTCTCCAGCTGCTGGCTCTCGACGTACTCGGCACAGAACTGCTGAGCTCGGACGAATCGGACCTGCTCCTCGAACGACTCGATCGTCACGTCGACTACCCGATCCCTCGACTCGTTACTTCTGTCGCTGACGCGCACGGGCGGCACGGGTACCTCGTCACCGGTGCGGACGTCGATGAAGGTGCCCCTGACCTCGAAGACACCGTCCACGGCTTCCAGCGTTGCGAAGTAAAGCACCTGTGCGCCCATCAGGTTGGCAAGCTGGCGCGCTCTGATCGCGTTCAGCTCTTCATCCTTTAGGTCGTACTGGTCTAGGGCGCGATTATAGTCCTTCTCCTCGACGGGGGCGTGCGTGGGGAAATCCTCGAGGCGCTTGCGGATCTCATCCGCCACCTTGTCGCCGAACCTCCGGTCCAGAGCTCTCGACTCGAAAGGGATTACGAGGACACGATACCGTCCACCCGGCTCCTGCGCGTATGCCTCTCGGGCCGCGGGGCCGAACAGGGTCGCCATCAGTACCGATCCTACAAGCAGCCCGAGGGCCGCAGCTCCGCACCTGACTATGCCAGACTTCATGGGCTTACCCCCCACTTGGGTTACAACAGCGGGCATCCGCCCGCGCCTACGACATCGTGCGCCTCAGGCCGCCGTCAGCCACATTCCGGGCCTCGACGGTCCAACCCAGGATGGGCGCGCCTGGACTCGAACCAGGGGCCTCTGCCTTGTAAGGGCAGCGCTCTTGCCAGCTGAGCTACGCGCCCCGACCCCACTGAGCTTAAGCCGGGAGCATATGACCGGCCTGACGAGACGTCAACCGGCCGCCCCTCCGAGCCCGCTCCTCAGAGGATGAGCCCCAGCGGTATCAGGACCACGTAGGCCGCAACCAAAAGAAGTGGCGCCACAACGGTCGAGAGGACCGGCGAACTACTTGCCAGCGCCACATAGCCGACCACGATCAGTACGGCCGCGGCGGCGAGTAGCGCCCAATTCAGTCGCGTGAACTGGAGGGCCCGAGGCCCATCCACAACTCCCCTGGCTGACATGCTGTCCTGGTCCTCCGCCCAATATGCTCTGCGGGCCGCGTGCGGCCCGCGTCTTCTTGCCAAGCGTAAGATTTCGGGTCTTGAACCGCCCAAACCTATTCGCTTCGACTTACCCCGTCAATCACGTCGGGGCCACGGCCAGCCGGGCCGCCTTCCGCCGTAGCCTCAAGGAGTGCATTGGCTTCGCGGGCCGCCACCGCTGCCTCGAGCGCCACCAGTTTTTGACGGGTTCGTCTTTTCTTCCAATACCCCAGAATCAGCAAAAGGATCGTCAGGACGGTCCAGAAGACGGCCGCCTGAGCCAGGACGAGAAGCCAGCCGAAGCGCCGGCCAACGTCTCTGCGCCACAGACGCTCGAATTGCCCCAGCGTCAGCCCGTAGGTTCGTCGGAGGGCCGGGTCGAGCGAGCCCATCTCGCGCCAGCGTTCCAACAGCCGGGCGAACCCCTCCGCACCGCCCAGTCTATAGAGGAACTCTACGGCCGTGTAGGAGAGGAGATAGGCATGATCGGCACTGACGCGACCGCGGGCGAAATCGAGGCTCAGCGACTCCAGTGACTCCAAGCGGCCCTGGAGAATCGCGATCCGCAGAGCCCATGCGTTCCCGGCGTTCCAGCTTCCCGACGCCAGCTGCGCGTAACCCTCATGGAACCAGCGAGGCACCGCCGACCCGAGCTGCCGCGCGAGGCCTACGTGAGCCAGCTCGTGTCGGAGGACGGTCGCCAACGGCCTCCCCCCTGCCCGCGGACCGAAGGTCGGCAGGATGATCCGGTCACCCTCCGGGAACGCCAGGCCGCCGCTCCAGTCGGGGGCGCCGGGCGCCAACGAATCGTACGTCGCCTCGTCCGGCGCCAAGTAGACGACGATCTCTCCCGTGTCGAGAATATCCGGCGGCAGCCCGGGGAGCGCACGGGTGCCGGCCACGCTGCCGGCGAGCGCCTCAGCCGCCGCTTCCTGGCCGGGCCAAAAGCGAAAGACCAGCGAACCCGTGCGGATCTCACCTTGGGGAGGTACCTGGCCAGCCTGTGCCGGGTGTGCTGCACCGAGGAGGAGGAGGAGGAGAAGGGTGAGGCTGGGGGTCAGTCGAGCAATGGCTGGACGCCGGACTCGGCGCTCCGTGCCGCCTCGGCACAACGGCTTGCCCAGAAGTCGCCCTGCGGCGCCGCAGCCCCATCTTTCCAGGCCGAGATCGCTTCCGCTTTCCGGCCGGCAAGGTAGCGTGCTCGTCCCAGCTGGAACGACGCCTCGCTCATCGTCGGGTCCAGCTCCACGGCCTCGTGCAGGAACGATTCCGCGTCCTCGTACATCTCTCGCGCCAGGTACACCAGGCCGAGATAGTAGCGACCGTACATACCCGCCCTCGGATCGGTCGAGCCCCGGATCGCCTTCGACAGGTGCTCGATCGCCTCGCCGTAGATCCCTTTCCTCAGGCAAATGTACCCCAGGTTGACGCGGGCCAGCGTGTCCTCTGGGCTAACCGCCAACAAGTGCTGGTACGTAGCCAGCGCTTCGTCGTAAGCCTGCGATATCGTCTGTGCCCAGCCCAGGGACGATAGGACACCCGGATCGTCCGGCGCCAGGTCGAGCGCCTCCTTCAACAACTCAATCGCACCACCATAGTCGGCAGAGCGAAGCAGGTTCCACCCTTTTGCCACCTGGCCGCCGCCCAGATCACTTCGGCGCTCCGCCGCCGCCGGTGGAAGACCCACCGAGCCTGCTGGTAAATCAGGCAGAATTCCGTGACGGTCCATCAACTGGCGGAGCATCTCCCGCAACTCCGCCAATCGCCCTTCCAACTGTTTCAGGGTATCCAAAAGTTCCGAGGCCATCGCACCCAAGCGAGCGGATTCCGCCGCATCCTGAGCGCGGGCCAGAGCGTCTTCCAGCTCACGGTATCGGCCTAGCAGTGGCGACAGCGGGTCGATGCCGGTCAACCTTCCGACTTCTTCTTGCTGCGCCGCGGCGCGCGCTTCTTACCCTTGGCGCGGCCTGCGGGCTTCGCGGAATCGACGACCTTCTCGAGGGCTATCTTCTCCTTCGAGCTGAGAATTTCGCCGACGTTGAGCATGATGATCATGCGATCATCGTCCTTAGCGAGACCTTCGAGGTACCTTCCTGCCAAGCCGCGGAAGAAGTCAGGCGGCGTGCTCACCGCGTCTTCGGCTAAAGGTACCACGCCGGGAACCGTGTCGACGACCAAACCGGCCCGGGATTCGCCGATCGCTACAATCAGCAGCCGGCTGGACTCGTCCGTTTCTCTCGGCGGCAGACTAAAGCGTTTGCGCATGTCGATTACCGGGACAATCGAGTCGCGAATGTCGACGACACCTTCGACGAAGGCGGGCGCTTTGGGTACGGGGCGCACCTTCGGCACCGGAATCACCTCGAAGACCTTCATCACATCGATACCGAATTCGTCGTCGCCGAGCTGGAACCTCACCACGCGCAGCGGCTCGGCAGCGACATCTCGATCCACCATGGATTCTCCCTTCTCTCCAAGCAGCTCGGCCCGAGAAGCGACAAGCGCCGCCGGGTCGACAAAACGGACCATCTCACCATCTAGCTCGAGCAAGTCATCCGACCGGTCATTTGGCGACCGTGCCGCCCTTCCCTGGACGACTTCGCCCGGGCCCTGAACTCGCAGGCCCAACCGGCCACGCTCCCGGCCCAGCACCAGCAGCAATGCGTCCGGTGAATCCGGATCCAAACTCGGCACGCCGCTGATGGCGCCGGCCAGCTCGACCACAGGTATCCAGCGGTCGCGGACGCGGGCCAGACCAACTTGGGCACCCTTGTCCCCAGGCAGGCGGTGCTCGATCGAGCCGGCCTCGACGATCTCGGTTACCACGTCGGCCGGGATCGCAAACCGCGAATCGCCCAATCGGAACGTGATCAGGTTGCTCATTGGCTCGCGTCGGCCTCGCGGGCCGGAAGTTCAGCGAGGCACTCGACGATGGCACCCGCTATCCCGTCCAGAGAGACAATGTGTTCGGCCGCTCCCTGCTCCACGGCGCGACCGGGCATCCCGTAGACAACACTGGTCGCCTTGTCCTGGGCTATCGTTCGACCGCCGCTCGCCCGGATCGCCGCCAGACCGTTGGCACCGTCTCGACCCATACCGGTCAGCACAACGCCCACCGAGCGACCCCCGAAGGCCTCGGCGACGCTTGGAAAGAGTGCGTCTGCCGCCGGTCGCGTGCCCCACATCGACTCGCGCTGATCGAGCGTGATCTTCACCGTCCCGTCGATCCGCCTCACCCGCATGTGGAAGTCGCCGGGAGCGAGCCAGACCCGGCCCGGCCTTACGGTCTCACCCCCACTCGCCTCCTCCACTGGTAGCGACGCCAAGCCGCTCAAGCGTTCCGCCAGCGTCGATGTGAAACCCGGCGGCATATGCTGAACGATGAGCACCGCTGCACCCAGGTCGGAAGGTAAGGCGCGGAGAACCTGTGAAAGCGCCCGCGGCCCCCCGGTGGAAGCGGCGATGGCCACCGCCGCTTCGCCGCCGATGACTGGGGCGACCACAGGTTCGGCCTCCAACGTCCGTTCGGCGATCAGCACCTCGACATCTGCGGCCACTGCGGCCCGCAAAGCCTCGTAAAGCCGTGCTTCCACTCGGCCGAGGTCGAAGGAAATCGGTCCTGAGGGCTTGGCTACAAAGTCGACGGCGCCGAGATCGAGTGCCCGCAGCGCAGCAGTCGATCCGGTATCGGTGTAGGCCGAGAAGACTACGATTGGCCGCGGTCGTGTCGACATGACGCGCTCGAGCACACCGAACCCATCGAGACGCGGCATCTCGATATCTAGCGTCACCACGTCGGGCGCGAGCTCTTCTATGCGCCGCAATGCTTCCTTACCGTCGGACGCTGTACCCGCCACGTGGAACCCAGGGAAGCGATCGATCATGTCCGAGATCATGCGCCGCATGAACACACTGTCATCTACCACCAGGACGGTGCTGCCGGATGCGCCGCGCTCAGATTTCGACACGGCTCTTCCCCTGCGAGGTGACAACTATACGA
Source organism: Gemmatimonadota bacterium (assembly GCA_039586755.1). Classification (GTDB taxonomy): domain Bacteria; phylum Gemmatimonadota; class Gemmatimonadetes; order Palauibacterales; family KS3-K002. Next base: position 21,197 of record JBDHJU010000040.1, on the reverse strand, counting down.
CCGTTCGACAATTCAAAGTCGATCGAGCGGCCGAAACCGCCGCCCACATCCTCGGCGACGATGGGGATCCCAACCCTGGCGAGCACCTTTCGCGCCGCCGAGATGTTGCGCCGGCCGATGTTAGGCCTGTCCTGCGGCGCCAGGTCCTCAAACATGGCGGCACCACCAACCAGCCGTGCGGTGAGACGACTACGCACGGCCCCGGCTTCCGCCAGCTCATCGAGCAGCGCCGGGACGGCCTCCGTCACGAACAGCCAGCAGCGGTCGCGCTTCGAGAAAGAGCGGTCCGGCAGGAGCACGTGTGCCAGGCCCCCCACGTGGCTCGCCTCATCGTACAAAACGATCGCCACACAAGAGCCTAGGCCTGTGATCGATAGCGTCCCCTCGCCCTGACCAACGCGACGATCGCCCATCGGAACGAAGATCCTCACCGCCGCTGGTATATCCTCTCTCGCCCGTCAACCACGTCGAAGTGCTCCTTCACCTCCCGGCCGAGCATCTCCACCCGGCCCAATACCAGGTAGCCCCCCGGTCGTAAAACATCGACAAACATCTCGAAGACACGGCCCTGGGCCGGTCGGTCCAGGTATATGAGCAGGTTACGGCAGAGGATGAGATCCGCCTCGAAATCCGGGCTGCTTTCCAGGATGTCGACTTTTCGGAATTCCACCATAGAAGGTATCGGGTCCTTAAGCCGGTTCATGGGCCCGGGAACGAACCAGCGTCGCCGAACCTCCTCCGGTGTCTCGACCAGGGCGACCTCCGGGTATTCCGCCGAGCGGGCGAGCTCGAGACTATCCTCATCGATATCGGTACCGATGATACGCACACCGTTCACCTCACACTGCCCGCCGGCCGCCAGTCGCTCCCGCACCAGGATCGCCAGGCTGTACGCCTCTTCGCCGGCCGCCGATCCGGCGCTCCACAGAAGAACCGGCTCCCCCCGGGCCAGCAGCCCTGGCAGCAACTCGTTGCCGATAACGTCCCACGTTTCCTTGTTGCGGAAAAACTTGCTGACGTTGATGGTCAGGGCGCGCAGAAGCCAGTCGTATTCGGCAGGATCGGTATCGAGCAGCGCCGAGTAGTCATCGATGCTCGTAAGACCGCGAGCGCGCATCCGTACGCCGACCCTACGGCGCAAGCACTTCTGCCGGTAGAGATTCCCACGAAAGCCCCGCTCGCGCTCGATCTTCGCGAACAGTGCAGCATAAGCGGTGTCATCACCCGTCGCCGGCATCGCCCTTCACGAATTCAAGGTTCGTGCGCACGACCTCGTTGGCGGGGTTGATTTCAAGCGCTCGCCTCCACATCTCGACTGCCTTCTCGCGATCGCGCCCTTTGTAGTAGACGTTGCCCAGCTTGGCGTACACGTCGTCTCCGAGATTCGGGTTGGCACGCAGTGCCCGCTTGTAGGCCTCGGCAGCTTTGTCGTACAGGCCCTCTCGATACAGAAGGTCACCCAGATTCTTGGACGCTTGTGGGAGCGCCGAGTCCTGCTCGAACGCCTTCTCGTACAGCACCCGGGCACCCTCCAGGTCGCCCTTCCTCTCCATGATCACGCCGGCGTTGTTGGCAAGCGCTGCCGAGCTCGGATGCCGTTCCACACCTTCGGCCGCCATCTCAGCCGCCGAATCCAGGTCGGCTGACATCGCCTCGGCCAGCGCGCGCGTCGAGTAGTACAGAGGCGGCAACTCCCCGCTCGCGACCGCTGCGAAAGCGTCGAGTGTGCTCTTCGATGCCGCGGAATCGCCTAGCTTCAACTGGCACACAGCCTTTGTCAGCAGAAGCTTCGGGTGAGCTTGGGTCTTCTCGAGTCCCTCGTCGAGCAGCGCTGCCGCCTGCCCCAGTTTGCCCTGGCCCGCCAGCACTAGGGCGAGGTCGTTGTATAGCGCGGGTTGGACCGCGCCGGCCTCCATGATCTCGACGAACTTCTTCTCGGCCGCATCCAGGTCACCGCGGCGGAGTGCCACGAGCCCCAAGAAGAACTCGGCATCCAGTGCCTCGGGCTCGAGCTCGAGCACCTGCCTCAACTCACGTACAGCCTCGTCGTACATTCCGGTTCGGTAGAACGCCACACCCAGGTTACGGTGCTCATTCACCCTGGCCCGAGCCTCGGCCCGCGGAGATTTCCGTTCGCGCCTTCCAACCCGGCGGATCAACCCGGCAGTCACCAAACCGAAGAGCGCCTTACCTACCTCGAACTCACCCAGCGCGGTCTCTTCGATGATGTCCCAACCGCTGTGCTTACCATCCAGCAACGGGAGTAGCTTTTGCTGTTCCTCGGTGAGGTTGAGCGACGATATCGCTTGTGACCGCTCAGGGTGCAACGAAAAGACCAACTCGAGCGACGAGACTTTCTTCTCTATCTGGCTCCATTCGTCAACTCGCCGCGCTCCCTCCAGCAACAGGCTCTCGGGGTCGATCGAGACCAGTATCTGCTCCCGATCGGGGCGCTGGCCCGGCTCGAAGTAGAACGTGCCCTGGCTCCAGGTGAACAGGTGGTACACTGCCTCCTCGATCTGATAGCGCACCCACCTGTGCAGTGTGTCCTGCTCGATATACCCGCTGTCTTTGAGGATCTCGCCCAAGCGTCGGCCGTCGCGAGTGGCACTCTGCTCCTCGATCGCTGCGTCCAACTGTTCACGCGAAATCACAGCCTCCCGCACCAGGATATCCCCGATCCGGTCGCGTCGATTGAGCAGCGAGGCGTAGATAATCCGGCCTTCCTCGAAATAGATGTAACCGAAGCTCTGCCGGTCCGTGACAGATAGGCAGCCCGTCTTACCTCCCATGGTGAGGAGCTGGAGAACATCAGGCAGGCTGGCTTCTTTAAGGCTGCCTTTAATAGCCATCGCTCCAGCCCTCCATCAGTTGCTCCTCTATTACCGGCCACTCCCAGACAACCTTCTCATCATCGAAGAAGAAATCGTCGACCGCCAGGTTGGAACGGCGCGCTTCCTCCAGCAGTTGCCTGGCCTGCTCGATACGCTCTGGGTCCTTCACGACCTGACTGTCCTGGACCTCGGCATCGAGCCGGCCCAGTTCTTCCTCGATCGATCTGAGCGTCGCGACGTCACGCTCGTAGGCGGCAACCACCTCTTGGGCGTCGACCGTCTCATCACCTTCGAGATACGACTCGAGCCGACTAGTAACGTATCCTTCGCCCTCCCATTTGAGGATCGCCCGGGCGAGATCCTCGCGCCATTTCGGAGAACCGAGCGCTTCCTCGACCGCGCTGGAGACGTCGGTAAGAAAATCCTCGAACTCGGCTCCCGTACGCTGCGCCGCTTCGGCCAGCCACGGCATGTCGGCATCCGAAACTACATCTGCGAGCAGGCGATCCACCTCATCGGCCTCTACCTCGCGCCCCTCCGACCTCTGAGCCGCAAGTATTCTGTTCAGCGCCCCATTCAACTGGCGCACGTTCTCTATCGCGCGCCGCGCGATCGCGTCGACGACCTCCGCTCTCAGGTCCTGGCCAAAGGCGGAAAGACGCAGCTCTAGAATCGCCCGTCGCGTTTCCAGTGTCGGCCGCCCTATGTCAACAACCAGGCCGCCACTGAAACGTGACAGCAGCCGGTCGTCGAGCTCGCCCAACTCCAACGGCGGGCGGTCACAGGCGAGGGCTACCTGCTTACCCGCCATCAGCAGGTGATCGAGGAGGTGAAAGAGTATCTGGTGACCCTGACGGTGGTCACCGATGAACTGCAGATCGTCGATCAGGAGGATATCCGCGTCCCGGTATGACGAATCGGAGTCGTCGGTGCTGGACAGCGCCCGCATCAGCTCTTCGAGCGGCACATAGACGACCTTCAGATCCGGCTGCAACTCTTTGGCACGATTGGCGAGCGCGATCAGCAAATGGGTCTTTCCGAGACCGGTATCGCTGTAGATGAACAGGGGGTTATAGGCAGAGCCCGGCGACTCAGAGGCGGTGCGCGCCGCCTCGCATGCCAGGCGATTTTCCTGCCCGACCACGAAATTGGCGAAGGTCAACGACGGATCGATGGCAGCGCTCACCCTGGCTCTCCCATCGTGTCAGCGGCCGAGACCTCGAGCTTCCTCGCCAGTTTCTTCAGAACCCCCTCGCTCGCTGACCTGAGTGTATCGAACACACCCTCCCCCAATAGTGCCGACGCCGGATGACTCGGCACATTCCTGAAGTTCAGCTCCTCCTCCAGCTGTTCGATGCTGAAGACGTTAGGTAGGTCGCGCTTGTTGTACTGTATCACCACCGGGATGTCACGAATGTCGATCCCGTGCTCGAGCAGGTTCTCGTGTAGGTTGCGCAGCGATTCGATGTTACCATCGATCTGCGGCCTCTGGCTGTCGGCGACGAAGACCACTCCGTCGGCACCCTGCAGGACGAGCCTGCGCGTCGCATTGTAGTAGACTTGGCCCGGCACCGTGTACAGCTGGAAACGCGTCGTGAACCCGGAGATCTGGCCGAGCTCCAGGGGAAGGAAATCGAAGAAGAGAGTCCTGTCCGCTTCGGTTGCCAGCGAGACCATCTCGCCTTTCCGATCCCAAGGGACGCGACTGTGGATGTACTGCAAGTTCGTTGTCTTACCAGACCGTCCCGGACCGTAGTAGACGATCTTGCAGGTAATCTCTCGTGTTGCGTAGTTCACGAGCGACATCGTCAGCCGCCTATCAGATCTTGGAAGAACTTGTCGAGGCTTGTTTCGAGCTCTGCCTCGAACTCCGCCGCACTCACAGCCTTTCGCGATGCATCCATCGATGGTAGTCGCCGTATCCCGCCGACGAACTGCTCGAAGAACAGCCTAACCAGACCGATGGACGAGCGGTCGTCGAACACCGCCACGAGCATCAGCTGTCCGGCGCCCGAGTCGAAGTGGCCGAGAAACAGCTGCCGCGCTCGCCCCGCATGGTGAAGGTGCTCGAACTGCTCTTCGCCGAGTTGATTCGCGAGGGCGCGACTCGATGCGTTAATACCGGCAGCGAGCGACGCGACACCGACGAGGTCGAAAACTTTGTCGAAGCCGTGCTGCGCCAGGACCTGGCCGCTGCGATTGATCAGCACGGCCAGCCCGACGCCCGACTCGCGGACGAAAACTCGGAGCGGTTCATCGAAGGCGTCCTGTATCTGCTTGATTTCCAGGCGCTCCATCTACGCCTGCCCCTCCAGCGCCGCCAGGTCATCGGCGGCCCGCTGCACGGCCACCCGCGCCTGCCCCGCGTTCGCGCGTCGTTGGAGGACCGCCATCATAGCCAGGTCGTTCTTGCCAGCGATCATGATGCGGCCGCCGTCGGCCTCCAGCTCGACGAAGCGACCCTTGCCCTCGGTGGCGCCGGTCGCTCGACAAGCGCGGCGGTAGAGCGATGCGGCGAGCGCCGCCACCGCTTCACCCTCAACACCGACGTGCACACGACCGTCGACCACAAGGCCGTCTCGCACCGCGACCACGAGGGCACCACGAACGCCTGGCGAACTCATCACTCTAGCCAACAGGTCCCCGTACGGAGTCCTCATCGCTATTCGTCACCCAGATGAGTCTCGGCGATCTCGCGGGCGCGCTGCACGAGCCGGGCCGCCTGGCCGGCCGGGACGTCAGCGCGCGTCGCCACGATCACAATCCCATCGCTTACAGGGGATACCGTGAGCCGAGCCACCGCGCTCTCGATGATCATACCCTGCAACTCGCCCAAGCCTAGATAAGACGCGACGCGCGTCGCCTCGGAATTGGCACCATTCAGGGTCACGCCGAGCATCCGATCCGACTCGGCACCGCGTCGCGTCATCCGACCCTCCAGCAGCTGACCGTCTCCGCCGACCAGCATCACCCCGAGCGTTCCGGGCTGCTCGCTCTCGAGGGCAGCGAAGAGACCGGCGGTCGCGGTGCCCCCTGCCTGGTCAGGAACCGCATCGCGTTGCGCGGCCTGGAGCGCCTGCCACAGCCCGGCGACCGCACTGTCGGCGGGTGCGAGCGCCCGAGCAGCCTTCAGCTCGATCTCCGCATCGACGTATCGCTCCTCGTCCAGATAGAGCCGGATCAGCGCCAAACGCGAGGCCACGTGGTCTGGCGCTAGCTGCCGTACGATTCCCCACTCGTCCAGCGCCAGCTCCCGTTCGCCACGCGCCTCATATATCAGGCCGAGCTCGAAATGGGCCTCAACGTGTGTCGGATGCCGCTGGAGACCGCGCAGGCAGAGCCGCAGAGCGCGCTCGCTGTCGCCACGCTCCCTGTATGCCGCGGCCAGCTCCACAAACGCCGTCGAGTTCGGGTTCGTGGCGACCTCTTCGCTCAGACTCTGCAGCGATCTACGCGTCTTCCCGTCCATCCAACACGTCCAAAACGATCTGTAGTTCGCGCACGGCCTCTATCGCCCGGTTAACGGTGCTCTTGTCAAGCGAATCCGGCGCCATTCGCAGGTACGCCGTCCACTCACGCGCTGCACCTTCTATGTCCCCCATCTTCAAACGCACCAGGCCAAGCCTCTGTCGCGCTTCGACAGCCAACGGGTCGATTGCCAGGGTTCTCTCGTATGCTTCGGTAGCACCGAGCCAATCACCGGATCGCTCCAACGCCCTGGCCGCCAGTAGATGTGCACGCGGTTCTTCCGGGTGTCGCTTCAGCACCGACGTGATATGGCGTCGCGCCTCGCGCACCTCGCCGCTCTCCAGCAGACCCTCCGCCTCATCGAGAGACACCTCGTGGGGAGGTCGGGTGCGGGCGATCTCCTCCTCGTCGCCGATCTCGACCAGGCTCAGCTCCGCGAGCTTCGAAATTATCTTGCTGACCTCGACCTCGTTGCGGCCCAGGGTCCAGGCGATCGATTTGACGTCGCTCGTGCCATCGATGCGACCGAGGATCTCCCATTCTTCCGGCGCGAGATCGATCATACCGCCCTCGCCGGCTCGATCAGACAAGCGCGGTACGGCGGTCGGACTCTCGATCGTAGTGGCCAGCGCCGACATCTCATCCGCCCGGCGGGCTCCTTCCATCAAGATCGACTCGACCGGAATCAGGGTGACACATTCCGCGTCGTCGACGTCGCGTTCCTCGAACGAGAACTTGCCATCCTCCCAACCGAGAATCTCGTAGGCGGTTTCCTCGACCTGGAACCGGATGAACCTGTCCATTTCCGAGGACTCGACGACCTCCATCGATGTCAGGATATCCGTCCAGGACCGGCTCGGGTCCTCCGAATGGAGCTGATCAGCCCTGTGAAGATCCGCCTCGGTTATCTTACCCGCGTTCAGCAACATGTATCCAAGGCGAGGACTGGCCTCGTCGAGGATCGTCCCTACCACGGTCCCATGGTTGAATATCACCAATCCGGTGCTGCCCGATGGCTCACGTACGATCCTCAGCTCACCCGTCTTCCGGGACAGGTGAAGCAGCTGAAAAATGTCGGTGAGCGCGAACTCACGCAGTGAGCCTTCGATCGGCATCAGGCACCGCTCCCTGCTGTCTGGCCCTCAAAGGCGCTACCCATCCCCAACGCAACGCGCGCCTGCACCCGGGCGCGAGCGGCGTACTCGCTATCCGGAGCCGCCTCTATGAGTCGGCGCCAATAGCCGAGCGCGTCGCGGTAACGACCCGACTCGGCAGTGAGCTCTCCGAGGCGAAACAGCGCGGCGGGCCGCTCCGGGTCGAAGCGCACCACTCGAACGAGCGCCTGTTCCGCGTCGCGACGCTTACCCTCGGCGAGCAACGCCTCACTCAGCAGCACCAGGGCGTCGAGGTTGTACGGCTCGGTTTCCAAGAAACCCACGAGCAAGTTCACGGCCTCACGACCCCGACCTTGGCGATTCAGCAAATCGGAGAGCACCAGGGCGCCGTCGGCATAGGTAGGCATGAGCTCGAGGGCCTGTCGAATCTCGGCCTCCGCTTCGCTGTACGCACCTTCTTCGACCAACAGGCGCCCGAATTCCACACGCGCCGCCGTGAAGTCCGGGTCCTCGGCTATCGCCTTTCGGTAGGCATCCCGGGCGCGCCGCCGGTTGCCCACCGCTAGGGCGGCCCTGGCGATCTGTCGATGCACGACCGGGTCCTGCGGAGCAAGCTGCGCCGCCAGGTCGAGCACCTCCATCGCTCGTTTCGCTTCGCCCGACCGGGTCAGTGCCTCACCGACCATCAGCAGATGCGTGACATCCTGGCCCGCCTTCGGCTGCAAGGCTTCCGCCGCCAGCCGTGCCTCATCGACGCGATCAAGCTGCAACAGACAGCGGGTAGCGCCGGCGAGTACCTGCGGATCGTCAGGTCGCAGGGCGCGCGCTTCCTCGAAGCGCTCGAGCGCCTCGCCGTAGAGCCCGCGCTGCAGATAGACCTCACCGATGATCAGCGCGCCTTCGCCCGCATCGCCACCCTCGCGCAGAACTCGTGCGGCTTCGGAGAGCGCCCCATCGTAGAGGCCGTTTGCGAGATGGTCCCGAGCCAACTCGAACGTCTCGCTGGGCGCCGCCTCCTTCTCTTCAGCTTCCGGCCCCTCGAGTTCGTGGAAGACCGACTCCAACTCCGCCGGATCGAAATCGAAATCACGGACCCCGTCATCCTTCGGCGCGACTCGTTCTGGTGCCGCCAGCTCCGGCGCCCACACGTCGCCACCCTCATACTGCAGATCGATCGACAGCTTGTAGCGTGGCGCTGTGTAATACGGATCGAGCTCCAGCGCCATCTTGGTCTCACGCAGGGCATCCTCATGCTCACCAAGGCGAGCGAGCGCGAAGCTCAGATTGTAGCGTGCCGGCGGGAAGTTCGGGTTTGCCTCCACGGCACGCGCAAACGCGTTGCGCGCCTCGGCGAACCGGTCCATAGCCATCAGCGCCGAGCCCAAGCCGTTCCATGCGTCCGCACGACTCGAATCCACCTTCAGCATATCGCGGTGCAGCTGAAGACTGCTATCGTGCCTATCGGCCAGCACCCAGAGCAGCCCCAGATTGAGTCGCGCGTCGTTCAGCTCGGCTTGAATCTCGAGCGCCCGCCGGAACGCGGCCTCGGCACTCTCTTGGTCGCCGCGGTGCGCGGCCGCCACCCCAATGTTGTTCCAGGCCAAAGCGTAGCCTTCGTCGAGGTCCAGGGCGCGACGGTAGCTCTCCTCGGCCTCGTCCAGACGTCCGACCTGGTGGAGCGTAACACCGCGCTCGTTCCAGACCTTGGGGCTGTTGCTGACTCTGGCGAGTAGCGAATCGTATCTCGCCAATGCCCCCTCCGCGTCGCCCTCGAGAAGCGCCAACTCGGCTTCCGCTTGATCGATCAAGGTCGGATCTTCGCCGGCCTCGCGCCCGCGCGTGAACTCTTGTCGCGCCTCTTCGTAGAGTCCGCGTGCTCGAAAGGCGATCCCCAAACTGTAGTGCGCAAACGCCTTTGCCCCCTCGACGCTCGGCGCAGCCACCTTACCGGTGAGCTCGACGTACTGGGCCGGACTGTAACGATCGAGCGAGAGGTTCGCCCGTACCCGTGTGGCCGCCGGGTTGAGCTCAGCGGCATGCGCCGCATGCTCGGCTGCCTTATCGGCCGCACCGATGTCGCCGTAGACGAAGCTCAGCAGGTGGTGCACCTCGGCGACGGAAGGATTCAGCTGCAGCGCTTTGCGGAGGTGGGCGATAGCCTCCTCGTTCATCCCCTGGTTGTAGAGGATCTCGCCCAACGAATAGTAGATGAAGGGGCGGTCGGGTTGAAGCTCGCGGGCCTTCTCGAACCATTCAATGGCCCGTTTCAACTCGCCGCGTTGCTTCTCGGCGGCACCGAGCCTCAACAGAACCCGAACGTTGCCGGGCTTTTTCTCGATCAGCTTCTCATACTGAACGATGGCTTCGTCGAAGCGGCCGGTGTTGAAGTATGCTTCGGCGAGGCTGTAGCGGGCGTCGTCGTCATCCTCATTGGCGCGCAGGCGAGCGATCAGCTCGGCAATACGACGATCGTAGTAGCCCGTCTGATGATAGGCGATGTCCAGGTTCCGTCGCGCCACCTCCATCTTACCATCAATCGCCAGCGCGCGACGAAACTGCTCGATCGCTTCCTCGTATAGGCCCTTTTGGTAGAACACCACTCCCAGGTTGTTATACGCCCCCGCATCCCCCGGATCGATGCGCTGAGCCAGCGCGCGGAGGATGCTAATGTCGCCCTCGGAGTGAACCGTCGTCTTATTCACAGCAAACGAGCAGCCTTCAGTATCACTTCAAGACTCGCCGGGTCCGGCAACAAGACGAAATGACCCGACATGCTGGCGTCGCCGGGGTCGAATCGAAACCGCGTGTCCAGGATGATGACGTTTCCTTGCTCGTAGGTGAAGTCGAGGTAGGCCGTGGACAGAATCGCTGTGCTGAGGTCGATGGCAAGGCTCGGCACCGACGGTATCAGCATTAGCCCCAGCATGTCGGACAGCCCGTTCAGGTACGCGCCGGTCAAGATGTTCGCCGTCTCCTTGAGCGCCGACTGCTCGAACTCGGCAAAGACCTTGGTCGTCCCGGGCTCCCTAGTGAGCAACATGTCGGCGAGCTGCAACGCCAGATTCTTCTCGAACAGCAACAGACTGCGACCGGTCAGGTCACCCAACACCTGCATGAGCACGGCGGCAACCACCCCACCATCGCCAACGGCGGAGGCTGCTTCCTCGATGGTGCAAATCTGCACCTTCGGCACATCGATCATGATGCGGCGACTCGTCAGCTGGCTTAGTGCCGTCGCCGCGTGGCCTGCGCCGATGTTCGCTACTTCCTTGAGAGCATCAAGCTCTTTGTCATGGAGCTCACGCTTCGCGTTCATTCACGCCATCCCTCACTGGTGGATCCGCGTATCACGACAGGTTACCGACGTCCAGCACCAAGGCCGGTCGTCCATCCGGCCGGACGATAGCACCGGAGAACACGGGTACAGCGCCGCGCGGGGGATCGAATGGCTTGATGACTATTTCCTCTTCGCCCAGGAACTCGTCGACCGAGATAACCATGCGCGAGTCCCCGAACTCGAGACCGACGAGATTCAGGAAGCCGACTCCGTCCTTCGACGATCCGTTGCCCTCTCCACCGTTGAACAGAGTCCGCAGGCGCGTCAGAGGCACGCGCTCGCCGGCCCAGTGAACCCACTCCTGACCGTGCGCCCGCTCCACGGCCTCCTCCTCGACCTCGAAACTCTCCCGCGTGAATGTGGCGGGTACGGCATAGACCTGACCGTCCACCTCAACGATCAGAGCGCGCAGGATGGCCAGGGTCAGCGGGAGATCGAGACGGAACGAAGTGCCGGAACCTGGCTCGCTCCTGAAGCCGACCGAGCCACCGAGCCCCCGGATGGTGGTCTCGACGACGTCGAGCCCGACTCCGCGGCCGGACAGCGTGGTAATCTGCGCAGCCGTCGAGAATCCCGGTCGCGCCATGATTCGAAACAGCATCTGGTCCGTCGGTTCCTCGCCGGCCCCCAGAAGCCCCTCGCGCCTGGCCTTTTCGACCACAACCTCGCGATCGATGCCCCGGCCATCGTCACGGATGGTGATCACCAGACGCGAGCGCTCGCGCTGGGCAGCGAGCTCGATACGTCCGACTCGCGGCTTACCGGCGCGCTCGCGCTCTTCAGCAGGCTCGATGCCGTGGTCCACAGCGTTGCGCAGCAGGTGAACGAGTGGATCGCTTATAGCATCTAGTAGTGATCGGTCGAGCTCGAGTTGTTTACCGGTAATCTTGAGCTCGATCTCCTTCCCCACCGAACGCGAGGCATCGCGCACCAGGCGCGGGAAACGATCGAAGATCTGCCAAACAGGCACCATCCGACTTCCGACTACGTGCGCCTGCATCTCGCCGATGAACCTGCCGGCACGCTCCACCGCATCCTGAAGCGACTCGGCGCCCAGCTGATCCGCCAGGGCTTTCAGTTCGCCGCGCAGGATCATCAACTCGCCCATCAGGTTCATCAGTGCATCGAGGCGGCGGATGTCAACGCGCAAGCGACTGCTGTCTGAGCGTCGCGAGGTGGGGGCCGCGACGCGCTGCGCCTCGTACGCCGGCGATGGTTGCTCAGCTGCACTCGTTTCCTCCGCCGGTGGCTGTTGCTGCGCCACACCTTCGTCGGCCAGTCGCCAGAGTACCAGTCGCTCAATCGCAGAAGACGGATCGGCCGGCGTTTTGCCGGCCACGGTAGCCTCGACCGCACCCTCGAGGAGATCGGAAGTCTCCAACAGAAGGTCCACGACTTTGGCGCCTACCTTCCGCCTGCCCGACCTCAACTCGTCGAGCACCGACTCAATGTTGTGGGCGAGCCGTGTCGGAACCTCGTAGCCCATCGCCGCTGCCAGTTCCTCTTCTAGAGCAACGAGCGCGCGACCCATCTCCGCCAGATGCTCGCGCGCCTCGGCTGCAAAGAGCTCGGCGTATTTCTGCTGCTGGCTCATCCCAACAAGCGTTGCACTGCCTCGAGTACCCTTGAGGGCTGGAACGGCTTGACGACGAAGTCTCGGGCACCGGCCTGAATGGCCTCGACCACCAGACCCTGCTGGCCCATTGCGCTGCACATCAGGATCCTGGCGTCGGGGTCGAACTCTATGATCTCGCGAACCGCATCGATCCCACCCATGTCGGGCATCACGATGTCCATGGTCACCAGATCAGGCTTGAGCTCCTTATACTTCTCAACGGCTTCCGCCCCGGAGGAAGCCTCACCCACGACCTCGAAGTCCGCGCCCTTGAGGATGTCAGCGATCATCGTCCGCATGAAGATCGCGTCGTCTACAATCAGCACCGTGCGGCTCATGAATCACTCCTGTCTTACCGTCGATCCGAGCCGTATCGACCGATCACGGTCTCCGGCCTGATCGAAAACACGTGCGAAGATCGCCGGCACATCGAGCCTTATGTACGGCCGCGGCCCGAACTGCCCCACTCCTAACGCCATCTCTCGGGCACCAAGCGCCTCCAGCAAATCACTCTCGACGTCGAGCTCGGTCCCCGCATAGGGAGCCATGCCTATCACCCGGTCCACCATCAAAGCGATCCGCCTATCGCCGTCGGCGAAAACCACGAGCGCCGACTCTTCGCCAGGATTCGAGTCCACACCCAGGAACACACCCAGTTCTCCGGCGACGATGACTTTGCCACGCCGATTCAGAAGACCCAGCACACCCTGTATCGCTCCGGGGACCGGCGTCGCCTCGGTCCGATCCATCACCTCGCGAACCTCGTCGGGGGCGGCGGCGAACAGACACCCCCCGACCTCAACAAGTAGCTGGCGCCTGGCAGAGTCCGACACCCAGTGCAACCCTCGAAGCACGTTAATGGGAAATGGGGGAGGTTTCGCGGTGCGGCCACTCGCGGAAGTACAAGTATAATAACGACTAACGCGTCGGTCAACTTGTCCGGCGGGCCCATTCTGCGGCTTCCGCCAGGTCCCCGGGTAGGGGGGCCGAGAGCTCCAGCCGCTCACCCGAAACAGGGTGCGCAAAGGCCAGCTCCGCCGCGTGTAAGAATTGCCGTTTTACCCGTTTTGCCAGGTCGCCCGGCCAGCGGCCTTCCAGGCCACGCTCCCAACCCTGACCGTACTGTCGGTCGCCGACGACCGGGTGGCCGATATGTCTCAAATGGACACGGATTTGGTGGGTTCGGCCTGTGAGAAGTCGGACCTTGAGCAAATCGGCGGCCTTCCACCGCTCGATGCGCTGGATCTCGGTTACCGCGGTCCGCGCGCCCGGTACCACGGCCATTCGCTTACGATCGCGTTGGTGACGGCCGACGTCCGCCTCAACCCGCAGGGTGTCGTCCTGGAGATGTCCCCAGCAGGCAGCCAGATAGCGGCGGACGATCTCACGCTGTGCCAGCGAGCCGGCGAGGCGGCGATGGATCGTCTCGTCCTTGGCGACGATGATCAAGCCCGAGGTGTCCTTGTCCAGCCGGTGAACGATTCCCGGTCTGCGCGCCCCACCAACCGGGGACAGCCGGCCTACATGGTGCAGGACAGCGTTGACGAGCGTGCCACGGGGGTGGCCGGGGGCCGGGTGGACAACCATCCCGGCCGGCTTGTTCACAACGAGAAATCCCTCGTCCTCGAAGACGATCTCGATCGGGATCTCTTCCGCGACCGCCAACATCGGCTCGGGCGGCGGAACGACGACCTCTATGACGTCGCCCACTTCGGGGATGTAGCTCTTCTTGGGAGTCCGGTCGGCGACGCGGACTCTACCCGCGTCAATCAATGCGACTATCTGGGAACGGGAAAGCGGAAGTCTGTCTGCTAGATAGCGGTCGATCCTCTGCCCGCTGGGCTCATCTACCTCGACCCGGTGGGTAGCGAAACCTTCCCGCTCCTCAACCGGATCCACTCTTACTCTGGTCGCGACGCTGGTCTTCCGCCCAAAGCGAGGCGAGGAGCAGGATGGCCCCCAAGGTGACGGCCGTATCCGCTATGTTGAACACTGGCCAGCGCAGGGTGCCTATGCCGAAGTCCAAGAAATCAACTACACCCGCCGCCGAGCGGATACGGTCGATCACGTTGCCCAATGCACCGCCGGAGATCGCCCCGATCGCGAACAGCCTCAGTCGGTCATCTGCAGCTGTGTGCCGGTACATAACGAGCAGCACACCGAGAGCAACGAAGGCGAGGGCGAGGAAAATAAACCGCGAGTAGGGCCCGAGATGAAGCCCGAAAGCCGCCCCCGGGTTATAGATATACGTCAGCCGAAAGAACTCGCCGAAGACAGGTATCTGGTCGTAGGGAGTCAGCGTTTGCTGAACCAGGTACTTGGTCAGCATGTCGAGAGCGAGAATTGCGCCCGCCGTGCCCGCAAAGGCACTCAGTTTCCCCTTCAGCGGAGCGGCCCCCGCAAACTCCTCTCCCGCGCTCATTTCCTCCGCCCGCGGGTACCCGTCAGGCACCACCATCCTCCTCCCGCTCCTTGCACTTGATGCACAGTCGAGCGTGGGGAAGCGCGTCCAACCGCTCATACCCCACTTCCTCACCGCACTCCTGGCAGATGCCGAAGCTCTCCGGCGACTTGTAAAGACGACGCAGGGCATCATCGATGTGATACAGCAGCCGACCTTCCTTGCTGGCAAACAGGAACGCCTTCTCGCGCTCCATCGCGTCAGTCCCCTGATCCGCCATGTGGAAACTGTACGCCGACAGATCGCCATCCGACCCCTGGAGCGTGTCTGAGAACGATTCATCGAACTGGGCCAGCTGCTTGACTATCTTCTCCCGCTCATCTAAAAGGCGCTCCTCGAAGTGCGCCCGATCTTTATTGCTCAGTGGCATCTCTACTCCTCAACCATTTCGACAGCGGTCAAGTTACCTGGACCCCGACTTCAGCCTCGCCGGCTTCCAGCCGGAACTGCTGCACGTGCTCGTAGGCGTTCCCAGCCAGCGCCTCGCTACCCACTTCCACAGCCACAGCCAGTACCTCACCGGCTATGTATTCGCTGTGGATTTCCGCCGCTGAGACTACCTCGGGCGCCCCAAAGATACCCAAACGGATCCGGTCGTCCAGTTCCAACCCCGCATCACGCCGCAAACGCTGAATCCGGTTGACAAGATCCCGGGCGATGCCCTCCAGCCTCAGCGCCTCGTCTACCGCCGTGTCCAGCCCCACCGTCACCCCACCATCCGACTGAACGACCAGGCCCGGCCGCGGTTCCTGCACGAGGGTCACCGCCGTCTCTGGGACGTCGACCCGCTCATCCGAGACCTCGAGGGTCAGCGGCCCCCCGCCCGCGGCCTGCCACTCGGCCAGCTCGGGGCCACCCAAAGCCTTCAGGGCCTCCGCAACCGCCTGGGCGCGAGGGCCGAATCGGGGCCCCAGAACCGCGAAGTCCGGCTCCGCCTTGAGGGAAACCAGCTCACCGGCATCGGCGGTGAAGGTAATCTCCTTCACGTTCAACTCATCCCGCACGAGTTTCAATACTTCCTCGTCCAACCCCGTCGCTCGCTCGGCTGGCAGCACCGCATACAACCGGCGCAGCGGTTGGCGAACCCGGGCCCCGGCCAGCTCCCGGGCGGCCCTGCCGAGCCGGACCAGCTGGCGGCCGGAATCCATGGCCCGGTCCAGCTGCGGATCGCGCCGATCCCGCGGCTCGGGGTAGCGCTCGAAATGCACGGAAACCCCGTCGGCCAGCTCGCGATGGATCCAGTCGCTGATGAACGGGATCGCCGGCGCCATGAGGCGGCAGGTAGTGACGAGCACCTCCCACAGCGTAGCGAAGGCAGCGTTCATCGTCTCACGCGTCGCCGCTCTCGTTCCCCAGAAGCGCGCCCGCGTGAGCCTCACGTACCAGTTCGACACGTCGTCGGTCACGAAATCGCTGATCCTGCGAATCGCGTGAGTGACGTTGTAGTTGTCGAGGTCGGATCGGCAGGCAGCCACGACAGCGTCGAGGCGCGAGAGCAGCCAGCGATCCATTATCGGACGTTTGGCCACCGCCTCCTCATCACCCGGCCTCCAATTCTCCAGGTTGGCGTACAGCTCGAAGAAGCGATAGGTTGCCGACAACGTGGCAAAAAACCTCCGGCGTACTTCGCCGATCGCCTTCGGGTCGTGGCGTTTGGGCAGCCAGGGATTGCTTACCGAAAGGAGATAGTAGCGAATCGCGTCGGCGCCATACTCGCCGACCGCGTCCCACGGATCGACCACGTTGCCCAGCCGCTTCGACATCTTGATGCCATCGGCATCCAGAAGCATGCCGTTGACGACCACGTTCCTGTACGGCGCCTCATCGAACAACACCGTCGAGATCGCCAGCAGCGAGTAGAACCAGCCCCTCGTCTGATCCAAACCTTCCGCGATGAAGTCCGCCGGGAATTGATTCTTGAATTCGGACTCGTGCTCCATCGGATAGTGCCACTGGCCGAACGGCATGGAACCCGAATCGAACCAGGTGTCGATGACTTCCGGGGTTCGCCGCATAGTCGCGCCGCAATCCGGGCACTCCCATTCAAGCGCGTCGATGAACGGCTTGTGCGGGTCGAAGTCAGGGCCCAACTCGATGCCAGCGCACTCAGCCAGCTCGCTATAGCTCCCGATGAACCGAATGTGAGATCGGTCCTGATCACAGACCCACACAGGCAACGGCGTGCCCCAGTAGCGATCGCGCGACAGGGCCCAGTCCACGTTGTTCTCGAGCCACTCCCCCATACGGCCACGGCCGATCTCCGGCGGATGCCAATCGATGGCGGCGTTGTTCGCCAGCAGCCGATCCTTGACTGCCGTCGTTCGCAGATACCACGAGTTCCGTGCGTAGTAGAGGAGCGGCGTATCGCAACGCCAGCAGAACGGATAACTGTGAGTGTAGTCGGCGGCCTTCCAGAGCCGGCCCGACTCCTTCAGAGCCTCTACGATCTGCGGGTCGGCGTCCTTGACGAAGACGCCCGCCCAGGCCGTCACCTCCGGGTTGAAGCGGCCCTGCTCGTCAACCAGATGGTGCTCCGGGAGCCCGAGCTGCACTCCGAGGTCGTAGTCGTCTTGACCGTACATGACCGCGGTGTGCACGATCCCAGTCCCCTCGTCGGCAGTCACGAAGTCGGCCACCGCTACGAACCAGCCGTTCTGCCGACCAACCGTTTCGGCGAGAAACGGGAACGGCGGCTCGTAGCGAAGACCCTCCAGCTTCCCGCCCGGCATGGTCTCCAGGATCTCGTGGCCCGCGCCCAAAACCTCGTCGGCCAACCGCTCAGCCAAATAGAAGATCTCGTCGCCGACCCGCGCCTTCACGTAGGCGATCATCGGACTGACGGCGAGCGCGATGTTCCCCGGCAGGGTCCAGGGCGTCGTCGTCCAGGCGAGCAGGTACTCACCCGGCCGACCCTCGACCGGGAACTTGACCGTCACCGCCGGTTCCGTGACATCCTCGTACCCTTGGGCGACCTCGTGGCTCGAGAGGCCGGTCCCGCAGCGCGGGCAGTACGGGACGACCTTGTGGCCGCGATACACAAGGCCCTTCTCGTGGAACTGCGAGAGCGCCCACCAGACGCTCTCGATGAACTCGGGCGAGCAGGTGATGTAGGGGCGCGAGTAATCGAGCCAGAAACCAATTCTGAAAGACAGCTTCTCCCAGTCTTCTTTGTAGGTGAAGATGTGTTCCCGGCAGACTGCTGCGAACTTCTCGACGCCAATCTTCTCGATCCCGGGTTTGCCGGAGATGCCGAGCGCCTTCTCGGCTTCGACCTCCACCGGGAGACCGTGCGTATCCCAACCGGCGATGCGGGTGACCGAGCGCCCCTGCATCGTCTTGTAGCGACAGAAGGTGTCCTTGAGCGACCGCGAGAAGACGTGGTGAATCCCCGGCCGGCCGTTCGCCGTCGGCGGGCCCTCATAGAACACGAACGGCTCGCCGTCCTTGGTTAGCTCGAGCGAGCGGTGGAAGGTGTCCTCTTCTTCCCAGGTCCGCAGGACGTCTTCTTCGAGTTCGGTTGGATCCTCGGGAATCTCGCGGTAAAGCTTGTCCGTCATATCTGTTGTGGGCCCAGGCGGGCTACGACTTCCTTGATCAGTAGCGTCAGTTTCGGTTCCGCCGCGCCGGCCACTTGGATGATCTCCTCGACGCTAGCCGGCTTCAGGGCATCCGGCAGGCAACTGTCGGTGATGATCGAAACACCCAGCACTTTCATACCGCCGTGCAAGGCGACAATGACCTCCGGAACGGTGGACATCCCAACGACGTCGGCGCCGATCATCCGCAAGAAGCGGTACTCGGCCCGCGTCTCGAGGTTTGGGCCGCTGACCGCGACATAGACCCCACGTCGTAGAGTGATCTTCTCGTCTCGCGCCACATCGAGCGCCAGACGCTGCAACCCCTCGTCGTAGGGTTCCGACATATCGGGGAAACGCGGACCGAGCTCTTCGCTGTTCGGGCCGATGAGCGGGTTGTCACCCAGAAGGTTGATATGGTCCGCGATTAGCATGAGATCGCCCACATCCCACATCGGGTTCATGCCGCCACAGGCGTTGGACACGATGAGCATCTCTGCGCCAAGGTCGCGCATCACCCGGACGGGAAAGGCGACCTGAGGCAGCGTGTAACCCTCATAGCGATGGAACCGACCCTGCATGGCGACTACAGGCTGCCCCGATAGGTGGCCCAGTAGGAGCCGACCGCTGTGGCTCTCCACTGTGGACACGGGAAAATCGGGGATCTCCTCGTACGGTATGCTCGCGTCCGCATCGATCTCCTCCGCCAGAGCCCCCAAGCCGGTGCCCAGGATGACCGCGGCACGTGGCTTTAGGTCGGAACGGCTCCTGATCACCTCTGACGCGGTGCGGATCCGCTGCACCAGCTCGGCAGCGGCGGGCCTGGCCATCAAACCTGCTCCTCCTTGTCGTTATCAGCGACAAGCGAGGAGAGCCACTCCCGCTCGGCGGGTGTCGCTTGCTCCGCCGAGTTGGTCGGCTCCGCCGAATTCGTCGGCTCTTCTGCTTCCTCCTCCGGGGCGGCCTCCTGAGCAGGCGCGGCTGCCGCCGGCGCCGTGGTATCCCGGCTGGACGGCACGGCCGGCACGTCGATCTCCGATTCGCTGAGTCGCGCCTCCTCGACCTCGAGCTCCGAGAGGTAGCGTTCGAGCAGCGTTCCGAAGGCGCGCACGAACTGACGCCTGCGTGTATGAACCGCTTCGATGTCGCGGGCGATTTCGCGGTACGTCCGCTGCCCTTCCTCGACGATGCGCTCGGCCTGACTCTGTGCCTCGCGGCGAATCAACTCGGCCTCACGGTCGGCCTGGGCCTGCGCCTCGGAACGGAGTTGCTGTGCGGTCACCAAAGCCTCGTTGAGCGCCTGCTCGCGCTCGCGGTAGGACGCGACCTGTTCCTGGAGATGTTCAGCTCGCTCGGATAACGCGACGTTCTGTTTCACGAGTTCCTCGAGGCGCTCGGCGACCATGTCGAGGAAGTCATCTACCAGTTCGGTATCGTATCCTCGGACGGCTCGTCGGAAGTCGCCCTTCTTCTTGCGCACATCGAGTGGCGTCAGATCAATCATCGTACCCGCTCCCCAAACAACGCAGTGCCGATTCGGACCATCGTGCTGCCTTCCTCGACCGCTATTTCGAAGTCGTTGGTCATGCCCATCGAAATATGCCGGCCCTCGAACTTCTCGAGATTGGCCCGGCAGCGGTCGAACAGCTCACGTGTGCGTCGGAAAGTCCCGCGCAACACAACATCATCGGCAGTAAACGGCGCCATGGTCATCAGTCCCTCGACCCGAAGGTGCTCCAAAGCACAGATCTCTCCGATCAGGCCGAGCGCGTCATCCGCCGAGAAGCCGTACTTTGACTCCTCGCCGGAAGCGTTGACCTGGATGAGGACCGAGGCCCTGCGCCCAAGTCGCTCAGCTTCTTTGTCGATGGTCGCCGCCAGGCGAAGCGAGTCCACCGAGTGGATAAGTTCGAACATCCTCAGTGCTTGGCGCACCTTGTTGCGTTGAAGATGCCCTACCAGGTGCCAGCTCAGACCGAGGTCGCCCGCGGTTTCCCACTTCTTCTGTGCCTCCTGCACCCGGTTCTCGCCGATCACCTCCAGCCCCGCAGTTCGAGCCGCCTGCATCGCTTCCAGCGGGTGACCCTTGGTCACCGCCACGACGATGATCGAATCGGCGTCGGAGCGACCGGCGCTTTGGCAGGCCCGTTTGAGTCGTTCGCGCAACCCGGGCAGTGCGCCCTCAAGTCGCTCAAGATACATAATCAAGCAAAGTTACGCGGCCCACTAGGGCGAATCAAGACAAAAAGCCCGGCACCGCCGTAGCGATGCCGGGCGCTGTGCCGCGTAGTATGCGAGATTAGATGGGAATCTCGAACAGGATCGGGAACGCCACCCACACCGGCACCCTCTTGTCCATGTTGAGGGCCGGCGTGAACTCGATCTCGTACACCGCCTTCATAGCGGCGTCGTCGAGGGTCGCGTTACCGGAGCTCTCCTGCACCTGGGCATTCTGGACACGCCCGTTCGTGTCGATGAACAACCAGACGTACACCGTACCGCCGATCCCGGCGTCCTGCAGGATCTTCGGGTAGTGACCCATCACGATTTCTATAGCCCGCCCGCGGTCCTTGATCTCGGGCCGCACCGTGTACGGCGTGAAGACAGGTCGGTCGCCAATCCGGCTCACATCGCTGGGCGGCGGCGGTAGGCTCTCGACCGGGTTCTCCTCGAAGGTCGTCGGCGCGATCGTGATATCCTCCTCGAGCTCGGTGGCGGCGACCACCGGCACCGCCGGCCGGCTGATCTGCTCGGGCGGCGGCGGGATCTCCACCTCGGGCGGCAGCTCGATC
>JBDHJU010000121.1:0-9461 GCA_039586755.1 Gemmatimonadota bacterium | reverse complement strand
AGCGGGCGATGACCGGCTTGCGTGGATTGTCGGCCGGGCCGTCCTCGCCGGCGGGGTAGTTCATCGCTACCACGATGATGTAGCGGGCGCCGGGTAGCGCTTAGACGGGGCTCAAGCGCCGCGCCACGGCATCATCGCGAGCGAGGTACGCCATCTCGCCGTTGTACTCGCGCTCGAGCCACTCGAGGTAGAAATCGCCGTGCTCCGGTCGCTCGGCCGGTGCGATCCCGACGAGCTCGAAGCCGAGCTGACGGGCGCGAGCCTTGATCGCTGCGGCCGGCGCCGCCGCCGAATCCCTCGAGGGTTTGCCCGGTGCCATCGCGCTAGGGTGTCAGTACTATCTTGCCGAACTGTTCGCCGGCCTCGAGTCTTCGGTGCGCTTCGCGCGCATCCTCGAGAGGCCGGACGACATCGATCACAGGTTTCAGCTTGCTCTGGAAGACCAGCGACATCACCTGCTTGAACTCGGACGCGCTCGACATCGTGGTCCCGATGATCTGCAGCTGTTTCCAGAAGGTGAGCCGGATATCTACCTGGCCGGCCGGTCCGCTGGTAGCACCGTAGGTGACGAATCGGCCGCCGCGGGCGAGGGCCCGCAGCAGGTCGGGCCAAACGGCCTCGCCGACGCTGTCGAAGACCATGTCGACACCCCGTTTGTCAGTCGCCTTCCAGACCTCCTTCGAGAACTCGGACTCCAGCCGGTCGATGACGTGATCGGCGCCCAGTTCGCGCACGCGGGCGGCTTTCTCGGGTCCGGCCGTGACAGCGAAGACGGTGGCGCCGATGTGCTTGGCGATCTGGATCGCCGCCGTCGAGACGCCGCCCGAGGCGCCGGTGACTAACAGGTACTCGCCGGGTTGGAGCTTGCCGCGGCTAATCAGACCGCGCCAGGCGGTCTGATAGACGAGGGGCACGGCGGCGGCTTCCTCGAACGACAAATCGTCTGGGATGGGAAGCACGTTGGCTGCGGGCACGGCGGCGAACTCGGCGAAGCCACCGCGGACGTGCTCGCCGATGATCTTATAGGACGTGCAGAGACTCTCCTCACCTTGGAGGCACCAGTCGCAGTCGCCGCACCAGAGGCTGGGGTTGACGAGGACGCGAGTCCCCGGGGTGAGCCCCTCGACGCCGTTTCCGACCTCCTCGACGACCCCGGCGATGTCGGAGCCGCCGATGTGTGGGAACTCGAACTGCAGGCGCCCAGATGTCCAGGTGGTTCAGCGCCGTGGCGCGGACGGCTATGAGTACCTGGCCAGGTCCCACCTGGGGGTGGGGAACGTCGGCTATCTCGACGACCTCGGGGCCGCCGTGCTGCCAGAAGACTGCCGCCTTCATCGCACGGCCTTTCTGTCGGGTTCTGGGTGGATGGTGACGGACAAGATCGGACGCGGGACCCTATCGAGGCAATGGGGGGTGTTATATTCAATATTAAGACCCGCTAATGATCCCGGAACAGGCCTCGCGAAAGGTTGGTCGAGCTATGAGACGTATCTTGTTAGGACTGATCGCGCTCGTGCCCTTGGCGTGTGACTCGTCGCCTTCCTCGCCAGGGTCGGATTCCCCACCCGTTCTCAGCCTGGAGAACATCGAGGAACATCTAGGCGTGCTGGCGCACGACAGCATGTTCGGCCGCTGGGCGGGCTCGGCAGAGGAGCTCATGGCAGCGGAGTACATCAGGGACGAGTTCATAGAGTACGGACTCGATCCCGGAGTAGCCGGGTACCTGCAGACGTTCGGCGGACAGTTGAATTCGGAATCCCCCAACTCGGCAGATCCGTCGCGCGCAGCGCCATTGACATCGCAGAACGTGTTGGCCGTGATACCCGGCGAAGGAATTCTAGCGGGCGAGTGGGTGGTGCTGGGCGCCCACTACGATCACGTGGGCTGGGTCATGAACGGTGCGCCAATTGTTTACAACGGCGCCGACGACAACGCCTCGGGCACGGCGATGGTGCTCGAGCTCGCCCGCTCCCTGGGCGAATGGGTGGCGATCGGGGGCGGCGGCCCGCGAGGCAGGCGCTCGATCATGATCCACACCTACGGTGCGGAGGAGGTCGGGCTGGTCGGTTCGTATTATTTCTGCAACAACCCGACGGTGCCGATGGGCGACATCGTTGCGATGCTGAACTTCGACATGGTGGGTCGGTTCAGTCAGAACGGCCTGGTTCTGATCGGGTACAGCTCGTCGGCGGACTGGCTCGAGATACTGTCGGAGGTGGACGGTGAGTTGCCGGAGTTCCGTACGAGCGATTCGGGCCTGAATCGCAGCGACCAGGCCTGTTTCTACGCCTATCAGCGGCCCGTCCTCTTCTTCCACACAGGCACCCATAACGAGTATCACACGCCCCTGGACGATATCGGACTCATCGACTTTGATGGCATGATGACGATCGGAGAGGTGGCGGTCGGGCTGGCCGTCAGGCTGGCTGTCAGGTCGGAGGCCCCGGTCTTCAGCGGCGTCCGAGGGGCGGAGTAGCGCCTGGGGGGAGGAACAAAGAACATCGGACCTCGAACGTCGAGCCTAAGTTCGACGTCCGAGGTCCGATGTTTTTTGTCTATCTAATATCCGCTACATGCCCGAGGCGTCTGTGTCGGTCTCTTCCCGCGGTGTCGCGTTCTTCACCCAGCGGTCGAACCAGGCGAACTGCTGGTAGAGAGCGTCGAGCACCGTCTCACGGCCCCGGTAGCCGTGCTGCTCGTGCGGGTACATGACGAGCTTGATCGTTCCACCCAGCCCTTTGACGGCGTGGTAGAAGCGCTGCGACTGGATCGGGAAGGTCCCGGAATTGTTGTCCGCCTCGCCGTGCAAGAGCAGGATGGGCTCGTCGACCTTCTCGGCGTGCATGAAAGGCGACATGGCGAAGTACACCTCGGGCGCTTCCCAGAACGTGCGCTGCTCGTTCTGGAAGCCGAACGGTGTGAGCGTCCGGTTATAGGCGCCGCTGCGCGCGATGCCGGCCCGGAAGATGTCGGAATGGGCGAGCAGGTTCGCGGTCATGAAGGCGCCGTAGGAGTGACCGCCGACGCCGACGCGGTCGGGGTCGGTGACGCCCATCTCGACCAGCGCATCGACGGCTGCCTGCGCGTTCATCACCAGCTGGTCGCGGAACGCGTCGTTGGGCTCCATGTCGCCTTCGCCGACGACCGGCATGCTGGCGCCGTCGAGCACGGCGTAGCCCTGCGTGAGGAAGAAGAGGTGCGAGTAGCCGCGGATGAAGGTGAAGCGGTACTCGGAGCCGCGGACCTGGCCGGCGGCGTCCGACTTGAACTCACGCGGGTAGGCCCAGATGACCGTAGGGAGCCGCGTCCCTTCACGATATCCGGGTGGCAGGTAGAGTGTGCCGTTCAGATCCAGTCCGTCGGCCCGCTTGTACTCGATACGCTGCTTCGTTATCCCGGTGAGCTGGGGCGCCGGATCCTCGAAGTGGGTGAGGGCGGTGAGCTCGCCGCTCTCGAGGTCGCGGATGAAGTAGTTGGGCGGCTCGGTCTTCGACTCGCGCCGCGTGATGATGCGACGGCCTTCGTTGTCGAGCAGTTCGACCGGCACCTCGTAGTATGGGTCCTCCGCCTGCCAGATCCGCTCCGTCTCGCCCGACATCATATCGAAGCGATCGATGAACGGGTGATCGCCCTGGGGCGACGCGCCTGAGCCTGTGAGGTAGACCGAACGGCGGTCGGCGGCGACGAGCATCACGGTCTCACCGCGCTCGTTGCTCGTCAGCACCGGCCTGCCCGGGTCACCGTAGGCGTCTTCGGAGTTGCGATCCCAGATGACCCTTGGCTCGGTAAAGTAGGGTGCGAAGTCAACTAGCAGGGTCTTCGACCATCGGGTCGGTCGGTCGTATGTAGAGACGAGTGCCGCGCTGCCGTTCGCAGTCCAGATGAGCGACCGGTAGCGCAGTTCGGTGCGCGCGACCTCGGACGGTTCGCCATCGAACGGCGGTGTCTTCATGACGATGCGGTCGCGATGCTCCGCCTCGGCCTTCGGGTCGCCGCCGTCCAGCGCTTCGATCCAGACCAGAGTATGCGAATCGCCGACGCGCCAGCGAATGCTGCGCGGGCCCTCGGGGACGCCGCCGATCGGGGTGCGCTCGGCAAGCGGTAGCGAGGCGATCTTGTGCACCTCCTCTCCGCCATGACCCCAGACCTCGACCTCCCGCGGGAAACTGTAGACCGGGACCAGATAGGAATAGGGACGCTGGACGCGGGCGACGAGGATGTGCATGCCGTCGGGCGCCGGATCAATATCGGCGAAGATCGCCGGCTCGCCCATCGGATGGTGCTCGCCGTTCAGGTCGATGAGCGTCAGCTGGGCGGTGAAGTAGTAGTCGAACAGGGCCTCGTCGAACGGGGACGTGAGGAGGTTCTGGTACGTACGAACCGGAGCCCTGCGACCTCCGGCCGCCTCCTGGATGGTTGGGCCCTTCGGCGCGCGCGACGCTTGTGGCGCCGGGCCACGGTCCTCCGGGATCAGCTGACAGACGAGCGCCTCCGAGTTGGGCATCCACTGGCAGGGCCAGCCGCTGGCGGCCATCAGTTGCGGCCCGGTGAGCCGCTCGGCACGCTTCGATTCGACCGATGCGATCCAGAGCTCGACTCCGTCGTCGGTCGTGTTCGTGAACGAGATGTACTTCCCATCCGGCGACCAGGAGGTGTAGCCGAGTTGGACCCCGTCCGGCAGCTCGAGGGTCCACTCTCGGCCGTCCGCGGTCCTGACCAGGCTGATGCCGATACCCAGGGGCGGCTGGTCGTCACCATTCGTCCGCGGGTTGAAGCGGATGCCTGCGAGTCCCAGAGCCGGCTCGGCCAGCTGGGCGACGGATGGGTAGGCGCGCCGCGCGCCGAGTGCCATCCAGGCGCCGTCGGGGCTCACGCTCACGGAGGGCGTGGGCGGTGCGTCGACGATGGCCACCACATCGGGCGGCGGCGTCTGGTACGGCTCCTGGGCGGTGGCAAAGCCCGCTGCCAGCACCAGGGCCAGGGTGCAAAGGATCGTAGTGCGTACGGTGTCGTTCACGGTGTCCCTCCGGTCTCGCGTCCCAGGTGGGGCTGTGGTGGAATCTTCTAGTTAGGATCGTCGGGGCGGCCGGTCAAGTAATCACTACCCCAGGCGCCGCGACCGCGGTTGGTCCGTGATTTGCGCCTTTGGCGGCGGTCCGTGCGTTCACGGACACCCACAAGACCGATCCCGTCGCTCTGGCAGCGGGGACCGGTGCAGTCCATTTGGCCAACAAGTGCACGTCTTGTGAACAATTTGTCGATTCGCAAGCGCCACCAGAGAAAGGGTCACGTCGCCAATGGAACCCGCCGGACACAGGGGTATGCCGCCGAGCCGGAAAGTGCTGCGTTTTTGCGCCTCGGAACGGAGGCTGCACTGGTCGATCGCCATTCCGTTCCTTCTCTGTTACACCACCGCTCTCATACTCGTCGTCGTCTACAACCCCGACCCGCTGCGGCCGTACCGCGACGTAGTCTCCTGGGCTCACCGCCTCTCTGGCATCTGTCTTATCGTGCTGCCGATGCTGGCGGTGAGGCGCAGCGTCGGCGACTTCAGGGTGCACCTGTACAACGTGCGGCAGGCGTGGATCTGGGTCCGCGACGACATCAAGTGGCTGATGCTCATGGGTCTGGCCGCCGTGAGCAGGCGCATCCGGTTGCCTGAGCAAGGCAAGTTCAACGCTGCGCAGAAGCTCAACTTCATGCTGGTCATGTCGACCTATCCGTTGTATCTGGCGACGGGGCTCGCGATGTGGTTTTCGGACGCCGCGCTCATAGCGTGGCTCGTTCACGTCTTCATGGCTGTGGTC
The DNA here is from genome assembly GCA_039586755.1 of Gemmatimonadota bacterium. Taxonomy (GTDB): domain Bacteria; phylum Gemmatimonadota; class Gemmatimonadetes; order Palauibacterales; family KS3-K002. The sequence continues at coordinate 3,654 of JBDHJU010000121.1, read as the reverse complement.
GCAACACCTTTTCTCGCCGGTCATATTTTCATGGCGACAATTCCCTCCAGTAGCCGAAAGGCGCTGCAGGGTATGTTCAGCGGGTTCGTGGACGGGGGATGGGCACGGCACCACCATAGTCGCTGGTACCGCGAGCAGTACGAATCTGGATCGGCGAACCGTGCACCCACTCCTCGGAACGTGGTGGTGCAGCCCGTCCGTCCCGAAAAACAGCGGCCCGCGGGTGGCTCGGTAAATCCGGGGCAGCCGTCGCAGGCGGCGCGGCAACGGCTCGGAGCCGATCCCGAAGGTGCGATGGCCATGCTGGAAGAAGCTCGTACAATGGACCCACGGTTGCTCCAGGCGGCGCTCACGAGCCTGGCGAACGGAGACCGGGACACCACGATCCGCTTCGGGCGCGAGGCTCTGGAGTTTTCAGCGAATCAAGGCAATTCGATGCTCGCGGCCGACCTCTTCAGGGTTCTTTGGCCGAACGTACGCGACCTGAAGCTGAGCCCGTCTGAGATGCGGGCGATCATCGGCGCCTTGATGCGAGAAGAGGACTACACGGGCGCGGCGAAGGCCTGCGCTATGCAGATCATGAGCGATGCGGCGGACATCTTCGCCATCAAGTGTCTGCTGAAGATCGCCGAGGTCTCTCTCTACAAAAGGCGGGCGCCACGTGATGCAGAACGAATCTACAGTTTTCTGCTGGTACACTGCCCTGACTCTCCACTGGCTGGGTATTTCCATCGTGGGCTGACGGAGGCGCGGCAGCAACTGCCCCAGGGGTCTGCGGCGCCGAGGCTCGGCCCACAGCAACCGCCCGTATCATGAGGTAAGCGCCGCTCGCGCTGCGAACGAGCGGCGTTTCTCACTCTAGAAGCTCACCCAGAATCCCGTGTACAGGTTGTTGCTGTTCAGGTCGGCGCCTCGCTGTAGCCGCACCTCCATCGTGAAAAAGAGACGGCGGCTGATGGGGAGGAGGAACGAAGCATCGAATCCGTGGGTGACGACCGGCCTGGCTGCGCTCTTCGTCATGTAACGTTGGTAGGAGACCTGAGTTTGCAGTCCTCCGAAGGTGCGTCTGACAGCTTGGGAGAGATAGAGCGTGGTGATCGTCTCTCGCTGCCAGTAGCTGGCCGTCCCGCTGAAGCCAAGCCCCAGGAGCGCGGTCCGCGGGAAGCTGTAGTGACCTGCATAGGTATAACTAATGTCTTCCGCTTGCAGGCGGTTTGCCGTGACATCGACGCCGAAGGTGCCGCTGAACAGGGAGTAGTTGACGCCGATGGTCGCTCTGTCTCGAGCGGGGGCGATCGGTCTCTCGATCTGCCAAATGTAGTATGGCTGCAAGCGTGACACCTGACCGAGGACGGTGAGCCTCCGCCCGAGCGGCACGGCTGTTCTGATGTCGAACTGCGTGATGCGCCACGCGTCCGTCGCTGGATCTCGGTCGACCTGCATGCGGTGGCTGAGACTGAAGCGCTGCCAGCGCAGTCTTTGCGAGAAGCCGAAGAAATCGTGTTCGACAAAGCCAGTTCGCGGCCTGAGCGCATGGAACGACAGGTCAGCCGAGTAGCTGAATATGCGGCTGCGGTGTTGAAGATTGGCGTAGGCGGTGTACTTCGGTATGTCAGTGGAGAAGGCCTCGTTCGAGTTCTGGGGCTCGAATCCAGCCGCGAAACCCAGGCCGATACTTCTCGTTCCCAGGTGAACCAGCAGGCCATCCCAGTATCCGCTAAAGGTCTCGAACGGGCTATAGAAACGACCGGCCTCGAACTGGAGTGGAAAGCGCCCGAAGGACTTGGCGAGGCTCGCCTGGTAAACCCTCAGCGATTGGCTCGCCGCGATCGCTCCCCCGGTTGCGTGGTGATAGGCGGCACGCAGGTTCGTGTTGAGCGCGAAGCCGCCAGGTAGGTTGGTGACGGCCATCCGCAAACGTGCGGTCGGGGTGGTGAAGCGCCGGTCAACGGGTTCGAGGTCCGACCCCGTCGACGACTCGAGCACGCTCACATCCAGGGCTAGGCGCCCGTTGACCTCGAGCGAACGTCCAGGGGTGCGATTGACGCGTGCGGGCGAGGCGGCTGTCGGGGCTGTGGTCGGCGGCTCGGCTTGCGGGTTGCGGCCGAACAGCGGCAGAGGATTCGTCTCCACGGTGCCACAGGCTGCGAGCGCGAAATCCTCTGCCGGGTCGCGTAGCCCGATCGTCCGCAAGGCGCTCGAAGGGATGTAGCTCTCGTCGCTGAAGGCTTTGGCCAGGGTCCGCTCTCCAGCGCTGTCTACACTCCAGGTTCCCAGACTATACGATATGTCATCGTCACCGGGCAGGCAGGCGTTGCGACCGCGTGCCGTGGATCCCTCGCCGTAACCTCTCATCACATACTCGATACCGGGACGCAGGCCGCTGGTCGTGACTCTGAGATTGAGCGCGCTTCCATCGTCGGTGATGACGATGTCGACCCGTGCGCCAGATCTGTCCACCGGCTGCAGCTGAGAGCGGCCGATCATCAGGTCTCGGCTGCCTGCCTTGAAGCCGGAACTGAGCCTGACGATAAGTGCGTCGCCGCGAGTCACGGGGAACGGTCGGTCGGCGAAAGTGACGACGGCTCTGTCGCTCGAGCTGCTAATGACCACGAAGTCACCCAGATGGCTGCCGCTAGGACCGCCGTAGACTTGCAGGGTGTCTGCCGCGTGTATCCCGTCGTCCCCGCCGGCGTCGAGGTAAAGGTTCGCCCCGGCGACGTATTCCACCACGACGCTGAGGCGTGCCTGCTGGGCGAAGGCGACTGCAGGTGGTAAGGTGCAGCCGGCGGCGAGCACAATGACTATCGGAAAGCGGGACATGTCGTACCCTCGGTTCTAGGCTCTGCCGTCCGGGTGGCAGGAGTAGCAAGCGTTGCTGTCATAGACGTAACCGTTCCGACCGCTGTGCCTCTGATCCATCCTGGTCTGCGAGTGTTGGTGGCAGTTGAAGCATGTGAAGACACTGAAGTTGCTCCGGTCGGTGTGGCAGGTCTCGCAGCTGCCCCACTGACCGCCGTGCCTGCCCGAATAGATCGGGNNCAGTCGACACAGCTGGTCGGATACCCGCTGGCAGCGTGCTGCCGGTCGTACTCGTCCTGGTGGCAGGCGATGCAGTCGGTGGGGCCCGTCGGGGGCGGATAGAGGAGTTCCATGCCGGGGAGCGCGTGGCAGGTGGCGCAGTCGAGGGTCGCGTGGGCGCCGGTCAGGTCGAAGCCCGAGCTGGCCAGGTGGTCGAACGTCGCTCCGAGCCAGGTCGTGTTGCTGTGGCAGTCGAGACAGGTGACGGGATAGCCGCTGGCGGCGTGCTGCCGGTCGTACTCGTCCTGATGACAGGCGATGCAATCGGTGGGGCCCGTGGGCGGCGGATAGAGGAGCTCCATCCCGGGCACCGCGTGGCAGGTGGCGCAGTCGAGTAGACTGTGGGCGCCGACGAGGGCGAAGCCCGATGCTGTCAGGTGGTCGAACGTGGCGCCGAGCCAGGTCGCGTTGCCGTGGCAGTCGAGACAGCTGGTCGGATACCCGCTGGCAGCGTGCTGCCGATCGTAGTCGTCCTGATGACAGGCGACGCAGTCGCTGGGGCCCGTGGGCGGCGGATAGAGGAGCTCCATGCCCGGCACGGCGTGGCAGGTTGAGCAGTCGAGGGAAGTGTGG
>JBDHJU010000120.1:0-7812 GCA_039586755.1 Gemmatimonadota bacterium | reverse complement strand
CCAAAGAACAGCCCCACCGCGGCGCTGAACACCACGGCGATCAACACCGCTCCCGGTGAGACGAAGGTGGCCCAGTTGGCGAGCCTCGAGAGGGCCACGGCGCCGCCGGCACCAACGGCGATTCCGACGACGCCGCCCATCAAGCAGAGTACCAGAGCCTCGATCAGGAACTGCATCAGGATGTTGCGCCGGGTTGCACCCATCGCCTTGCGGACCCCGATCTCCCGGGTACGCTCCGACACGGACACGAGCATAATGTTCATGATGCCGATGCCGCCGACCAGCAGACTGACGGCTGCGATCGCGCCCAACAAGAATGTGAAGGTCCGCGTGGTTTCCTCGTAGGTTTCGAGGTACTCGGCGCGGTTGCGGATCTGGAAGTCATTGTCCCTGCCCGGTGCTATGCCGTGCTCTCTCCGGAGTATCCCCTCGATCTCGATCATTGCGACGTTCATCGAGTCGGGGTGCATGACCTGTACGCTTATCGAGTTGACGCGATCGCTGCCGAAGATCCTGTACTGTGCCGTCTGCAGCGGGATCCAGACCTGTTCGTCAGGATTGCGCCAGCTGCTCGATGAGCCTTTTTCCGCCATGATACCGATGATCTCGAACGGTATTCCGCGGATCGCGATCTGCTGGCCGATCATGGCCACGGCGTTGGAACCCAGCATCTCGGGCACGGCGCTGCCGAGCACAGTGACCCGTTTACGCGCGATCCCGTCACCTGCGGTGAACATCCTCCCCGCCGCCACCTCATAGTTGTTCACCGGGATGTATTCCGGAACGGTGCCCAGGACGTTCACGTTGATGTTCCGGTTCCCGTACTCGACCTGCTGGTTACGGCTCAGTTCCGGTATCACGGCGCTGAGGACCGTCGCTTCGGCGCTCAGCGCCATCGCGTCGTCGGTGGTGAGGCTTACGCGGTCGGCGCTGGCAACCCCGCGCATAAACGATTGCCCGGCGTAGACGGACAGCAGGTTGGTGCCGAGCGCCTCGATCCGGTCCTGCACCGCCTTCTGGGCCCCGGTACCGAGAGCGACCATGGTGATCACCGCGCCGACACCGATGACGATCCCGAGCATGGTCAGGAAGGAGCGCAGCTTGTTCGCCTGGACCGCGCTGAGTGCCACCCTGAGGATTTCCGTGAAGAGCATACGACGCTCCCGTTATCTCCGCTGTACACCGGGGATACTGCTGGCCCGGCCCGCCATCCGCTCCTGCCACTCCTGCTGGCTCGCCAGGAGGCTGGCGCTCGGCAGCACCAGGACGGTATCGCCCTCGCTCAGACCCGATAGCACCTCTGAATAGTCCAGGTCGGTGAGGCCGGTACGGACCGGGACGGGTGTGGGGATCCCTTCTCGCATCGCGAACACGATGTAGCTGCCACCCATGAGCGCGGCGTCGGTGGCGCTGGGTCCCTGCCCGCGAGCACCGGACCCGCCCGGGCCTCCGCGACCACCGAACCCGCCACCTCCGCCGCCCGCTTCCCTCAGTTGCCGCATCAGCGCGCGGTCCTCGTCTGTGAGTGACTGCATGACGGACCGCATGTCGCTGGCTCCCTCGAACTTGGCCGCCAGTGCACGAACCGCTTCCGCGTCGACGCCTTCAGGAAGTGTTATCTCCCGTCCACGCCAGTTGACGGTCTCACCGCCCGCGCTGTCCTGCGCGGCGCCTTCCGGCGACGGGCCGCCGCTGCCGCGTTCTCTAGCCGGGCCCTGTGCTGCGGCGATCTGCTGTTGCACAGCATCAGGATCCAGCCCCAGGACCTGGGCCGCCGAGCCGACGTCGCGGTCGGTACGCAGCGCCGTGTTGGGTACCGCCAGCACACCCCGCCGGTCGCCGACGTGGACCTCGACCTCCGAGTTCATCCCCGGCTTGAGCAGGCCGCCGGCGTTGGGGATCCGCACCAGCACCGGGAACATCGTGACGTTCTGGGTCACGGTGGCCAGCGGCTCGATCTTGAGCACGCGGCCCTCGAAGGGCCGGTTCTGGTACGCGTCAACCGTGATGGTGACTGCCATACCGGGCTGGATCTTACCGATATCGGTCTCATCGACCAGAGCACGAACCTGGACGGTATCCAGGTTCGCCATCTGCATTAGTACCGTTCCGCCACCGACCTGGGCGGTGGCAGAAGATATGACGCTGCCGACTTCCACGTTTTTCACTATGATGACGCCCGAGATCGGCGCCTTCACCTCGGTGTCCTCGGCGGCGATCTCCGCGTCGGCCAGCGATCGTTCCGCCCGCACCAGCTGCGCCTGCGCGCTCGCCACGGCCAGCCTCGAATCCTCGTACTCCTGGTCCGTGATCGATTGCGTTCGGTGCAGCTCCTCCGAACGGCGCAGCTTCGCCTGGGCGTTCTCGAGTTGCGCCTCCGCGAGCACCAGGTCGGCCCGAGCCTGACGCAGCGTCGCCTGTGGAACCCGCGGGTCCACCCGAACCAGCAGTTCGCCGGCCGTAACGTGATCGCCGGTTTCGACCCGCATCTCGAAGATCTCTCCCGAAGCCTTCGACTTGACCTCGACAGTGGTGATCGGCTCGACGACGCCGGCAGCGCTGGCGGATACGACGATATCACGAGTGGATATCGGAATCAGTCGATACACAGGACCGACTTCTTCGTCGCCATTGCGCAAAATGAACGCGGCGACCACAACGATTGCAGCGACGGGCAGAACGATAAGTCCGATGCGCTTCATTACAGCTCCCTCCCGATGAGAGCCTCGATCTGTGCCTTAGCTGTTTGATAGTCAAAGCGAGCCTGAATGATATCGACCTCGGCCTGGTCCAGGTTGATCTGTGACAAGAGTACATCGAGGATCGTCGAGTTTCCGACTCGATACCGCTCCTGTTGTACTCTCAGATCCTCCTCGGAGGCCGCCCGGTTGCCCAGGGCGATCTCCAGGCTGATCTGGGCCGCCCTCAGAGCTGCCAGCTGCTGGGTCAAGGAGGCGTTGACCTGCCGGCGAGCCTCGGCGGCCTGCGCCCGGGCGTTGTCCCGTGTTACGGCGCCCCGGGTACGAGTGGCCTCCCGGCCGAATCCGTTGAACAATGCCCAGGACACCGATAGGCGGATCGACCAGCTGGAATTCCAATTGAGGAACTCATTGCCCGACCAGGAATACGAGCCCGACGTGGATACCCGTGGCAAATAAGGAGCGAATGAGGCTGCGTAATTGGCTTCAGCGGCTCGCTGGTTTGCGTCGGCTTGAAGTACCGAAGGAGATGCGGCATACGCCTCTTGGCGGATCGCCGTGGTGTCGATTGCTACAGGATCGAGCAGCCCCTCCTCGTATATCGCTCTGACACTGCCATCGACTCCGATCAAGCGGGCCAGGTTCGCCTCGGCCGTGGCCAGCCCGGTTTCCGCGTTCAGCAGCTGGAGGCGTGCGTTCGCCAACTCCACACTCGAGCGCAGAGTGTCCGACCGGGTAGCAGTGCCGGCGGCCAGCATGTCCTTGGAGACCTTGAGCTGCTCCAGAGCTCGCTCGATCCGCGTCTCCGAGACGCGTACCAATTCCTCGGTGGCGAGCGCGCTGAAGAACATCTGCTTCACCTGCAGGATGGTCTGGAATCGCTGATTGACCAGAGACGCCTCGGCGGCCCGGGCGTCGGCGTTCGCGGCCCGGCCGTCGTAGTAGCGACTCAGCCCGTCGAACAACGTCAAGCTCGAGCTGATACCGGCCGAGTACGAAACGCTCGAGCCCAAAACCTCCCGCTGCGTATTCTGGTCGTAGCGCCGCGTAGAGCTTCTGCTGGTGCCGGATGAGGCGCTGAGGCTTGGCAACCAACTGCCGACGACCTGGCGCTTTGCCGCCGCCGCCGTGGTCACCTGTCCCCGGGCCTGCACCATGGCGGGCTGCACCCGAAGGGCCATGTTGACGGCCTCTTCCAGTGTCACAGTGCTCGTCTGGGCGGCGCCCGGCTGCGCCAGTGCCAGCCGCAACAGCGCTGCCAGGCCGAAAACGCTTGTAGTGATTCTCGCTCGCACGGTTCCTGTCTCCACTGCTGTTTAGAGTGCGTTTCGTGAGTGCGCGAGGTCTCCTTTACAGACAGCTGAGACGCCTGAAGTGTTGAGAGCGCGGGTCGTGGGGAACTGGGTGGGATCTACCCGATCTCGGTGAGGATTGCGGCCGCCGAGTCCGGCGAGGTGCTGGCCTCATTTGGGGAAACGGCGGGGGATCCGGAGGCAATTATCGGAGCTATTGAGAAGATGGGGGGAGCGCTTCCGGTGGCACGTGGTAGCCGGGGGTCACCGGTAGAAGGGAGAGAGGGGCGGTTCTCGGGAGAGCCGCCCCCGTCTTTTGCCTTCCGAGGAGTTCGGTCGGCTCTGCCGGAGGTGATACCCCTCGCCACTCGGTCGAAATGACCGATTTTTCGGCTTGTCGGAACAGGTGTCCACTCCAGCGGGCCGGCAGGCAGGCGCGGAGGTCAGGGGGCCGAGCAAGCTAACCCTTTGTATGCTTTTAGTTTACGAGAGGCATCTTGAGAGCGGGCTCGGCGACGGTGTGTTGCACAGTTCTTGCTAACTTTGCCGTTGCCCGGTGCTCAGAGGCGCCGGATGTCGTCGCCTCACCCGCCAATGGCACTGTGTTCCCGCTAAGACATGTGAAGCCCGGCCTCGTGGAGATTTCAGGACTTGAGCAGGTCCGCTCCCACCGGGGCCCTGTCCCGCCGCTTACACGCTCTACGAGGAGGAGCTAGTGATGAGGAGATCGACAGTTATCCTGTTGGGCGCGCTGGTCGCGCTCCTGGCCCCTGTGCAGGATGCCGTCGCTCAGCAGACGCGGGGCAACGGCAACGGGGCGGTGACCTACCAGATCAGGAACGACCGGATGTTCAACATCACGGCCTGCGGTGAGGTCGTCGACATTGCTGGGTTTGTCGAGATCAAGCGCGTTGAGGTAGCGCGCGGCCGAGACAACTCGGGCTATGCGTTCCATGTCAATGGGCATGGTTCGGGAGAGAGCCTGACGAGTGGTGCCAAGTACAATTGGCACCAGAACACCCTGATGCGGGTTGCGGGTTCCGAGTGGGAAGGAAACCACTTCTCGAACCACACGAATACGAGGACTCGCATCATCGGGCAGGGCGATGCCCCCGACTACAGCTTCACGTTGCACACGTTCATCAACAAGAACAGCAACGGCGAAGTGACTGCTCAGTTCCGCGTCTTAGATGTAACCTGCCGTTAGTCCGGCTGAGACGCACAAGGAAGGCGGCCGCAGCGATGCGGCCGCTTTTCTTTTGTTGTACTAGTGCGGGTAGCCCTCGAGGAAGGTAGAGCGCTTGGTGGCGTCGACGATCTCCTCGGGCGAGGCGTTAGCGCCGCTCATCTGTAGGGCGACCATCTTGCCGGCAAGCTCGTCTTTCAACTTGTAGGCCGCGGCGATCGTCGCCGCCCCGGCGCCCTCGGCGAGGTTGTGGGTATAGTAGAACGCAGCGCCGATCCCGCTGTAGATCTCATCCTCGGTGACCAACACGAAGTCGTCCAGTCCGTCCTTATATATTTCGAACGGCACCTCGTACGCCTTGCCAGTGGCGAAACCGCCGGCAAACGTGGTGTTGGGGGCGTGGCAGATGCGCCCCTCGCGCCACGACTGGTACGCTGCCGGTGAGCCTTCCGCCTGAACGGCGATGATCCTCACGCCGGGAGACAGGGCGCGAAATACAGTCACGGCCGCCGCGGCTTCGCTGCCGGCGCCCAGGGGAACGAACATCACGTCCACGTCGGGCAGGTCCTCGAGGATCTCCAGGAAACCCGTGCCGACGCCGTTGATCAGGAGCGGCTCGTCGGCGGGATGCGCGTAGTAGAGACCTCTCTCCTGGCATAGCGCGTCGACAGCATGAGACGCTTCCTCGAACGTGCTGCCTGCCTCCACCAACTCGGCGCCGCACTCGCGGATCGCGCGGACCTTGGTCGGATTGCTGTTCTCGGGCACTACGACGACCGCATCGAGGCCGAACCATCGGGCGGAGGTCGCGATCGACAGACCGTGGTTGCCGGTCGAGAAGGTTATGACCCCCTTCACGCCTTTCCGCCTCAGGTGCGACATCAGATTGATGCCCCCGCGGATCTTGAACGTGCCCGTGGGGTTGTGGTTTTCGTGCTTGACGTGGACGTCAGCGCCTATCAATCGCGAGAGTTCCTCGTAGCGGATCAGTTGAGTCGGCTTGGTCAAGGCGCTGACCACCGCGCGGGATCGCAAGACCTCCGATACCGAGATCGGGTATTGCTTTAGCTCTTCCATGGGTACCAAGCGGCCGAGCTCACCTACTCCCCCGGCAACTGCAAGCGCCGAACAGCGGATACTCGAGTTCCTCACAATAAGGAAACGCCGAATCGAAGGCAAAGCTCGAGGCCCGCGTTCGAGTCCGCGAGCCCTGTGGCATGAGCTCCAGGACGATTGTTGCCCTTTCGCTCGCGACCTATCTTGGGAGCACAGCAAAAGACAACTGAGAGCATCTCAACCGAGGAGGCAGGCCCATGCGCCCCTGGCAATCACTACGAGCCACGCTGGGAACCCTGGCAGCCGGCGGGTTCGCCGCCGTGCTGTTTTTGGCGGCCGTTGCCACCGCCCCCGCAGCGGCACAGCAAACTGAAGTCACGCCGCCGGTGGCGAAGGTGGTCCCGTATCAGCTCGAGATGCACGGCCACGTTCGTACCGACAATTACTACTGGCTGAGGGAGCGGGAGAACCCCGAGGTCATAGCCTACCTGGAGGCGGAGAACGCCTATACCGAGGCCGTGATGGCCCACACTGAGGGGCTGCAGGAGGCTCTGTTCGATGAGATCGTGGGGCGCATCAAGCAGACCGACCTTTCGGTCCCCTACCTCAGAGACGGCTACTACTACTACACCCGGACCGAGGAAGGGCAGGACTACCCGGTCTACGCTCGCAAACAAGGCTCGCTGGACGCCGACGAGGAGATCTTGATCGACGTCAACGAGTTGGCCGAGGGCTACGGGTTTACATCGGTCAGCTTCCCGGCGGTGAGCTCCGAGGGCAATATCATCGCATTCGGCCACGACACCGTGGGTCGGCGCTTCTACAACATCCGCTTCAAGAACCTCGACACCGGCGAGTATCTAGAGGACGAGATTCCCAAAGTGACGTCAAACATCGCCTGGGCCAACGACAACCGAACGGTGTTCTATGCGCGACAGGATCCGGGCACGCTGCGCCGCTATCAGATCTACCGGCACGTGCTGGGTACCGATCCGGCCGACGACGAGCTGGTCTACCAGGAGGACGACGTCGAGTTCTCGAGCTACGTTACCAAGACGAAGACCGAGGAGTACATCATCATCGGCTCGTCGCAGACGCTGAGCAACGAATACAGGTATCTCGACGCCGACGATCCGGACGGTGACTTCACGCTATTCATGCCGCGCGAGCCGGATCACGAGTACAGCATCGACCACTTCGGCGAGCACTTCTACATCACGACTAATTGGGATGCGGAGAACAACCGGCTGATGCGCACGCCGGTCGATCGCACCGCGAGGGAGCATTGGGAGGAAGTAATCGCGCATCGCGATGACGTGCTGTTCCTCGGGATCGATGTCTTCACGGATTACATGGTCGTGGTAGAGCGCAAGGAAGGCCTTATGCAGATTCGCATACGTCCGTGGTCCGGTGGCGCTGAGCACTATCTCGACTTCGGTGAGCCGGCCTATGGGGCGTATCCGTCCGGCAATCCCGAGATGGATACCGAGATCCTGCGCTATCGCTACTCGTCGCTCACGACGCCCAGCTCGGTCTACGACTACAACATGCGGACCCGCGAGAAGACGCTGCTCAAGCA
>JBDHJU010000039.1:0-30844 GCA_039586755.1 Gemmatimonadota bacterium | reverse complement strand
GGCCCTCGAGCGCGGCTTTGTCGACGAAGCTGAGGATGAAATTGACCGACTGTTCCGGGAATAGGGGATCTCGACCATGTCGATGATCAACTACGCGTCCCGGGAAATAAACTGCAAGATCGTGTATTATGGACCCGGGCTCGGCGGCAAGACGACGAACCTGGAGTACATATACAACAAGGTCGCACCGACGACTCGTGGTAAGCTCATCAGTCTAGCCACCGAGACCGAGCGCACTTTGTTCTTCGACTTCTTGCCAGTCGATCTGGGCACAATTCGGGGATTCAAGACTCGATTCCACCTCTACACGGTGCCCGGTCAGGTCTACTATAACGCGAGTCGCAAGCTGATCCTGAAGGGGGTCGACGGTGTCGTCTTCGTCGCCGACAGCCAGGTAGAACGTCTCGACGCGAACATCGAGTCGATGCACAATCTTTACGAGAACCTGGCTGAGTACGGTTACGACCTGCGGCAGATACCCTTTGTGATACAATACAACAAGCGGGACTTGCCGAACGTATCGCCGGTGGAGGAACTGGAGCGACATCTCAATCCGGATCGCGTGCCCTCATACGAGGGGGTGGCGACGAAGGGCATCGGCGTGTTCGATACGCTAAAGGCTGTTGCGAAGCTAGTAATCAAATCGCTGGGCTGAGCGGGGAAGCCTTCCCGTGAATCTACCGAATTTCATTACGGTCGCGCGTACTCTGGCGGCGCCCGTAATCTTCGCGCTCATATTGAGTGGGGGGTTCGGCTCGCTCCTCGTGGCGTTCGTCCTCTTTCTCGCCGCCGCGATCTCCGACATTTGGGACGGCTACCTGGCGCGCCGACGCGGCCAGATCACCGACTTCGGCAAGCTGGCCGATCCGATCGCCGACAAGCTTATCGTCGTTGTTACCTTCGTCCCCTTCTACATCGTGTCGCGGGGCGCTCCGTCATCGGAGGTTCCAGTCGTCTTTGGCTGGGATGTCTTACCGCTCTGGGTCTTGATCGTAGTGCTGGGCCGCGAGCTGCTGATCACGGTGTTTCGAGGTCTGGCGAAGCGGAAAGGCGTGGTCATCGCCGCCGGTAAGGAGGGCAAGTTCAAAGCGGTATTCCAGAACATGTTCATGGGCGGCGAGATACTCTGGCTGGCGTTGCGTTCCCGTGCCTTGGAACGAGCCTGGGACACCCCGTTCTGGTCGTTCTGGAAGGTCTTCCACGGCTCCTACGTGGCGATCACGCTTACGATCGCAGTCGTGCTAACCGCTTACTCGCTCGCAGTCTACCTCTGGCGCTACCGGGCGTTGGTTGCGCGGCTCACACAGTGATGGGGCGCGAGCTCAGGGGCGTCGAGATCGTCGCCATCGGCGACGAGCTGCTCAGCGGTGCCACCCTCGACTCGAACGCAGCAACGATCGCCCGGCGACTCGAGTCGCTCGGGCTACGCGTCGTGCAGAAGACAACGGTGCCCGACGCGGAAGAGCGAATCGGGGAAGCGGTACGGTCGGCGCTGGCGCGCAGCGGCGTGGTGGTCACGACCGGCGGGTTGGGCCCGACGAAGGATGATGTCACGCGGACGGCGGTGGCGGACGTTTTCGGCCGTGGCCTCGAGTTCCGCGAAGATCTGTGGCGTGCTCTGGAGGCGCGCTGGGCACGCCTCGGTAAAATACCGGAGACCAACCGGGTCCAGGCTGAAGTGCCGGCGGGTGCGGAGGTCTTCCCGAACCGGCGCGGCACGGCACCCGGCATAGCGGTCGAGGATGACTCGTTGGGCCTCTGCATCATGCTGCCGGGGCCGCCGCACGAGATGGAGGCGATCCTCAGCGAGCAGGTCGTCCCGTACCTCGAGGCTCGTGCCGGGGCGGCGCGCCGCCGACCGTATCGCCGCACTCTGCGTACGGTGGGAATAGCAGAATCGGCTATCGCCGAGCGGCTTGCGAATCGGCTCGATGATCTACCGCTCGAGATCGCCCATCTCCCTGAGATCGATGGGAACGACATCCGCCTCACCGCGTGGGCGACCGACGAGTCTGACGCCGCCGTTGCGCTCGACGAAGCGGTGAGCCGCTTGCGTGAGCTTCTGGGTAAGCACATCTACGGCGAGGGGGAGGCGGACCTGGCACAGGTCGTCGGCGAGCTGCTCCGCGCGCGGGGGCTGACGGTTGCCGTCGCCGAGAGCTGCACAGCCGGTCTCATCGGCAAACGGCTGACCGAGTCTCCGGGCTCCTCAGATCACTTCTGGGGTGGTATGATCGTGTATGACGACCGCGCCAAGCTGGAGCTGCTCGGCGTCTCCCAAGGGGCACTGGAGCAGCACGGCGCGGTCTCGGAACAGGTCGCGCGCGAGATGGCCGCAGGGGTCTGTCGGCGGTCGGGTGCCGAGACCGCCATCGCCGTGACCGGGATTGCAGGCCCGGCCGGCGGGACTGAGGAGAAGCCGGTGGGCACCGTCTGGCTGGCGGTCACGGTCAAGGATGTGATGGTGGCCGGGCGGCGGTTCTACCCGGGGACGCGAGACATGGTCCGGGCGCGGGCGGCGCAGGGTGGGCTCGATTTGCTTCGCCGCACACTGCTGGAGGAGCTACCGTGAAAGGAGCACACGCCTATTTCTCGGGTTCCGGCAACATCCGGCTGCATTATCGGTGCTGGGATGTGCCGACGCCGCGGGCGGTGGTCATTATCTGCCACGGGCTGGGAGAGCATGCAGGGCGCTACGAGGAGCTAGCGCAGGACTTCGCCCGTGCCGGCCTGAGCACCTACGCTCTCGATCACCGGGGCCATGGCCGCTCGGACGGCCGGCGCGGCCACGTGCGGCGGTTCAGGCACTACGTGCACGATTTGGAGAAATTCCGGCGGCGCGTGTACGGAGCTGTTGGGCCGGACGTTCCGCTGATCTTCCTCGGGCACTCGCTCGGCGGTCTGATCATGATCCGTTACCTGCAGGAATACCCGGCGGTGCCGGCGCGGGGGGCGGTGCTGTCCGCGCCACTGCTCGGCATGGCGATGGAGGTTCCGCAGTGGAAGGAGCGATTGTCGAGCATCCTCTACTACGTGATGCCCGCGTTGCCCATGAATACGGGTCTGGACCCGGAGTGCCTGAGCCACGACCCACAGGTGGTAGAGGCCTACAAGCGCGACGCGCTCGTCCACGACCGGATCACCCCGCGGCTCTATGGAGAGATCCTCAGCGAAATCGATCAGGCGTTCGCCAAGGTCTCACAACTGCTGTTGCCGGTTTTGGTGCTGATACCGAGCGCTGACAAGATCGTGCGCCCGGATCTGATGCAGCAGTTCGCGGCGGAACTGCGGAAGAAGAGCCCGGTACAGGTCAGGACCTTCGCCGGGCTTTACCACGAAGTCTTGAACGAAACGACGCGCTCGAGCGTGGTGGCCGATATCCTCGGCTGGACCGAGCGCCGTATACCGCAATACTCAGGTTCGCCGACAGCCGCGGAGTCGGCCGGCTGAGCTGGCAGCCGTGGCGGCCAACTCGGGCCGCAGGGACTTGACGGCGGGCGGGAAAGCGATGACTCTCAGCAGCACCCTTGTGACGCGCTAACGAGATTAGGATATGGGGCCACGAAAGAAAGCAAAAAAAACGAAGGATACGGCCGTCGACGATGCCCGCGAGGCCGCGGTCCCGGAAACAGAGACCGAGGTTGTCGCCGCGGAAGATCGGGACGAGCCGACGATAGTAGAGGAGAGCGAAGAGACTGCGGCGCCGACTCCCGACGAGGTGATCGCCACGCTGAGCGCTGAGCTGGAGGCGCTGGAGGATCGCCACCTGAGGCTCGTGGCGGAGTTTGACAATTTCCGCAAACGGACCGTCAAGGAGCGATCGGAACAGTCGCAGCGCGCGCAGGGAGACCTGGCGCGCCAGCTCCTGGAGTCGCTCGATGACCTGGCTCGGGTCTCCGAGCTCGGATCGTCCGATCACGACGCGGCGGCCATACTCGAGGGCGTTCAGCTTGTGGAGAAGAAGCTGCAACGGGCGCTTGAGCAACTGGGGCTCAAGCGTATCGACGCCGTGGGTCAGCGATTCAACCCCGAGCTGCACGAGGCGATGGTGACCGTTGCCACCGAGGACCCGGAGGAGGACGAGACCGTCTCACAGGAGTTCGCCAAGGGGTATACCTTCGGGAATGCGCTGCTGAGGCCTTCGAAGGTCGCGGTGAAGATGTACCAGCCGGCCGAAGAGGGTGGCGGTGCAGAGCCCGAAGAGAGCGAGAACGGGTCCTGAGATATGCCGCGCGCGACGACCAAGGATTACTACCAGATACTGGGGGTTTCGGAAGACGCCGACGAAGCCGCGATCAAGAAGGCCTACCGCAAGCTGGCCAAGCAGTATCACCCCGACGCCAACCCGGACAACCCGAGCGCCGCGGATCGCTTCAAGGAGGTCTCCGAGGCGTATTCAGTGTTATCTGACTCGGGGAAGCGGAAGCAGTACGACCGCATGCGCCGGTTTACGCCGTTCGATGACTTCGCGGCACCGGCGAGTGACGAGGAACGGCGCGGCTTCTCGTTCGACGACCTCGGCGGCATCGGGGATATCTTCAGTTCGATCTTCGACTTCGGCCGCGGCCGCAAGAAGCAGGCGGCTACGCGCGGTCGTGACGTCGAACACTCGGTTGAAGTCGATTTCAGGACCGCCGCCCGTGGCGGCCACATCACAATCAACGTCCCGGTAACCGAGGAATGCGCGACCTGCGACGGTAGCGGCGCCAGACCAGGAACCAGCACGACCCGGTGCCCGGAGTGTGGCGGCACAGGCGCAAAGAGCTTCGGGCAGGGAGACTTTGCCATCAACCGGCCGTGCCCGGCATGCTTCGGTCGCGGCGAGATCGCCACCGATCCGTGCCCGAGCTGTCATGGCACGGGGCAGGTCACCAGCCAAAGGAGTGTAAATCTGCGTGTGCCAGCTGGAGTCGAGACGGGGTCTCGCGTCCGTATGTCGGGGATGGGTGAACGGGGCCCGGGAGGTGGTCCACCGGGTGATTTGGACATCAAGTTCGAGGTAAAGAAGGATAAGTTCTTCCGCCGGCGCGGGCTCGACGTCTTCTGCACGGTGCCGATCAACATCGCCCAGGCGACTCTCGGCTCGAAGCTACGCGTGCGAACGGTGGACGGGAAGCGTGTCGTTCTTCGCATACCGCCCGGTACGAGCAGCGGCACCAAGTTCCGCATCCCCAAGATGGGGGTAGAGAAGGATGGGCGGGTCGGTGATCAGTACGTGGAGGTGAAGATCGTCGTGCCGGAAAAGCTGGACGAGCGGTCTCGCGAGCTGATGGAAGAGCTGGCTGACAAGCAGGGCATTAAGTACTGAGGCCCGCGGTCGGTGATACGGTAATCAGTGGTCAGTAATGGGTAGACTGATCACTGATCACTTATGACTCGCGAGAATCCTGCCTCCACCCAAAAGGACTTCTCCCTCGTATATCGCAGCGGACTGACCGGGTGTCACCGCCCTATGCGACTCCTCGAGTCGGATCAGGGCGTGTTGGTCGTCCAGTTCGTCAATAGTACCGGGAACCTCCTGCCCGCGGTGGCGGATCTGGACGCCCACCGCGTCGCCGGCCGCGGGCGGATCACCCAGCCAGTTGATCCCGGCAACCGTGATCTCCGTCGAATCGAGGGCGCTCGAGGGACCGATGATCACCGACCGCGTGTCCGGCTCGATCCTCACCACATACATCGGGGCCGTGAAGCCGCCCGGCAGACGCTTGCGCTGACCGATCGTGTAGCGGCAAAAGCCGTCGTGCTGGTCGACCTCGTCGCCGTCCACGGTGAGTATCGGACCCGGCTGGAAGGCAGGGTGCTCGCCGTCCAGGCGTGTGGCCAGGAAACCGGCGTAGTCGCCATCGGGGACGAAGCATATGTCGAAACTTTCCGGCTTGTCCGCGGTCGCCAGCCCGAGCTCGCGGGCCCGGCCCCGGACCTCGCTTTTTCTGAGCTCGCCCACCGGTAGCTCGAGCCGCTCCAGCACCTCGGGGTCGATTCCCCAGAGGAAGTATGTCTGGTCTTTCGCTCTGTCGGTTGCTCGCTTGAGCTGTGTCGCGCCGCCGGAGTGGGCGCAACGGGCGTAGTGGCCGGTGGCGATTCGCTCGCAGCCCAGCATGCGCGCTCGGCGCAACAGGTCGCTGAACTTGGTGTGCGAGTTGCATAGTACGCACGGGTTGGGTGTTCGCCCGGCGGCGTACTCGCTGACGAAATCGTCGATGACGTCGTGCGTGAACTCCTGTTCGAGATCGAAGACGTAATGAGGGATGCCTAGCTTCTGGGCCACGGCGCGCGCGTCGGCGATTCCTTCGAGCCCGCAGCAGGTCTTCGACGATCCCGGGACCTCGGCGTAGCAGAAAGTCTTGATCGTGGCGCCCACTACGTCGTAGCCGCGCTCGACGAGCAGTGCAGCGGCAAGCGACGAGTCGACGCCGCCGCTCATCGCGACCAGAATTTTCTGACGATCCAAGTTCTTCTCTGTCAACATCGAATCTGATCGATTGACGCGACCCTCGTGTCAGTCGCCGAAAAACTCTCTGACTCGTTGTACGACTCTGGGGAACACGTCCAGTACGTACTCTATGTCGTCGGCTCGAGTTCCCCAACCGAGGCTCAGGCGGATGGCGTTGCGTGCGAGGTCACCTTCCCGGCCCATCGCTGCGATGACGTGGGACGGTTCCACGCTACCGGTGCTGCACGCCGAGCCGGAGGATACACAGATTCCTTCAAGGTCGAGGGCGGTCAGCACGCCTTCCAGGTCAATGTCTGGCACCGATATGTTGAGCACGTTGGGCAGCCTTTGCGGCGCGTCACCTCCGTTGACGGCTATCCCTGGCAGTGTATCGTGCAAGCCGGCGCTCAGCCGGTCCCTGAGAGCGGTCAGCCGTTCGGCCTCCGTCTCGAGTTCCGAAGTCGAGGCGGCGGCTGCCGCGGCGAAGCCCACGATCCCGGCGACGTTCTCGGTACCGGCGCGGAGACCGCTTTCCTGACCACCGCCGTACACGATGGGCTCGAGCTCGATCGCGCCCCTGACATAGAGCGCGCCGATCCCCTTCGGGCCGCCCAACTTATGAGCGGAGAGGGCCATGAGGTCGATGCCGACCGCGTCCACTTCGAGTGGTATCTTCCCGAGCGCCTGCACCGCGTCCGTGTGGAGTGTCGCTCCGCGCTCGCGGCAGAGTTGCGCCAGCTCGGCCATCGGCTGAATGACCCCGGTCTCGTTGTTCGCCCACATCACCGATACAAGCGTCGGACGCCCGTCGTCCGGTAGCAGACCAGCCAACCGGTCGAGGTCTACGGTCCCGTCGGCCTTCACGGGCGTCACACGCACATCGTAGCCGTCGGCGGCAAGCACTTTCGTCGACTCGATGACGGCCTTGTGTTCGATGCTCGACCGGATGACACAACCGCCGGGTCGCTGCCTCGCGAAGCCCAGCACAGCGAGGCAGTCCGCCTCGCTCCCCGAGCCGGTATAGACCAAGCGGCCTTCTACGGCGCCGAGTGCAGCCAGCGTCTGCCGGCGAGCATCCTCAACAGCCAGACGCGCGTCGCGGCCGTATGAGTGAACGCTGGACGGGTTCCCGAACTCATCCTCCAGGTAGCGGGCCATGGCCTGCGCCGCTTCGGGGCGGAGCGGGGTCGTGGCGGAGTGATCTAGGTAGACGCGCTTCTTCATCCCTATTCTGCCTTCCTCTCCATCTCTATCCCCATCGCCATCGCGACCCCCATCGAGCTCGATGACGGTGAGGATTGGGGTGGAAATGGCGATGGAGACGCTAGGAAACTATCCACGGCGAGCGCGGAGGGAAGCGGCCGTCCTAGAAACTGCCTACCGGCAGGCTTACAACGTCGTCGACCAGCATCGTCTCTCGCGTATAGAACGGCTCGCCGTAGGCCACGCGGATCAGAGACCCAGTGTGTGCGTCTTGGATCCTCACGAGGTCGTAGAGCGGGACCTCGGCGGGGTAGAGCTCGCCCAGCGCCTTTACGCCATCGAATTGGGAGCCATAGCAGCGGATCGCCTCGAGCTTCCGTTCGAAGGCAGCGCTGATATCGACGACGAACGTCGGCTTGAGCGCATGTTCGCGATAGGCGAGGGCGTAGAGGATCTTGGCTGGGCGGTGTGGCTCGCCGTCGGCAGGGAAATTCTTCAAACCCGCCAGATAGCAGGCGTCGTAGCCCAATTCGCAGGCGACGCGATGATCGGGGTGGCGGCCCTCGAAGTAGGGTAGGATCACCGTACGCGGGCGTAGCTCGCGGATCGCCTCGACCAACCGGGTACGGCTCTCCTCGTCGTTATGGATCCGTGCGTCCGGCAGATTGAGCACCATCCTGGCCGAGAGGCCGAGGATCTCGGCCGCCCGTTCCGCTTCCGCTTGGCGCCCCTCAGCTGTCCCGTGCGTTCCGAGCTCGCCGGCGCTCAGATCGAGAATCCCGGTCTTGTGGCCTGACTCGGTGGCGCGGATCAGCGTGCCCCCACAGAGTAGCTCGGCATCGTCGGGATGCGGCGCAATGGCTAGTAGATCGACCATGGGCTATAGGATGTCGACGTCGAACTCAAAACCGCAACCCGTGTGCCCCTCACTCCCCATCCCCATCGCCATCGAGACCGAGTACGATGGGGATGGGGATGGGGATGGCGATGGCGAGTGAGCCGGGCGCTACTCGTAGCGGAGGGCGGCGACGGGATCGAGGCGCGAAGCGCGGACAGCCGGGAAGAGGCCGAACACGATACCGGTGATAGCCGCCGCGGCGATGGCGAGGACTATCGACCAGAGCGGGATGACCGCGGGTACCGGGGTGAAAGAGTTGAGCAGCCAGGCGATGAGGCCGCCGACGCCTAACCCGAAGGCGCCGCCGATAGTGGTGAGCGTGACCGCCTCGACCAGGAACTGCCAGAGAATATCGCGGCGCGTGGCACCCAGCGCCTTGCGGACCCCGATCTCTTTCGTGCGCTCGGTCACCGAGACGACCATGACGGCGATAACCCCGATCCCGCCCACCATCAGGCCGACGCTGGAGAGCGCGAACATCACCGTGAAGAGAGCCGCGGTGAGCTGGTTCCAGACGTCCTGCATCGATTCCTGGGTCACTATGTCGAAATTGTCTTCGTCGCCCGGGCCGAGGCCGCGCAAGCTACGCAAACGGCCGGTGACCTGGTCGATCGCCGACGTGATATCGACCACCGGCTTGGCCACGACCGTTATCCAGACGAGCTCGTCGAACGAGATCCAGCGAACGTTCTTCATCAGGTACTTCTGGCCGGTGTTGAACGGTACAAAGACCCGGCTGTCACCGAGGGCGGCGAAGAGGTTCGGCGGATGCTTGTAGACGCCGACCACGAGGAAGCCCTGGTTCCCGATCCGAAACGTCCTGCCCACGGCGTCGAGTGGCGCAAAGAGATCGCGCGCCGCAGAGCTGTCTATGACGGCCACCGGCCGGCCTGCCTCCTCCTCCGTCTTGGTGTAGAAACGACCGGCTACGATGTCGCCGGCATCGGTCTGCATGAAATCGGAGGGCACGGCCAGGATACTGGCATCGGTCTCGTTACCCCTGGCGGTCAACGACACGTTCAGCCAGGAGATGTCGGCGGAGGCGTAGGAGTTTGCTACGGTGGAGAGAGCCTCCAGCGAGCGAGCAAAGCGAGCCGGTATCGGCGGCCGCCGCCGCCAGGTCGGCTCCTCTTCGTCGAGCCCGGTGCTCATCTCGACGCCGTAGGATCGGGTGACGTAAAAGGTATTGGCGCCGGAGGCCTCGACGAGCACGGTGAAGCTCTCGTTGACACCCTGAATGACCGCGGCCATGGCCACCACCACCAAGACGCCGATCCCGACTCCCAGGATGGTCAGGCCGGTGCGCACTTTGCTCTGCCTGAGCGCTTGCAGCGCTATCGTGACGCCTTCCTGAAGTGCTCTCGCCCTCATGATACCGCTCGCTTATTCGTAGCGCAGGGCGACTATCGGGTCGAGCCGCGACGCGCGTAGTGCGGGGTAGACGCCGAATACGATCCCGACAAGAAGCCCCAGCGCGACTCCCATGATGATCGCGTAGACCGGCACCGATGCGGGCAGCGGGGCCACGATATCGACGAGCTTGGCCAGACCCGTACCGATGGCTACGCCGATCGCCGCACCCAGGGTGGAGAGCGTCGCCGATTCTGCCAGGAACTGCCGCGTGATGTCAACGCGTCGCGCGCCCAGCGCTTTGCGGACTCCGATCTCGCGAGTCCGCTCCAGCACCGACATCAGCATGATATTCATAATCACGATGCCGCCCACGACCAGGGCGACTGCCACCAGACCGGGGCCCGCGGCCAACAGGACGTTTTTGATCGTGTTCCAGGCGTCCAGCACCTCGCTGGCCGTCTCGATGTCGAAATCGTTTTCCTGGCCCGGCCGCAGCCGGTGCCGCGCCCGCAGCGTTTCCTCAGCCGCCGCCTGGCCGGCTACCATCGCTTCTTCCGTCCTGAACTTGATCTGGATCCCGTCTACCACGTTGCGGCGACGTGAGAAGTCGGCCTGAAAAGCACCCCACGGCACGACCACGGCCGCATCGCGAATCACACCGATGAAACCGCCCTGCCGCTTCAGCACGCCAACGACCCGGTAGCGGAACGGTCCCAGCCGGATGTCGCGTCCGATTGCCGACTCGTCCGGGAACAGTTTCTGTGCGATGGCGTCGCCGATCACGGCGACCCGAATTGCCCGCACGTCGTCGATACGGGTCAGGCCACGGCCGTCTACGATCTCCCAGCCCTGCAGGTCTAGATATTCGTCGGTCACGCCGATGAGCCGGACGTTCTTCCGCTTGTTCTGGCCGCTGCGAACCTCCGGCATGAACCGGTCTGTGTTGTACGCCATGTACCAGATGTTGGGGATCTCTTCCCTGAGCGCCTCGGCATCGGCAGTCGTGATGTCCGGGTTACGCGACTGCCGGCGGCGTGTCTGAGCGTCCTGACGGCCGCCGCGTCCCGACCAGATTCGTTCGATGGTTATCGTGTTGATCCCGAAGATCGAGCCGGCGAAGTCGTCCTGCACGTAGCGGTTCATCCCCTCGACCACGGCGAACACCGAGATCAGGAAGGTGACGCCGACTATCACTCCGAGGAGCGTGAAGAAGGACTTGAGCTTCTGAGCCCAAACCGTTCTCAGCGCCAGGATGACCGCATCGAGGATCTTCAAGCCACCGGCTCTCCTATCGTGTGTCGCTGGTCGGTCTCGATCACACCATCGCGCAGCGTGATCAGCCTGTCCGAGTAGGCGGCGATGTCACGCTCGTGTGTGACCAGCAGGATCGTCTCACCGCGATCGTGCAGGCTGACGAGGATGTCCATTATCTCCCCAGACGTCGCCGAGTCGAGGTTGCCCGTCGGCTCGTCCGCCAGCAGCAACGACGGTTGGTTGACCAAGGCCCTGGCCATCGCCACGCGCTGGCGCTCGCCGCCCGACAATTCGTTCGGGTGGTGGGTCATGCGGTCGGCTAACCCGACGGCGTCTAGCGCCGCCTTCGCCTGCTCGTGGCGCTGTTTCGCCGGAAGGCCCGCGTAGATCAGCGGCAACTCGACGTTGTGCAGCGCCGTCGTCCGCGGCAGCAGGTTGAACGTCTGGAAGACGAAGCCGATCTGGCGGTTACGGATTCTGGCGAGATCGTTGTCGTCTAGCTGCGATACCTCTTCGCCACCCAGCCAGTACTGGCCGGCGGTCGGCGTGTCGAGGCAACCGATCAGGTTGAGCAGGGTCGATTTGCCCGAGCCCGACGGTCCCATGATGGCCACGAACTCGTTCTTGTCGATCTGCATGTCTACGCCGCGCAGCGCACGAACCGTCTCGGCGCCGAGCTCGTATTCCTTCTTGAGATCGCGTGTCAGGATTACGGTGTTGTTGTCCGGAGGCATCATGGTTTATTGCCGCTCCCCTCTTGGGCTGCTGCCATTCTCGTTGCTGGGCCTCACCAGGTCACCCTCCTCCAGCATGCGGATGGCCTGGTAGCTGCCGGCCACGATCAGCTCGCCTTCTTCGAGCCCTTCGATTACCTCGAAGTGTTCGCGCCCGGCGACACCGACGGTCACAGGTCGGAAGCTGATCGTGTTGTCATCGTTCAAGACGAAGACGCCCTCCAGCTCCTGAGGCTCTGCTTCCTCGACCAGCTCGATCTCTTCGCTGCTCGTGTCGCCCACGTTCTCTTCGTCTTCGGGCTCGGGCGTGCGAAGTGTGAGGGCGATGATCGGAATGCTGAGCACGCTGTCACGCACCTCGGCTATGATGTCCGAGGTACATGAGAGGTCGGTGCGCAGAGACTCCGGCGGGTCGTCGATACGGATCACGACCTCGAAGTCCACCGACTGATCGGAGGTTGTGCCGCTGAAGCCGAGAGTACCACCCTGGATCGAGCTATGAGCGATCTCGGTGACCACACCGGTGAAGACCTCGTCGGGGAAGGCGTCGATCTCGATGCCCGCGCTGTCGCCAAGCGCGATCTGCGGGACGTCGGTCTCGTCGACCTCGACAACCGCCTCCATCTCCGAGAGGTCGGCGACGGTCGCCAGCACGGTACCCGGGTTGTTCATAGTCCCGATGATCGCCGTCTCGCCCTGTTCGACGTTGAGACGTGTCACGCGGCCGGTAAGCGGTGCGGTGATAACCGTCTTGGCCAGACGGTCACGCGCCTCGCGCAGGTTGGCACGCGCCTGATCGACCGAGTGCTCGGCCGCCTGATAGAGCGCCTCCTGTACCTCGAAGTTGGTCTCGGCGTCCTCGAGCTGCTGGTCCGATATCAGCTCTGGGTTCTGGTCCCGGATGCGCAACGTACGGTCGCGCATCCGGCTGGCCTGATCCCGGTTGGCCCGGGCCTGGGTCGCCGTCGCCTGGCTGGAGCTGAGCGCCGCCTGGGCGCGCTGTTCCGCGGCCAAGTAGGTGGCCTGATCGATGACCAGCAACGTGTCGCCTGCGGTCACCCATGCACCCTCGAGAATACGTAGATCGACGATTCGGCCGGAGACATCGGCCTGGATCTCCACCCTTCGGTAGGGGCGGATCCGGCCGCTGGCCGTCACGACCGATACAAGGTCGCGCCGTTGCACTTCCTCCGTGCGGACCTCGGTCCCTCCGCGGCGACCCTGTCGCATAGCCAGGGCGACAAATACCAGCAGTATCAATGCGCCGCTGGCCGCGATGATGACTTTCTTTCTATTCACGACTTAGCTCCCGTAGGACTACCTCGTATGGTAGTACCCCTTAAGTCTCGGTCTATTCGTTTGCCCGCAAGTCGAGCGGGCGTCCAACAGCCGCCTCGAGCTGGGTCAGAGACTGAAAGAAGCTGAACACGGCATCGATCTGGTCGACCTCGGCCTGGGCAGTCAGCGTCTGCGAGTCGAGCAGCTCGAGGAATGTGCCCGCACCCAGCTGGTAGCGTTCCTGTGCCAGGCGCATCTCCTCGCGGGCCGTCGCCGTGTTCTCTTCTTGAAGTAGGACCGTTTGGTAGGCGGTCTCCATGTTGTGGACGGCCTCGGTGACGTCGGCTCGTATCTGCAGCTCGAGGCCGCGCACCTGGTAGTCCATGTCGTTACGCTGTGCGATCGCCGCCTCGACCTGAACCTGACGGTCGAATCCGGTGAAGATCGGCAGCGAGAAGGACGCGCTCAGCGAAACGGGCGAGTTCGAGAAGTCGAAGGGGAAGACGTCGTTCCGCCGTCTGATGTTTTCATCGATCGCGATGGAGTCCCCCGGCTCGACGAACGCGAAGTCCGAGCAGCTACTGAACTCGGGCGGTATCGAGCCGGTGGATGCGTCGTAGAGCTCGGCGAACGTATTGCAGAGAGCGACTGTTCCGTCCGCGTTTAACCGGGCGCTTCTCACCGCAGACTCGATCGAGAAGTCCGGGTTCGTCTCCTCACGGGTGAAGCCGCTCCAGCCGGCTCGCAGCGACAGGGTGGGGAAGTACGATGCCTTCGCCACTTTGACGCTCGAGTTCGCCGCCTCGCGGTCGGCGCGAGCCGCGATGAGTGTCGGGTGAGCGACCATCGCCTCGGCGACCCAGGACTCCATTTCAAGCGTGGGCTCGAAGATCTCGAACTCGCTCACCAGCTCGATCTGCTCCGCAGGCATCTGGACGCCCAACGCCTGGATCAGCCTTAGCTTGGCGACGCGGGCGATGTTTCGGGCCTGGAGCAGGGCGACCTCGGCCTGGCCGCGGGTCACTTCGGCCTGCATCGACTCCAGCCGCGTTCCGGCACCCACCTCCTCGCGTGCATCGGCCAGGCGCAGGTGCTCCTCCGACCGTCGCAACTCGCGCTCCGCCTGGTCGGCCCGGGCCTCCAGCCTCAGGACCTCGATATAGAAACTGGTCACCGAGTTGCGTAGCTGGAGCTCGGCGTCGTCGATCCTGCGCTCCACCGCCGTGCGCTGGGCGCGGCGCTGACCTGGCGCGAACAAAGTAGTGCCGTTGAGCGAGTAGTTGAGGCTGAACGAGTAGTTCGAGATCAGCACCGACGGCTGGGCGCTGGTGAAGCCGCCGAACTGCTCCTGCCCGGCGTCCTGCCAGGCGGTGCCGAAGAACAGGCTGGCGTCCGGCAGGAACAGGTTGGCGTTCGCCGCCCTAACGTTCCATTGGGCGGGCGCCAGGTCGGTCAGCGTCTGCTGGAACAGTGGGTTGTTCTGCCTGGCCAGCTCGATCGCCTCCTCCAGCGTCATCCGCGTGACCTGTTGGGCGTCGAGGCTCGTTACGGTAACTAGGAGGCACGCGAGAAGCGCGCCCGGGACGGCTCTCCACTTCATAACCAACTCCACGCTTGGGTTAGCTAGGGCTCTTCGAATACAGTAAACAGCTTGATGCAGTCGACCGATGCGAATGCCGCACCGGGCAACGGATATCTGCCGCACCTCACCGCCCGGGCCCTCGGCACGCGAGGCGGCTCCCGGCCCTATGCGGTTGTGTACAGCGCTTTTGCTTACTCGTACGAGGCCTTTCAGTCAAGAGTTTCGAGGCATCCCTCGCTTAGCCCGGCCGCGATTGGCTGCCCAGAACGCAGGCGGCCGCCGGGGCCGAGACCCCGGCAGCCACCTCAGATTACCGGCCTGCTGCGTTGGCCGGTGCCCAGGCCCGAATCGGTCAGGCGCCGAACAGCGTCTGGCGTGCCGCGCTGAACAGCACCCAGACGCCATAAAGAGCGAGCACGGTCCCGATACCCTTGCCCGTCGTAATGCGCCCTCCCGACAGCCCCGATTCGACGGCGCCAAGGGCCGCCGAGCTCCAGAGCCCGAAGAGTGTGACGCTGTTGAGTAGGTAGCCGACGAACGTCTGCGGCGCCTCGGGGAGCAGGAGCCCCAGCCCGAGCTGTGTCGTCATCTCGCCTTTGGAGAGCCAGACCGGCAGCACGACGAAAAAGCCCAAGAGGCCGATCCAGTAGACGTGGGCTGTGGCGCTCAAGTGCTGCTTGTACGTCGTGTCCTGACCGAACACGACGTTGAAGGCGAGGTACAGTACCCCGGCCACGACCGCGGCCGCGACGAACGATCCGACCAGAGCTCCGATGGGGCCGAAGATCCTCGCCATTCTGAGCATCTGCTCCGGATCAGGCGCTTCCTGTCCCTGCGGGCGCGCCCGCGCCTGCGCTTCCAATGTGCTCTGCAGGAGATCGGTTGGGAGGAGGAAGTACGCGACGGCACTGATTATCGCCAGGATCGCCAGCGTCCAGAACCAGGGCGCTGACCGGCGCAGGACGGCACCCAGCCCGGTCGGCGCTGTGAACACCATGATGACGCGCTGGACGAGGTTGGGCGTCGCTTCGACGCCGGTGGGCTCTGCGCTTTGGGGTTGGAAGTTCATGGGTCCCCCTGTTCAGTTGATCGAATCGCCATTGCCGGAACGGACGGCGAGAAACGCGTCCTCCGGGACTTCGACCTTCATTACCCTGTCGCCGTCCAACCACACGTGGTGGGTCGCGCCGGTCTGTGAATCGATAGTGATGTGGCGTAGCTCGAGTTCGGAGGAGCCGATGCTCACCGGCTCTACGCCCTGATCTACGATTCGCATCGCCTCCTGTTTTCGGTCGCGGGGTACGATGATGCTCACGTCGACTGAGCGCTTGTCTGCCAGCAACTTGTTGGCGAAGAAATAATGGTGCGCGACGTACTTATCGAGCAGCGCCACCTCTCCCGGCACCAGGAACTCCTTCATTTCGCTTCCGCTCGGCGATCGGACGTCGAGCCGGATCCGGTCGCGAGACAGCGTGCCGGTGATCTTCGTCGCCGCCGAGCCGTTGAGCTCGGCCTGGTAGCGTAGCGGGCGACAGCTCGGACCCACCGTCTCGAGCGCCACGCTGACGCGCATCGTACTGCCGTCGAGCTTCAGGTTGAGTTCCGCCCCCGCACGGAAGACGAAGCCGGCGGAACCCACCCGCTCGCGGCGGATGATGAACCGCTCTTCTCCTATCCGCGCGCCGTTCAGATAGAGCGTAAAGGTGCCGCTGTCGATCACGTCGGGTCGGTTACCGGATGGCAGACCGGTGGCAGCCGCCAGGATGATCGGTAGCGTGAGCGAGACCGTGCAGGCGCGGCCGATCCGTCTAATCGGCGGGATCCAGAAACAGCCTCGTCCTGACCTTCTCGAGCACGTACTCGTAGATCTCTTCACCTTTTTTGGCAGTGGCAGCGGATGGATGGCCGATCGCGCCCTCGCAGCCCGGCGGTGGCTTCGGCATCCGGCCACGAAGGTAACGCCGCACCTCCTTCTCGTCGAGCGGGTAGTCGTGGATCTCATCTCTACGAACGAGCTCGGGGAAGAGGTGCATCATTACCGACGTTTCCACTTCACCAGCATGCTCGGGCTGCCGCTGCTTCTCGAGGAACTGCCCGACTCGCACGCTCTGTAGGTCGACGACCCGCACCCGGGCATGCTCCGTCACGACGGTGGTGACCGCATCGAGGTGTGGATCGTGGAAGTGTGCCGTGATCAGGATGAACTCCTCGAAGCCGTGCCCCTCCCAGGCGGCTAGGAGGTCGTTCAAGGCCCGGTGCAGGGTCTTGCGGCGCAGCGAGGCGGTGCCGGCATATCCCTGCTCGGTATCCACGTTCACCCCGTACGCCAGAGTCGGGGCGACGAGCACCCCGAACTCGGCCGACAAGTCACTGGCGAGTCGCTCGGCGAGCAGCGAGTCGGTCCCGAGCGGGAGGTGTCTACCGTGCTGCTCGCAGGTCCCGATGGGGATGATCAGCCGGCGATCTTGCTCCAGGTATTCTGCGACCTCCGGCCACGACATGTCCTCGAGCAACAGCGGCGCTCCGGCCTTCCGCGAGCCTTCCACACGGCCTCCAGGGTAACTCATCCTCGGTGGCTTCTTCCTCGTGGCCACGTTGCGCCCGGCGTCAGGCCGAGTCAAGGCTTGGCCGAGCCCGGCGGTTGATCTTCCGTTGATCCCGCCCCGTCACAGTGGGCTCGGGGTGAAGGAAGGGAGGTCAGCGATTGCTCGCATTCGTCCGCAGCGCTGCGATACTGGGCATCGACGCTTACATCGTCGTCGTCGAAGTGGATTCCGCCGCCGGGTTGCCGGCGATCGCGACGGTGGGGCTCGCGCAGAGCGCCGTGAAGGAAGGGAAGGATCGGGTGCTCTCGGCGCTTCAGAACTCGGGCTTCGAGATGCCGCCCAGGCGGATCACCGTCAACCTGGCCCCGGCCGACGTCAAGAAAGAGGGAAGTCACTTCGACCTACCCATCGCCTGTGGTCTGTTGGCGGCCAGCGGGCAGCTCTCCTCGGATTGTTTCCAGCGCTACGCCCTGGCCGGCGAGCTTGGCCTCGACGGTGCCTTGAGGCCGATACGCGGTGCGCTTTCCATGGCTCAGGCGGTGGCAGAGGCGGGCCTGGCCGGCTTCATCATCCCGGCGGCCAACCTCTCCGAGGCCTCGGTGATCGAGGGTCTGGATGTCCGGGGTGCGAGTTCGCTGGGCGAAGTCGTCTCTTTCCTGGGCGGTGGCTCGGAGCTTCCAGCGCTCGACTTCGATGCGGCCGCCTCGCTCGGCGGGTGGACAGCCTCGGCCCTCGACCTGGCCGACGTGCGCGGCCAAGGGCACGCGAAGCGCGCGCTCGAGATCGCCGCCGCCGGTGGCCACAACATACTGCTGGTGGGGCCTCCGGGCGGCGGCAAAACGATGCTTGCCCGCAGGCTGCCCGGCATCCTGCCGCGTCTCAGTCTGGCTGAGGCGATCGAGGTCACCAGGGTCCACTCGGTTGCCGGCCAGCTCGCGCCGGACCGGGGACTGGTGGGTCGGCGGCCATTTCGCGCGCCGCACCACACGATCAGCGACGCCGGCCTGATCGGCGGCGGCGCCGTACCCCGGCCGGGTGAGGCATCGCTGGCCCATCATGGCGTCCTTTTCCTCGACGAGCTGACCGAGTTCCGCCGCAATGTCCTCGAAGTGCTGCGTCAGCCGCTGGAGGACGGCGAGGTGACCATCGGTCGCGCTTCGCGGTCCCTTACCTATCCGGCACGCTTCGTTCTGGCCGCGGCGATGAACCCATGCGCCTGTGGCTATCTTGGCGACACACGCCGACCCTGCCGCTGCACACCTGCGATCGTCCGCCGTTACCGCGCCAAGGTGTCCGGCCCACTGCTCGACCGAATCGACCTGCATATCGAGGTGCCGCCGGTCCCCTGCCCGGACCTACTGGCCGACGGCGACGGAGACACCTCACAGGATGTGCTGGAGCGAGTCGAGAGCGCCCGCCGCATCCAGCATGAACGCTTCAGGGTGCGCGAGGGCGTGTTCGCGAACGGGCAGATGGAGGCCCGGGACGTCCGTTCGTTCTGCCGGGCCGATGAAACGGCGATGTCTCTGTTGCGAGCGGCGATGGGTCGGTTCAGCCTGTCGGCGCGCTCGTTCCACAGGGTGCTCAAGATCGCCCGAACGATAGCCGACCTGGAAGCGAGCGAGACCGTCCGGGCCGCGCACGTAGGGGAAGCGATCCAGTATCGAGGGCTCGATCGTGCGGTGGTCTCGCGGCCGACAACTTGACAATCACCGACCGTTGTCCTGAGTATTCGCCGACGAGACAATCGCCTGAAGACATGCTAATGGATCCGGAGAGAGACGTCCTCCAAGAGAAAGAGCGGGCGCTGCATGCCCTGCTCCGCGAGTGTGGCTCCGTATTGGTCGCCTACAGCGGAGGTGTCGACTCGGCCTACCTGGCGAAGGCGGCGCTCGATGCACTGGGCCCGAGCCAGGTTTTGGCCGTCACCGGCCGTTCGCCCAGCTATCCGGTAGCGCAGCAGAAGGTCGCGGAGGACGTGGCCGCTTCGATTGGGCTGCCGCGGGTCGAGATCGATACGCACGAACTCGACGATCCCAGCTATGCAGCTAACCCGCGGGACCGTTGCTACTTCTGCAAGGCCGACCTCTACGGCCGGCTCGTGGCGTACGCCCGAGAGCAAGGCTGCGCCGCAGTGCTCGACGGTTCCAACGCCGATGACCTCGATGACCACCGGCCCGGCCTGGTCGCGGCGCGGGAGTTAGGCGTCCGGTCACCGCTGCAGGAGGTGGGCTTGAGCAAGGACGAGATACGTGCCCTCTCGCAGCGCGCCGGTCTGCCGACGTGGGATATGCCGGCCTCGCCTTGTCTGGCCAGTCGCATTAGCTACGGAATACCTGTCACGCCTCTCCGCCTGAGCCGGATAGAAGAGGCGGAGTCGCGTTTGCGGGCGCTGGGGGGCTGGCGGGACCTCCGGGTGCGACATCATGGTGAACTTGCACGGCTCGAGATCGATCCCAGCGGACTGGCGGGACTCGTCGAGCCGGGACTGCGCGGTCAGGTCATCGAGGCGTTGCGTGGTGCCGGGTTCTCAAGCGCCTGCCTGGACTTGGGTGGCTATCGCCGCGGCGCGCTCAACGAGGGGCCGGGGGTAGAATCTCGGATCGGCCCGGGACCGGAGGGTGGCCGCCTGGCGAAGCTGGAAGTGGGCCTCAAAGAACTGGGAATCGACGTTCAGGTGGAGGATGGCGGCACCGACGGTGAGATAGCCGTGCTGGTGGGCGACGGAGATCGTCTGGCGGCGCTTCTCGTCGCTGCCCGTGAGGCGGTGGTCGAGAACTGTCAGGCCGCTGGCTTTCGCTACGTGGCTTTGGGCCTGTACTAGATGCGCACCTTCGTAGCACTCGTCCCGTCCGACTCCGAGCAGGCCCGGCTTGCGGATGCGGCCGCCAGCCTGCGCGACGCTGAGTTCCCCATCCGCTGGGTCCGACCGGAGAATGTCCATCTTACCCTCAAGTTCCTTGGCGAGGTGTCAGAGGAGCGGGTGAGCGATGTGTGCGCCGCCGTCGACGGCGCTGCGGACGGCGTGGCGCCGTTCGAGATGGGCGTCGCTCGCTTCGGCGCCTTCCCCTCGCTTCGCCGGCCACAAGTCGTATGGGTCGGTGTGGAGCTCGAGTCGACGCTACAAGCGCTGCAAGAGTCGGTCGAGGAGGAGCTGGCGGCGATCGGCTTCCCGCGCGAAGAGCGAGCCTTCCGACCGCACCTGACGCTGGGTCGAGCCCGTAAGCATGTGTCCCCCAACGAGTTCCGGGGTCTAGACGATCTGGTGAAACGACTCGACTATCGCGATGCGTTCCAGGTCCGCTCGGTGGACATCGTGCGGAGCAGGCTCAGGCCGACCGGAGGCATCTACGACGTGGTTCACAGCGCCGACCTCGAATCTTGACTCTTCTAACCCGCGTATTGAGAACATGCGAAGCTGCCTCAAACTGATCGGATGTGGGACGCTGCTCGTGGCCGGCGTTGTGGCCGGATGGCTGGCCCGTGACGAGATAGCATCCTACGTGTCGGCTGTACTCGACCGAGGTGAAGCCCCGCTCGAGGCGGCGTCGTCGACCGTTCCCGACCTGGCCCGGCGCGCAGAAGAGAAGATCGTGGCACTGGGACAGGGGGAGCTCGAAGAAGCCACGCTGGACGCCGAAGAGCTAAACGCCTGGATAGAATACGGATTGAGGGGTTATTTCCCGCCGTACGTAAGCGATGTCGCTGCCGCCATCGAGGAGGAAAGGCTTGTGCTGAAGGGCCGTGTGGCGTTGCAGGAGGTGCCGGGCATCGAAGGGATGGGACCGTGGGTCGCGTTCCTGGGCGACACGGCCAGCGTCTCTTTCAGCGGGCGACTAGATGGCCTGCGGCCCGGCGCCGGCGTCTACTTCGTCGAGGACGTACAGGTGGGAGCGCTGCCGTTGCCGACGGCGATGCGCGACCAATTGTTGGCTCAGCTGAAAGGGGGGGCGAGAGGCGACCTGCCGACCAACGCCGTCGCCTTCGAGTTGCCGCAGTTTGTGACAGACGTGGGCGTGCGCGAAGATCTGATCTTCCTGAAAAGCTCGGTCGAGGGGGGTCGCTAGACATTTGGTGCTGCGCCGCGGTCGTGCTAAGTTCAACGGTCAGCAAGTAACCGGAGTGTAGAGCTAGCGAAACCAGAGGGTGCCGAGATAGCTTTTGACTGACGCCGCGCATCATGACAAGTGGAGCGCGGCGGATCTTGAGGCGCCTTTGGGAGGTAGGATAGACAGGCGCCCACGGCTTGTAGCCCACGGGCCGGGGCAGTTGATGGGAATCCAGACCGATGGCCAAGAAGAAACTACAGACAAATAAGAAGCAGGGTACGCCAGAGCAGGAGGCGCAGAGCACGAAGCGACGGCGGGCGGAGGAAGGCACGGGCCGCTGGCTCTGGGAATGGGTGAAGTCGATATCGGTGGCGATCCTGCTGTTCCTGGTGATCAGAACATTCGCGGTCGAGGCGTTCAAGATCCCGACGGGGTCGATGGAAAAGACGCTGCTGGTGGGTGACTTTCTGCTTGTGAACAAGGCGGTCTACGGTGCCCAGGTACCGTTCACCGGAGTCCGCTTGCCGGCGATAGAGAACCCCGAACGGGGTGACATCGTGGTCTTCGAATACCCCCTCGACCAGTCGAAGAACTACGTCAAGCGTGTTGTGGGCCTGCCGGGGGACAAAGTCGCCATGCGTGGCGCTGAGCTGTACGTGAACGGCGAGCGGCTGGACGAGGACTACGTGCAACACACTCAGCCGGGCGGCGACTACTACGATCATCAGTTCGAGTGGCAGAAAGATCACCTCGTGGCCGACGTGGACGGCAGCGACTATCGCCCGACTCGCGACGACTGGGGCCCCATCCTCGTGCCGGTTGGCAAGTATTTCGTCATGGGCGACAATCGCGACAACTCGCAGGACTCTCGCTATTGGGGCTTCGTCGATCGGAGTCTGATCAAAGGACGGCCTTTGTTCATTTACTACTCGTTCGATCGCAGCAAGCTGCGGCCGCTGCCGTGGCTGACCGAAGTCAGATGGAGCCGGGTCGGGGACCTGGTTCGATGAATCGCCGACGTTAGTCTAAGGTTACTGCAGAGAACCAATCGGGGGGCGGAGTTTCGCGCTTGAGTCGAGAAGGGCAGCAGCACACACCTGACGGCGGAAGCAACGACGACCGTCGCGACGAGCGGGTGCCTTTCCTGCCGGCGTTCGAGCCGACCCACCGCGCCGCTACGCCTCCGGGCTCCCTAGACCAGTATCTGAGGGAAATCAGCACCTACCCTCTAATCGATCGGGATGAGGAAGGGGTCCTGGCGCGCAAGATCCGGCGCGGTGACCGGGAGGCCCTGGAGAAGCTGGTCAACTCGAACCTGCGCTTCGTCGTCTCCATCGCCAAGAAGTACCAGAACCAGGGCGTCGCCCTGGCCGACCTGATCAACGAGGGCAACCTGGGCCTGATCAGGGCCGCCGAGAAATTCGACGAGACACGCGGGGTCAAGTTCATCAGCTACGCCGTCTGGTGGATCCGCCAGGCGATCCTGCAGGCGCTGGCGGAGCAGTCGCGGATCGTGCGCGTCCCGCTCAACCGGGCCGGTGAGCTGCACCGTATCGGCAAGCGGTCCAGTGCTCTCGTCCAGGAGCTGGGGCGCGAACCGACCGTGGGCGAGCTGGCTGAGGGCCTCGAGGTCGACGCCGACGAGCTCTATAAGACGATGTCCATCGCGATGGCCCACCTCTCGCTCGATGCGCCCCTCGTCCCCGGCGAGGACAACAAGCTCCTCGATTACCTACCGGACGACGTCCGCCCGGGCCCCGAGCAGGAGGCCTTCGAGAAGGCGCTCAAGATCAATGTCGAAGCCGCCCTCTCGACTCTCAAACCCAGAGAGGCCAAGATCCTGCGCCTCTACTACGGCCTCGACGGTGAAGAGGCTATGACCCTGGAGGAAATCGGCCAGCAGCTTGGGGTTACCCGCGAGCGGGTCCGCCAGATCAAGGAGCGGGCTCTGGCGCGCCTGCGCCACGTCTCCCGGGCCCGCTCTCTGGAGAGCTTCTTGGGTTAGCTCTGGCGCCCCGGGAGGCCCGATCTTCCTTGACATAGCAGCATTCCTCGGATATGCTACCACGCTGTTCCATAAAGCGGTGAACCCCGCTACGGAAATCCGCGCCGGCGCGGAACCGGTGCTAATCTGACGACAAGATGGCAGGACTGCTGACGAATTCGATGAAGACCCTGGTGGCGAAGCCTGAGGAGGTCGCCCGGCAGTGGTATTTTGTGGACGCCGAGGGCATCGTCCTGGGTCGCCTGGCTGCTGAGGTGGCTAAGGTACTCCGGGGCAAGCACAAGCCGACCTACACCCCGCATGTGGACTGCGGTGACGGCGTCATCGTGGTGAACGCCGAGCGCGTTCGCCTCACCGGCAAGAAGGCGGAGCAGAAGGTCTACTTCCGCCACAGCGGTTACATCGGCGGTGCCAAGCTTATCCCGTTCAAACGGATGCAGGAACGCCGCCCCGAGTGGATTATCAGACGGGCCGTGCAGGGCATGTTGCCGAAAACGACCCTGGGGCGCCAGATGCTCAAGAAGCTGCGCGTCTATGCAGGGCCCGAGCACCCGCACCAAGGCCTCGAGACACAGCCATTGAAGGTCAAGAGTTAACGGAGCGCTAATAGGTCGGAGTATGGTCGGAAAGAAGCTAGAAGACGGACGGGTCCACGCGGTGGGTCGCAGAAAGACCTCGGTCGCCCGCGTGTATCTCAAGCGGGGGAAGGGTGAGTGGCAGATCAACGGTCGCTCGATCTCCGATTACTTCCCGCGCAGCGCCTATCAGACGGTTCTCGAAAAGCCGTTCCAGGCTACCGACACGGTCGGCGCGTACGACGTCACGGTCAACGTGCGCGGTGGTGGCCTCACCGGTCAGGCAGGCGCGATCCAGCTTGGAATCGCCCGCGCCCTACTCGTCGAGGATGAGGATCGTCGCAGAACCTTGCGCCGAGAAGGGCTGTTGACGCGCGACCCGCGTCGCGTTGAGCGTAAGAAGTACGGTCAGCCGAAGGCCCGCAAGCGCTTCCAGTTCAGCAAGCGGTAGCCGGCCGCCAGCCAGGATAGAGAGCATATGGGAGTAGGACTGCAAGACCTTCTTCAAGCAGGTGTCCATTTCGGGCACCAGACCCGTCGTTGGAACCCGAAGATGCGCCGCTACATATTCGCCGAGCGCGGCGGCATCTACATCATCGATCTCAGAAAGACGCTTAACGAGCTCGAGCGAGCCAAGGCTTTGATCCGCGAAGTCGTCCACCGCGGCGACTCGGTGCTATTCGTCTGCACGAAGCCGCAGCTCAGCGACACCGTGCGTGGCGAAGCAGAGCGTTGCGGAGCGTTCTATGTGACGGTCCGTTGGCTGGGCGGAATGCTCACCAACTACCAGACGATCAAGAAGAACATCCGGCGGCTCAAGGAACTGGAGCGTGGTGCGGAGGAAGGCGCGTTCGAGTTCTATACTAAGAAGGAACGTCTGCTGCTGGACAGGGAGCGCGAGAAGCTGGACCGCTACCTCTCCGGCATCAAGGATATGTCCCGGGTGCCCGGCTGCCTTTTCGTCGTCGACGCCCGAAGGGAAGCGATCGCCATAGCGGAAGCGAACAAGCTAGGCATCCCGGTCGTCGCTATCGCCGACACGAACGCCGATCCCGATCTCTTGACAGTGCCGATCGCCGGTAACGACGACGCGATCCGATCGGTCTCGCTGATCACGAAAGAGATCGCCGATACCATCGAGACCGCCATGGCGGAGGTGCCCGAGGAATTGCGGAAGGCAGCGGCCGCCGAGGAGGAGGAGGAGGTCTTCACCTACTCCAGCGATGCGGCCGTGGGTGCGGTCAGCGAGCGCGAGGGCGGCGGTCGGCGGTCGCGTAAGCGAAGGCGACCTCGCCCCGAGGTCATCGCTGCCCACCGCCCGCCCGGCGAGGCGGAGGCCGGCGAAGAGAGCCCGCCAGAGGAGCACGAGGGGGGAGGAACCGCGGAGTCGGAGGAAGTCACCGGTGAGGACACCGGCGACGCATGATCGCTGGCAGGGCCACTTCGGTGGCCCGCTTTTTTAGATCACTGAACCTGAAAACGTATCAGAGATGAGTGAGATTAAGGCAACAGACGTTAAGCAGTTGAGAGAGCGCACCGGCGCAGGGATGATGGACTGCAAGCGTGCACTCCAGGAAACGGGCGGCGACATGGAGGCCGCCGTCGAGTGGTTGCGCAAGAAGGGGGCAGCTTCCGCGGAAAAGCGTGTCGGCAAAGAAGCTCGAGAAGGTGTCGTAGAGTCATACATACATCACTCGCACAAGGTCGGCGTACTTGTGGAGCTGAACTGTGAGACCGACTTCGTCGCCCGGACGGAGCAGTTTCAGGTGCTCGCCCGCGACCTGGCCATGCATATTGCGGCGGCCGACCCGATTGCCGTGGCTAGGGAGGACGTGCCCGAGGAGGTCGTCGAGCGCGAGCGGGCGATCTTCCTGGCACAGGTCCAGGAGCAGGGGAAACCGGAGCACGTCGCTGACAAGATCGTGGAAGGCAAGCTGCGCAAGTTCTTCGAGGAGAGCACGCTCCTCGAGCAGAAGTACGTAAAGGACCCCGAGGTCACGGTGGCTGACCGGATCTCGGATACGCAGGCGCAGCTCGGCGAGAAGATTGCCGTCGGCCAATTCGTGCGCTTCAAGGTGGGCGATTAGGTGGCGTCAGGATCGAAACTGCGTTATCGACGAGTTCTGCTGAAGCTGTCAGGTGAATCGCTGGCGGGCAGCGAGGGGTTCGGCATATCGCTTCCCGCCATCGATCGGCTTACCGAAGAGATACGGGCCGTCAAGGAGGCTGGCGTCGCGCTTGGGTTGGTCGTGGGCGGCGGCAATATCGTGCGTGGTGCGGCGGCGGCGGAAGGTGGGATGGACAGGGTGTCCGCCGACTACATGGGCATGCTGGCCACGGTGATCAATGCGCTCGCCGTCCAGGACATGTTGGAGAAGAAGGGCGTTGAGAACCGCGTGCTGACCGCCATCCGGATGGAGGAGCTGGCCGAGCCTTATATCCGCCGACGGGCGCTTCGCCATCTCGAGAAGGGGCGAGTCGCGCTCTTTGCAGGCGGCACCGGCAACCCGTACTTTTCGACCGACACGGCTGCGGTGCTGAGGGCGATCGAGATGGAAGCGGAGTTGATCGTAAAGGCGACCAAGGTCGAAGGTGTATACTCCGCCGATCCAATGACCGAGCCGAGCGCCGAGCTGATACCGGAGATCTCGTTTCTGGAAGTCATGACGCGAGAGCTGGGGGTGATGGACGCCACTGCGATCTCGCTGTGCAAGGACAACAACCTGCCTGTGGTTGTGCTGAACATCGAGCGGCCGGGCGCGGTGCTGGCTGCGGCTCGCGGCGAGCAGGTCGGCACGCTTATTTCCGGGGAGGTGAGCTGATGACGTCGCTAAGTGAAACCCGGGGTCGGATGGAGAGCTCCATCGAGGCGGTGAGGCGCGAGTTCGCATCGGTTCGAACCGGCAAAGCGTCACCGGCGCTACTGGAACATGTGCGAGTCGAGGCCTACGAGACGCACATGCCGCTCGAGCAGCTGGCTACGATCAGTGCCCCGGAGCCGCGTCTCTTAGTAGTGCAGCCTTGGGACAAGAACCTGATGGGCGTGATTGAAAAGGCTATACAGAGTTCGGATCTGGGACTGAATCCTTCCAACGATGGTACAGTCATTCACGTACCCATCCCACAGCTCAACGAGGAGCGCCGCCAGGAGCTCGTCAAGGTTCTGCACAAGATGGCCGAGGAAGGTCGCGTCTCTCTCCGTGCCGCTCGGCGTGCAGCGAAGGAGGATATCAAAACCAAGATGAAGGACGGTGAGATATCCGAGGATGAGGGACATCGCACGCTTGAAGAACTGCAGAAGTTGACCGACGAGTATGGGGAGAAGATTGAATCTCTTCTGAAAGCCAAAGAGGCGGAGGTACTGGAAGTCTAGCGGGAGCGTCGTCCTCGTCCGCCGAGGCGGCCACCGACGTAGTAAGGGTCAATGCCTTCTGAACTTCTCCAGCGAATAAGAGAGATTGAGAGCGACGTGCCCAGGCACGTTGCAATCATCATGGATGGCAATGGCCGGTGGGCGAATCAGCGGGGGTTGCCCCGACGCGAGGGCCACCGGGCGGGGATGAAGTCCGTGCGTGACGTGGTGGAAGGCGCGATCGAGGCGGGCATCGAAGTCGTTACGCTGTACGCATTCTCACAGGAGAACTGGCAGCGACCGAGGCCCGAAGTCGCCTTCCTGATGTCACTGCTGAAGAGCTATGCGAGGTCGGAGGTTAAGGACCTTGTCGATAACGGCGTCGAGGTCCACGTCGTGGGTGACGTCGACCGCTTTCAAGCCGCCGAGCGTAAGGCCATCGATATGATCCTCGATATGACCCGCGGCGGTGAGCGGCTGCAACTCGTGCTGGCGATCAGTTACGGGAGCCGGGGCGAAATAGTGCGGGCGGCACGCAGACTTGCCGAACGAACAGCCTCCGGTGACCTGGAGGCGGCGGCGATCGACGAGGCTGCGTTCGCTGCGGAGCTCCTCACAGCGGCATGGCCTGACCCCGACCTGATGATTCGGACGTCGGGAGAGTATCGGATCTCGAACTTTCTTTTGTGGCAGCTTGCCTACGCTGAGCTGTATACGACCCCGGTGCTGTGGCCGGACTTCACCCGCGAGCATCTCTTCGAAGCGATTCTCGACTACCAGAGACGGGAACGCAGGTTCGGCAAGGTAACGTGATGGCGCGTTCCAGCGGCGAACTCGCGAAGCGCGTGGGCGTCGCGCTGATCGGCATACCGATCGCCGTGGGGCTGGTGTTCCTGGGCGGTTACTGGTTGGCCGGGTTTGTGGCGCTGTTGGCGGCGGTTGCGGCCCGGGAGTTCGCCGTCATGCATCGTGAGAACGGTGTGCCCGCGGCGCCGACGGTGGCTGCTGCCCTGGCGGTGGCGTATGTGATTTTGGCCGGCAGCTTCTCTGTCGAGACCTACCTGGTGTCGGCAACCCTGGTCACCATGGCCGTGATCGCGGTTCTCGCCATAACTGCAGCGCCGCAAGCGCGGCCCGGCGCGATGGTGATGACCAGCGTGTTCGGCGCACTGTACACGGGAGCGACACTCGCCTTTGCGCTCTGGTTGAGGGCGGAGGGCGGTGAGTCGCCCGGGCTCGCAGGAGCCGCCGTGCTGATGCTGCCGGTAGCGATTACCTGGCTCGGTGATACGGCCGCCTATTTCGTGGGAAAGGCGATCGGGCGGCACAAAATGGCGCCGGTCACCAGCCCCAAGAAGACTTGGGAGGGCGCGATCGCCGGATTCATCGCCACAGGGGGTGGCGCCCTGCTGTACGTGGCGTTGACACGATCGCTTGTGCCCTGGACGATGAGCGCCGGCGAGCTCGTGGGGCTGGGAGCGATTGTCGCCGTGGTGGGCCAGGCCGGCGATCTTTTCGAGTCGCGCTTCAAACGCGAGTGCGGAGTGAAGGACAGCTCCGGGCTGTTACCCGGGCATGGTGGGATGCTTGACCGGCTCGACTCGATGCTTTTCGTATTTCCTTTCGCTTACGCTTACATCGCCGTGTTGGGAGTTTGATGAGCGCGCGAACAGTAGCGATTCTCGGCTCGACTGGCTCCATCGGCAGAACGACGCTGGAGGTCATCAGCTCGTACCCCGAGCGCTACCGTGTGGTCGCGCTGACCGCGAATCGCAACGCCGATGCGCTGCTCGCCCAGGTCGAGCGATTCCGGCCGGAGCTGGCGGTGCTCGCCGACGGCTCAGCGCCCGCCGAAGGACCCTCGGGCACCAGGCTCGCTACGGGTTGGGACGCGGTACTGGAGGCGGCGGCGCACCGCGACGCAGAGATCGTGGTGAACGGACTGGTCGGCGCAGCCGGCCTGGAGCCATCTCTGCTGGCCCTGGAGGGCGGTAAGCGCCTGGCGTTGGCGAACAAAGAGTCGCTGGTTGTGGGCGGACCGTTGGTCATGCGGGCGCTGGAGCAGGGGGGCGGAGAATTGATACCGGTGGACAGCGAGCACTGCGCCGTCTTCCAGTGCCTCGAGGGCGCGGCCCCGGAAAGCGTGCGACGTGTGGTGCTCACCGCGTCTGGTGGACCTTTTCGGAACCGGGATCCGTTAGATCTGTCAGGGGTAACGCCGGATGAGGCGCTCCGCCACCCGACTTGGGATATGGGGGCGAAGATCACAATCGACTCGGCTACCCTGGTGAATAAAGCGCTCGAGGTCGTCGAGGCCCATTTCCTGTTCGGGCTCCAGTACGACCAGGTGGCGGTGGTGATCCATCCGCAGTCGATCGTACACTCGCTGGTCGAGTTCCGGGACGGATCCGTGCTCGCCCAGCTGGGATACCCGACGATGGCGCTACCGGTCCTGTACGCGCTGGGCTATCCAGAAAGGGTCGAGGTCGATGCGCCGTCGCTCGATCTGGCGGAGGTTGGCTCGTTGGAGTTCGAGCCGGTGCCGGAAGGCCGGTTTCCCGCTTTCGAGCTGGGGCGCGAGGCGGCGTTGCGCGGTGGCACGGCGCCGGCCGTCTTCAACGCCGCCAGCGAAGAGGCCGTCGCCGCGTTCTTGCAGAAGCGGCTCCGGTTCACAGGGATCCCTGAGGTGATTCACGGTGTACTCGACGCGCATGCGGTCGAAGAAGTGACGGAACTGGAGGGTGTACGGCGTGTTGATGGGTGGGCGCGTGAGACTGCGCGCGCCAGAGTCGATGAGATTGGGAACCAGGCACCGCGGTCGGAATAAATGAACTCGATTATCGCATTCATCATCGTACTGGGCGTCCTGATCGTCGTCCACGAGCTGGGTCACTTCATCACGGCCAAGCTCGCCGGGATTGCAGTTCCGCGTTTTTCCATCGGACTCGGCCCCAGGGTGTGGGGTTTCACGATCGGCGAGACGGAATACGTGATCTCGGCTCTGCCGTTGGGCGGCTACGTGAAGATGGCGGGCATGGGCGAGGATGAAGCGCTCGAAGCGCTGGAGGGCGGCAAGTCGGAACTCGAGGTGCCTCCCGAACGGCGGTTCGAGTCGAAGTCGGTGGCGACACGTTCCGTGGTCATCTCAGCCGGTGTCGTGATGAATTTCGTGTTCGCGATCTTCGCCTACGCTGGTATCGCCTACTACCAGTCGTGGGTGCCGCTCATCGGCTCGGTGGTCGAGGGCAGCCCGGCCGAGGAAGCCGGGCTGCAGGCCGGCGATCTAGTCACTTCGGTCGACGGGCAGGAAGTCCGCATGTGGGTCGAGTTCCGCAACCACGTCAGCCAGCGGCCCGGTGAGCAAGTTACCCTGGGTGTGCTACGAGACGACCAGGAGATCGAGTTGCTGAGCCGGATCGAGCGGGCTGCTTTGTTCGACTCGACCAGCGGCGATTCCGTCTTCTACGGCCAGATTGGGGTCTACCACGACACGATCAACTCCGGCCGCGCCCTGGGGCTGGGGGGATCGGTGGTTGCTGGTACGGGTCGCACGTTCGAGCTGACGTGGCTCATACTCAGGTT
>JBDHJU010000038.1:0-59593 GCA_039586755.1 Gemmatimonadota bacterium | reverse complement strand
GTCAACCCCAGCCTCTGGTGCGGCAGCTGCGACTGGTGCCTCAAAGGCGAGGAGAGCCTCTGCACGTCCTACAAGATCATCGGAGAGCACGTTCGCGGTGGCTTTGCCGAGTTCGCCGTCGTGCCAGCGACCAACGTGCTCCCCATCCCCGACGATCTGTCGTTCGAGGAAGCCGCCGCCGTGCCCCTCGTCTATCAGACCGCCTGGCGCGGCCTGGTGAGCCGCGGCAAGCTCGAAGCCGGCGAGTCCGTTTTGGTCACCGGCGCATCGGGCGGCGTCTCGACCGCGGCAATCCAGATCGCCAAGCACATCGGCGCCACAGTCTTCGCGGTCACGGCCGGACCGGAGAAGGCTGCCCGCGTCCGTGAGCTTGGCGCAGACCACGTGTTCGACCGACTGGAGTCCGATTTCGCGAAGGAGGTCTGGAAGGCGACCGATAAACGGGGCGTCGACATGGCCTTCGACAGCGTCGGCGAGGCCGTTTGGCCCGACCTGCTCCGCGCACTCGCCCGCGGCGGCCGACTCGTCACCTACGGCGCTACCACCGGGCCGGCCGGCCAGGTCGAGATTCGCCTCACCTTCTGGAAACAGCTGCAGATCATCGGGACCACCATGTCGAGCGCGGCCGAGTTCAAAGAAGTGATGTCGCTGGTGTTCGATAAGAAGCTGAAGCCCGTCATCGATGTCGTGTGGCCACTCGAGGATGCGCGCGAGGCGCACCGCAGACTCGAGGCCGGCCAACAGTTCGGCAAACTAGTCCT
Organism: Gemmatimonadota bacterium; assembly: GCA_039586755.1. GTDB lineage: Bacteria > Gemmatimonadota > Gemmatimonadetes > Palauibacterales > KS3-K002. The sequence continues at coordinate 58,832 of JBDHJU010000038.1, read as the reverse complement.
GAAGCCGTAGCGCCATGGCACGACGCAAACTCCCGACGGATGATCCGCCGGCCACGCCGGCCGAAGCGATCAAGGCACGCGCCCGCGAGCTCGGCTTCGAGCTGGTCGGGATCGCGCCGGCCGAGCGACCCGAGCACGGCGACTTCTACCTCGAGTGGCTCGAGCGTGAGTACAACGGCGAGATGGGTTACCTCGCACGCGATGATGCCGTAGCGCGGCGTCTGAACCCCCTCGAGGCGCTGCCCGGCGCCCGGTACATCGTCTTGGTGGCGATGAACTACGCCGGCGGCGCGGAAGGCCCGACCGACGATCCCGGCCGCCCGGTCATCGCCCGCTACGCACGCGGAATCGATTACCACACCGTCTTCGAGGAGAAGCTCGAGCAGCTGGCAGCTGCTATCCGCGAACTCGCCGGTAACCCGGGTGAGGCGCGCTGCTACGTCGATTACGGACCGGTGCTCGAGCGAGACCACGCCCAGCGCGCAGGTATCGGTTGGATTGGCAAGAACACTTGCCTGATCCACCCCGACCTCGGCTCGTACATCTTTATAGGAGAGATACTCACCACCGCCGAGCTGCACGCAGACGACCCGTTCCTCCCGGACCATTGCGGCACCTGCGACCGCTGCATCTGGGCGTGCCCTACGGGGGCCATCGAAGGGCCGCGCGTGCTAGACGCTCGCCTCTGCATCTCCTACCTCACCATCGAGCTGCGGGGCCCGATCCCCATCGAGCTGCGACCCGCGATAGGCAACCGCATTTTCGGCTGCGACATATGCCAGGAGGTCTGTCCCTGGAATAAAGAAGCGCCGCCGACGAATGAGCCCCGCTTTCAGACGCGTGACGGTGTCGAGGGGACGGTGCTATTGGAACTCATGAAGCTGAGTGAGGAGGAGTTCGCAGCGCGTTTCGTAGACACGCCCCTGGCACGCACAAAACGCCGCGGTCTGCTCCGCAACGTCGCCGTCGCCCTCGGCAACTGGGCCGACCCGGCGGCTATCCCGGCACTGGTCGACGCGCTCAACGACGACGACCCTCTGGTCCGCGGCCACGCCGCCTGGGCGCTCGGCCGTATCGATCGACCGGGATCGGCGAAGGCACTCGAGTTTCGCCTTCAGCTCGAGGACGATGGCTGGGTTAGAACGGAAATCGGGCTAGCGCTAGAAGGCGGCTGACCTCTTATCACGAAGCCGCGTCTTCACGCATCAACGACGTGGATTGCAGTACCCGTCGGCACCTTCGGCCAGAAATAAGTCGTCTTAGCCGGCGTTCGCTCTCCCACCGCCGCCGCTTCCCGCACCTGTGATACGCGGGGCGCAGCGAGTAACGCCGCCGCCTGTACCGCTCCCGAGCTCACGGCCTCCAGCGCCTCACCCGCCTCCTTCACGTAGCCGATTCGACCCAGTTGCTCCTCCGCAGAGAGCCTCAGGTAACCCGTGAGGAGCGTGTCGTGAAGCGCTATCGCCGAGATGCCTCTCACTGCGTCCGGCTTCCGCTGGCGCAGCAGCCAGCCGCCCGGCTCACCGTGCGCCACCAGCACGAGAGTCGCCCGGCCGGCTTCCTCCTCCAGCACCCGCTGCGCCCAGTCGCTACTTACATCGGTCAGCCGCGTAACCTCGAAGTCCGACTCAGCTTCGGCCGCCGCAGCGATCCAATCCAGCGGTTCGCCTCCGATCGTCCGGTGCGTCGGCAACAGCAGCAGCCCCGGGTCGGACTCGGGAACGACATAGGCCAGCAGGTACTCGCTCGTGTCAGGGCCGCCACCCCCTTTGCCGGCTGGGCCCAGCTCGTCACGGTAGGCGAGCGCCGTCTCGTACCGGTGGTGGCCGTCGGCGATGAGAAACGTCTGCTCGCTCAGAGCGCCAGCCAATTCGTCCAGCGTCTGGCGCCCCTCGATTGACCATACCTCATGCGCCTGACCGGCGGGAAACTCAGCCCGCTCCGTCGGCTCACCCTCGGTCAAATCACCAAGCAGCCCGGCGATCCGAGCATCGGCGTCGGAACAGATGAAAAAGACGGGAGAGAGATGAGCTCGGCAGGCGCGCATTAGGGCGAGGCGATCGGCCTTGGGGCCCTTCATCGTGCGCTCGTGCGGGAGGACGACCCCCTCGTCGTAGCGGGCGAGCCTTAGTGCCGCCCAGACGCCGGTACGCGTAAACGACTCACCCCCCGAGCCGAAGTGGTGCCGATGGACGTAGAACGCGGGCCGCTCGGCTCGGGCTAGCACGCCGTCCTCGACCCACGACTCGAGTGTGCGCGTTGCTCGCTCGTAACGCTCTTCCCCCTCACCCACAGGGTTCGTGATGTGCACTATGTTGTAGGCGCTTCGCCCTCTCAGTAGCGCCGCCTGCTCGGGCCCGATAACGTCGTAGGGTGGCGCCAGGACCGCGTCGAGGCCATCGACTCGATCGGACCGATAACGTAGGGCGCGGAACGGCTCAACCGTCGCCGTCACTCGCCGGAGCTCCTGATCGCGTTGAAGATCAGCGGGTAGGTGGCGATCGTCTGGGCCCGGTACTGCGGCCTGAAGCCGAATAGAACCACCCGCCCTCTGCCGTGGCGCACGACCGCGATCGCCCCGTGCCCCCCGATGTGCCCGGCACCGTTCACCCAGCCGCTAAGCAACAGCTCGTCGGCGTCACCGTAACGTCCAACGATCTCTACGCTACCACCCGCCTCGTCGGTCGGCTCGAATGCTACTCCGCGCTGGAACCACGCCGCCGTTCGCGTCGGCATTCCCTGGGCTAGCGGATGACCGCGCTCGAGGTGCAACCGCAGTATCGAGCCCGGAATGTAGAAATCGCGCCGGTCGACTTCGCCCAGCACGTCCTTCACCGGCAGTGCGAACTGTTCGATCGGCAAGAGCGATGCTTGGTTGAATGTGATCAGCGTGCCGCCCTCCCTGACGAACGCCTCGAGCCCACGTACACCTTCCACACCGAGGCCGCCGACGTACTGCGGCGGCATCTCGCCCTCCTCGTGCCCACCGATCATCGCCTGCGGCGAAAAGTCGGGTAGCAAGATGGCATCGAACCGGGACCGGAGGTCGCCGGCGCGAGCGTCGGCATCGCGCAGCTGCTCGTACTCGATCCCGTATTCGTCGAATATCCAGCGCGTCCAGCCCGCATCCATCGACGACGTCCACGGCTCGTAGATCGCGACGCGCGGGCCGCGACCGCCGGAGAGGCCCGGCGCCTGCTTTTCGTACGACGGCACCTCGATGGGCTCCGACAACGCCACATCGGGAAGCTCATCCAACGCCAGCGCATCGACCCCCATCATGAGCGGCAGCGTGTGCGCGGTCACGTCGTACGGCTGACGCAGCGGGCCGCCAGGGTACTCAGGCAGCGACGGATATTCCTGCACCTCCAGCATCGTCTTCGCGAAACCCGAATACGGCTGCGCCAGCGGAATGACGTACGTTCCCTCGATGTGAACTCGGCCGTCGGCGACGAACGACTCCACTGCCCGGTGCACCTCAACGCCGCCCGTCACCAGAATGCGCAACATATCGGCCAACCCGGCGGCGTTCTGCCCCTCGAGCGGGATCACAAACGCCTGCGGCCACCCCTCGCGCCCACCGATGCTGCGCAGCCCGATCCGATAGAAGTTGCTGAGCCAGCGCTCGCGGTAGAGCGCCGCCTGTTTGAGCAGCGCCGTTGCCCCCGCCTCCTGGTAGTCGACGATGTCGGCGAGGCGCCATTCGCCACCCGGCCAAGGCTCCGGGAATCGCCAGGAAGAGATTCGAGCGTCCATCCCTCTACCGCCCAGCGAATCGAACGGAACCGTGATCGGCGTGGCCAGCCGTGCGCTCGCCGTCTCCGTCAGTATCCGCACGCCACCGTGGTAGTGCTGGTAAGCACGCGCCGGCGTCCAGGCGTCGAAGATCACGTTGATCACGATCCCCGTCTTCCCCTGCCCGTACATCTCCCACGCCATCGCCGTACCGATGGCATTGATCCCGGCGACGAGCAGCGGATCGACATTCGGTTCGACCGGATCGGTCCACGGCGGGATGAAGAAGCGTGCTCCCTCTGAGCCCATCTGGTGGATGTCGTGCACGATTTGCGGGTGCCAGACGTTATGCAGCTTGGTAACTGTTAGTTGCGTCTCTTTCTGCGTGAAGGCGTACCAGTCGCGGTTGTTGTCGTGCCCAACGTAGTGATGATAGAGAAACGGCGGCCCGGCCCCCTCCCACGGCTGACCCAACGTCTCCTCGTACCAGTCCACTACCAGCTGGCTGCCGTCGGGGTTGAGCGACGGCACCAGCAGCAGGATCACGTTGTCGAGGATCGCTCGGGTCTCCTCGTCGTTCCGCGACGCCAGGTGGTAGGCCAGCCGCATCGGCATCTGGTAGCCACCCACCTCGGTCGAATGGATCCCCCCGGTGATGAGAACCACCGTGCGGCCTTCCGCGATCAGCTCGCTCGCCTCGAGCTCAGACTCGAGCAGCCGCGGGTCTGCCAGCTTCCGCTGCACCTCCAGGTAGTGGTCCAGGCGGCGGAGGTTCTCGGCACTGGAGATGGTCAGGGCAATAAACGGCCGCCCTAGCGTAGTCATCCCCAGCGTGTCGAGCAGGATGCGGTCGCTGGCGTCGGCCAGCGCGTTCAGATAGCCGGTTATCTCGGTCCAGTCCGCCAGCTTGCGGTCCGCACCGACCTCGAAACCGAGGAACGAGGCGGGCATCGGGATGTGATCAGCCGTCCTCTGGGCCAGCCCCAGGCTCGGCATCAGGGCCACCATCACCAGCACAACACACGCGTATCGCAGTCTCATCTCAGACCTCTCCACCGGGGCGCCGTTAGGCCGATGGTCGTTGGGAATGCGCTTGTTAGCTCACTCTAGAGGAGGTTTGGGACGCCCGCAAGACGTGCGCAACCCTACCTGATCCGGAGACCGGCTACCTGACCGTTCACTTGACCGCCACCTGATCGGGCCCTCTTACACTGCAGATCGAGAGGAAGCGATTTCTACCGCAATTCAGGTCCGACGTGCGTGCCAAAGGCGCACCAGTACGAACCGCAAGCGGGAGGAGGCTCAAAGGTGAACGGCCGGCTTCGGCCCAGAGCGGCAGAGATCTATCAGACAGACCTCGAGCGGCACCTCTTCGCTCCGGCGTCGAGCCGCAACGGTCGGCTCGCCGGTTGGCTGGCACTCGACCCCATCACCCGATCGCTCCGCGATTGGTTCGCTAGCGGCCGGTCTCGTTGGAAGGCCCTCGCCGAGGCCTGGGATCTCTCCTAGCCTCGATCACATCCAACGTCGTCGCAGGCGCGACGGCGTCCTGGATTCATTCATCCCTCATCCAGGACAGCTCTCCCATCGCCGGCGCCGTGCTCATTGCCCGGCCCGATCCGCCCACGAGCCTCGACCGGGGCAAATGGCCGGGGGGCGCCGCGTCGTCGGCGCCCCCCGCTGCTGAGAGCAGTGCTGAGGACAAGTTTCGGTAGGGTTGCCGCGGTGGACTGCACCCTCCACCGCGGTGGCAGGGTCTTTCCTGTCCGCTGTACCTTCTACGCCGATTATCTAGGGCGCTCCGGCCTGAGCCGAGCTCAGCACCGTGTAGGTGAGCGCCGCGGTTAAGGCCAAATAGAACAGGCCGAGCCCGACGTACTTCGCCACCTTCGCTGACTTCTTGAGCGTCTTCCAGCTAGCGATCATCTCTACCTCCAACTACGAGATCCTGGCTCTGTGCCTGTCCTTCAACTCTCGCGCGCAGTATACGGGGCCGGCTTCAGCGGGCTTTCAACGGCACGTCATCTGGCCTATCACGCAAATCATCTAGCTGTCATCGAGAAGCTGTCGACGCTTCAAATCCTCACGCCTGCAAGCAGTTATGACGACGAGTCCAAAACGCCGCCCGCCCTCGAGAAGAAGCTTGCGGTGAGCTCGCGCTTTCGTGCACTATGTATGTCACGTAACAGCCCAGAGCCTACACCCAACCTGCGCTCAATGATCGAACTGCGGACGCTCGGCCGCGGCGCTATTCGCCGCGACGGCGAGGAACTAAGCGGCATCACGGCCCAGAAGCAGAGGTTCGCCTTGCTGGCCTACCTGGCCGTCGAGAGGAGAGCTTCGCGCGGGCGCCTGCTGGGGCTCTTTTGGCCGGACCGGGAGGAAGAGAAGGCACGCCACTCTCTCTCCCAAGCGATCTACGCTCTGAAACGCGAGCTGGGCGAGGAGTGTCTGCAGGTGGAAGGCGACTCGGTAGAGCTGGCCGGCGAAGCCTGCGACGTTGACGCGACTACCCTGCAGGAAGCGGCCGAGGCCGAGAGATGGGCAGCGGTGATCGAGCTGTACCGCGGGCCGTTCCTCGACCAGTTCCAGCTGCCGGGAGCGCCGGAGTTCGAGAAATGGCAGTCAGCCACCCGGGTACGACTGGCCCGACTGGCACGAGGTGCCTTCCGCCACCTGGTTGAGGAGCATGTCAATCAGGGGGATCTCGCCGCCGCCCTCACGACGGCCAGCCGCTGGGCGACGCTCGAGCCTCTCGAAGACGAGGCGCAGCACACCTGCATCGCCCTGCTCGCCCGTTCCGGCCAGCGGTCGACCGCCCTCAAACACTACGAGACCTACCGATCTCGACTCGCCAGCGAGCTCGAGGTCGAGCCACTGGAAGAGACCCGAGCAATGGTCGAGAGGGTGCGCGCGGGAGAATCGCGCGACTTGTACCCGCCGTCGGACACGCCGCGCGGGCCACCCCAGCCAGTCCCAGCGCCCGAGCCGGAAGAAACCCGGCCGAGGGAGACATGGCTGAGCACCTTCATCAGGGAGCTGCGCTCGCCCCGCATAGCCCGCGCAGCGCTTGTATATCTTGGCGCTGCGTGGGTCGTGTTCGAGGCGACCGACATCCTTGTCGACCGAGCGCTATTTCCGAACTGGGTGTTCCACCTCGTTCTCTACCTCCTCGCCATCGGATTGCCAACCACGCTCTTGCTCGCCTGGACGCACGAACCGCGGGTCGCTGGAGCCTCCTGGCCTGCTTGGGCGGAACGGATACGGCCGATACATGTAGCGCTTCTGTTAGCCGTCGTGGTCCTCGCACCACCCTCATACGTTTTGTTCTTCCGAAGCGCAGCCGAGCCGCGACCACAGATCGATGCCGCCACGCTGCCTGCCACGACACGCATAGCGGTTCTTTATTTCGACGATCACAGTGCGGGCGGAGAGCTCGCGCACATCGCAAACAGCCTCACCGAGCACCTGACTCACGAGCTGGCTCAGGTCGAACGCCTCGACGTCTTGCCCAGAAACGCATTGAAGCCCTATCGCGACCAGGGTATATCACGTGACACGATTGCGCGACAGCTCGATGTGGCAATGCTGGTCGAGGGCAGTGTCACGGGCACTCGCGAGCAAGTACGCGTCAGCGTTCAGCTCATCGATGCCCAGGCGATGACCCACTTGATGAGCAGCGTTATCGACGGGACGGCCGACGATCCGTTCTTGCTGCTCGACGAAGTCGGCGACTCGATCTCCAGGTTGCTGCGTGAGCGCCTGGGCGAGGAAATCCGCTTGCGAGTATGGCGGGCCGGGACGAGTAGCCCCGAGGCTTGGGAGTACGTCCAGCGCGCGGCGCGGCTCAGCGAGGAGGCGGCGCGAATCTCCCAAGAAGACACAGCAGCCGCCGTAGGGACCCTGAACCTTGCCGACCGTCTGCTGGCCAGAGCCGAGGCCGCCGATCCCGCGTGGATCGAGCCCGTCGTGGCCCGCGGCTGGCTCGCCTCCAACCTCTCGATAATCCTTCGCGCCGGCAGGGCCCGCGATGTGCCAACGCTATTGGAGGGGATCGCTCATGCGGATCGGGCGCTCGAGGTGGACACGGCCAGCGCGAGCGCTTTAGAACTCCGCGGGATCCTGCTCTCCGCGATGGCCGAGGAAACCCGCGATGCGGAGGAGGCTGCTCGCTTGGAGAGCGAGGCCGAGGCGGAGCTCACCAAGGCGGTGGAGCTCGACCCCACGCTGGCGCGCGCCTGGAGCAGGCTCAGTCTGATCCACTCGTACCGGGGGGACTTCCGCGCGGGGCTGATCGCCGCAGAACACGCCTTTGAGGCTGACGCCTTCCTGGACAACGCCCGCGTCGTCCTCTACTGGCTCTGCTATAACGCGCTCAACTTGAAGGAGTGGGAGAGGGTGGCACGCTGGTGCGGTGAAGGTCAGCGGCGCTATCCGGACCGCGAGACCTTCGTGGCTACGGAACTGGTGGCACTGGCAGGGCCGGAGGGTCCGGCCCCCAACGTAGAGCGCGCCTGGCAGCTACAGATGAAACAGGTCGAGCTGAGCCCCGATGACGCACGATCCGTCACGCGTGCCCAGACCCTCATGCAGGTGGCGGCGGTGCTGGTGCGTGCCGGCCTCGCCGACAGCGCCCGGGCAGTCATCGAGCGGGCCCGTGCCGGTCTCGAAGCGGACGACCCCTGGACGGGCTACTACGAGGCCAACGCCCGGCTCCAGCTCGGCGAGAGCGCCGAAGCGCTCCGCCTGCTCGGCGTCCTGCTCGAGGCCGAGCCGGGGCAGAAGGAGTACATGGCCAGCGACTGGTGGTGGGAGAGTCTATACGACGACCCGCGTTTTCAAGACCTGGTGGCCAATCCCGACTAGTGCTCTCCTTCCTCTTCCCTCGGGATGATATGTGGATCCAGTGTGTCCTGCTGACCGCCTTGCCACACGGTGACCAGGTACTTGTACACGCTATCTACCAGCGCGTCTTCCCTTATCACCGTCACCGCGTAGCCGCCCGCACTGGCCGTCACCAGGCTATCGACCGCGGGTGAGCCCTTCGGATCGACCGACATGTCTATGAAGAAGCTATCGGCGGTGGGGTGAAACCACCTGAGCGTGTCTTGTTGGCGGATGCTGACAGTGTCCGGTACGACCGTCACCGGCGACGGTGTGCCGAAGACCCCAACCGTTATCGTATGGCGATAAGACGGCGGTAACACTCGGAGTCCGCCACAATAGCCGATCAGCAGACCAACGATGAGCACCAGCAGAAAGAGTAGAAAACGGCCCATGACCCCTCCGACTATCAAGGAAACCTAGGTTCGGATTACTCGGTCCCAGTCGTGTCGCCCCCCGCATTCAGGTCGCCAGCGAGGGATACAGCTAGCTCGTCGAGAAGGGCGAAGAGGCTGTCCCGCGGTCCCCGCACGTCGGCCCGCGCCAGCACTGCGCCGGTCCCGCCTCCCACCAGCTCGGCCACGATCCGCAGTTCGTCTCCGCTGGCGTGGATGTCGCCCAGGACCAGCGACGTGGCCTGCATGTGACCGGCCAGCATGCCGAGCGACTCGGCGGTGAACACCGTCATCCCGCCGAACCCGTCGCGCTCCCATGTCTCCAGGACCAAGTGGTGAGGGACTACTTCCAGCGAGCCTAACCCCTCGAGGTTGAGGGCGAGGAGCTGCGCCACACCTACCGATAGGCCGTCGTCATCTTCTCCCAGCCCGTGCGGCGCGAACGGCAGCACGGCTACCCGCATCGCCTCCGCCGTCACCACCGCGTCCCCGGCACCGCCCGGCCCATCGCCGCGCCAGGGCCAGAACACAACCGCTAGCACCGCCACGAGCACCGTCGCGCCCGCCACTAGCCAGCTCGGGCGAACCGGAGACCTGCGGGCCATTTTGGGCGATCGCGCCCCGACGGCACCACCGCCCTCCGCCGCCGGACGAGTCCGCGTATCGTCCACGGCCTCTACCAGCTCCTCGGGCGCCTGTGGCTCGGCCCGGATCCGCTCGACCAGCTGGCGCGTGTGCTCCAGCGGCTCCACCTCCAGCTCCCGCGCCAGCAGGTCCCGGTAGACATCGTACTGCCGTAGCGCCGCCACCCGGTCGCCCCGCAGGTACAACGACTCGATCAGCAGGTGCTGAGCCTCGTCGTCCAACGTGTCTGCGTCGACCAACCGGCGGCAGTAAGCCACCGCCCCATCCAGGTCGCCCGCCTCCCGCGCTTCGCCCGCCAGCTCGAGGGCCGCCTTGCGAAACTTCCTCTGCAGGTCCGCCCGCTGCCGGTCCGCCCAGTGGTCGAAGTCCGGCTCATTGACCGCCAGATCAGCCAGGAACGGCCCCTCGTACAGCGCTACCGCGCCCTCAGCATCCTCCGCCTCCAGCCGGCGCTCGAATTCCTCCACGTCCAGCCAGACCTCACGGCCAAAGTCTACCGCGTCCTCCACGCTCTCCAGGGTTAGCTGTGGGCTGGTCTTGCGAAGTGTGTAGAGCAGCTGGTTCAGGGCGCGCCGCGCCCGCTTCTCCTCACGGTCCGGCCACAGAACCCCGAGGATCTCGTCTCGCCGGTCGGGTCCCGGCTCCCGGGCCATATACACCAGCAACGCCAGCGACTTCGGCCACGCCGCCTCGCCGCTCAGCGGCTCGCCGTCCACCGCCACCGATGTACGTCCCAGTGTCCGTATCTCGATCATCTGTCCTCAGCCGCCGGAATCTGTCGGAATTTGCCCATCCCGTCCGTTCGCCACAAGGCGGAGGACCCACCGCGGCCCGAAAACATATGTTCACCCCGCCGCATGATCCGTGGGACCCCCTTTTTCACTACACATGATAGCTACCTGATAGATGCCTGATAGTCGAGGGCTCCAACCTGATAGGCGCCTGATAGCCATACCGGCCACCTGATCGCCACCTGATCGCCACCTGATTAGCCCGGCCTAGGTTGAGGTTCGACTGTACGATTCACCTCCTTGCCCTGTCAGGAAGATGCCAAGCATGAGCAAAAAAGCGAAGGTCCTATCGGTACCTGAGCGTTGCGAAGCGTGCATCGGTTTGCTGGTGATCCTGACCACCGTGATTTACCTGATCGTCGGGATCTTCTGATCGGCAGGATCGAAGGAGGGCTTTTTGACAATTCTTCACGGAGGCTCGTTCGGGAGCTGGCGCTTCCAAACTGTCTTGAACTGACGAAGACTACCTCAGCTGTCCCACCTGCCCGCTGTGGGAGCGGTCGCAGCCGAAAACGAGCGGGCCTCCGTTTCTTAAGCCAACCGCCGCCGCGGTCCCAGACCCCGGCGGCGGTTTCTTGTCGGCCGTTGCAGCTGGCGGCGCCGTTTAGCCTCCCGGCGGCCGTTCGGTCGCGAACTCACCCAGCGCGATCGGGGCTCCCAGAAGTTCGTCCGGGATAGCGAAGGAATCGACCAGCGGTAGTGCCTGCAGGCGAACCTCGTGGCACAGTCGGTTAACCACGGTCCGGATCTTTCGCGCCTTGCTTCCCTCTATGTAGCCCTGCTCGAGAAACCAGCCGCGATCGGCCTCTATTCGCGACAGGGCGAAAAGGTCGCATAGTGTTTTGAGGATCGACTGCAACTGCGTGGCGGGTACGTCGTCTATCGCGTCGCGGAACTGCTCGAGGATTTCACGCTCGACGTGGGCGTGCGCCAACGCCAGTAGATGATCCTGGCAGTCGTTCATCGCGGCGAACGCATCCATGCCTTTGTCGATTCGCTTCTTCAGTCGGCGAGCCACGCTGACCAGTAGCTGATTCTCGCGATAGCGTAGCGCACCGAGCTGAAACTCTGGGTCGCGCAAGTGCGACTCGTCGGTCATGCGGGTGACGATGGGGTTCAACTCAGCGATCGCCCGCGCGGCCTTCCCGGTCACGTGCTTGACGATCCCCAGGAACCGCGCTTCCTCAAACTGCTCGCGATAGTCGCTGAGCAGCGCCTTGGCGACCAGTTGCATCAGTACCGTGTTGTCGCCCTCGAAAGTGGTGAAGACGTCGGTATCAGCGCGCAGTGAGGCGAAGCGGTTGACCGCCATGTAGCCCGAGCCGCCACACGCCTCGCGGCATGTCTGCAGGGTGTGAACGGCGTGCCACGACGAGTATGCCTTGAGGCCCGCCGCGAGCACCTCGACTTCCCGTGACATCATTCCGCGACGCGCCAGGTACGTCCGCACCAGGTGCTTCATGGCAAAATCGATGGCGAAGGTCGTTGCCAGCGGCGGCATCAGGCGGCGCTGGTGGCTGCGGTAGTCGAGGATACGAACCTCGGGCTCGCCCACCGGTCCGAACTGCCTGCGCCGCGCGCCGTAGCGCACCGCTATCGTCAATCCGCTCTTCACGGCGCTCAACGCTGCGGTGGCTATGCTGATCCGTCCACCGACCAGCGTACCGAGCATGGTGAAGAACCGCTTGGCGTCGCCGGGGATCGTCGTAGTGTAGACGCCGTCGGCGCTGACGTAGGCGAATCGATTTAGCAAATTCTCACGCGGGATACGGACGTGGTCGAACCAGATGGATCCGTTGTCCACGCCGCCCAGACCCAGCTTCTCGCCGTGGTCACGGATGCGGATCCCCGGACGAAGCTTGCCTTCCCGATCGCGAATCGGGACCAGAAAGGCGTGCACCCCGTAACGCGCGTCATCGATCTGCAATTGCGCGAACACGGTGGCCATGCGGCCGTGACGCACGGCGTTACCGATGTAGACCTTACGCGCCCGACCGGTCGGCGTATTGATCACGAACTCGCGCGCTTTCTTGTCGTAGCGCGCCAGTGTCTCGAGTTCGCGTACGTTGGAGCCGTGCGCCGCCTCGGTCATCGCGTAGCAACCAGGGAGCTCCAGCGTACCGATATCGGGCAGGTACTTCTCGTGATGACGTTGAGTGCCGAGGCTGGCGACGCTGCCACCGAACAACCCGAACTGGACGCCGAACTTGACCGCCAGACTTAAGTCGTGGTAGCCCAACACCTCTGACGCGGCCAGGAAGCGGCCGAGGTCACCCCTGCCGCCGTAGTCGGGCGGAAACGCCAGAGCGCCGAAACCGTGCCGCGCCAGTTCACGGCACCAATCCATTACGCGCTCACGATAGGTCGTTCGGTCGAGCCCGTACTCGTAACGGAATTTCGGGTCGCGCAGGACCTTGAGGACCGCCTCGCGTGTCTCGCGATAGGCACCGCCCAACAGGCGCGACATCGCCGCGGCATCGAACGCCGGCGCCGCTTCCTCGTCCTCACCGGCGGGTCGGGCGCCTTCGGGGCTCAGCAGCTCTCTACAGACCTGGGAGGCGTCCACCCCCAGGGCACCCTCGATATCCGCCAGTGCCTCTGTAACCTCGGGACGCAGCCAGAACTGCGAATCATCACCGCCACCCGCCTGCGCCAGCTCGACGCCGAGATCCGCCAGCGACCGCCGCGTCGACTCCGGCAACCCGGACGCCATACGACGGATCACGCTGAGCAGCGTGCGCAGCTCACCCGGGTCCGGTGGCGCGTCCGGGTTCAGCCAGCGTTCCAATACCGGCAGCTTGGTTCCCTCGGGCAGGTCGAGCTTTTCTACCTGGTCTGCGATCGCGCGCCACTCTGCTAGCGTGAGGTCGCTATCCGACCACGCTACGTAGATCAGGGGAAGCAGCGAGAGTAGCCGTGGATCGTCGGTCGGGAAGCCCGACTCGTGCGGGCCGGTGGTGGAGGCGCCCATGTTGGGTAAGCTAAAGCCGAGGGCTATGGCAAGGCTAGTGGTTGGGAATTCGGCAATCCATGACTAATAGACTAATTGAACAAGTAGTCATGGATTGCCGAATTCCTAACTAGCGAACCGTCGGTCCGATGAGTACCGCGTTCAGGAACAGCCGGTTCAACGACGGCCAGAGGTGCCGGTAGTTCGGATCGTCGGCGAAGAGCACGACGCGACCTCGGCCCAGCGGCTCGTCGATCATCCAGGCCGTGCCCTCCAAGAATTTCTGCGTGTTCTCTGGCCAGGTGAACCCCGCCACGGCCAGATCACGGCCCACGAAGGCGACCGGGCTCGAGCCACTTTCCGAGGGCTGATAGAAATCGCCCCCCGACACCAGCACGGCGATCGACTCCGTCTCGTAGCCGAAGGTCAGCGGGTGGGTGAGATCCAGCGCCCCGCGCATGATCGCTCCCGGCACCCCTAACGGGCCATCCTCACCCGCCTCCGAGCTCACCAATGGCGGCATCGTCTCGCCAGCTGCCGGCGGCAGGTATTTCTCGCCATCCCCATCCCCATCCCCATCGCCATCGCCCCGGCCCACCAACTTCGCCGTCGTGAAACCGAGGTCGGAGTCCGCCAGGTACTGGGCCGCACTGCCCAGCCCGATCAACACACCGCCGCCGCGCACCCACTCCTGCACAGCCTCGGCCCCGCTCTCGCCGAAGGCCCGCCCGTAGCCCCAGCCCGGCGGCAGGATGAGGACGTCCAGGTTATCCAAACGGCTCGTGATCGCATCGATCCGGAGGCCGGTAAACGGGAGGCCGTACTCTCTTTCCAGCAGGTACCAGGTATGGCCGTAGCCGCTCGTACCCACCCCTTCGCCGGCCGCCACCCCGACCCGCGGATAGCGCAGCGTCACCACCGGGTTGGAGCCCACGCCGGTGGGTCCCTCGTCATAGTAGGCGGTATGGACCGCGTCGACCGGGACGCCGAAGCGGCTCGCCAACTCGTCGATCCGCTCGTGGATCGCCTCCGGGTTGCGGGTCACCCGCACCACCATCGCACCACGCGGGTAGAGACCACCTCCTGCCCGCAGCGGTCGCGCCGCCACCGCCACCTTGAACCCTTCGTCCATCAGCGCGATCGCCAGGCGCAGCGCAGCGTCCCGGTCGTAGCGGAAGACGTACGCTGTAGTCGCCCGGCCACCCCGTACGCCGCCGTCGATGCCGGCACGCAGCGCTTCCGGTAGCTTTTCGAGATCGCGGGCCCCAAGGTAGGCCGGCGGCCGCCAGGGCGCGTTCGCCTCATCGAATTCCACCTCGAGCGGGCGCACAGCTACACGCTCCGCATCCTCCAGCCAGTACGCCTCGACGCCGAACGACAGCGGCAGGCTCCAGGCCGTCATGTCGTAGAACTGGAACCGCTCGCGCCCGGCCCGCGAACCACGCCGCGCGTTGAGCGCCCGTCTACGGAGCTGCTCGCTGACGAAGGCAGAGTCCATCTCCGCATCCGGGGCGAGCAGCGCATCGACCAGCCGGGCCTGGGGCTGCGCCAGGTCGATCACATAGCTGCCGGCCGGAAACTGGTGCCGCCCGGAACGGCCAGACAGGTACTCGTGGGCGGCACCCGCACCGAACGACTCGCTCACGACGCCCACCTCTACTCCGTCGCGCAGCAGGATCTCCACCAGCCGCGCCGCCCGTTCAGGGTCATCGCCGGGAACGATCACAAAGCGTTTCCACTGCCGACCGCCGGCGAACTCCTCCATCCCGGAGCGGAAGAACTCGTAGTAGTCGCGCAACCGTGCCTCGCTGTGCTCAGCGGTCGTTCGCAACGTCGCCAGCGACGCCGTGAAGTGCTTGGCGATCCCGTCCCTGAACGTGAGTACGGTGCCGTCGTCGCGCGACCAGCGATAACCCTTCGAGCCGCCGCCGTCGGTCTCGTACGTCATACCCGTGGCACCGTTCAGCGCCGGCCAGCTATCCCAGTAGCCCGGATAGTGGAGATCGAAGACGTCGCGCACGTAGTAGTTCCAGCCGTAACGATCGAAGGCCGCCCCGTTGGCGCGGCCGTAGATCTCCGTCCACCGCACGATCTGCTCCTTCGGCAGGCTCGGGTTGATGGGAAGCACCGGCGGCGGCATGAAGAACTGGGTCGTCTGGCCGTGATGATCGACAAACACCTGCGGGTTCCATTCATGATGCGCAGCGATGATCGCGCGCGTCTCACGCTGTATCATCGCCAGCGCATCGCGGTTCATGTCAAACTGGTAGTGGTTGTTGTTTGTGCTCATCCCCCATGGCGCATCGTGCTCCAGACTGCTGTGCGATGAATCGCCCACCGCGAAGGCGTTGTACCACTCGACGAACCGCTCGTGGCTCTCCGGGTTGTGCGCCGGGTTGATCACCGTAACCACGTTCTGCAGGATCGCCAGCGTCACCGAGTCTTCGCCGGCCGCCAGTTGATATGTGACCTGCAGCGCCGCCTCCAGCGCAGCGGTCTCATTCCCGTCATTGGCGTAGTTCATCCAGCCAATCGCCGGCGTCGCCTGCGCGATGGCCGCTGCCTCCTGCCGACTCGTGCCTCGCGGATCGCGCAACCGCCGGACGTTCGCCCTGATCTCATCCAAGCGCGCGATGTTCTCCGGTGCGCTGACCACTACCAGGACGAGCGGTCGACCCTCCACCGATCGGCCGTAGCGAAACACCCGCACCCGGTCGTCGGCCGTTCTCGCGATCGCCTCTACGACCCGCAGCATATTGCCGTGGTCCGTGTGGAACTCGCCCGGCTCGTAATCGAGGATCGTCGCCGGCCGCGCCACGTCGGGACGGTATGGTGCGTTGGCGTAGAAATCGAACTCCTGGGCTCCGGCACTCGATGCCGAGAGCAGCACGATGGCTGCGAGGGCGACCGTTCGCATCGTCTCGTCCTTTTCCTGTTTGCAACTGTTGGGTGATGTGGCGGGGCTCTACTCCCGTCGGCCGCAATATGCGACGCCCAGACCCGGGTGTCCACACGGCAGATCTCTCATCACAGCCGCCCATCTCATCATTGTCTAGGACCCCAAAGCGTTGCACCTTAGTAGCCGATGGGGATCGTCGAGGTCGGCGTCCTGGCGTTGCTCGCAGCCGTCTGCGCGGCTCTGGGCCAATTCATCAGCGGCTACTCCCGCGGCGGCTGTCCCGTCTCCTTTGTCGTCGCTTTCTTCGGCACCGTGGTCGGGCCACGCATCTTCCGCAACTTCGGCTGGCCGGAGCCGCTCGTCGTGCCCATCGGGCCGATGGAGCTCAATCTGGTCTCCTCGGCGGCAGCAGCCCTATTCCTCGTCGTCGTCGTCAACCTGATCACGCGCCGACGGAAGTTTTAGTACCCCCAAAAGCCAGAGCCTCGAGACGGCGCGATTTGCCTCTTCCTTGATATTCCCCGCCTCTCTAGTCATTTTTCGCGACCTTTTTCCGTTGAAACCCCGGCGTAATAAGGAACACATTTCTATGCGATTCCTCCCGACCGCTCTTTTGGCCCTCTGCCTTCTGGCGCACACCACCCCATCCTCCAAGGCGCTAGCCCAATCCAACGGCCCCGAGTCCATAGCCGACTCGTATCGCGAAGTCGCTCAGCGTCTGATCGACGCCGCCCTGGCAGACAGCGCCGCCTTTGGTCGGCTGACCGAGCTCACCGACGGTTTCGGCCACCGTTTCAGCGGCTCGGAGAACTTGGAGCGGGCCCTCGACTGGATCATCCACGAGATGGAAGAGGACGGTCTGGAGAACGTGCGCGGCGAAGAGGTGCCGGTACCCCACTGGGTACGGGGAGCCGAATCGCTGGAATTGATCTCACCGCGTCGCGAGAAGCTGCCGATGCTTGGACTGGGCGGCAGCGTCGGCACGCCCGAGGAGGGGATCCGCGCCGAGGTCCTTGTGGTGAGCAGTTTCGACGAGTTGGAGGTCCGCAGCAAAGAGGCGCGGGGAAAGATCGTACTGCTCAATGCTCCGTTCGTCAGCTACGGCAAGACGGTGACCTACCGGGTGCACGGCGCGATCGCCGCCGCCAAGGCCGGCGCCGTGGCCAGCTTGATCCGCTCGGTGACGCCGTTCTCGATGCGAACGCCGCACACCGGTCAGATGCTATACGACCCCTCGGCGCCGCAGATTCCGCACGCCGCGATCACCGTTGAGGACGCCGACATGCTGCAGCGCCTGCAGGAGCGCGGCGAGCGGATCGAAGTCGTGCTCAAAATGGAGGCGCAGACGCTGCCTGAAGCAATCTCGCGCAACGTCATCGCCGAGATCGTCGGCTGGGAGCACCCCGAAGAGGTCGTCGTGATGGGCGGCCACATCGATTCCTGGGATGTCGGTACCGGCGCTATGGACGACGGCGGCGGTAGCGTCGCCGCTTGGGAGGCCCTCAGGCTGATGCATGACCTCGGCCTGCGACCGCGGCGCACCGTGCGCGTCGTGCTCTGGACCAACGAGGAGAACGGCCTGCGCGGCGCACTCGCCTATCGCGACTATCACATCGACGAACTGGACGATCACGTGCTCGCCATCGAATCGGACGGAGGTGTCTTCAAGCCACTGGGCTTCGGCTTCACCGGTTCCGCCGCCGCTTACGAGATCATCCGAGAGGTCGGCTCGCTGCTCGAGCCGATCGGCGCCGACAAGATCGCGCGCGGCGGTGGCGGCGCCGATATCGGGCCGATCATGCGCGACGGCGTGCCCGGAATGGGGCTACGGGTGGACGGCGAGAAATATTTCTGGTACCACCACACCGAGGCCGACACGATCGAGGTACTCGACCCTCGCGAGATGGCCGAGTGCGTGGCGGCCATGGCGGTGATGGCCTACGTTGTGGCGGACCTGCCTCAGCGACTGCCGCGCTAGGACGCGTCCCTAGTCAGCCTCGAAGCCGGTCTGCTTGTGTGTCCCGTCGCAGTACGGCTTCTTGTTCGATCCGCCGCAGCGGCAGAGCGCCGCCTGGCCCTCGTGATAGCTGCTACTGGCACCGTCGGCGCTCCGCACCTCCAGTGAGCCCTTCACCAGAACCGGTCCGTTCGCCAACGGTGTTACCGTCAGCCTGCCGCCGGCCGTGAACTCTTCCGGTCTCGGCTTGGCTTCCGTCAGTTCGCCCGCATCCTTGAAGCCCACCTTTGAGTGGCTACCATCGCAGAAAGGCTTGTTAGCCGATGCGCCGCAGCGACATAGCGAAATTCGCTTGGCTGCCGCGAGGACGTCACCCGCCCCCGAAACGACCTCGATATCCCCGCTCATGTTCACCGGACCATCGCGCGAGACCTCAGCCGCGTTATTCTCCGGTACCGGCTCAGTCATACCTCCATCCTTTCGTTCGTACCACCGCGCCCCCCTCGCCACGCGTCATCTATTCCCACTGCTCAGTTTACTCGCCGCCCCCGTACGCCATCCCCTCCAGGCCAAAGTACTTCCGCAGCAACGCCAGCTGGCCGATGTGGAACGACTCGTGTTGGACGAGGAATGCGACCGCTCCCCGCACGGTTCCGTCGTCCACCGGGAATTCTTGACCCGCATCGCGGCCCAGCTCTGCCTCCGTCACCTCAGCGACACGAGCGACCAACTGGTCACCCAGTTCAATCCAAGCAGACCTCAGTTCGTCCAGCGGCGGCACCTCCAGGTCGTTGACATCGTGCGCCGAGTCGAACAGCTCCTCAAACGGGTTCACCGCTTCGAGTCCGAAAAAGCCGGCCAAGTAATAGCGGGCATGAAGGATATGGCAG
The DNA here is from genome assembly GCA_039586755.1 of Gemmatimonadota bacterium. GTDB lineage: Bacteria > Gemmatimonadota > Gemmatimonadetes > Palauibacterales > KS3-K002. Next base: position 39,686 of record JBDHJU010000038.1, on the reverse strand, counting down.
GCGAGAAACCCGATGCTGTTGGTGTCGGGGCTCGGCCGCTCTCGTGCCACCGTGTCGTCGACCCCATCCAGGCAGTTCAAGAAGAGTCGCGTGTTCAGCTTTAGTAACTCGTGCAGTGGAGCGATCGCCTCGATCATGGGGCCCTCCGTTTGACTGAAGCGGGGTCAAACAAACGTCGCGATCTCGGTCAGCCCTTTCCTACCGATGTCCGGGACCACTGCATCTTCCTTCGGATAGCCGACCACGAGCATCAGGAACGGCCGCTCGTGCGCCGGCCGACCGAGGATGTCGTTTAGGAACCCCATGGGGCTCGGCGTGTGCGTCAGCGAGGCCAGCCCGGCGTTGTGAACCGCCGCGACCAAGATACCGGTGGCGATACCTACCGATTCGGTGGTGTAGTAGTGCTTGTATTTCTTCCCCCCCGGTGTCACGCCGTAGCTCTGCGCGAAGATGACGATCAGATGCGGCGCGGTCTCGAGAAACGGTTTGTGCTCGTCGGTCCCCAACGGCGCCAGTGCATCCAGCCATTCCTGCGGCGCCCGTTCCTTATAAAACAGCTCTTCCTCCCGCTCCGCCGCCTCCCTGATCCGCCGCTTCACCTCCGGATCCGAGACGACCACGAAGTGCCAGGGCTGCATGTTCGCGCCACTGGGTGCGCTGCCGGCGGCGAGCAGGCACTCATCGATCACCTCTGCGGGGACCGGCCGGTCGGAGAATTGTCTGACGCTGCGGCGGCGCGATAGCTCGGTACGGAATTCAGTCGCCCGCCGCTTCATCTCATCGGCCGGGTACTCTCGATAGTCGGACAACGGAACGAATTTCGGATCCGGCATCGTAGACTCCGCGGCCTTACAGTGTCGCGCTGCAGTACTTGCAGAACTGCGCGTCCGCATCGTGTCCTTCGGCTGCGCATTGCTTGCAGGTCCGTGTGCTGATCGGCCGCTTGCGAGCTCCTGCCAGTTCTACCGTCACGATGCCGGTGGGCACCGCGATGATTGCGTAACCCATGATCATCACCATCGAGGCGAGGATTCGCCCGAGCACCGTCGCCGGCGCGATATCGCCGTAGCCGACCGTCGTCATCGTCACGATCGTCCAGTAGATGCTCTCCGGGATATTCGTGAACCCGTTCTCTTCGCCTTCGATCAGGTACATTAGTGCTCCGATGATCAGCATCAACGTGAGCACCGTGCCGAGGAATACGATGACCTTGCGCGTGCTGGCACGTAGTGCGGTGCGCAGCATACGCGCTTCGCCGACGAAATGAACCAGCTTCATCACGCGGAAGACACGCAGCAGACGCAGCGCCCGGATCACGATCAGCGACTGCGCGCCGGGCAACAACACGCTCAGGTAGGTGGGAACGATGGCGAGGAAGTCGACGATTCCGAAAAAGCTCAGCGCATAGCGCATCGGCTTGCCGACGCAAATCAACCTGAGGACGTACTCGATGGTGAATAGCGCTGTGAAGAGCCATTCCGCGGCGCGTAACTGCGGGCCGTAGCGGGTCCTGACCCCGGCGACGCTCTCCAGCATCACGGCGACGACGCTCAGAACGATCGCCAGCAGCAGCGCCACATCGAAGGCCTTACCACCGGGCGTCTCGGCCTCGAAGATGATCTCACGCAGCTTCTCGCGCCAAGGCGCCATCTCGGGAATCGTCTCGGCCATGGTGTGTCCTCAGTCGGATTCCAGCAGACCTGCCAGTAGCTCGATAGGATGGATGGCCTGCACCGGTACGCGGTGTACGAGCGCGCCCGCGCCGATCTGCATCAGGCAGCCCGGGTTGCCCGTAGCTACGACATCGACGTCCGTCTCCAGCACCTCGCCCAGTTTGCGCAGTAGGAGATCTTCGCTCAGGCGACGACGTAACAGGCCGTAGAGCCCGGCGGCGCCGCAGCAGCGTTCGGCCCTTGGCAGCTTCACCACCTCGAGATCCGGGACCTGCGCCAGCAGATCGACCGGCGGATCTTCGATCCGCTGCGCGTGCAGCAGATGGCAGGGCGCATCGTAGCCCAGCCGCGCCGATAGCGATCGATAGCCCAGCTTCGGTCGCTCGACCAGCCACTCGCTTACGTTGCGCACCAGGCTCGCGACCCGTTCTGCCCGCTCACGGTAGATCGGATCGTCGCGCAGCCATTCGCCGTAATCCTTTACGGCGGCCGAGCATCCCGCCGAGTTGGTGATGAGCAACCTGGCCCCTGAATTCTCCATCGCGGCGATCATGCGTCGGGCCAGTTCGCGTGCCGTCTCCAGCCGGCCGGCGTGCGCGTGCAGCGCACCGCAACAGAGACCCGGGGGCAGCCTCACCGTCCGCACGCCTTGCGAATGGATCAGGCGCTCCATCGCGTGATTCACATGGCGGAACAATCCCCACATCACGCACCCTTCCAGCAGCGCTACCAGGTCTCCGTCGGGCGGTCCGCCTGCCGCGTCGGCCGAACGCCACGTAACTTCGCGCCGCCGCCGCTGGCGTCGCACGCCGCGCAGGGCTCCTCTGGCCCGCGGCGCCGTGGCCGCCAGCATCGCCATGGCGAAGCGCAGGCGACCCGGCATGCGACCCGCACGACCCGCTTTGGCGATGAGCCGAGGGATGCCGCTGGCCCGCAACAGGCGCAGGACGAACCAACCGAGACGACCAAGCCAGCGGTTCGCGAAAAGGAGGTCGAGCGGGACGCCTACAACGCGGCCCAGCGGCCCCGCCGCCGTCACGCGTTCGCCACGGGCGTGCTCGAGCAATGCCCCGTAGCGGACACCCGAAGGACAGACCGGCTCGCAGGCGCGGCAGCCGAGACAGCGACCCAGATGACGCGCGAACGCCTGATCGTCGACCTCGAGTCGGCCCTCCGCTACCGCGCGCATCAAATAGAGGCGCCCGCGCGGCGAATCGTTCTCGCTGCCCAGTATCTCGTAGGTAGGACATGCCGGCAGACAGAACCCGCAGTGAACGCAGGTGAGCAGGTCATCGATCTGCCGGGCGAGCGGTTTCGACGGTGCGCTGCTCGTGGTCATCGCCACATGCCACGCAGCATCCGCAGTGCAGCGGCGGCGCGATGTGCAAGGCCGCGTCCGTGCCGGAACTTGAGCAACGACCGCACCAGCCCTTCTCCGCTCCCGCCCTCCTCGAACCAGTAGGGCTCGCGCTTGAAGGCCAACCGGTCCTCGACGCACGCCTTCGGCCGTACGAACTCACGCAGCCCTTCCAGGCCGTGCACGCGGCCGAACCCGCTGTAACCGACGCCGCCGAACGGGAGATCGGGTATCGCGTAGTTGATCAGATGGTCGTTGATAACGACCGAACCGACGCGCAGTCTACCCGCAATACGCCGCGCCCTTGCACTGTCCCGCGACCACACGCTCGCATCGAGTCCGAAAGGACTATCGTTCGCCAGCCGTACCGCTTCATCGTCGTCTTTGACTCGCATGATCGGCAGTACCGGGCCGAACGTCTCGTCCTTCATCAGGTCCATACTATGGTCCACATCGACCAGTACGGTCGGCTCGTAGAAATGGCCTGGCCCTTTGATCGGTCTGCCGCCCAGCAGCACGCGCGCACCTTGCGTCTGAGCATCGCGGACGTGCTCCTCCACCCTCTCCAGCTGGAACGGCGCGATCAGCGAACCAACCATCGCCTCCGGTTCGTCGCTCGTCCGCACACGTCTCGCTTCTGCCACCACCGCCTGCACGAACTCGTCGTAAGCCGACTCCACAACGTAGGCGCGCTCCACCGACATACAGACCTGGCCGCACCCGTAAAAAGCTCCCCAAACCGCGCCCCGCGCCGCTCGCTCGATGTCGGCATCCTCGCATACGATCATCGCGTCCTTGCCGCCCAGCTCCAGCACGATGGGCGTCAGCGAGCGCGCCGACGTCGCCATGACCTTCTTTCCCGTCTCCGCCGAGCCGGTGAACGCGATCTTGTCTACACCCGCCTCGATCAGCGCCGCGCCCGTACCCCCGTCCCCCGTCGCCAGGCTGACCAGATGCTCCAGCCCCGTCGCCTCGGCGAACAACTCGACGACCAGTTGGCCGGTCGCCGGAGTGTACTCCGATGGCTTGAGCACCACCGCATTGCCCGCCGCGACCGGTGTGCCCACGCTGCTCATACTTATTGCGAAAGGGTAGTTCCACGGTGTGATCGCGCCGACCACGCCGAACGGCTCATACAGCACCCGAGCTCTACGGTGGGAGAGCCAGCCGGTGCCCGCCTGCCGCGCCAACAGCAGCTTAGGGGCTGTGCGCGTCAGATAGCCCAGGTAGTCGCAGGCGACGGCGGCCTCGAAGAGCGCCTCGCCCGTCACCTTACCCGTCTCCGCCCTGATCACCCCGGCGATGTCTTCCGAGCGGTCGGCCGCCAGACGCCGGACCCGGTCGAGCACCTTCGCCCGTTCCGCCAGCGAGCGCTGCGACCACTCCGCCTGCGCCTCGCGCGCCGCATTGACCAGGCCGCGTACTTCTTTGGCGCTCATGATCGGGAAGTCGCCCACCTCTTCACCGGTGAGTGGGTTCTGGCTGCTCAGCCGCTGACGACGGCGCTCGCTCCCCGTCTCCATCGATGTGTCCTCCGTCAACTTTGGCCTGCCGAGGTATGCGAGTGTATCAGACGCCAGCGTCCCGCGAACCGCCGGAAGACCATCGTCCCGAGACCCTGCACGGCAATCGGCTCGCCGTCGCGCAGCGCCGTCAGCCTGTAGCTACAGGTGACCAGTGCCGTGCTACCCGCCAGTCTGATCTCGACGTCCTCGAAATCGAGCCGCCGCTCGCTCAGCATCTCGATCTCCATGGCGAGGTAGCCATCCCGGTAGGTCATCCATCCTCGGTCGGCCCGTCCGCCTTCGTAGACGGTGACCCCCTCGTCGTAGATGGTGTCGAGCCCTGTGAGGTCGCCGGTCTGGTAAGCGTCGGCGATTAGATCGACCAGGCGGCGGATCCGTGTGGTGTCAGCCTCCGGCGCTTCGCCACTCGGCGTTCGCACATCGGCACGCTCGACCGTACAGGCGGCGACCAGAATCGCTGCTAACAGCGGCCAGTTGTACCAGGTTCGCGACATGGCGACTAAGAGCCGATCCAAGCCATCCCGTCCGGCTCCTCGCCGGCGGCGATCGTCATCATCACGTCGAAGCTGTCGAGGTCGATGACCGTCAACATGTTGTCACCGGTATTGGCCACGTAGGCGGCTTTTCCATCGGGCCGGATCTCGATGCCGACTGGGAAGGAGCCGATCTGCAGGGTGCGGCCGACCTGCCAACCGTCGAGCTCGATCTCGATCACAGCGCGGGCCCGCGCCTGGCTCACCAGCGCCCGCTTTCCGTCCGGAGTCACCTCGACGCGGATCGGGAACCCGCCCACGTCCATGCTGTGGACGATTTCGTCGGTCGCGATGTCGACCACCGTGAAGGTGCCCGCCGCACGGTTAGTGACCAACAGATATTGCTGGTCGGTCGTCACCGCGATACCCTCGGCCCCGGCGCCCGTCTCGATGTGACGAATCACCTCTCCGCTATTAATGTCGATGGCCGTGACGTTCCCCGATCCGATGTTTGCCGTGTACGCTTTGCCTCTAGCCTCGGCCAGCGCCACCATGTGCGTGACCTCCTGACCGGTTCGAACGGCACGCTTCACGCTCAACGAGCCGACGTCGACCTCCACTAGATGCTGCGAGCCTTCCGTCGTCACCCAAACGGAGGCACCGTCCTTCGATACCACGAGGCCGTGTGGGCGGCTGTGCTCTCCAAGATCGACTAGACCCACAACCGTCTGCTCCGGCACAGCGACCACGGTCAGGCTGTTCGCACCGTAGTTGGCTACGAACGCCAATCTCCCGTCGGGTGTGACAGCGACCTCGTGGGGGCTCGGGCCGGTCTCGAGGCGGTTCACCTCCTGGCCCGTCGCGGGGTCGATAATCGAGAGCGTGTTGCCGCTCTTATTGGTGACCAGCAGCACGCCGCCTTCCGCGGTGGGATCGACCTGCTGGTAGTTGCCGAAGGCCGTAATGGCGACGAAGGTCGCGCTTAGGGCGAGGGGGGCTAAAAGCATCCGCATCCTCCCGTTCAGTACGCTAAGTCACCACACCACACGGCAGTACCGGGCGGCGCGGCGCTGCGAGGTCCTAAAGTGTTTGTTCGACGCGTACCAGAAGATACAGAGGGCTCGAGGAGCATAAAAGAGTACCCTCGCGGACGGCTCAGATCGCGGCGAACCCGATCGCCTCGCTCGACCATTCGGGCGCCGAGCGGAACGCCTCCAGCACCTCCTCGGGCTCTGCCACCAGCTGCCACATCGCGCGGTGTCGTGCGTCCATGAACCGCTCCGCGATGCAGCGCTCCAGCAACTCGCAACAGGGGTCGAAGAAACCACGTGTGTTCACCAACACGATCGGGCCGAGGAAGGTGCCAAGCCGCTTCAGCGAGATCGCCTCCAGCAGTTCGTCAAGCGTGCCAGAGCCGCCCGGCAGCGCCACCACCGCATCGACACCGTCCAGCAGCGCCCGCTTCCGCTCGTGCAGGTCCCCCACCTCGACGATCTCACCGATACCCTTGTGGTACCACTCCAGCTCTTTCATGAACCGGGGGATGACGCCGATGACCGATCCGCCTTCCGCCAGCGCGCCGTCGGCGAGCCGGCCCATCGAGCCCAGGCCGCCGGCGCCGTAGACGATCATCATCGAGTTCCTGGCGAGTATCCGGCCCAGCCGCTCGGCGGCATCGAGGTAAACAGGATCGGCCTGGGTGCTCGAGGCACAGTACACGGTGACCTTACGTATCTCCATAACTCGAGAGGATTGAGGGATTGTTCACTTCGAGAATTTCGAGAGTATCGGGAATTCTCAGTTCTCGAGCAAGGGATTAGGATCCGCGAGTCCGTGGAATCCGTGGAACCCGGGAGGTCGGGAGGTATCCGAGGGTTGGGATCAGCCGTACACCTCAGACTTCCCCACCTCCCTTGTTGCACTCCTCCCCTGATCGACGTTCGAGAATTCCCAAACGACTTCCTCGTTGGAAATTGCCAACCACGCTACTTGCCGTAAATCGGAGTATCGGGTTCGAATGCCGCCCATGCGAACCAGAACGGTATGTAGTGCACCGCCGGCTCCAGCTTCGCGCCGGCCAGCGGCCCGTCGATCGCTTCGCCGAAAAAGGTCCAGCGCGTTCCGGTCTCTTCGTCGCGGAACCCGTCGCCGTCGGCGCGGAAGGTGAGCCTGCGACCGTCGAGGGTGCTCAGATAGGCGGCCGCGGCACCCACCTCGCGCCCCGCCTCGATCTGCCGGGCATCGACCGCCGACGCAGTGCCCGCTCGATAGAAGACCGCCACCGTCGCCTCGCCCACCTCGTGGTTGATCGCCTTTTCCTCCGCCAGAGTCTCCAGCGGGTAGACCACGGCAGCGTCGCCGCTCTTCACCACTACCACCCGGGCCATCGTCGGCAGCCGACTGTCGCTGCGGCCGCGGAACAGCCAGGGGCTGCCCGTATCGTAGCCATCGTAGGGACTCGTACCGTAGGGACGCCGGTGTCCGGTGTCACGGTTCAGAACCTGAGCATCGGGGTACTCGCGCTTGAAGTCCGACCAGCTGACCGTGGGCGCCGGAAGGAAGGTTAGCACCGTGCCGGTAAGCTCGCCGATGATCGCCTCGCCTGTCGCCTGCTGCCACCACGTTTCCGTTTGCCGGTCGTACATCACCAGGTCGCTGTGCCGTAGTTTCCCGGTCGTGCCGAAGTCGAGGAGCATACCGCCGACCCGGCGGTCGAACGCGATCGCGGTGTTACAAAGCGGGCAGTAGGTGACGGAGACCGGCAGGCCGCCAACCTCGTCGTTGACGATCTCGTGCCAAATCAGGACCTGCCACGGATAGCCGCGCACCTCACCGTCCCGCTCGAAGACGACGATCGGTTCGCGATCGGCCAGCCAGCGATCTGCCTCCCGTACCGAGTCGAACCTCGGCCGATCGATCGGCGGGATCCCATCCCTAGGCGGCCCGCCGGAAATGATCTCGTCCAGCGGCACCGCGTGTTTGGAGAAATCGGTTCTCCAGCCGTCGGTTACGAACGGTACTCTCACCGACCCGCCGTCTGTCTGCCCCACCTGAGGCTCCGCCGTGCCGCAGGCCACCAGCGACACGAGCACCATGAGGAGAAGCCCTGACAACGATCTACGCGTTTTCATCGACATCCCCGGTTTGCAGCCACACTCCTGCGATCCCATGCACTAGGAACAGCAACACGGGTGGCCCGGTTTCCCAGATGGCAGCGGCTTGCATCTGGCGCCGCCCCCGGTAACCTTCACGGATTGCCGTCAGGCTAGATGATCAAGGCTAGACGTTGGGAGAGCTGTTGAGTAGACCCGCGGTACCTATCACCGCATCCGCCAAACGGGCCGGCGAGCCGGCCCCCGAACAAGCACCCGCACCGAGAGACCGGCTGGACCGGCCGCTCCGCAGCCTGCGCGTGTCCTTGATCGACATGTGCAACCTGCGATGCACCTACTGCATGCCGGGCGAGGAATACGTCTGGCTGCCGCGGGATGACATCCTCGACGTCGAGGAGACCGGCCGCCTGGTGGAGGTATTCACCGGACTCGGCGTCGACAAGTTGAGGCTGACGGGCGGCGAACCGCTGATGCGCAAAGAAGTGCGCCAAGTGGTCGAGCGATTGGCGGGGATATCTCAAATAAATGACATCAGTTTGACCACGAATGGCGTCTTGCTGGCCCGGCATGCCGAGGGGCTGGCCGATGCAGGTCTTCAGCGACTGACCGTTAGCCTCGACACGCTGCGGGCGGATCGCTTTCGCGAGTTGACGCGCCGCGACGACCTGCACCAGGTGCTGAAGGGGATCGAAGCCGCGCGCTCGGCAGGGCTCGAGAACCTGAAGATCAACACCGTCGTCATGCGCGGCTTCAACGATGACGAGTTGGCCGACCTGATCGAGTTCGGCGCCGAGTCTGGCGCCGAGGTCCGCTTCATCGAGTACATGGACGTCGGCGGCGCCACCCAGTGGTCCATCGATCGAGTCGTCTCCAAACAGGAGATGCTCGATTCGCTGCACCGACGTTTCGGGCCGATCCAAGAGCTGAGCAAGAACGGCACCGCGCCGGCCGACCGCTATGCCCTTCCAGACGGCACCGTATTCGGGGTCATCGCTTCCACCACCCACCCGTTCTGCCGGACCTGCGACCGCAGTCGTCTGACGGCCGACGGCGTCTGGTTCCTTTGCCTCTACGCCGCCGACGGTCTCGACCTGCGCTCGCCGCTGCGCGCTGGCGCCTCGACCGACGAGATAAAGGAGCTGATTGCCGAAAGGTGGACGGGGCGCAGCGACCGCGGCGCCGAGGAACGCGCCGAGCTCAACTCACTGCGAGGCCCGCTGTATCAGATTGAAGACCTGCGGAAAGACCCACACCGGGAGATGCACACCCGGGGTGGGTAGTTGGGAATTCCCATCTGCTAGATTGTAGACTCGGTTAGCCTCTCTATCGCGCGCCGCGCCGCTTCCACCCGCGGCTGCAGATCGGGATCCGCGTCCTCCCAAAGCTCCACGAAGCGCCCGTAATACAGCGTAGCCTTGTCCGCGTCCCCGCTCAGTTCGTACAGTCCGCCCAACCGTTCGTAGATCGCGGCGAGCGCGAACCAGTCGCCAGCCTCCAAGCGACCCAGCCATGGTGTCGAAACGTATCGTTCGTAGACAGCGACGACCGAGTCGGTCACGCCCGCCTGATCGTACGCCTGGCCCAGCATCGGCAGAACACAGATCGTACACGGGCCGACATCGATCGCCCGCAGCTCGCTGATCGCGTCATCCACCCGACCCTCGGCCAGTGCCAGGATGCCCTTCGCTGCGTCCCCTCCCTCCTCCGGGTTCACCAAGGTCGTACCGTCCTCAACCGCCGCATCGTACTCTGCCAGGTAGGCGCGCGCGCGAGCCGGTTGAGCGGCGAGTGCGTAGAACGTCGCCAACAGGCCGTAGGGACGCTCAGTCGGCTCGATCGTCTCAAGCGGATAGCGCGCCAGCACACCCTCGACCCTTCCCACGGCAGTCTCCGTTTGACCGCGGAACCAGAGGTCGTAGAATGCGAGCCGCACAGCGCTCGCCACGTATATCGCCACGTCGCCATCCGCCTCCGCCGCGGCCATCACTTCGAGGATGAGCCTCTCCGCCTCCCGCAGCTGTCCGCGAACTTCCGCCAGCTGGGCCAGACTGAAGCTCACGTACCGCTGGAGCAGCGGGCTGGCGCGCTGCGCCTCCCCGAGCGCCAGAACATGCTGCTCTGCCGTCTCGTAGTCGAACTGCGAGCTGGCGAGCGCCGTCGCATGCATCTGTACGTTGGGATGTTCGGGGAATAGCTCGGCCATGCGATCGAGCGTGTACTCGGCGTCGCCGAACTTGCCCTGGGCGACCTGCGTACCGATCGCATTGCCGTAGTAGAGTGCGCCGGCCGAGTCGAGCTCGATGGCTCGCGTGAACAGCCGTTCGGCGCGCCGGAAGTCCCGGACCTCGTCGTAGAGGATAGCGAGGTTGTTCATCGCCCACGGGTCGTCCGGAGAGATCTCCAGCAGCGACTCGTAGGCAGCCATCGCCGCCGCGTCGTCGCCGGCGACGCCCCAGTAGTAGCTACCCTCGGTGAGGTAGCGCTCGCGCTCCGTGAGCCTGTCGCGGTGCTCGAAGGCCTGGGTCAACGCCTCCGCCCCCCGCACTCGGTCTTGTCCAATGTTCCGGAGAGTGACGCCGAGCTTCCGATACGCCATGGCGAAAGCCGTATCGAGCGCCACCGCCTCTTCCAGCAGCTCGATACCCCGCTCGTTGTCGCCACTCTCGATGACCCGCAGCGCCTGCGAGTATTTGCGCAGTGCCTCGAGCGAACTCGTCGTCACCCGGTCGAGCGGCTCGCTGGCGCGAATCGTCTTCAACGACTCGCCGATCCGCTCTCTCATGCTCTTGGACAGCCGGTCGATGGCGCCGATGATTTCCGTGGAGTCGTTCGCCGTCTCGCGGAACGGGACCAGCACACTGCCGTCCTGCGCCGAGACGAGTTGTGCCGCTAGCTGGTAACCGCTGCCCACACGGGTGATGTCACCGGCGACCACCGCCTTGATCCCCTCACGGATCGCGACCTCACGTGCGAGATCTAGGTCGAGCTGACGCTCCGGATCGGTCTGCATGCGCCGCAGGACCTGTCCGACATACGCCGGATCGACGACCGTGACGATCGTCGACTGACTGAGGTCGATGCGGAAGGCCTCCGCCGCCGCCTGCCCGAGAAGCGCGTCATCGGTGTTGTTCTCGAAGTCGGCCACGATAAGGCGCTCACGCTCGTCAAGCACACCGGCCGCCACCAACGAGCCGACGGGCCCGATGCCCAGAGCGCGCGTCCCCATGTAGACCGAGATGATCAGCCCCCAGGCAGCGAAGGCACCTACGAACCCCAGACTGGCGTTCCGCCAGTTGAGCCAGTGGTGAGACGCAGCTGCCGGCTGCGCGGCGGTTTCGCTGGGTTCGGCAGCGTCCGCCGCCTCCGATACGCCGACCGGCGCAGCCGGCTCGCCGACGAGCGGCGCGCGCCGCCGACCCTGCACGATCGCCGTGGCGATTACGATCGGAAGGCCGATCAGCAGCAGGATCAGCGCGCCCCGGAAGAACCAGTCGGGCAGGCCCAGCTGATCGGTGAAGATGTCCAGGATCTCCAGCAGCGCATACGATCCGCCCAGGTACACCGCAAGCACCCGGGTCAGCCGCGCCCGCAGGAAGATGTTCTTCATGCCGTGAGAACCCGAATCACTCATCTCTATAGAAGCTCCGCTCGAAATATAGCTGCCGAGCTTACGATACTAGCATTCCCCGGTATTCTTGCCAACATCCGCCCCGGGGCTGCAGGTGTTCCACCACTATATCCATACCCTACGGAGCGCCGCGGCCCGGCGTTTCCAGCCCAATCGCTCCTGCCTGCGGGGTGCTCCGCCTCTCCCTACGGAACGGGGGGCCGAGGGTGTTGTCGAGCGCAATTCGGAGCGCGGGGGCGGCGCAGCCGCCCTTCTGGCAATCGAGCCGCGCGACATGGAGCGAGACAACCCCTCGGCGACCGCACCCGTTTGTCACAGCCCGACAAGGCTGGTAGTGTAATGCTCTCAACCAGGCTGTAACCCACCCGGGAGGTGCCCATGCAAGTCCCGCTCATGCTCGCCTTGCTGGTGACCGTGCAGGCCGGAGGCCAGGCGCCGGCGGATACCGTATACTTCGAGCCCCAGGTCGGGCATCGGACCTTTGCGGTGAGGGAGCCCGTCCTTCGCATCGAGCCCGGCACGGTGCTCGTGTCGCGTACGATGTTCGGCGGCTACTACACCGAGGAGGGCGGTGCCTTCCCCGGCGAAGTCGGCCCGTTCTTCATCGAGGGGGCGACGGCGAACGACGTGCTGGTCGTGAAGATCCTCGAGCTCCGGCTCAACCATGACGTCGCAGCGGCCCAGCTTTACCCAGACTTCGGTGGGCTGGCGACGGACTCGCGTGTTCGCATGCTCAACGACCCTATCCCCGCAGGCCGCTACGTTTGGCGTCTCGACCGCGACAACATGACGGCGACGGCCGAGCTACCGAACAGCCGCGTACGCGAGGTGACCATCGACCTGCAACCGATGCTGGGTCGCGTGGCGGTAGCGCCGGCCGGTGAGGAAGCGTTCTCCGGGCTCTGGCCCGGTAACTTCGGTGGCAACATGGATGCGCCCGAGGTCCGCCAGGGCGCCACCGTCTACCTACCGGTCTTCCACGAGGGCGCCTATCTCTATTTCGGTGACGTCCACGCCCGGCAGGGTCACGGCGAAGTCTCGGGTACCGGACTCGAGACGTCGGCCGACGTCGTACTGCAGATCGATCTGATCAAGGACGCAACTATCGCCTGGCCGCGCATCGAAGATGATGATTATATCATGGTGGCCGGGAGCGCTCGCCCGTTGATCGACGCTTTCCGGCTCGCGCACGTCGAGCTCATCGAATGGCTCGAAGCAGACTACGGGTTCGGTCGCTGGGACGCCTACCAACTCGTGAGCCAGGTGTGCGAGAGCACGGTCGCCAACATCGTCGACCCGGTCTACACGGTGGTGGCGAAGTTTCCGAAGCGCTTCCTACCTCAGTAGTCGGAGGCGGGAGACATTGGCTGCGCGTCCGAGGTCGGCTTGGGGGCCCTCTCGCTTCACCGCTCGCGTGCACCGCAGAGCGCACAGCACCCTCGTGGCCGCTCACGAGTTACGCTCGTAGGGCCCCCAGCGCCTCCTCGACCGATCTAGCGGCGATTGATCCTCCCATCTCCAACTGAGCCACGTGCGCAGTCGGCCCGAGAAGGCGTATATTGTGCCGATGGCAATCCGGGCGAGCATGCCAGGGGGTGGATGAGGGGAAGAGATGGTGCCTTCCAAAAGCCCACTCGATCGCGTACGCGAGGCAGTGAAGCGCGCGGATTACCGCGCCGCGATCAGCGCCGCTTCCGCCGTACCCGCGACCGACCTGGCCCGCGAGCAGATCAGCCAACTGATGGACGCCATGCTCACCGCGGCCGCCGGCCTCTCCGACGGCTCGATCGACGAGCTCGCCGCCTACGATCTGGTCGTCCGCTTGGGCGACCGCATATCAAGAGATGACACCTTCCGACCCGCCGTCGATCTGAGAGTCAACAGCGCGCTTTTTAACAAAGGGGTAGTCCTGGCTCAGATGGGCCGGGCGGACGAAGCGATCGCTATCTACGACGAGCTGGTGGGCCGGACCGGCGGTTCCCGGCAGCTGGGGCTGCGGGAGAACGCCGTGCGGGCGCTCTTCAACAAGGGAGCGAGCCTGGCCGCACTGCACCGGCACGAAGAAGCCGTGCGCGTCTACGACGAGCTGATCGGTACTTTCTCGAGCGAGCCCGGGCCGGGCATGAGCGAGGCCGTGGGTAAGGCGATGGTCAATAAGGGCATCGCACTGGCCGAGCTCGACCGGCTGCCCGAAGCCGTCGGCGTGCTCGACGAAGTGGTCAAGCGCTGGAGCGAATCAACGGACCCAGTCTTGCGCGAGCGGGCGGTCAAGGCACTGCTCAACAAAGCGGCGGCGATGCTCCAGATGGGCCAGGAGGGAATAGCGCTGCAGGTCTACGAGACCATCGAAAAGCTTTACGGCAGCGACAAAGCGCCCAGCATCCGCGAACAGGTCGCCGTCGCCAGAGTCAGAAAAGAGGTCCTCAAGGAGTCCTTCGGCTAATCGGTCTCGTTGCTGTGGTCGTGGATTATCCGCCAGCCCTCGGTCGTTCTCTCCAATACTAGAGTGAATATCCCCTGTGAGGTGATCGAGTCACCCTCGAAGAGTACGTAACGCGCCGTGGCCAGCCCGAGCCACGGGGCCAGCGGGCGCGTTTGCAGGGCCTCGAAGCGTAACGAGTCACGTTCCGCTCCCGGCTCGAAGCGGGGAGCGTAGCGACTGCGGATCGTCTCCCAACCGTAGATCGGGCCGCCCGCTCCCATGAAGCTCGTCTCCGCGCCCCGCTTGTACCAGTAGAGGAAGCCGTCCAGGTCGCCGCCGTTCCACGAGTACTCCGACTCGGTCAGCAGGCTGTCGACGGCTGAATGGAAACCCGCCGGATCTGCCCGCTCGCTCCGCTCGCCGGACGGCGCGCAGGCCACGGCAAGCCCGACCAAGGCGATCGTCGCTACGTGCCTTAACATAGATGAACCACCTCGAGGTTGTTCCAATGGATCCCGACCCTCACTCCTCCAGATACACCGCGAACCAACCGGCGCTCAGATCCACGGCCCGGTCGAGTTGCTCGGTGGTCCCCGTGAACGGGTGAACGGCGCCGAAGGTGTGGCTGCCGTTCTTGATACGCTCGAATCGGGTGCTCTCCGCAGGTGCCGCAGCCGCCAGTCGCTCGCCGTCGGCTATGCTAACCGATTCATCGTCTTCGCCGTGGACGATCAGGTAGGGCACCTCGAGCCGCGCCGCCGCCCGCTCCAGGTCCAGCCGCTCGGCGTTGCGCTCGGCATCCTCCAGCAGGCCAACGCCGACAGGCATCATCTGGCCGGTCCGCGCGTTGAGAATCTCCATCACACCCTTACTGCGCCACTCTTGTTTTTGCTCGTCCGACCAGCGATCGATGTGGGCGATGGCGTTCCACGTGACCAGCGCCACCACGCGCGGGTCCTCGGCGGCGGTGACGATCGTGCTTATGCCGCCACGGCTATGCCCAAGTAGGCCGAACCGCTCACGCGACAAGAGGCCCGGTAGCTCGCCGGCTTCCGCCGCGTCGAGCACCAGATTCAACTCATCGAGTTCCTTGCTGAACGTATTGCCCTCGAACTTGTCCAGCTCGGTGAAGTTCTCCAAATCGGCGCCGATCCCACTGCCAGAGAAATTGAACTGCACCACCGGGTAGCCCGCCCCCTCGACGAGCTGCTGGGCGGCATATGGGAAGAAGCCCCAGTTCTTGAACCCCTTAAAGCCGTGGCAGATGACGACGGCAGCTTTGCCTCTGGCTTCGCCCCCACCCCACACGTCACCGCGGATCGGGTCGCCGTCCTCATTATAGAGTTCGAACTCCGTATGTCTGATCGTCATGTCTCTGCTTCCGCGTGCCACTCCACGTCGGCCACACCCTGCCGTACGTTCGCCGCCCGGGCGAGGGTGAACAGGAAATCGGAGAGCCGGTTCAGGTACTTGATGACCACCGGCTCGACTTCTTCGCCCTTCGCCAGCGCCACAACCCGACGCTCGGAGCGTCGCGCCACACTCCGCGCCAGGTGAAGCGTCGCCGCCAACTCGCTACCGCCCGGCCGAACGAACGCCTTCAAGGGCGGCAACTCCTCATCCAGCTTGTCGATCCAATCCTCCAACCCCTCGACCCGTGCCTCCGTCAACTCGGGTATGTGCTCCGGCTTCGCCGCACCTGTCTTCGGCGTCGCCAGGATCGCCCCAATCGTGAACAGATCGGACTGGATGGCGATGAGCGATCCGCGCCACTCCTCCAGTTCTGTGGGAAGACGCGCCGCGACCAACCCCAACGCGCTGTTTAACTCATCGACCGTCCCGTACGCCTCGACCCGCAGCTCGTCCTTGCTCACACGCCGCCCCCCAAACAACGACGTCTCCCCCCCATCGCCCTTCCTAGTGTATATCTTCACCTCTCCATCTCCATCTCCATCTCAAGCTCAATCCTCTCCCCATCCCCATCCCCATCGCCATCGGAATCCCCGATTCCCGAATCCCTAATTCTTAAGCGTTCCCTTCTTTCGCACCCTCACCTTCACCTCTTTCCGCCCGAACGTCGTCGCCGCCTCACACGTCGGCATCCAAATATCGATGATATAGCCTTTGACCGCGCCTCCCGTATCCATCACCTGGTGCTTCTCGAGCACCTCGCCGTCTCCGATCCGGATATCGATCTCGCTGCCCAAAGGCAGGACCCTCGGATCACTGGCTACGATGCCCTCGCGCACGTAGACGCCCGACGCGGTAAACCCGTAGTCACAGTACGCCGTCGCCTCGAACGAATGCCAGACCCTCGACGGCTCGATGGGCTGGTAAAAGACGCACCCGGATACAGCAAGCGCAAGAATCGCCGGCACCAACCTGCTCGCTGGCGCCAACTTCCTCTTGGCTCCCCACCTCACTTCACATCTCTCCCACGAAGAAACCTGGTTTCAGTATCGCGTCCGGGTCGAACTTGATCTTCAGTGCGCTGAGCAGCTGCTGGGCCTCGCCCGGCTCGCCCCACGGATCGACTATCCGGCGCAGCGACGTCGGTGCTCGTTCGACCCTCACCACTCCGCCACCCACCGCGGCCTCGCGGCGCATCTCCTCCACCCGCAGGGTCCACACTCGCTCACTCGATGCCGCCTCGTATTGTAGATGCGGGACGAAGATCCAGACCCGACCGGCGAGCGGCGACGCGAGCAGCGGTGGCGTGTCGCCGCCGCAGAACGGCGTCGCCTGTCGGATGATTCCCTCCACGCCTCGGAGCGGCACGGCGGCCCGGACGGTGAGCGCCGGTCCCACGCTGTCCTCCAGCGCGACGACCGAACCCCAGATCCCATCCCGCGACTCGACCCGGATCGACCGCTTGGCCGCTGCAGTCTTCGCCGCTCGGGCAGCGTCGTTAACCGCCGCCTTGTGTCCAAGCCAGCGGACGAGCATCACCCATTCCTTGGTATCGATGCCGAGTGCGGCCGCAGCGGCCGGCGATACGATCTCCGCCGCCGCCGGCACCAGCTTCTTGCCGGCGGCAAGGTCTATGGCAAAGGCCGCCAACTCGCCGACGTCTCGCGATTTGTACAGACGGGTTCGGTCCGCCTGCGGCTGCGCGTACAGCCGCAGGTGCGCTTTCGCGATGACGCCCAGCGTGCCCCAGCTCCCCGTGTACAACTTCACCATGTCGTAGCCGGCCACGTTCTTCACCACGCGGCCACCCGCTTTGACCACACGGCCGTCGGGCCGGATTACGGTGAGTCCGAGGACGAGGTCGCGAGGCACCCCATAACTCGCGGCCAGCGTGCCGGCCGAGCCGGTGGCGATCGTCGCGCCCACCGTCCCGTCGCCCAGCGGGTCCAGCGGCAACCACTGCCCTTCCTTAGCCAGAGTCGCGTTGAGATCGGCGATCGTGGTCCCCGGCATGACCGTGGCGAGCAGGTCGTCGGGCGAATGCTCGACCACCTCGTTGAGCCGTCGCGTCGTTATCACCAGATCGACGTGCCGGTGCGGGTTGCCGACGTTGAGCCAGCCGCCCTGGCCCACGGGGACCACCGACCAGCCCGACTTGCCCGCCAGCTGTACCAACTCGGCCAACTCTTCCAGCGAGTCCGGCTCGGCGACCACCTCGGCAGCCTCGCCGTCCACGATGAAGGTCCCCGGTTTGTCCAACAGGCGGGCCGAGCCGATCGCTCCCTCGATCGAGCTGGCGACTTCGTCCGGCTTGGCCTTCGACCTCCGTACTCCTATCGTGCCGACCCAGCCGGGGACCGGCGTCTCCGGTTCGTCCGGAAGAACCTTCTTCGGATTACACATCTTGGCAGGGTCGAAGACCTGCTTTACCCAGCGCATCACCTGACGGTCGGCATCCGAGAACACGAGCGACATGTACTTCCGCTTGTCGACACCGACGCCGTGCTCACCGGTGATCGTTCCGCCCGCCGCCACGCACGCCTCGATGATCTCCTTGCTCGCCGCTTCCACCCGCTCGGCGACTCCAGCCTCACGACGGTCGAACGGGATGTTCGGGTGCAGGTTGCCGTCGCCCGCATGGAAGACGTTGGCGATCTTAAGATCATACTTCTCGGCAATCGCGTACACGTTGGCGAGCATCTCGGGCAGCTTGCTGCGCGGAACCGTCGCGTCCTGGACGACCAGGTCGGAGCCGATCCGGCCCATCGCGCCGAACGCCGACTTCCGCGCCTTCCAGAACTTCATGCGGTCCGGCTCGCTCGCCGCCACCGACACCTCTCGCGCGCCGTGCCTCTCCAAGATCTCCTCGACCTCTAGCACCTGCTCGGCCAGACCGGCGCCCGGACCGTCGAGCTCGACGATGAGCGACGCCGCGACGTCGGTGGGGAACCCGGCGGCGAAGACCGACGCCTCCACCGCCTCGAGCGTGTTCTTGTCGATCATCTCGAGTGCGGCGGGCAGGATCCCCGCGGCGATGATCGCCGACACCGCGCGGCTCGCCCCGTCGATGTCATCGAAGTGGGCCAAGAGCGTCCCAACCGCCGCCGGGACCGGCACCAACCGCACCTCGATCTCGCTACAGATCCCCAGCGTCCCCTCAGACCCGACGAACAGGCCCACCAGGTCGTAGCCCGGGCCCTCGGGACCCGGTAGCTCCATCACCGCGCCGCCCGGCGCGACCATGGTGAGGCCGACGATGTGGTTGGAGGTCACGCCGTACTTGAGGCAGTGGGGGCCGCCGGCGTTCTCCGCCACGTTACCCCCCAGCGTGCACGCCGTCTGGCTGGACGGGTCGGGCGCGTACATGAGCCCGAAGGGCGCCACCGCCTCATTCAAACGCGCGTTGATCACACCGGGCTGGGCGCGCGCCCGCCGGTTCTCCGCATCGATCCAGAGGATGCGGTTCATGCGCGATAGCTCGATGATGACCGCGCGGTCGGCGACAGCACCGCCCGACAGCCCGGTCCCGGCGCCCCGCGGCACGAACGGGATCGTCGCCATGTGGAGCGCCGAGACAACCCCCTGGATCTCTTCTGTCGAGTGAACGAAGACGACGGCGGCCGGCGTCCCTCGGTAGGCGGTCGCCGCATCGGACTCGTAGGGTAACAGCTCGCCCGGCTCCGTGAGCACGCTGCCGCGTCCGACTACGGCACGGAGTTCCTTCAGCAATTTTTCGGATAGAAAAGGGCTCGCCATTACGTCAGGATACCGTGGCGAGCCCTGTAGCCGCAAGCAGCGACGGCGTCAGAACGGCTTAGGCAGCTATCGCTCCTCGGGCAGGAAGTCGCTGATCAGCCACAGCTCGGCATTTCCGCCGTACCCGGCGGCGAAGACGGCCCTTGCCGTCGGGCGACCACCCGATATGGAGCACCCGAGCGCACGATGCTCGCCGAGTCTCCGCTGCTCGAGTAGCGCCAGCTCGTTCCGGATACCTCGAAAGGCGAGGTAGCTGAGCGCGAGACTCGGAATTCCGACGCCGAGCAGGAAGAGTAGCGGGATCCTCCTGCGCCTGAAAAGCGACAGCTCCATTGGATTCGGCGATAGCGACGAGACAGTCGCCGCGTTTCACTCTTCGATGTAATGGTGCCGTCGCCTGCACAAAGGCGCAAGTGTGTTAATGGAGCAACTTTTTGATCTCTTCGCTCGACAACACCTTCCCTACCGACCGCACTTCGCCATCTACGACGAGCCCGGGCGTTAACATGACGCCGTGGGCCATGATCTCTTTGAGGTCCGTCACCTTCTCAAGCTGGTAATCGATGCCGAGCTCGCGCGCCGCCGCTTCGGCGTTTTCGGCCAGCTTCTCGCAGCTCGGACATCCTTTGCCCAGTATCTGAATCTTCATGTATGAA
Source organism: Gemmatimonadota bacterium (assembly GCA_039586755.1). Classification (GTDB taxonomy): domain Bacteria; phylum Gemmatimonadota; class Gemmatimonadetes; order Palauibacterales; family KS3-K002. The sequence goes on along the minus strand of JBDHJU010000038.1, from coordinate 19,672 downwards.
TGCTCCTATCCCTGTATCGTGCCGTAGATCAAGCCGGAAACGGTGGACATGACCACCACCAGCGCCACATAGACCAACGTTTTGCGCGTCCCGATGACGCTCCGAATTACTAACATATTGGGCAGCGAAAGCGCTGGCCCGGCCAGCAAGAGCGCCAACGCCGGCCCGGCGCCCATGCCGTTTCCAATGAGGCCCTGCAGAATCGGCACCTCGGTCAAGGTGGCGAAATACATGAAAGCGCCGGCTATAGAGGCGAAGAGGTTGGCGAAGAGCGAGTTACCGCCCACCGCACCGCTCACCCAGGCCGACGGGATGAGCCCCTCCTCGCCAGGCCGACCCAGCAGTATCCCGGCGATCAACACGCCGACTAACAAGAGCGGCAGGATCTGCTTCGCGAATTTCCACGACTCGGCGAACCAATCGCCGGGCTCGCCATTTCGCGTGCTGGTGATGACGGAGAGTCCGACTACCGCGACCGCGAACGGGACCAGCGGTTGGCCCGGGAAAAGAAACGCGGAGGCCGCAGTTGGAACGACCGCCGCCCCAACCTTCCAAAGCTCCAGATCGAACCAGCGCACCAGAATCACGGCGAGCACAAGTGCTACGGCCGAGGTGATGACCCACTTCGCGGAATAGATCGCATACCACAGTCCGGTCTGTTGAGCAGGCTCGCCCCAGTTGGCAAAGACCAGAATACCGACCAGGCTCGCGAAGAAGAACGCGTTCTGCCAGAGCGGCCGCTTCACCTCGGGCTCCGGCAGCCGCGCCTGGATCCGCGCTTTTTCCATCTCCTCCTTGCGGAAGATGAAATGCATGAACAGCCCGATGACGACGCTGAAGACGATCGCGCCCACCGCACGGGCGACGCCCAGCTCGAGACCCAGGACCCGGGCGGTGAAGATGATCGCCAGCACGTTGATTGCCGGGCCGGCATATAGGAACGCCGACGCCGGACCGAGCCCCGCACCCATGCCGTAGATCCCGGCGAAGAGCGGCAGCACCGTGCACGAGCAGACCGCCAGCAGCGTTCCCGAGACCGAAGCCACTCCGTACGCCACGACTTTGTTCGCACCCGCACCGAGATACTTGAGCACCGATGCCTGGCTCACGAACACGCTTATCGCACCAGCGATGAAGAAGGCGGGGACCAAGCAAAGGATCACGTGCTCCTGCGCGTACCAGCGGACCAGGTACAGCCCTTCCCAGACGGCGCCGGGCAAACGCGCGGACCCGCTCAGCCACTCCACCGGCAGGTAGAAGCAGAGAAGGAAGACGGCGACGATGGCCGCCAGCGCTTTCCACTCCCGGGCCCAGACAGTAGGCGGTGCGGCGGTGTGTGCGGTGCTCGATCTCACGATACGAGCCCTGCCCGCTCCCGCGCCTGTTCCTTCAGCACTCCTTCGACGCAAGAGAAGAAATTCAGCACGCACGGTGTACGCAGCGAGTAGAACACCCGGCTGCCCCGCTTCTCATCCCGCACGATCCCGGCGTTCTTGAGCACCGCCAGGTGCTTCGAGATCGTCGACACATCGGCGTCCACCATCTCGTTCAGCTCGCAGACGCATCGCTCTCCCTTCGCCAACTCCTCGACGAAGAGGAGCCGCGTAGGATGCGCCATGGCCTTGATCACCCGGGCCCGTGCCTCGAGCCCGGCACGCGTTTTCTGGTCCATGAAACCGAACCTCCAGCAGGCACAATCACTTGGCAATTTTGCCAAATAACCAAGCTTTTGTCAACCGACCCGCCCCACGATCGGTGCCCCGGCACCCCAGGTTCTTTACCTCCCTGCCTCCCCTGTTCCACTGGTCCCCGAATCGAAATTCGAGAATTCCCAACGGAATTCGCGAGTTGACACCTCCCAACGTTCCCAATACGTTACGAGGCTTTCATGCTGCGGGGTGGAGCAGTCAGGTAGCTCGCCGGGCTCATAACCCGGAGGTCGTGGGTTCAAATCCCACCCCCGCTACCTAAGGCAGGAGGATGAGAGGGAAGCCGTCGTGAGTCGATACAACTGGAGCGGCCGGAACTTCGCATTCGCGTTCTTCAACTTTAGGAGAGAACGCGGCTAGCGCGGGTGCGGCTGGCTCCGACGGCGAGAGAGGGAGTGAGGCCCGCCTGCGCAAGCACCGTAGGCGGGCTTCTTTTTGCGGCTTGGCTGTTTGACAAACTAGGACCAGATTGTTCAGGTATTCCGGGGTAGCTCAGCGGCAGAGCGGGTGGCTGTTAACCACTAGGTCGTGGGTTCGAATCCCACCCCCGGAGCTCGGTGGCAGGGGGGCTGGGTAGCTCAGTTGGTAGAGCACGGGACTGAAAATCCCGGTGTCGGCGGTTCGAGTCCGCCCCCAGCCATGGGTTTGTCAGCGGTCGAAGGCCCGTAGCTCAATTGGCAGAGCACCGGTCTCCAAAACCGGGGGTTGCAGGTTCGAGTCCTGCCGGGCCTGTCCGCTCGCGTAGCTCAGTGGTAGAGCGCTTCCTTGGTAAGGAAGAGGTCGCGGGTTCAATCCCCGCCGCGAGCTTGGTCGGCTGAAGGCGCCAGTAGCTCAGGTGGATAGAGAGCCGCAGGTCGGGGGTTCGAATCCTCCCTGGCGCACCATGCCCCCATCGTCTAACGGTCAGGACACCAGTCTTTCAAGCTGGCGGTAGGGGTTCGATTCCCCTTGGGGGCGCTTGGTTCGGTAGGCAGTGAGCGGTAGACGCTAGACAGTTAGACTCATGGTTGACTGTCCACCAACCGCCGTCTACTGTCCACCGGGATGGGGCCGTAGCTCAGTTGGGAGAGCGCTTGAATGGCATTCAAGAGGTCAGGGGTTCGACTCCCCTCGGCTCCACTCCGTTAGCAGGCACTCACCGCAGATTCTTATCCCACGAACGAGGGGGCCTTTATGGCCGAGAAGCGCGACGAGTATTTAGAGAAGCTGAAGGGCCAGCTGGACGAATGGAACGCGGCTATCGACAAGCTGGAGAAGCGAGCCGGCGAGCTGAAGGCGGAAGCGCGCGAGCGATATCAGGCGCGAGTTGATGCGCTGCGAGCTAAGCGCCAGGAGATCCAGGGGAAGCTCAAGGAGATCCAGGCGGCCGGCGAGAGCGCTTGGGACGCGATCAAAGCCAGTGTCGAGGTGGCCCGCACCGAGTTCAAGCGCGCCTACGAAGAGGCGGAATCTGAGACGCCGGCGCTCCCGGCTTCGGAGGAGGAGCCGCCGCAGTCTTAGGGTTGCAGCGCCCTTTGAGTATTCGTCGTTTCGCCGACGGGTTTTCGACGATCTCCATCCACTCCGCCGTACGCCCATTTCACTAATGCACTGCGCGGTCGTCGCTTAGAGAGAACGGCCGCGCTGGCACTTCTGTTGCACTCCCGGGCCGCACAGCCCGTAGTACTTCCCCGCGCGCAAACCGGGAGGCCACGATGAGTCGCTCAATCTTCCGAGCCACGCTCACGACCATCGCCGCACTCGCCCTCGTCGTCGGGTGCAGCGATGAGTCACAAACCCCGCTGGGGCCCAACCAGAACCTCACCGAGGACCCAATCGAGCGCGCTCTGTCCGATGTCCCGATTGGGACGGAGTTCCTTGCCGTGCTCGACGGGTCGCAGGTCGTTCCGCCCGTCGATACCGACGGCCGCGGCGCGGCCTTCTTCTCGGTCACACAGTACCAGTACGACGAGACCGGGGTGGCCTGGCCGCTGGCGATGCGGTTCTTCGTGATCGCGGCGCGCGTCTCGCACGTCACTCAAGTCCAGATCCACCTGGGCTGGCGCGGGACCAATGGGCCCGCCGTGGCGAACCTACTTCTCACCGACGGGGCGCCCACGTACGAAGTCTTCAGTCTCGAGGGCATCCTGACGGACGAGAACATCATGCCGGTCCCGGAGCTCGGCTTCTACGGCACGGTCGCGGAGCTGGTGGCCTGGATGCGGCGCGGCGCCGCCTACATGGACCTCCACTCGGTCGGGTACCCGGGCGGAGAGATCCGCGGGCAGATCTACCCCTTCGTCATCCCACCGCCTCCGCCGCCGCCGACGGTCTTCGAAGCCAAGCTCGACGGCGCGAACGAGGTGCCGCCGGTGAATACGCCTGCTCACGGTCGTGCGCGCTTCCAGCTCTCGGCCGGGACCGCGGGACTCTACTTCCACCTGGAAGCCACCCAGATCGAGAGGGTGACCGCCGCTCACGTACACCTGGGACGAGAGGGTGCAAACGGTCCCGTGGTCGCCGTACTTCTGGGGCTACCCATCGACGGATCCAACGCCCTCACCACGGACCCGACGATAACCGATCCGGTCCCGACGCTCGTGGTTCGGGGCACGCTCACCGATGACGACATCGTGGCGCGGCCCGACCTCGGCTTCGACGGCACACTGGCTGCCCTGCTCACCTGGATGCGAAGCAGCGCCGCCTACGTCAACGTGCGAACGGTCGCCTATCCGCGCGGCGAGATCCGGGGCCAGATCCGGCCCGCGCCGCTGCCCTGCTCCGACCGCGACTGCGAGACCGACACCGAGCCCGGCGGCTGAGCCGCAGACCCCGCGGCCGGAGCGCACGAGCCGGCCACGGACTTCTACACGTATCGGGGCGCCTTCGTAATTACGGCGGCGCTCCGACACGCTTCACAGACGCGGGGCTTCCCTGCCCGAGACACACCTAATAACTTAGCGATCCACGCGCCTGTAGCTCAGTTGGATAGAGCGTCGGCCTCCGGAGCCGAAGGTCACAGGTTCGAATCCTGTCAGGCGCGTTTGAGGATGCGATAGCTGCAAAGCCCGGCTGGAAGGCAGGCCAGTTCAGGACCAAGATCTTTCCGGCACGCCTGCGGCGCCATACGTCGCAGGGCCCCGTCTGTTGGAACCGCCCCGGCGAGCAACGATGCGTCGCCGTCGTGGCGCCCCTTCCCTGGTGCAACCGTCCCCGGAGTTCAATGTGTCTAACGATTGGGTTTCCGGAGGGGCCGCTATGTACATGCTGCCAGCCGTTTCGGTTGCTCTCGTGTTACGTCCGTCCCTCCAAGCCAGCCGTCCGGTCCAAACGCGTATGGAGCAGGAGCGATGCAAACGTGCCGCCGTAGCTTAATCGTGGTCCTCTGCGCCGTGTTGTGCTCGGTGACTGCCTGGGCTCAGCAGTCCGTACCCACCGAGAACGACTTCATCCAGATCATACGGACCGAAGGTGTCGCCAGGGCCACCGAGGTGCTCGAGAACATCCTCCGAGCTGACCCCGATGCGGTCGTCTTCTCAGAGTCCGTCATGAACCGCCTGGGCTATGAGTACCTCAACCGAGGCAGGGTTGAGGACGCGATAGAGATATTCAAGCTCAACGTCACGGCCTATCCCGGTGCGTTCAATACGTACGACAGTCTCGGCGAATCGTACATGAAACACGGGGACACGGAGCTGGCCATCCAGAACTACAGGAAGTCGATGGAGCTGAATCCTGAGAACGACAACGCAGCCAGCTACGTGTTCGTCTTGGAGAACTACAGCAAGAGCGAACACTACATACGGATGAGAGATGGAGTGAGACTATTCACGCAGGTCTACAGGCCGAGGGACCGCAGCCGGTCGTATCCCATCCTTCTCAAACGGACTCCTTATTCGCTCGTGTTTTACGGTTCTTTTAACTACACCGACTTCCTCGGGCCCAGCCAGGCATGCGCCGAGGACGGCTACATCTTCGTCTACCAGGACGTGCGCGGGCGATATATGTCAGAAAGCCTCTACGACAATATGCGCCCACACGTGGCCGGCGACGCGGAGATCGACGAGAGCTCGGACACCTACGACACCATCGAGTGGCTGCTCGCGAACGTGGAAGGCAACAACGGCAAGGTCGGGATGTGGGGCGTTTCCTATCCGGGCTTCTACACGGCGGCGGCCCTGCCCGAGGCGCACCCCGCCCTGGTCGCCGCGTCGCCGCAGGCACCGATCGCCGATTTCTTCTTCGACGATCTCCACCACCACGGCGCCTATTCGCTCACCTACTGGCTGGCTACGGCCCTTACCGGCGTTCAGAAGGATAGCCTGACGACACGCAACTGGTTCGAGTTCGTGCGACCCACAACGGCGGACGGCTACAAGTTCTACATGGACCTGGGCCCGCTGAAGAACTCGAGCCGATACTACGGCGAGGACAACTTTTTCTGGCGGCAACTCGTAGAACATCCGAACTACGACGAGTTCTGGCAGGCGCGGAATATCCTGCCACACATGAAGGGCGTGAGCACCGCCGTGATGACGGTCGGCGGGTGGTTCGACGCGGAGGACTTGTACGGTCCACTCAACATCTACAAGACGCTCGAGCGTGAGAATCCGGGTACGTACAACGTGCTGGTGATGGGTCCCTGGAGCCACGGCGGCTGGACCTTTGATCGATCGCCGCACATGGTGGGCGATATCTACTACGGGGACAACATCTCGGGCTGGTATCAGCGCGAGGTCGAGGCTCGCTTCTTCCGCTACTTCCTCAAGGGTGAAGGCGAGCCGCTCGGCTTTGAGGCGCTGGCCTTCGACACCGGACGCAAGGAGTGGCGGGAGTTCGACCATTGGCCGCCGCGGGCCGCCGAGTCGCAGCGCTTCTACCTGAGGGACGGCGAGCTCCTATCACCGGACCCGCCGACATCGCGCGAGGGTCAGTACACGGAGTACATCAGCGACCCGAACGAGCCGGTGCCTTACACCGACCAGATCCGCATCGTCTTCACGCCGCGCCGTTATATGAACGAGGACCAGCGGTTTGCCGAGCGGCGGCCCGACGTGATCGAGTTCCAGACCGAGATCTTGGAGGAAGATGTCACTCTAGCGGGGGACATCCTGGCGCACCTTGAGGTATCGACGACCGGCACCGATGCGGATTGGGTAGTGAAGCTGATCGACGTGTATCCGGACAGCGAACGCAACTCGGAGCACACGCCCGAACGTATCCAAATGTCCGGCTATCAGCAGATGGTGCGGAGCGAGATCATCCGCGGGCGGTTCCGCAACAGCTACGAGGATCCGGAACCCTTCGTTCCGAGCCGGGTGACCGAGGTCAGGCTGCCGCTACAGGATGTGCTGCACACGTTCAAAGCGGGTCACCGGATCATGGTGCAGGTGCAGAGCAGCTGGTTTCCGCTGTTCGACCGCAACCCGCAGCAGTACGTGGACAACATCTTCGAGGCCGACGAGGAGGACTTTGTCAAGGCGACGCACCGGGTCTACCACACGCCGGAGCAGGCCAGCTACCTCGAGGTAAAGGTGCTGCGCTAGTCCGAGAGTGCCGGACGCTGAGCATTAGCGCGCACTGCAGGAGCAGGGCGCCGGTGCGGTGATGGCGCCGCATGGCGAGCCGCACGAGTCCGTGCTCCAGCGCCCGGCCGTGTCGTACACGCCGATCGAGCCGACGCAAACCGAGGCGCAGGGCCCTTCTCAGAGACCGCACGGTTCCCTGCCAGCACTGCCAATAACAGTGACAACGCACACGGACGCTGGCTGACGCTCACAGACGCTGAGTCGCCGAGAGCCCGCGAATACCGTGGCCCACGAGCGCTGACGAGCGCTCGTCCTCGGCCTCCGGAGCCGATGGTCACAGGTGGAGACTCACACCGCGCGCACGACGCGCGTTGTTCGGTATGAAGGTGCCTCACGGCGCCTTCAACGCGAATCCTGTCAGGCACGTTTGCTCTGGCTTCCCACGGCCCAGATCTCCACACCCTCCTCCTCGACCCCAAACGCCAGCAGGGTGCCGTCGGGCGAGAACGCGACTGAGAAGACCGCACGGGGGGCGTTCTCGATGACCTTCAGAATGTCTCCAGTTTCCACATTCCACAGCCGAACGGTCCCATCCTCAGCAGCAGACGCCAACACTGAGCCGTCCGGAGAAAATGCGAGCTGATAGGGCGCCCTGGCGTGCCCCCTCAGTATCCTTGCGACTTGCTTGGTGGTCATATCCAGGAATTCCAAGTGATTCCGTGTACTTGCTATCACCAGGTTTCGGCCATCCGGTGTAAAGATGGCATCGTGGTAGTCAAAGCGTTCTGCCACGTGGCTGAAGGTAGAGGTCTCCTGCCAGTTAGTCGTGTTCCAAGTTGACATCACATTCTGGGGACGTTCATAGCCTGCCAGCAGGACTTCGCCATCGGGGGAGAAAACCAAGACCGAGATGAATTCGCGATCACTCCTCAAGTCAGCTACCTCCTGCCCCGTTTCGAAGTCGATGATTTTTATGTTGTCACTCACTCCCCCGACTGCCAAGAGCCTACCATTGGGAGAGATGGCGGCACTGTACACCCGGGCTCCATACGAGATCGCATACAGCTCATTCCCGTCCCAATCCCGTACTCTGACACCGTCCGCGCTGGCACTAACGATGGCTCTTCCATCAGGCGAGAGAGCCAGGGTGCCGTAGAAACCGACCTGTGCCTCGTCGTCGGCTCGCAGATTGCTCTCGGCCGTATGATGGATGCGCCTATTCCATGTTTCTCGCTCCCACACGATCACTTCCTCATTCCTATCCCCCGTGATCAGGTAGCGGCTGTCAGGTGAGAATACGACGGCATTCACGAACGACGAGGGGAGGTCAAGGTAAGAGATTCTCTCGAGGCGCACAGCGTTATCGGCCGAAATGACGTCGCCTACTTTCACGCCGGAGCTGCAGCTCGCGACCAACGGCATGATCACGATTGGGGTGATTGCGTTGAGAATACGCTTGTACACTGCGATGCTCCTTTCCCTCTGGCTTTTGCCAGCGCCACAGCCTTAAGGGTGTCGAGGAACACTTTGCCAGCCCTCGTCAACCTTCTCCAGGTAAAGATGTAACGTCCGAGGCAATCCGCGTGGACTACCCCATCGACGCGTTTAGAACCCGAATGGTTGCCAGTTTTCGGTGGGTCGCCTGCAACGCGATTCCCTCAGGCACGCTTCCGCGCCCGCAGGCGCCGCGCCGTCGATGCCGCCCGGGACTCGCCGCTCGAGCAGCGGTGGTTACGCGCCCCGATCCGTCCGCCTCACCCGGCGACGTGCAACGGCGGGTCGAGCGGGCGCTACAGAGCGCGGGACTCGAAGTAGCCGTAAGCAAACGCATCGCCACCACCCGGGTCGCGCTCGAGGATCACTTTTTCATGGTCTCCGGTCTCCTGCTGGCGATGGCGGCGCTGATCGTGGCGGTGGGCGGGTTGGGCCTCGCCACCACCATGAGCCTCGCCGTGATGGAGCGGATCTCGGTTCCCATGAGCCGTCTGCTCACGGAAGCGTTCGGGCTGATCATGTTCCAGGCCCCGTTCGTTCTCGTACCCGCGCCGGGAGCCATGGTGGGGTGGCTGGCAGTGGTCTCTATCGTCGCCGCGATCGCCACACTCTATCCCGCCCGCACCGCCACCACTATCATTACCGCCGACGCACTCGCGTACGAATAGACCAACCTCACACTCCGTCCGGCTGTGGGACTCGATTGTCCCGCAACCGGACAGATTCCCCGACCGGTCGCACAGCGTCGCGCACGAGAATCCAGGCAACCAACGCGACGCACGCGCGCCTGCTGCCATGGAACGTTTCTTGTAAAAAGACCGTAGGTACCTTTAATAGCCGAATCATGCGTCTCCTTGAACCGGGAAGGACACCATGGCCAGTGGCAATGAGTTCAATCTGAATCGTCGGGAACTTCTGACTCGAACGGCCCCGGCGTGTGCGATGGCCTGGCTGGGTCTCTGCAAGCTGCCGAGCGTGGGGATCTGCGAGGGCACATCCCAGGAGCAGGAGCAACACAAGTTCGACGTCCCTCAAGACCTGACCATGTCAGAGAGACAACAGTCCGAGCGTAACAACCGAAGTTTCTTTCGCTTCATCAGGACGCTTCAAGAAGCGTTGGGCGAGACGGAGACCATCCGTCTGCTGGATCTGAACTCAGCCGAGTACGGCCGAAGCATTGGCAAGTTGCAGGCAGAGAGAGCGCCCGACACCAGTTTCCAGACTTTCGTTGGCCAGTTCCGGCCACCGAGGTACGCCGAGATACTGACACACGAAGTTGTAGAGGATACCGAGAAGGCGTTTGGACTGCGGGTCACCGAGTGCCTTATCGCCGAGACCTTCCAGGCAGCCGGTCTCGGCGGAGCGATCGGGCACGCCGCCGTGTGCAACATGGACTACTACTGGCCCACAGCGTTCAACCCGAACCTCAAGATGGATCGCGACAGGACCCTGATGCAGGGGCACGACCACTGCAATCACCGTTACCTGGATACAGCCTGAGCGCGCGATTGGCGGGGGCGCACAGGGCAGACCCAAGAGAGCGGGGCCGCTTCATCGAAGCCGCCCCGCTTTCTCGTCGGCCTTGCCTGCCGACGGGGTGTCAATTCGACGGAAGACGTCGCAACGCTTCTTCCGCATACAGACGCACCTCCCAGTCCTCATCACTTAACGCCTGTTGCACCGCTTCACGCGCTTGGGGCGAACCGATCTTCAGCAACGCCACCACCGCAGTGCGCCTCACCCATGCCGACTCGTCGTCCAAGTGTCTCGTTACCAGAGGCAATGCCTTCTCAGATCCCAGTATTCCCAGCGATTCCAAGGTCGAGACGCGAACCCACGAGACAGAATCGCTCAGTCCTTCGTCGGCTCGCTCGACGATCTCTTCCACCCCCAGCTCGGCCAGCGACCGCACGGCCCGGGTTCGGACCCTGGGGTCCGGATCATCCAGCAGCCTCAACATCGGTTCGACGCTTTCCCGCGATCCGATAGCCGCCAAAGCGCTAAGCGCATACCAGCGGACGTTGGCTACGGAATCATCGAGCGCTGTGAGCAGAGCCGGTACCGACCGTTCGGCGGGGAGCTTCCCCAGATACTCGGCGGCGAGGACCCGCACTTCGACCTCTTCGTTCTCGAGGAGTGGGAGGAAGTAGTCCACGGCCGGATCGCCGAAGGCCGCCAGCCGTTCGCAATCTCCGCAACGTCCGTGAGACGTCCGGTTCGGCCCTGCCACCAACCGAGCGGCGGTCTCCTCCAGCTCGGCTACATTCGGGGAAGGCATGGCGAGCGCCGTCGTTCTCTCCCAGCCACCGCCGTAGAACAGCGCGGACGCACCCATCAGAACGACCGCGTAGAGCGAGAGGACGGCCGCCACCTCCCGTTTCCTATCAGGCTGGTTCTTCTTGAACAAGAGGCGAAACGGTAGCGCGAAGAGCCTTCCCACGAACGCCGGGACCGGAAATAGAAAGGGAGCGCTCCGCCGATACGTCTCGTACGCATCGCCGTGCCGGCTCCGCATGTTCAGTTCCTCCACCATCGCCACGCCGATGATGACCAGCGTCGATAATAGCCAGGGCAGGCTCGCTTCGATGCCCCACGAGCGCTTCGGGTATCGCGCCTGCAACAGCAGCAAGTAGATGCCGTAGCTCCAGAGTATCCAGCCGAGGTACTGAGGGTGGCGCGAGATGCGGTACATCCAGAAATCCGCCACACCCTGCTTCCGCGCCCGGGCGGACAGCCAGGCGAAAGTGCCGAGGAAGAAGAGAAGCAGCCCACTACCGATGAAGAAGTAGACGATCGGCCAGTAACCGTTCACTCCCACCTGTCGGAACAGCCAGCTGAGCAGATCGTAGGGCGCCCGGATGATCAGTCCCAGCCGCTGCAGCTCGTACGAAATGTCGAGAACCGGCAGCCACAGGATGTTCAGCACGCCGAGCCCGGCGAGGAAGAACATCACGGCGGCGAACTGCGCGAAGACCGGAAGCATGAACCCGACGGCGCCGAGAACTGCGAGCCCGCTCCTGCGTGTGGCGAATCCGGCGACGATGGCCAGCACCATCAGACCGAAACAGACGTAACCGATCAGGCGCAACTTGAAGTGGGATATGAACAGCTCGGTCTTGAGGACGCTCGCCTCATCTGCGTGCGAGTCGAGGCTCGGTGTGGTGATGGTGTTCTGCAGAACGTCGTCGATGAGATACGGCAACTCCACCGTCGCGAAGCTCAGCCCGATAGTGAACACGGCGGCCAGCAGCACCAGGAAGCCAGTGTGCAGAGCTCGCCGGTTCGCAAGGAAGTCACCCAGCTTCCATCTGGCCATGCGACCCTCCTCTCCCGGTGTAAGTCTAGCCCCTCACCCCCCTGCCCGCAGCGCTCAGTAGGCAAGCGCGGGGCCAGCGGGGACCCTACCGGGCCCCGAAGGGCAACCCGTTATCTCACATGCGATTACGCGATACGGTGGCTTCGCACCGAAAGGTAGGTTCGATCGATCGTGTGCCGGCGGACACATCCAAGGGGCGGAGACTACGCGCCACAGGACCCCGATTCGGCAGGATTCGCTCAGTCGCACACCCCGCGCAGCGGACGCGAAACAGGCCGCATGGCCGCCGCGTAGGGTGTAGTTGTTGGCCCCCTACCGGATTCGCTGCCATGGAAAGTCTGCTCCGCGATCTTCGCCACGGGTTTCAGCTGCCGGCCAAGGAGTCCGAGTGATGAGGTCTGCAAAGCGACATCGCCCAACCCTGATAGTGATGCTGGCATTCCTGGCCGCGACGACCGTACTCCCCGCCTTCGCTCAGGAGGACAACGAGGACATCGTCATCGGCCACTACAGGATCATTCACTCCGCGATACTCGACGAAGATCGCACGCTTCTCGTCAACCTGCCGCGCGGTTACGAGGCGACGGCGATCAGATACCCCGTCATCTATATCCTCTACGGCGGTCAGATCAGGAACTACTTCCCCGAAGCCCTGCACATCACCACGCTCATGAGCACGACGCGAATGCCGCCGGTGATCCTCGTGGGAGTGGTGAACACCGACCGTTACCGGGACTACCTGCCGCTCGATCGCGAAGGCAACCCAGCCGGTGCCGACCGCTTTCTGCGGTTCATGGTCGAGGAGGCGATGCCGTTCGTCGAGGCGAACTATCGTGCCGCAGACTTCCGAATTCTGGTCGGCCCGCAGGCCGGGGGGACGTTCGGGCTCTACACCCTGACACAGCGACCTGAGACTTTCGATGTCTATATCTTGAACAACCCATTCCGCTACTTGCAGCAGCGTGACTACTTGATAGAAAGAGTCCGGACGGTCCTCGCCGAGAGAGACACACTCGACAATTTCTTGTATGTGATCGCCGAGGATAGCGACTTCCCCGAGGCGTTGGAGTACATGCCGCGACTCGAGGAGGCCTTGTCCGCTAAGAGACCGGCCCAGTTTGCATGGAAGCTGGACGTCGTGGAGGAGAACGGAGATTTCCTCGCGCCGACGGGCCTACGCGAAGGGCTGACCCTGGTGTTCAGCGGTTACGGATTCCCGGCCGCGACCGAGGTGGCGTCGCTCGCCGAGATCCAGCGGTACTATGCCGGCCTGTCACAACACTACGGCTATGAGGTGGCGATTCCGGATATGGTCCTGGCGATGGGTTCGGACAACCTGGCGCAGGCCGGCAGGGTGGGCGAAGCGATCGAGCTGCTCGAGCGCCTGGTGGCGCTCTACCCAGCCTCGTTGAACGGCTGGTGGCGTCTGGGAGGCATCTACCGGGAGCGCGGCGACATCGAGCGTGCGCTCGCCTACTACAGGAAATGCCTGGAAGTCGACCCCGACATGGTCTACGCCCAGCGTATGATCGAGGAGCTGGAACGCGAACGCTCCATTGATCAAGTCTCACTTGCGATCCCCTTCGGTCCCCGGGCCACGATCGATGGTGAGGTCTCACCCGGCGAATGGGACGCCGCCAGGCTCGTGAGGTTCTCTTTCGAGGACGTCCTCGGAGACTCAGTAATAGCAAACGTCTGGCTGATGCACGACGATCAAAGCCTTCAAGTTGCATACGTGTTTGAACCAACGAACGAAGAGATCTTTATCGCACCAGAGCTGTTTCTCGACACGGACAATGACAGAAGCCCCTCTCTTCGTTCCGATGACTGGTGGTTTCACGTGTCAGCGTCGGACTGTGCAACTGCGGGGCGATACGACGATTACTCGACCTGCACCATGAACGCGGACTGGGAGACCGGTCCTAGACCATCCCAACGCGAGCACGGGGAACAACTGGATACATTCGAAATCAGGATTCCGTTCTCGAAAATCAGAGTGGCCACCGGATCTGAGATCGGGCTGGGGTTCCGTGTTATGCATTCCGCTCAAGTATCCGGCGAATGGGTTATGCGGACGGCTTTCTGGCCTCTACACGGGTCGCCGGACAGCCCGGCCACGTGGGAAACTGCTCAACTGCTTCCTGACGCCTGAGACCCGTCGCGAAAACATAAAGGAGCCCTGCCGATCCTGGACATCGGCAGGGCTCCTTGCCGCCTACCCGACTAGCCCTGGAAGGAGAAAGTGGCCCAACCCGACCATGGCCCCCATCCGTGCTCGTTCTGGGCGCGGGCCTGCCAGCGGTAGCTCGTATTGTGGACGGCGGGCCAAAACGTCCGCGATGCCCCGCTACCGGAGTAGGTGTAGTAATACGTCCACGACCCGCCGCTCAGGTACTCGATCCGGAATTCGTAGCCTGTGGCGTCAGGTATCGGGTCGACCGTGAGCGTCACCGAGCTCGTCGTGATCGTCTGACCGTTACTCGGGCTCAGCCCCGTGGGAGCCGGCGGCGGAGAGGTCGATCCGACGTCACCGAAGTTGAACGTCGCCCAACCCGACCACGGACCCCAGCCGTACTCGTTCTGGGCGCGGGCCCGCCAGCGATAGGGCGTATCGTCGTAGACGGGCCAGAACGTCCGCGACGGTTCGGTGCCGCTGTAGGTGTAGTAGCGGGTCCATGTACCCCCGCTCATGTACTCGATCTCGAAGTCGTAAACTGTGGCGCCCAAGATCGGGTCGACCGTGAGCGTCACGGAGCTCGTCGTGATCGTCGCATCGTCCCTGGGATTCAGTCCCGTGGGAGCGGGCGGTGGAGAGGTCGATCCGACATCCCCGAAGTTGAACGTTGCCCAGTCCGACCACGGCCCCCAACCCTGCCCGTTCTGAGCGCGCGCTCGCCAACGGTAGGCTGTGTCGTCATGGACGGGCCAGAACGTCTGCGATGGTCCGTTAGCCGAGTAAGTGTGGTAGTACGTCCACGTGCCGTCCATCAGATACTCGATCTCGAAGTCGTACTGCGTGGCGTCCGAGATCGGGTCGACCACGAGCGTCACGGAGCTGGTCGTGATCGTCGCGTCGTTACTCGGGTTCAGTCCGGTGGGCGCCGGGGGAGGCCCGCCAACGGGACCTCCAGGGTTTTCGAAGACGAGGTACCCCACGACCTCCGTCGTGTGACCGACCTCCCCGTCCGCGGACTTTTCTTCTTCCAAGACGATCTCGGCGCTTCCAGATCCCAGCGATCTGTACCTCAATCCGACCGGATCGCCTCCATCGGTGGTCTGGACGCCGGCCAGGAAACCCGGATCGGAGTAGCTACCCCCGAAAGTGACAGGATACCACGTGTGGGTTACGGCATCGGGAGTCAGCGACGCCTCGAACGGAACATCGCTCAACACGTCTGAACCGGGCTGCACAGCCAGGTATCCCACGGTCTCCGCGTTGTGTATTCCGTCGTTGGCTTCTTCTTCCTGAACCCTTACATCGAATCCACTGGCCGAGGCCGCCCGCTGCCTGGTCACTAGGGCCGAGCCACCGTTGTAGCTCTGGACCTGGGTGAGGATCACTGGTCTGTTCGCGAAGGTCTGGGCGAAGCTCACCGACCGGAAGTTGTGGTTTGTCGTCAGTGTCCCGGCCTGCAATAACCCGCCGTTGGGCAGCCGATGGACGCCCGCCTCGACGACCACGTAGCTCATGGTCTCGGTCGTATGTGCACCATCGAGGTAGTCCCATTCATCGATCTGGAACTCGAAGCCGTTCGCCGACACATTGCGGATGCGGATAGTCGACGGCTGCCCCCCGTTGTATGAGGGCGGCTGCATCACGACGACCGGATTCGCGTATGAATTGCTCAAGGCCACCGACTGCCAGGTAGTCTTGTCCGCCTGTGCCGCACTGATCTTGCCCACCTCGGCAACCAGGCGGGATGCAGCCTCGAGCCTGTACATGATGTTGTAGTCGAGGTTCACGTTGCACAGGTCGGGCGCGGTCCAGTCCGAGTCGTACTGTTTGCCCGTCGGGTCTTCCCACCCGCCGAACGGGCCCTCGTACCAGTACTGCGGATTGTACCAATCGTCGAAGTCGTGTTGCCCGTCGTAATACGCATACCAGATGGGCAGGTGAGAGAACGCGGCCGTGTTACCCACATAGTCCCGCCACCACACCTTACGTGTGTAAATCCCGCACGCCTGCGTGCCACAGGCGTTCACTGCTTCCTGTATTTTCGAAGTCAACTGGGCCGCGGACCGGCCACCCGGCGGCTGTTCGGCATCGAGCCAGAGCCGCTGAATCGGATAAGCCGCAGTCATCGCCAGCGCCCTCTCGACCTGATCGGTGATGTCGTAGTCCCAGTAAAGCATCACGTAGGCATCCACCGTCATCCCTGCGTCCACAGCCGTCTGCAGCTGCTGCGTGGTAATGTCGGCTACCTGCGTACCCGTGATTACGTGCCGCACGCCGCTGTCCCACCAGCAGGCGACCTCGCCTTCCGTCACGGTTCCCGACCAGTGGGAAACGTCGACGGCGAAGACCGGACCTCCGGCGGCGTCGCCCGAAAGGGAGGGCCGGCTCTCTCGGGTCTCGTCGGTATCGAAGGGCAGCTCGCAGCCAATGAAGGCGAGCGCGGAGATTGCGATCAGAAGGCGGGAGACCGGAATCGCGACGCCTCGAGAGGCTCTACGGTCGAGATTGGGGCTCATAGCTCATCTCCCGGTTCGCGTACCGTTCCAAGGGCCTTTGAGCACGCCTGCCGTTCGGCCCCGGGCGGGTCTCGATATCGGCGGGATGGGAGCGCCTATGGACGGGACGCGCGTTCCCCTTTGTTCGGGGCACCGTACGAGCTCGGCGACCACGAAACGTGGCGGAAACACACAAAACGTATAGGCAGCGGGAGTTTCGGTAAGGCACTAACCTGCGGTGTGCCCGCTCGTAAGTCAAGCATTTCGTAAGTTCGACCACTCTTGTCCCAATCACCGGTTTCCAGGGCTACCTGCGGCGACGTAGATTCGAGCTGACCCTTCCCGGCACCACATATCGAGACCGTCAGCTGCAAAGAAGCATAGAATGGCCCCAGCCGATCGAGGGGATACGAATATGGCATTTGGCGTCAAAAGAGAGAAAAGCACCGAAGGTCAGCAGCCCGAGAGGAAGATCGTCAAGGCCATCACCACGGAGACGCTGGTCTCACTGGCCGTTCTCGCAGTCGTGTTCGCGATCTTCGCCTGGCAAATGGGAGTCGCGTACACGTTCAAGACCATGATGGCAACGGCTCATGACCTCATACTGAATACCGTCTTCTTCTTGGTGGGTGTGATCATCATGGCAGGCGCCTTCACGTCTCTCATCGCAGAGTTCGGCATCGTGAGCATCGCCAACCGCCTGGTGTCTCCCCTCATGAAGCCGCTCTTCGGACTCCCTGGCGCTGCGTCCGTCGGGGTCGTTGCAACCTATCTGTCGGACAACCCCGCTATTATGCCTTTGACCGCAGACAAGGGGTTCTTGAAGTACTTCCGGCAGTGGCAGGTCACGACGTTGGTGAACCTGGGCACGGTGTTCGGGATGGGCCTCATCGTGACGACTTTCATGCTGGCACAGTCGTCAGAAACCGGCTCGTTGGGCAGAGCCGTCCTGCTAGGAAACATCGGTGCGATTTTCGGGGGCATCGTGAGCGTGAGGTTCATGGGGTACTTCGGCCGGAAGAAATACGGCAAGGACACACGAGTGATCTCCGAGGAACAAGAAGGCTACGACCTGTTGCGCTATCGGGAGGTCCGGAAGGGGAACGTGGCGCAGCGGGCCCTTGAAGCGCTGCTGGACGGCGGCGTCCATGGCGTCAAGACAGGCTTCGATATCATGCCCGGGATAGTCATCATCTGCACGGTCGTCATGATGCTGGCATTTGGGCCGAATGAAGGCGTGTATACGGGAGGCGCCTACGAAGGGATCGGTTTCTTTCCCTGGGTTGGTGCCAAGCTCTCATTCATCATAGAGCCGTTGTTTGGATTCTCGAATCCGGAAGCCATCGCGTTTCCCGTTACGTCACTGGGATCCGTCGGCGCCGCGCTGGCCATCGTTCCCGAGTTCCTGGCGAGCGGGATCGTCGGCGCCAAGGAGATCTGCGTCTTCACCGCCATCGGCATCTGCCAGGCCGGCTTCCTAAGTACCCACGTGGGAATGATGGACGGTATCAAAGAGCGTGGCCTGACCAATCTGGCCATTGCCACACATTTCGTGGGCAGTCTCTGCGCCGGCGTTTTCGGCCACGCACTCTTCATTCTGTTCGGATGATTCCAACTGATCCCCTCGCAATGCCCGGGAGAGAGAGGTGCAGCATGAAAATCCACAGTACAGCATTCCGGCCCTCCACAATTCGGGCCCTCCTGTTGCTTGCCTTGCTGCTCCCTTTGACGGAAGGATGCAACACGGCTGAGTCGCCGCCGGACGAAGTGCCCTTCGTTCTTGCAGCCAGCCTGATCGAGGACACCGAGTACGCCGCCCGCAGGGAGCGTTTGATGGACGAGGTCCCCGATGGAGCGGTCATCATCCCTGGCGCCACCTCACCGATCGCCAGCTATCAGTTCTTTCAGAGCAACGACTTCATCTACTTCACCGGTGTCGAGGCGCCGAACGCCTGGCTGGTCGTCGATGGTGTCAATCGGACGAGCATGCTTTTCCTGACCCTCGACGAGCGCGACGCACGGGGAGAGGGGATCCCTCCCGAGCTTGCCCTCGACCCTGAAGGGTTCACCGGGATCGAAGCGGCGCAGCCGGTCGAGGAACTGGAAGCCTTCATAGGCGAGCTCAGTCAGACTGTAGGGTCCTTCTGTCTGTCCCATCGTCCCGAAGAGCTTCACCGCATGAACACGAACGAAGTGTACAGGGCGTTGCAGGGGACGATGGTTGAGCAGCCCTTTGACGGTCGCCTGACCCGAGAGCTGCAGCTGGTCGAGCGGCTGAAGGAGCGGTATCCCGGCGTCGAGATTCGCGACTGCTTCCGCACGATCCAGGTGCTGCGGAAGATCAAGTCGCCGGCGGAGGTGACCTTGATACGGGAAGCGGCGCGGATCGGGGTCGCCGCCCATCTCGAGTTTATGCGCTCCACCGAGGTCGGCATGCCGGAGCGGGCCCTGGCCGCTCTCTTCCAGTTCGTCAGCAAACGAGAGGGTGCCCAAGAGCTGGCCTACGAGACTATCATCATGTCGGGAGAACACCACCCCTGGGGTCACTATCACCGCCATGATCGCACGCTGGAGGACGGTGACTTCATCATCCTCGACGCGGGCCCCGATTACGCTTACTACAACGCTGACATCTCTACCTCCTTTCCGGCGATGTCTCGACAACTACCGCCCCGGGACCACCTTCCAAGAGGTCGGCGAGAAGGTGAGAGAGTGGTTACTCGAGAACGGCTACGATGCCGACGAGCGCCGATTCCGTGGGCTGACGCGATGGGGGTGCTACAACCACCCGATCGGGCTCGCGACACACGATGTGATGGCATCGATGACCGGCCCCGATGAACCTCTGGAGCCCGGTTTCATTTTCGCCTGTGACATCAACATTCCCGAGAGCGAGACCATGGGGATCCGAATCGAGGACACAGTGGTGATTACAGAGGATGGTTACGAGAACCTCTCGGCCGGACTTCCTCGCA
>JBDHJU010000119.1:0-7936 GCA_039586755.1 Gemmatimonadota bacterium | reverse complement strand
CGCGCCTGCGGCTCGCCCCGAGCGCCGTCCGCACCGCGATCTCTCCCGTTCGATCAGACGCCCGGATCAACAAGAGGTTCGAAACATTCGCGCACGCGATGAGGAGGAGCACCGTCACCGTGCCAAGCAGAATCCACAGTCCGGCACGCGCGTCCCCGACGACCCAATCCTGGAGCGAGAGCACGACGAAGCCCTTCTCGAAGTTCGATTCGGGATACGCTTCAGAAAGGCGCCCAGCGATGACATCAGCCTGACCCTGCGCTGAAGCGACGGTCGCCCCGGGAGAAAGACGACCGATGGTACGCCAGGTGTGGCAGCGGCGTCCACAGCTTTCCGGATTGATTCGGTGAGGCACCCAAACTTGAGTCCGACCAGGATAGCTGAATCCTTCGGGGGCCACCCCCACGATTTCAAAGCGCCTGCCGCCAAACTCGATGACCCGGCCCAAGACTTCCGGCGCCATCCCGAAGCGTTCCCGCCACAGCGCGTGACTGATCACAGCGACACGAGGCGCGCCGGGACCGGTTTCATCGGCCCGTATGTCTCTCCCTTGCACCGGTGTGAGGCGGAATGTTGCTAGCAGCCCATCCGAAACAATGGCCACCGCCACCAGGGTCGGCTCTCCTGACCCGGTCAGCGCGACGTTCCTGCTGGTGTAGCCGACCAAGGTCATCAATGCCGACGATTCGGCCTGCAGATCGGCGACGTCGGGAGGGGACATGAAATCGATCACGTCGGTGGGGCGGCCCGCCGGGTCCACCCCAACGGTGACCAGGTCCCGCGACTCGTTATAGTCCAGGGGTTTCAGCAGTACGCCGTTGACAACGGAAAAGATCGCGGTAGTGGCGCCGGCGCCGATCGCGATGACCAAGATAGCAGTGATCGTGAAGCCCGGTCGTCGAGAGAGCGAGCGGAGCGAAAACTTCAGGTCCTCCCACAGGTTTGGCATCAAGCGTAGTCTCCGTCCATCGACGCGTCGTCAAGCGGCCCAGCAGACCCCTCACACTGGAAAGATCGTGCCACCTGTGCTGGAACTGCTGAGGGTCAATACATCCCTGGCCCCCCTTCGCAGAATGCCCGCGCGTGGGACCACGCATCCCGGATCCGGACACATGCCGTCAAGCGGCGACCGTGCTGAGGCGGATGCGGGAGCGGCTTCCGAGCCCTAGGACTCGGAAGCCGCATCGTGTCGAGACGCTGGGGGTGGAATTCGTCGTTCAAGAATGAGCCGTCGGCCTAGGATCCCTAGAACTCGGGCCGCCCGACCGTCAGCAGGTGCTCGATTGCTCGCTCGAGCGGCAGATCGCGGCCCTGGGCAACCGCTGCGGCCCGATCGAGAATCTCCACATCGGGAGCCAACCCAACGCCCACGAAATCTTCACCTTCCGGTGTCATGTCGCGCTTGGTCGTAATACCTGCGAAGACGCCGTGGGGAAGCCTCAAAATCAGCGGTTGGCCCGTGCTACCGGCGGTTCTGGTTCCCATCGTCGTTACCTGCGGCAGCTGCTGCATCAGCAGAACGAAGTTCTCCGCCGCTGAATACGTGTAGGCGCTTTGCAGGAGGACCGTCGGGACTGTGAGTGCCGGCCCTGGTGCCGGCTCCAGCACGTGCACCTGGGTTTCGATCGTGGCTCTTACGCGACCATATGGGCGGTATTCGTCCGGCGAATCTCGTCGCGAACCCCAAGCCTTGAAGGCAGCCACGTGTTTTGGCGAAGTCCACGTCATGATCGGCACGGAGGCCTCGGTGAAATAGCTCCCGATCTGGTCTCCGTAACTCGAGTTGCCGCCCCCGTTGAGGCGCACGTCCAGGATAATGCCACCGGCGCGGGCACGCAGCTCGGGCACGATCTCTTCGAACTGCTCGACAACGGCTTCGTCCCAGAATACGTGGATGCCGACATAGGCGATGTCGTTTTCCAGCCAGCGCCACTCGAAGTGAGGCTTGTTGACCCGGCCACGGCGGATCCAGTCGGCGTCTTCGAAGTTTGCAAGCGGTTGGCGAACGAATGTCTCGGTATGGGTCGAGCCGTCAGGGGAAACGAAACTCAGTCTTACCGACGTCCCCGGCCGCCCCATCAGGGCACCGGCGATCTGCTCGTCCTCGCCCATCAACGACATGGCAAACTGGTACTGCGGCGTCGACGCCGCGACCCACGGATCGACCTCCTCGGCCAGATACTGCCTCACTGCCCTGCCGTCGATCTCGGTCACCACCGACCCGACTGGAATGCGGCCGACGAGGTCGCTGGCGACGTTGGTCACCACGGCGTCGTCACCGACGGGCGAGAGCTCGATGAAAGGCTGGGCGCCGTACGCAGCCCACAGACGGCGCGGCAGAATTATGTTGGTGTGCGCCTCGCCGAGAAGGTTGCCGAACTCGATGGCCAACCGGAAGAACTCGATGTCCGATTCCACATTCAGGGCTCGCTCAGCGTACTCCGCGAACGCAGCGTCCCAGTCGAGGTCGACACGATCCCAGAAGGCAAAGTTGTACTTCGCTTCGCTCCAGAACGTTGCCAACGTCAGGATCCTGTCGGACGCCGGAACGGTGAGCTCGGTCCCGTAGTCAACGCTGTCCTGACCGAGAAGAGGAGCAGACGAGACCGCGACACAAATCTGCGCGGCCAGGACTGCACGACGGAGAGAGGGTCTTGTTGGCACCAAATCTTCCTTTGCCTCGATTCGGGTAGTCGTCGGGATACTGTGCGCACCTCTTAACAGATACCGAAGGCGAGAAGCAAGAACAACCTTTGGAGGCGCGTCGGGTCAGCGCGACACGATTCGCTTGACTATTTCGCGAGAGACCCCAGCCGCCGGGCATCTTTCCTTAACTCGTACTTCACGCCATAGCGCCTCAGAAAACATCAGCCTTCTTGGAGGGCGGCGGCCGACAGATGCTGCCGCTCGGCGGTGAGATCCTAGCAGCGTTACGCGGTCTACGCACCCTCGACGGCGAGCGCCTGCTACGACTCCGCGCTCGAGCGCATGGGCCTGGGCGGCGAGACGCCGGACGTCCCTACAGTCGTCCCAACACCCGAGGGGGATGAGGAAGCGGCTCCCGAGCCCGAAGGCCCGGAAGCCGCTTCACATCAAGGCGGAGGGGGTGGGATTCGAGCCCACAAGCCCCGAAGGGCGCCGCATTTCGAGTCCTGCGCCGGATCACTGACTACAGACGACTGCTGACCGCTCCTGCAACAGAATCCACCCTTTCGGGTGCTCTAAGAGGCCGGTTAGTCGAGTCTTGTGTTTCTAGTGGACTGCAGTCAGGGGGACAGTCGGGGGACACCCCTGCTACTCGTACCTCTCCAGCAGCGCCTGGTAGCCAACAAGGATGCAGTTGATCATGGAGCGCCTCCGTATTCCCACTCAACGACTGAGACCCGAACCTTCATCTTCGCTGTCCGTTTCCGGCTTTCTCGGGAGCTTCTCCTCGCGGTTCGCGGCGTGATAGACAAACGACGCCATGATGGCGGCGGCCTGCTTCAGATCGGCTTCGATAAGACGGTCATAGGTGTCCATGTTCGAGTGGTGTGCCCAGTCAGCCACCGGGTCCTGGATGAACAGGAATGCTGGGATACCAGACCAGTCGAACGTGAAGTGGTCACTGCCTCCGACGCTTCGAGGGCTCAACACCGTCATGCCGAGATCGTGGAACGGCTCCATCCACCGTTCGAAGACCGGGGCAACGCGGTCATTCCCTTGGAGGTAGACACCTCGAATCCGACCAGTCCCGGTGTCAAGGTTGAAATAGACCGACAAGTCAGCATGCGTGGGCTTTGGGATGACACTGTCTCCTACGAGGTCAGCCAGATGCTGTCGCACGTACGAAAAGGCACCGTCAGGGTACGGGTGCTCTTCGACACCCCAGAGAGCAACGCGCACCGTCCTTCGCATCTCAAGACCCACCGCCATAAGAATCCGAACAGCCTCCATCACGACGACGACACCAGCAGCATTGTCGCCCGCACCGGTACCGGCGTGCCAGGAGTCCAAATGGGCGCCAAGCATTACAGTCTCCTGGGCCTTGTCGCTTCCAGGGATCTCAGCAAGGACGTTGTAGGAATTGATGTCTTCGGTATGAACACGGTTCTGAATGTTCATCTCCAGCGTCACTGGATAGCCGCGCTCCAGCGTCCTGTAGATCCTCCCGTAGTGTTCAGGGATGAGACCGACAATGGTGGACTTTCCTGGCCTTCTGGGCGAGCAACAGAAGATATCCACTCTGCCGCCATCGCCGGCTCCATACACCAGCCATGCAGCGATTCCTTCCTGGAGGAAAAACTCAGCTAGCTGTGGGCGCAGGAGGCGTCGGGCATCGAAATACTCGTACTCCGCCGGAAGGTCCTCCCACCAGATGTAGCCCTCTTCCATGCGAGCAAGCTCCTCATCGGGGAACCGACGGGCGAACTGCGGCCACTCGAAGCGCGGCTTCACGTCCCGCGGTGGCTCGGTGAGAACGAACTTCCCTTTGAGCGTTCCTCTGTAGCGATCGAAGTCCTCATCCGACTCGATGCGCACGATCATCGCCTCACCTGTTACCCACCCATCCGTACCAGGCGTCCAGGCGAAGGGATATCCGATGAGTGGATAGGCCTGCGGAGACACCGCATGAGCATAGAACCGCTCATTCGACCAACCCGATCCGAATGGACCCCAAGACTCGAGTCGCGCGTTCGAAAGACCCCAGTCGGTCATCACTCCCCGCGCGTATTCCGCTGCCGCTCTGTGATTTGGAGAACCAGGCAGACGGGGTCCATGCAGCTCCGTGAGATGCCACGCAATCTCCATGACACGAGATCGCTCCATGGCTTCGTCACGGATCAGTGCGACCGCCCCCAGGTCGAGGGGCTCGGTATCCTGGACGTGTATCGGCCACGCTGCAAATCCAATCACCGACAATGTGGCAGCCCCCAGTAGCTTCACCCGGTAAGCAACTCGGGTTCGTTTCTTCATGGAGCTCCTCCTCTGTACTTTCGCAACACTCCGGTGGCTAATATGCGCCGCTTGTACGCAGGATACCGGATGGCCGTCCGTTCGTGCCGCACCCGACCGACCGAGCGCTTCTGGATAACACGGATTAGCCGGTTGAGACAGGACATGGTCGCAACCTGCGGCCTGAGGTATGTGGGATTACGGGCACCTAGTTGTGCTCAAAGATGGGGTGCTGGCGGGTGCGCATCAACGAGCGGGAGGCCGCGTGAGGAAACAGAGAAGGGGTGAGGCTCGGGACCGCACGCCCACGTGCGGCGCATTGCAAAACCGAAGCGGAGGGGGTGGGATTCGAACCCACAAGCCCGTGAGGGCGCCGCATTTCGAGTGCCTTCAGGAGAGGGAGCCATGGTGCTTGATGGTCCCTGAGAGTACGCCATGCTTGGGCTCCGTCTCTGACCACGTACCCCATAGTACTGCCTAAACCGTCGATATCCCTCCACACACGCAACGTTTCGCGCAACACTCTATGGACACCCCGCTCGCCCCGCCAGGCCAGGTCCTGCATGTACGCTAGTCGGCCACGAGAATTTCTCCAGTGTTTGCGCGAATGCCGGGGGAACGCACCGTGGGCATACCGCAGGTACCTTGCGCCCGATGGTGTCCGCGCAGGTGGGCTAGTTGCGTGCTAAGCAAGCTGCGAACGGGGCTGCGCGATTGGCTAATTCCTCAATCCCGGTTCAGTTCCGGATGCCTGCTTGGAAAGTAGACCGCCACCGCCCTGAGAATCGTCACCCTGCCGAGAGGATCGAACTGGTTCAATACAATCTCCTCTATTATGAGCGCATCCGCGCCCAATTCGGCGGCTCTTGCCCTCGCCCGTTCGAGCAACACCGGTCTCGCGGGGTACCTGGCATCGGGTCCCTCCTCGAGGACCCTTTCCTCGATCCGCTTGATGACCTTGTACTCGTCGGACGGGGGATCGTTTTCTACGTAGAGCTCCACTTGCTCTGGCTCCACCGGAGACAGTGCCACCGAGGGGCCGCAGGCGGCCGTCACGAGCGCCGCCACAGCCACACAGAACGAGCGTGACAGCCAGCCCATGGTTTCCTCCTCACTCCGACTCTTACCTCTCAGGCGACTCGCTCGAACGCACGTCGTGAGGTGGCGAGCGACCGTTCTCTTGACGGGCAAGACCCCGGGCCCGAGATTACCTACCTTCGCATGACAAATTACATCCGCCCACGTGCCTACTTATGGGATGCAATAAGTGGAGACTAGGGCCCAGACCGCACATTCAACCACATTAGGCCGCTGAAAGCGTGCTGCGAAGGGAGGTCCCACATGCGCAAGCAGTTTCTGGTGCTTGGGCCAGCGCTAACCGTTCTGACCGCTTTCCTTGCCTGCGAAAGTAGAGTGCCCACGGAGACGCGTGTCGTCGAGCTGCAGTTCGAGATCGTTGGAACCTGTCCCGCTGGCTTCAGTCTGGAACCTGCAGGCGGCTATGAGGCCAACGTGGACCGCAACGGCGACGGGTACTATTGCCTGAAGAGACTTTACGAGCAGACGGGATGCGTGATAAGGGTTTACAATGACTGCCGCGTGAAGATCGACAACGTTAAGCCGGTCATAGGCGTCTGCCTTGAGGGGTATGAGACAGTGGACTCGTCCGAACAACCGATCGCTGACCAGAATGAAGACCAGATTATCTGCTGGAAGGACACGGACGGCAGCGTGGAGTATACGGACAACGCGTTCTAGCAGCACGGCTGGATGCAGTGTCGTGATGCACACTAAGGAATAGGACCTAGCGAGTGGACATTGGATTGTGCCACAAGGGGGCGGTTCCTTCCGGGGCCGCCCTCTCTCTTTCTAGATACCGCATTGCCCCCGAGGTATGCCTACGACCGATAATCCGTATTTGTTGCTGGGTGTGGGGAGTCGGGTTATGGTGACAGCCTGCGATTAGCATGTGCGGCTGTGGGAGTGACTGACTCCTGGGAGTACGCAGCCGTGGCTTTACCACACACTTCTGCTTGGGTGCTATTCTGGCCCACAGCAGCGATCAGACCGGATAGCTTCACGTACTTCACCAAGACAAGACGGTGTCTGCGGCGCGAACGGGCCCCGCCCTAGCTGCGCGTGTCTCAGCCCGCCCGCTCTTGGCGGGCACGGGCGGAGGTTGGTGTGCCGAAGACCTTACATGCAAGGAGTCCCCACAATGTCAATCGCTCGACTTATCCCAGTTTTTCTCTGCGCCGCTGCTCTAGTCGGCTGCGAGGGAGCTTCCGAGCCTGAGTTTAACGTTCCTGATCCAACGCTGGACGAGGCGGAGAACACACAGAACGAAAATCCGTTCCTCGGTTCTTGGAGGGCCACGAGCGCCGTGGTGGGTGACGACGAACTCCTCCCCCCCGGACGACACTTTTCGTATATCATGACCTTCCACAGCGAAAGTGAGTTCTCGGTGTCCGTTTCCGGTGACGTTGACCCCTACCCTGTTTGCGGGACACAGGACACCTG
The DNA here is from genome assembly GCA_039586755.1 of Gemmatimonadota bacterium. Lineage (GTDB taxonomy): Bacteria > Gemmatimonadota > Gemmatimonadetes > Palauibacterales > KS3-K002. The sequence continues at coordinate 481 of JBDHJU010000119.1, read as the reverse complement.
CGGTTGGAGCGGCACGTACACCTACACGCGCACTACCATCACCACCGTTGAGCCGGACCACCCCGATCCCGAGGAACGAGGCGAAGATACCGCGTTCTACGTTTTCTGCAGCAACAAACTGATCTTCTTTCATGAGCTCGATGATGGGGACGATGGAGGTGGGATCAGGTTGACGTTCGAGAGGACTCGACGGGACTGCTACGCAAGAGACTGTGAGTGAACGGCTGTGCGCTGACCGGCGAACTCAGTGTGCTCTGTTGTTAGCGTTTGGGCGGGAGAGAACCGTTGTCTGAGGAGGGCAGCGCGAACCGCCTGGCGGGCGAGGAAGACAACGACGACGCAACAAAACACGCAACACCCACCGCACCGACCGGTTGGACGCGAGCGGCATAGCGCTCTAAGTCGTTGTGTTGGAAAGCGGAGGGGGTGGGATTCGAACCCACAAGCCCGTGAGGGCGCCGCATTTCGAGTCCCCCGCAGG